>CAKPDM010000001.1 GCA_934148995.1 uncultured Bacilli bacterium
ATAAGAAAAATACAGGTTGCTTTTGAGCAATTTTTAAAAAGACTTATGGGTATCACAAAAACAGGTCATACTGGTATGATGAAGAAATTCCTTTTATAGAAGCAGCAGAAATCGGTACAGAGAAAGTTATTAAAGACCATTCAACCATAGGAATTGTTGTAACTACTGATGGTTCGATTGGTGAATTTAATAGAAGTGATTATTTAGAAGCTGAGAATAGAGTTATTGAAGAATTAAAAGACATTGGAAAACCATTTATCGTTTTACTTAATACTACTCATCCTACTCTGCCTGAAACAGAACGACTTGCTGAAAGTCTAAAAGAAGAATATAGTGTTCCCGTTTTACCAATTAATATTGATGCTATGAACGAACGAGAAATGACCACTATTTTAAGAGAAGCTTTATATGAATTTCCAATTCTTGAGGTTCAAGTTAATATGCCAGAATGGATTGCTATTCTAAATCATGATAACCCTATTAAAAAAGTTTATATTGAAGCTATCAAAAATAGTGTTATAGAAGTCGATAAATTAAGAGATATCGAACACATAACTGACCATTTCAAAGATTATGAGGAAATTGAAAAAGCTTATCTTTCTAATGTAGACCCTGCTACTGGTATTGTTACTATTAACTTAGAAGCACCTAGTGATTTATATAATCAAGTATTAAAGGAAATTGTTAAGATTGATGTTACTAGTAAAGCTAGTTTATTATCATTATTTCAAGAGTATGAAGAAGCAAAAAGAGAATATGACCAAATCAAATATGCTCTTAAAATGGTAAAACAAACTGGTTATGGTGTAGCTACTCCTTCACTTAATGATATGAAACTAGAAACACCAGAAATTATTAAACAAGGTCCAAGATATGGTGTTAAACTTAAAGCAATTGCTCCTTCAATACATATGATTAGGGTAGATGTTAACTCTACTTTTGAACCAATAATCGGTAGTGAAACGCAAAGTAAAGAATTAATTGATTATCTAATGCGTGATTATGAACATAATCCAAGTGAAATCTGGAAGAGTGAAATTTTCGGTAGAAGTTTAGATAATATTGTTCAAGAAGGAATTCAATCTAAACTAGCAATGATGCCTGATAACATTCGTTATAAATTACAACAAACACTTACCAAAGTTGTTAATAAAGGTTCAAGTAATATGATTGCTATTGTATTATAAATTACTGTTTTGTGCTATTGAAAAATCACTAGCACTTTTTTTATTTCTTATTTAAAGAAAAAAGAACACTAATAAGTATTCTCTTCCATAGTATTTAATAATTTTCCTTTTTTTAAGACTTCTTCTTTTTTTTCAGAAAAGACATATTCTCCCTGTTCAATAAGAGTATAAAAATACTTTTCGATAAGCTTTTCATCAAATAAATAATATTTATTTTGATACCAATAAACTTTATCAAGTGAAATAATATCTTCTTCAAAAGCAAGACCAATTTTCATCTCTCCAACTATCGTAATTCTAAGATCAATATGGTCTTCACCAAAAATAAAGTCTTCTTCTTTCTTAATCTCAAAAATTGTTCCTACTAACTTGTTATAGCCGACATTAACTTCATAAAAGCCAGTCTTTAAAAAGGAAAAATAATTATTATAAGTTAAGAGAAAATTCTTTAATTCTCTTATCATTTTATCCTTTTCTTCTAAATATAAATTTTTAGGAGTTATTAAAATAAAACCATCACAGGTAGAAACAATTTTCATTATCTATCACCTAGTGTATGGTATGCATAACACTTTAAATGGTGTCTACTAGCAATTCATCAATTTGTTTTAATACTTCGTCTTTTCCTTCTTTTGTCACACTTGAGAAAACAATAATATTATCTCCCACTACTAAATCTAATGTTTCAAGTAGTTGTTTTTTACTCTTTTCTCTTTTACTTGAACCTACTTTATCTGATTTAGTTGCTACTATTGTAACAGGAATTTGATAATATTTAAGAAAATTATACATCATTATATCATCTTCAGTAGGTTTATGACGAAGGTCTACTAACATAAAAACTCTTTTTAATTCATCTCTTGTTTCTAGGTACTCTTCCATCATTTTACCAAACTTAGCTTGTATTGTCTTACTAACTTCCGCATAACCATAACCTGGTACGTCTATTAAGTAAAAGTCATCATTTATATGATAAAAATTCAAAGTTTGTGTTTTACCAGGACGAGATGATGTATGAGCTAAATTTTTTCTATTTAACAAGGTATTAATGAAACTACTTTTTCCAACATTACTACGTCCTACTAGTAAAAATTCTTTTTGATGATTAGTAGGATATTGGCTTCTTCTAGTAACAATCATTTCTAATTCTACATTATTTATCTTCATCATTAAGCTCACTTTCTATATATTCTTTGGTTGCTTTATCTAAATCAGCAATTAATTCTTTAGCTAAGTCAAAGTTTGCAAGTCTAGCTCCACTAGCGTAAGCATGACCTCCACCATTATATCTTTCAGCTACTTTATTAATGACTGGTCCTCTTGATCTAATATTTACTCTAATGTTGTTATTTTTTACATCTTCAGTAGCAATAACCCAGACAAGTACTTCATCTATATAGTTGAAAAAGTTAATCATATTTCCAGAGGAAGCACTATCAGCTTTAAATTTAGTTACAATATCATCAGTTATTAAAATAGAAGCCACTTTATTTTCAGATACTATCATATTTTCTTTAATATAGCCTTCTAGTCTTATTTCCTTCAAAGGTCTAATATAAAGTTTTTTATAAATATCTGATAAAGTAAACTGATATTTCTTCAAGTAATAACTAACCAATGCAAAAGTTTTATAGCTAGAACTATCAAATAAAAATCTATTAGAGTCACTAACTAGACCACAATATAAACGCATTGCTATTGTTTTATTGCAAACTAATTTTGATACTTTAAAGAACTCCATTAATATTTCTGATGTACTTGAAGCGGTAGTATCTATATGTTCTATTCCTCCAAAATCATCAATAAATGGGTGATGATCTATTTTAATCACTTCTTTTGCTTTATCAAAAAATTTAAAATCTACTCTTTTCTTATCCGGTGTATCCAAAACAATTAATAGAAAGTTATCCATTTCATCGTAATGGTCTAACTTTCCAAGATAAGAAAATTTAGCACTACCATTTCCTACAGCTAGTACATTTTTTTTTGGAAATGTTAAAAGAATTGATTCTTTCAAAGATATTTGACTAGCTAAAGCATCTGGATCAGCTCCAACGTGTCTAGCAATAACTATATTGTCATATTTCTTTATTTTACGATAAATTTGATTCCACATATTTATTATCCATTCTGATGTAAGAAAAACAATGTATCTCTAGCTATCATTAACTCTTCATCTGTTGGAATAACATATACTAGACAACTAGAGTCATCACTACTAATTTTAGCTGTTTCACCCATAATATTATTTTTGTCTTCATCTATTTTAATACCTAAACATTTTAAATTTTCACATACAGCTTTTCTTACTGGTACGCTATTTTCACCGACACCAGCAGTAAAACAAATTACATCTGCACCATTTAATAAAACGTAGTATTTTGCAATATAATCTGTTATTGTTCTTACATACTTATTGAAAGCTAGTTTTGCTTGTTCATCACCTTCATTTACTAAAGAGATTACATCACGCATATCACTACTTTTTCCACTAAGTCCTAAAAGACCAGATTTTTTATTTAAAGCATTTACTACTTCACTAGCATTTAATCCTTCTTGTTCCATAACATAAGGAATAATTGATGGATCAACATCACCTGATCTTGTTCCCATCATTATACCAGCTAATGGGGTGAAGCCCATTGAAGTATCAACACATTTTCCATCTTTTACAGCTGTTATTGAACCACCATTTCCGATATGACAGCTAATTATCTTTAAGTCTTTTCTTCCTAATTCTTTAGTAATTTTTTCTGTTATATAGCGATGACTTGTTCCATGGAAACCATATTTACGAACTCCATATTTGGTATACCATTCATAAGGTACAGGATATAAGTAAGTTTCTTTTTCCATTGTTTGATGAAAAGCGGTATCAAATACACCTACCATTAATACGTTTGGTAAAACTTCTCTAAAAGCTTCGATTCCTAAAACGTTAGCTGGATTATGAAGTGGTGCAAAGTCTTTGAATGCCAATAAATCGTTTACTACTTCATCTGTAATAACAACACTAGATGCGTATTTATCTTTACCGTGAACTAAACGATGTCCAACACCATCAATTTCATCAAGTGATTTAATTATTTCAAGTGATATTAGTTTTTCTAATAGAATTTTAACAGCATCTGTATGATTCTTTAATTCTACTTCTTCTTTAATTTTTTGTCCTTGATATTTAATTGTATAAACTCCATCAAGTCCAATTCGTTCAAATAGTCCACTAGCTATTACTTCTTCATTATTCATTTCAAATAAACTAAATTTTAGAGAACTACTTCCTGTATTAATTGATAAAATTTTCATAATATTCCTCTTTTCTAAAACAACTTTATTATATCTAAAAAAGATAGAAATGTAAACTTTCTATCTTGGTATAAATGATTAGAGTAAATATTCATCTTATAAGTAATTATCTGCGTCCTGTTCGGTGATAATTTTCTTCTTGATTCATATTGTAACAATTAACTGATCTAAGACCATTTTCCTTTCTTACATAAACATTAGTAAAGCGATAGAAATTGTCACTAATATTGTCATAGAATAAAAAGTTAATATCACCTGTGCTTGTCACTAAACAACTGGTTAGTTCGATTTGTTTATTTCTAAATGCAGAGTTATTTTGGTTCATTTCTATATAAGAAGCAAAGTCTCCAAGTGAAAAGTTCTGATGAAACTTGCTTATTGATGGATGAGAATGTCCATGACAAACTACAAAGTTCGAATTTAAATTATTATCGATTCTTCTTGTTAAATCATCAATCATAATCTGATTAAAAACTGCTTCTGTACTTTGTCTATTATCTCTGTTACTATTTGTAAAAAAATCATCAAATTCAATTGTATTATTAGCAGTTTCTCTCCCATATAGAAAAAATGGTACTTCTTTATCTTCTTTATTAGTAACATCTTGAATAGCTTGAAGAGAGCCATATACCTTATCGCTTAATATAATTGTAGCATTTGGCATATTGTTAATGGTTTCAGAATTAATTGGTGTCATTTCTCCATAGTTATAAGTATCAAAGTTATACTTATGATATATACCATATGGATTTTTATTTATCATTATATCTTTTGCTTTTTGAACACACTCTTCTCTTGTCATTTGATACTCCCTAAGCTTTTATTCTTCTACTGTTAAATTATAAGTATCTCTTGCAATCATTAATTCTTCATCGGTTGCTAAAACATAAACTGGTATTTTAGATTCAGCACTAGAAATAATTCCTTCTATACCTTTTCTTACGATTGTTTCCTTATTCTTTTCTTCATCTAAATAAATTCCTAATGGATAAAGCTTATTAACTGCTTCTTTTCTGATAATGTCATCATTTTCTCCACCACCAGCAGTGAAACAAATAGCATCTACTTTTCCACCTAGTTTAACATAGTATTTTGCAACATAATCAACTATTTTATCAGTATACATATCAAGTGCTAATAAAGCTTTAGCATCACGTGCTTCATAAGCTCTATCGATATCTCTTAAATCGCTCATTCCAGCGATTCCTTCAAGACCACTCTTCTTATTTAACTGACTATCCATCCAGTCTAAGTTTCTTTCTTCCTTTTTCATTATATAAGAAAGAATTGAGTAATCTATATCACCTGATCTTGTTCCCATCATAATTCCAGCATTTGGTGTGAATCCCATTGATGTATCAATAGATTTACCATCTTTTACTGCTGTTATAGAAGCACCATTTCCAATATGACAAATAATCAGATTAGGATTTTTTCCTAGGATTTCTTTCATTTTTTCTGTAATAAACTTATGACTTAGTCCATGAAAGCCATATTTTCTAACATCATACTTAACATACCATTCATATGGTACTGGATATAAATATGTTTTTTCTTTCATTGTTTGATGAAAAGCAGTATCAAAGCAAGCTACTAACTTAGCATTAGGAATATTTTTCTTAAAGGCATAGATTCCTTTTAAAGCTGCTGGATTATGAAGTGGTGCTAAATCACTAATTTCTTCAATCTCCATTAATACTCTATCGGTTATTTCAACTGATTTAGAATATTTATTTCCACCATGAACAACACGGTTTCCGACTGCTTCGATTTCATCTAAAGAAGATATTACTTTATTATTTATTAATTCTTCTAGTAAAATCTTGACAGCTTCATTATGGTCTTTTAAAGGAACATCTTTACTAATTTTTTCATCACCAATTCTGATGCTATAACAACTTCCAAAAAGACCAATTCGCTCAAACATTCCTTTCATTAAAAGTTTTTCTTCTGGCATTTCGTATAAGCGAAATTTTAAAGAACTACTCCCAGCGTTAACTGATAATAATTTCATTTTTTTGCATCTCCTTTTACTTATTGTAACAGAACATATTTAAAAATTCCAATTATTTTGTTACTTTATATGATAGCCATTAGAATTTAGTCCTATTTTCTTCAAGACTTTAACTTTATTTTCTATATTCATCTTTCAGAATTTTTTCCAGATTTATAATTTCTTCATATTTGTCAAACATTTTAAATCACCTAACTTTATTATAAATAAATCAAACAAAAAAAGATAGGCTTTTTCAGCCTATCGACTAAGTTATCTATTATTATTTGTTAGTATAACTTCCGCTTACTTGATTAAGTCCATTTTGAACTAAACGTCTTGTGATTTCACCACCAACTGATCCGTTGGCACGAGAAGTAGCATCTGGTCCTAAATTAACACCGAATTCATTAGCGATTTCGTATTTCATTTTATCGATAGCTTGTTTAGCACCAGGAACACGCATCTTCATTGAACTGTTGTTACTTGAATTAGTCATTGTTTCACCTCCTACATTAGTAGAATGTGAAGTTTTTTAAATTTCATACATCTTTTTTTATGGTAATTTTTTCCTATAGAAATTCTTTTAAATTTTCTTCTTGTTCGTTTTTAATTTTTAAAGTAAATGTCTCATTAACGGTTTCTTTTAAAAGTTCTTCAAAGGAAAAAGTTTCTTCTTGTTTAATACATTCATCTAAGCTTGGATTAATAACGGGATGTTTAGGAACAAATACTGTACAACAATCTTCATATGGTAAGATACTAGTTTCATAAGTATCAATTTTTTTAGCAATATCAATTATTTCTAATTTATCGAAACAAGCTACTGGTCTAATAACTGGATAATTAGTTACATTATTAATAACATGCATACTGTGTAAAGTCTGACTTGCTACTTGACCAATACTTTCACCATTAATAATAGCATAAGCTTTATTTTTCTTAGCTAACATTTCCATTATTCGATACATCATTCGACGCATTATAGTGATAACATAATCTTCTTTAACATTTTTATAAATTTCTTCTTGAATTTTGGTAAATGGTACAATGTGAACTTTTACTTCGTTTTGATATTTAGCAAGTTTTTTAGCTAACGTTAAAACTTTCTCTCTAGCTTCTAAACTAGTATGTGGTATAGCTTCAAAGTAAACTGCATCAACTTTAATTCCACGTTTCATAGCAAGATAACCTGCTACTGGTGAATCAATTCCACCACTTAACATTAATAATCCTTTTGGTTGTGTGCCAATTGGGTAACCGCCAAGTCCTTTAAAAGCATTATAATAAATTAATGTTTTTTCTTTTAATATTTCTATATTGATAATAACTTCAGGATTATGAACATCTACTTTTATATTGTTTTTATTCTTTAAAACTATTCCTCCAAAATATGGTGCTAACTCTTCACTAGTTCCTTTAAAGGATTTATCACTTCTTTTAACTTTTACTTTAAAGGTTTTAAATTCAACTTTTTCCACAGTTTCTGTTAATAACTTAGTAATTTCTTCTTTGGTTGATTCACAAGTATATATCATATGATAAGAATGAATTCCAAATGTTCTTTTTATAGCATTTATTACTTGCTCTTCTTCCTCCTCATCGTATGTTATATACATCCTCGCCAAGTCCATAGTTATATTGGCATTATAGTTTTTTAATTTTGTTTCTAAATTATTTTTTAAGGTTTTAACAAAGAAATTTCTATTACCTTTTTTGGTAGTTAATTCTCCATATTTTATTAATATCATTTTCTCCATTATAGTATCTCCTCCTTTAAAACTTTTATGAACGTATCAATTTCTTCTTTGGTATTATCTTTTGAAAAACTAACTCGTAGTGAACTTTTACTTATCTCCATATTATTAGTTAGTGCATATAAGGTCTGAGAATATGTTTCTTTAGATGAACAAGCTGTTTTACTGGAAATATAAATATCAAAAAGTTCGAAGGTATGTAAAACTGTCTCCGGCTTCTTTCCGATTATACTAAAGTTTAAAATATAAGGAGAAGCATCAACTGGAGAATTAATTATGACATTTAAATTAGTTAGGTTTTCTCTTAAATAGTTGTTAAGATCTTGTACTTTCTTTGTATTTTCTTCTTGTTCTGTTAGTATTAAGCGAAGAGCTTTTGCTAGAGAAGCTATTAATGGTACTGATGGTGTTCCAGCACGATAAATAGTTTGACTATCTCCACCAGCTATTAATGGGGAAAGATTTATCTTTTCTTTTTTTATTAAGCAAGCTATTCCTTTAATGCCAAAAAACTTATGCGCACTAAAACTAAATAAATCTACATTGTCTAGTTTAACTGGTATTTTTCCGACACTTTGTGTTCCATCGACATGAAAAATAGTTTTAGGGTATTTCTTTATTAGTTTGCCAATTGTATCAATATCTTGAATAATACCTGTTTCACTATTTACGTGATGAATAGTGACAAGGACCGGTTCTTCTTCCAATAGTTCTGTTAAATTTTGTAAATTTATATGTCCCTTGTCATCAAGTTTGACATATTTGACAGTTATTTTATCATCTAGTTGATGTAAAGTTTCTATTATTGAAGCATGTTCTAGTAAGGTAGTAATAACTAGCTTCTTACGATGCTTATAAGAATTAATTACGCCTTTTATCGCCATATTATTAGATTCACTTGAACTAGAAGTAAAAATAACTTCATCACTTTTTACTCCTAAAAGATTAGCTACTTGACTTTCTGCTTCTTTCATAAGTTTTTTACTTTTTAGACCTAATTTATGTAAAGAGTTAGGATTAGCAAAAAACTCTTCACTTACTTTATAAAAGGTATCAAGAACTTCTTTTCTCGTTTTAGTTGTTGCACTGTTATCAAAATAAATCATAAGGTACCTCCTTTTTATAACAAGCTTATTATACACTGTTTTTGATTATTTCAAAAGAAAAAAAGGAATTAACTTCCTCCTAGATATTTCCAATGAGCATAATAAGTTGTGTCACTTGCAGGTACTAAGTCATCTTCTGATACTTTTGTTCCTTCTATCGGGTCTGTGTACCAACCTAGTAGTTGATAGTTATTTCTTGCAAGATGAGGAAACGTTTCCAAATTTGTTCCTGATTTTTTTACTAAATCTGATGTACTAAGGCTACCTTCTTGTATTTGAAGATTTCTTATCTTTATATTAATATTTTTTTCAATTTGCTTTCGAAAGTAGATAACAAACGCTGAATAACCGGCACCATCAGTGGTTGTAAATGTCTGAGTATATCTATTCCACTTATTTTTCAAAGTATAAAATTGATAACCATTTTGTTCACTTCCAATTCTCATTTCTGCATCTTCTGAAATAATTCCTTCAAAAATGTAGGTATATTTTTTATTTAATGGTAAAAGTTTCTTACTATTAAAGTACCAACCCCAATCATTTAAAACATCACCAGAAAAAACTCTTCCAACATTATCATAGAAAGTATTAGTGTTAGTTAAACTATTTATGTTATTGCAACAAAACATATAGTAATTAATGTTATAATAACTATCAAACACATCATTCACTAAATAGTTATAATCATAAGTTATTTTAGAAGTCTCGCTACTACTTGTTAGTTCTTGATTTGCTTCTACTCTTAATTTAGTTTTAAATACTTGACCACCAATATCCCCATTGATATCAGAATTTAACCATATTCTTAAAATAAAATCAGTTTTTTCTCTTCTTTTTAAAACTCCTTCATAAAGTTTTCTATCAGATAATTCTTTTGGTTCATAAATGTCACCATCTATTTCTAAACTATATTTGATAAATTTATCATCTAATCTAATCTGATTAGCTTCGATTGTATCATCGTCAAGATAAATGCTATAACTAGCAGTAAAATTACCAGTGTTTTCTATAGAAAACTTATAACCATCTTCTTGAAGAGCAGTTTCATCGGCTAAAAAATCTCCTGATAACAGACCAATAGAATTTTCTTTTAAACTGAAATTAAAGTTTCCAACTCGCATTACTTGAACTTTTTCAGAAGAAATATTTTGTTTCAACCAAGCATAAGTTATTCCTAGTCCTAAAGCTATTATTGCTAAAATAATTAGTAATATTATATAAGTTTTTCGTCTTTTCATTTTTTCTCCTTTACACACTAAAAAAACAGAATAAGATTAGTTTCCTATTCCGTTTATTGCACTATTAAAGAAAGTAGAGTTGTTACTTAGTGCTAATAAGTACCCCCCCCCAGGTTAATTTTGAGTTAACTCCCTGAGATGGAAATAGTGAACAATTGGGATTCATCAAATTATCAGTCATAAATTGTTCACATACTTTCTTTAATTTATATATTATATTTTAACAAAGTAATAAATCTTTTTCAAGATTACTTTTCAGTAGTAGTTGGTATTAAATTATTTGTAGCAAGAAAGTTACTTGCTACTTCCTCTGGAGATTTACCAAGCTCATCCACTTCATAATTTAACTCTTGCATTACCTCATCAGTTAGATATGGTCCAAGTTTTGACATTAAAGTTTCAAGCTCTGGATACTTTTCTAAAGTCTTTTGTTTTAAAATAGGTACAGCATAGTATGGTGGAAAGAAGTTTTTATCATCTTCTAATACTGTTAAATTAAACTTTCTCAATAAACCATCAGTAGTAAAAGCATCGATTACTTGACTATTATTATTCAAAAGAGCAGTATACCTTGGACTGCCATCCATTGCTATAGTACTTTTAAACTCCAAATTATAGTTAGTTAAAAGTCCAGGTAGGCCATCTTTCCTATTAACAAATTCAAGAGTTGGAGAAATAGTTAAATCTTTTGAGATTTTGGCTAAGTCACTAATTGTTCTTAAATTGTATTTACTAGCTAGTTCCTTAGTAACTGCTAACGAATAAGTGTTATTAAAACTCATCGGAGAAAGTACCGCTATATCATATTTACTAGCAAACTCTTTTTTTACTGTTTGATAAACCTTATCAACATCAGATATAGGATCATACTTTAAAATATCAGTATAATCAGTACCTAGATAATCAATATAAAAATCTATATCATCTCTTTGTAATGCTTGAAATACAACTTGTGCTCCTCCTAAATTACATTGCTTATTAACTTTGATATTACTATTACGTTCAATATAAATACTAGACATTTCACAAAGAATATTTTGTTCTGTAAAGTCTTTACTAGCAACGGTTAAAGTATTTTCACTATCCTTTTTAAAATCAATTTTACTTATTAGAAAACCTAGAAATAAAATGGCAATTGCAACTAAAATTATCTTATCTTTTTTCCTGCTTTTTAAGACACTTTCTTTCTTCTTACCTTTTAGTTGAAGAGCTACTGGTGTCACTAAACGTTCAATAATAGAAAATAAATAATCAACGAAAAGTGCTAAGAAACAAGCCGGTATGGCTCCAGCTAAAATTTGATTATTGTTAACTGTTCTAATACCAGAAAAAATTAAATAACCAAGTCCTCCACCACCGATGAAGGCAGCCATTGTCATTAGGCCAACAGCAGAAACTGCAGAAATTCGAACACCAGCCATTATAATTGGTAAAGCCTGTGGTATTTGAATTTTAAAAAGTATCTGACTATTAGTTAGACCTATTCCTTTAGCTGATTCTATCATTGTATCAGAAATACCAGAGATACCTGTTGCAGTATTTTTAATAATTGGTAAAAGCGAATATAAAACTACTACCACAATAGCAGGAACTGTTCCAATTCCTAAAAATGGTATCATAAAACCAAGAAGTGCCATACTAGGTATTGCTTGAAAAACACTCGCTATTCCTAGAATTGGTTTGTTTAACTTTTTAAAATAACTAACTAATATTCCGATTGGGATACCAATCACGATTGCTAACAACACAGCAAAGAAAGTTAGTTCTATATGTTCAAGAAATAAAGACCAAATTTGTGCTTTATTTTCAAAAAAATAAGTTACCATTATACTTCCTCCTCAAGAAATTGCTGTGATAAAGCTGTTATTAAACTACTTCTAGTTATTAGACCTACCAATTTTCCAGTTTCATCTACTACTGGAATGTTGGATAATCTATTTTCTTTAACTAATTTCGTTAACTCAATTATAGTATTTTCTTTATCAACCGTCACGACATCACTTATCATAAAGTCTTTATCTTTCTTTTTTGTAGCCTTGGCCCCTTGTAAACTTTCTGCATATAAACACCCAAGAAATAATCCTTGCTCATCAACAATCATTAAACTATCTATTCTCATCATTTTCATCTTATTTAAACAGTAAAATATAGAATAATTAGGAGAACCAGTTATTGGATGTTCTATCATTAAATCTTTTACTTTGATGAGGGTTGGTTGACTCCAGATTCTTTTCTTTCCAACAAAATTTTCTACAAATTGATTAGCTGGGTGTTTTAAAATGTTTTCTGGTGTATCATATTGTACTAATTTTCCCTTCTCCATAATAGCTATTTTATCAGCAAGCTTGATAGCTTCATCCATATCGTGAGTTACAAAAACTATTGTTTTATGAAGTCTATTTTGTATTTTTAAAAGTTCTTCTTGCAAACTGGTTCTAGAAATAGGGTCAAGAGCAGAAAATGGTTCGTCCATTAAAATGATTTTAGGATCTGTCATAAATGCTCTAGCTATTCCTATTCGTTGTTGCTGACCTCCTGATAGTTCACTAGGATATCTATCTAGCATTTCTTCTTTTAAACCGACCATTTTTAAGACTTCTTTTATTCTTTTTGCTATTTTTTCTTTGGAATATTTTTCAGTTTTTGCTATTATCTCAATATTTTCTTTGATGGTCATATGTGGAAATAAACCTGTTTGTTGAATTACATACCCCATATTTCTTCTTAAATCTATGTCATTTAATTCTTTTATGTTAACTCCATCTATATATATTTCTCCACTAGTAGGTGTGATAAGTTTGTTTAACATTTTCAAAGTTGTTGTTTTTCCACAACCTGATTCACCAATCAATGTTACTAGTTCACCATCTTTAATAGTTAAAGAAATTTCATCTAGAATGGTATTACTCTTATACTTTTTACTTACTTCTTTCAACTCTATCATAACATCACTCTCTCTTATTTTAATTATACAGTCAAAAGAAAAAAATGTATTAGGAAATACACTTTTCTTATTAAAAATGGACAGATTTTGTCATATTTTTGTTTTTATTTATTATCTTTATAATCTCTACAAATTTCTTTTAAAGGACAGAAAGTACAGTCTGGTTTTATAGCTTTACAGTAGTATCTTCCAAATAATACTAGTTGTAAATGGCGTCTTGCCCATTCATCTTTTGGAAAAATTTTTTTTAATTTTTCTTCTACTTGCAAGACATTATCTTCACTACTGGCTATTTTTAATCTTTTACTTATTCTTTCAACATGAGTATCAACAGCAAAGGCTGGATAGTTATAAAACTCACTAAAAAATACATTAACAGTCTTTCTTCCAACGCCTTTTAGTTTTTCTAGACTCTCCCTATCGGTTGGAACTTTTCCGTTATATTTAGTATCTAAATTATAGGCGATATCTTTAACATAAACAGCTTTTTTTCGAAAGGAACCGATTGGTTTTAAGATTTCTTCTAATGATGTAATTGGTGCTTCACTGAGTTCTTTTAAGGTTTTATATTTATTAAAAAGTATTGGTGTTACAGTGTTTACTCTTTTATCAGTTGTTTGAGCACTTAAAACAATAGCGATTAAAAGCTCATAATCGTTATGATAAGTCAATTCACATTTAGGGTCTGGAAATAATTTTTCTAAATAATTAGAAATGATTTCTTTCTTTTCAGTCTTCGTCATCTTCATCAAACCAGTCATAATCAAATACTTCTACTGGTTCTTTCTCCTCCTGTTTTCTAAGACTTAAGAAGTGTTCTACGTCTTCTTTCTTCTTTATGCCTTTTCTATCCCATTCATAAAGAATTTTATCAATGTAACGAATACTGGATACTCCGTTTAGAGTTGCTTCTTTAACTGCTTCTAAAATGACATCTTTATCAAAACTATCAAGCCAAGCTTTAATAAATTCAAGTTCACTAGGACTTAATGTTCTTCCAAATTCTCTTTCTATCTCACCAAATAGATTTTGTGATATTTCTTTTTTTTCTTTTTCTACTGTATTATTGATAAATAGCGACAAGTATTTCTTATAAAATGGTGTTAAATCCAAGAGTTCTTCTAAGATTCCACTGTCATTTTTTGTTGTTTCTAGATTTAATAATTTTTTATCTGTAAGATTTGAGATTAATTGGAGAACCCTCATTTTATCAAAACTTGTTTCTTCTTCTATTTCGATAGGATTGAAGGTGAATTTTTCGCCTTTATCTTTTAAATACATTAAGAAAATGAATTCTTCTGCTGTTATTGAAAATTTATCCATATTTTGAAATAGAAATAAGGGAATAGTTACTATTTTCTGAGATAGAAAGTGTTGTAATTTATCTTGATTCATTGTATTCCTCCTTTAAATATTGCTTACTTATTCTTAATATATCTTCTTTTTCGTTTGGAATTTTTCTAGTTAAGACTTCTTTTATTATATGTTCATATAAGTCTTTTAAGAAACTTCCTGCCTCATGATTGATACTTTTCAAAATTTCTTCTGTTGTTACTGCCAGGTCACTCTGTTTATGAATAGCTAAGTTTAGATAGGCTTCATTGATTTCTTTATTTGAATAGTTCATTAATTCTCCTGCTACTACTGCTGGATACAAACCACAATTATAAAGAGTTAATGGATTGGTTGGTGATGAGTTTAGGACTTTTCTTATATTTTTCATTAAGTCTTTTTCATTGTTACTGAATGGATAAATATCATCTACTTCTAGTTGGGTCCAGATTCCAATTAACTGACTACAAGGTTTTATTTTTGTAAGATTATTTAGATTTAATACTTCAGCTAGCTCTAACTCTTTTAAAAGATTTATTCCTTTAATAGCATTTGGACTACTAAATATTTTATCTAGTTCTTGTTTTTTTCTTTCCATTGACAAACTATCAAGAAGATATTTGTTCTCTATTATAGCATTTTTTTCTAAAGTGCCAATAGTAAAATCTAATGTTGTAGCAAAACGTATGGCTCTTAGTATTCTTAAAACGTCATCATTAAAGACTGTTTCTGGACTTTTTATGGTGTGTAGTTCGCGTTTTTCTAAGTCCTTTCTTCCATCTAATGGATCTATTATCTTTTTATCTTTATCCATACAAATGGCATTTATTGTAAAGTCTCTTCGTAAGAGGTCTTCTTTTAGATTTTTTATATATATTATTTCTTCTGGATGACGATTATCTTTATAAGTAAATTCTTTACGAAAAGTAGTTATTTCAAATCTAATTTTGTTAAATGTTATAGTTACAGAGCCATATTCATTGGTTGGAAGACAAGAGTCATTAAAGATTTCCATTAATTCTTTAGGTGTAGCAGAGGTGGTAACATCGATATCACTGGATTTTATGCCTAATAAATAGTCTCTTACAAAACCACCAACTAGATATGCTTCATATCCTTTATCTGTTATTTTAGTTAATAATTTAATTGCGGTATCTAACACTTGCAAATACCCTCCTTATGTAATATATTGTAAATCATTCATATTTTACGCCTTTATTATATCATAAGTTATACTTATTTTACAGTAAGTTGACAAAAGAAAAAGGACTTCATTGTCCTCTAGTTTGTTGGAACAATTAGTTCCTGTCCGATTGTTAATAGATTACTTGATAAGTTGTTTAATGATTTCAAGTTATCTACTGTTGTATTATAATTATTAGCAATTAACCAAAGACTATCCCCTCTTTTTACTGTATAAGTTGTTGTGTTAGTTGGAGTATTGCTTGGTAATGAAACTGGAATGATTAGTTCTTGACCAATCGTTAACATATTATTGGTTATACCGTTAGCTTCTTTTAACTGATTAACAGTTACACCATAGTTATTTGCTATACTCCAAAGACTATCACCTTTTTTTACGATATAGGTCGTTTCATATCCTATATTGTTATCTTCAGATGGAGGAGTTTGATTATTACTAGAAGGTATAACTAGTACTTGACCTATCGTTAGTGTATTACCTGTCAAGTTGTTAGCTTTCTTAAGTTCATCTACTGTTACATTATTTTTATTAGCAATCAACCAAAGACTATCGCCTCTTTGAACTATATAAGTATTTGTGACTTGATTGTCACTACTTGTAGTAGGTATTGTTAGCAACTGTCCAGGTGTTAAAGTATCGGTTGTTAAGGAATTTGCTCTTCTTAGGTCTGCTACTGATACGCCTAATTTTCTAGAAATACTATATAGTGTATCACCTCTTTGGACTTGATATAAATCACCAGAAACATCACTTTGTGGAATAATTAATTGTTGACCTATAACTAGAGTATCACTAGTTAAGTTATTACTATTTTTTAATTCATTTACGGTAATACCAAATCTCTGAGCAATACTATATAGGCTGTCTCCTCTTTTTACTGTATAAGTTGTTGATTCAAAAGGTGGAGTATATTTTACTCCTAAATATTCAGTAACTGCTTTTACAACTGCTTCGACGTAACTTAACAAATCATTTTGTAATTTCTCTTGGTCTTTAGCATTATCAATAAAGCCATATTCAACTAGTAATGATTGCATTGGTGATGTTTCTCTTATGATGTAATAATAATCTTTACTAGGATTCTCTGGTAGACGTCTTTGATAATATTTTCTCATAACTTGACCGGCTTCTCCGATAGATGTAAGAATGTCTTCAGCAAGTTTGGAACTGTTTCGAAGAGCATAAACTACTTCCGCACCTTCGCCACCCCCTGCATTTATGTGATTAGATATTAATATTGTATTAGGCTCACCATTAAATGCTTCATTAGCTCTTTTTAATCTATCTGCTCGACTTAAATCTTCATCAAAATCTCTAGTAATAACTACTGGAACACCTAATTGTTTAAATCTATCATACATATATAAAGCCGCTTTTAGAGTTAAATCTTTCTCTCTTAGATTACCACTGATAGCACCTGGATCACTTCCACCATGTCCAGCATCTACTACCACTCCACCATTTACACGTTCATCCATATTTTCACCTCACTATAAAATATGAATAAACTAGTAATTTGACACAATATCTAAGTGTTTTTATTCAACATACTATCTATATTAAATAACATAGTAGCAATGTCAGAAAAAGTAAAATTATTATTTATCTAATTTTTTGGTGTCTTGATTCATAAAACCAGCTCATTATATATTAATTTCTAGTACTACTAACTTTTAAGAAATAAATTTTATTAGTCAACCACTTTGTGGTTGTTTTCTTTTGTGATAAACTATTTACCATGATGTGATTATGATTTTATGTATTAAAATAGATAGTAATTTTATTGAATACAAAGATAGAGTTGAAAATAGAAAAGTTACTTTTACTATTAAAGAAATTTTTCAAGATTGGTGGACTAACTTTTTAAAAACTTATCCTAATCTTACTATTAGAGATGGTGTATTTTCAAATGTTGAAAGAATGTTAAAATGTCAATCTTGGGGGTTAGGTTATACAATTTATAAATGTCCTAAATGTGGTGAAGAAAAATCGTTCCACATACTTGTAAGTCTAGAAAGTGTTCTTCCTGTGGTAATAAATATAGCAAACAACGTTCAACTTCTATTTTCTCTAAATTATTTAGATGTAAACATAAACATGTTGTTTTTACTATTCCAGATGAACTAAGAATTTACTTTAGACAAGATAGAAAAAGATTTAATCTGCTTTTTAAGGCTACTTCTATAACTGTCAATTGCTGATTCAAACAAAAATATAAGAAAAAAGAATTGATTCCTGCTTATATTTGCATTCTTCATACTTTTGGTAGAAGTCTTATTTTTAATCCTCATATGCATATGATTTTAATGGGTGATGGTATTTCTAATAAGTCAAAAGAATTTGTTAAGGTTAATTTTCTTTCTTACCCTTCTTTTAGAAAAAGATTTATGAAAGTCTTATTAGATTTACTTGAAGATGATATTGGTAAAGCAAAATTTAGAAAAGTTAAAAATGCTATGTATTTCAAGTACAAAGAGAGATTCTATGTTTATGCTCCTCCATCTAAATATAAATCTTATGTTGATTTAGTTAAAGATGTCTGTAGATATGTTGCTAGGTCTGTTATGGCTGAATCTAGAATTACTGATTATGACAGTACCTTTGTTACTTTTTGGTACCAAAGACGTAATGATTATTTAATTATCATCGAAAAAATTCATGCCTATGAGTTTATTGTTAGATTAATCGTTCACATACCTGATTACAATTTTAAACAGATTAGACTTTATGGTGCTTATCATAATTTCACTAAAATTACTATTGATGTACAAAAGCTAGTTTCCAAGAAAAAATCTGATTATCAGAAAAAATTAAATAACTGGAGGTCTATTATTATCATTAATTTTGAAGTTAATCAAATCAATTGTCCAATTTGTAACAATACAATAATATATTATAGAAGTGTTTACACTTAGTGGAGGTATATCTGGAATATAGAAGAAAAAGAAATTAAAAGACTTTTAAATGAAGCTCAAGACTATTTTAGAAAAGATGAAAAAATTTACATTTTCAAATGTAAAAAATGTCACAAATTGGATTCAGTTACAAGTTTTGTCATAAATGAACAAATGGAATTTTTAAAATTTATAAAGAAGGAAAGTACTTCCGAAATAGATTGTCCTTATTGTGGTGGTACTATGTTACCTCTTGATTTAAAAAAATTGAAGTTTTTGATTTAATCTTTTTCATGTGGGCTTAATTTTATTAGATCCATTTTTATTCAATAACAATCCAAACGCACTTTCCTTATATATAAAAAGAGACTGTTAAGAAAATTAATTACTTAATTTCTCGACAGTCCCCTTTTACTGACTACTTATAAAATGACTATAAACAATTGTAGTAATAAAACCAACTATAACAAAACTACAACATAAAACTGATATTATTATATGACTAATAATAAATTTAGTAATTTCTATAGCTGTACAATAAGCAAACCAAAGTAAGAAGAAAGTTACAAATCTGATTATCCAGTGCAATATAGAACCAACTTCTCCAAATAAACCAATATCCCCAACTATTCTGAAAGCTACCTTGAATGCAATAATTCCTATTAATCCCATAATAATAGCATTTACAAAATAATTATCTGATATAGTTAAAGGAGAAGTTAGTAATTCAAAAACCATCTTTTTCAACTACGTTCTCCTTTCACAAACTATATATGTTATCTTGTATGAGCAGCTGGACAACAATATGCGCATCCATCAATCTTAAAAGTTGGATGCTTCATTCTTGCATATCTAACGGCTTCTATCTCATTACTAAATGCTCCTAACAATTCAAAATTGTAACCTGATTTAAACATATAGTAATAGTAGCATGACTCTTTATGTACTTCATGATCACCATTAGATTGAGCATTAAGGTTTAAATAATAATTTGACATTTATTTTACTCCTCTCTCGAGGCATTTCTTTTGCATCTTTTTAAAACTTGTGATACAATATTGTTGGATGATAAATATTGTATTTGTTTACGGGGTGTGCAAACGCCTCTTTTTTTGGCCTTACGTCAACCAAACTGCCAATCATTTAATTCAAATATCCTAAATCAATTAATCTATTTTTCATCATTTCGTTAGAAACATCATAAGTACTACTTAACTTGTGAATCAAATCATTTAAAGAATTTGTATCTAATTTATTCAAAATAGCATCTTGACTCATAATATCGTTATTTTCTAAATATGAAGATAATTCTTTCTTCAGTGAGGTTTTAGGTATTAAAATACTAGAGGAAAAATAGTTTGCTTGCCACTCTTGCCAATCTTCCTTAGTAATTAATTTTTTCTTTGAATTACCACCAATAGAATTTCTATTACATATAACTGCTACTTGTTCATTTTCACTAGCATCAAACAACGACAGTTGTCTTCTATCAATGTGAAACAAACTATACTGAGTGACGTAATGACCCAATTCATGTCCATATGTAAATGCAAGTCTTCTATCTTCATTTTCTGCTATTGTGGAATCAATGATAATCGTCTTTTCATTAAATAAATACTTTTCTGGATTGTCATTGTCGTACACATCTAAATAGCCTTTATTAAAGACAAAGGCACCCAATATTTCACAACTAGCAGATATTTTCTTGTATTCAATACTCAAACCAATGGTTTCTATTAAATCTTCAATTGGTGTGGGTTGTGCATTATATAAACAATCACCAAAATATCGATTTAGAAGATATTCAGCTTCATTTTCAATATCTTGCTTGCTTAAAATTAGCAAGCCATTTTTACCTTTCCTATAATTATTTACCATACTTATCACCTTCACTATTTATTATCCATATTTCTAATTATCCTTTCCCAATCTGCATCTGTTAAATTTGTTTCTTTAGCTTTTCTTAAAGCTACACTAGCTAATGGAGTCGTTCCCATATAACTTGTAATATCATTTGATATGTGCCCATGATCAACCAAATCTCTATCTGCCAACATAACAAGCTGTTCCTTTTCACCATCATTCAACTTTAAATAAGCAGCTATATCCTCAATAAGATTTTTATATTTATCATCCTTTGAATTAGGGGCCATTTTATGCCCTGATTCAATATCAGATAGATAGGAAACTGATATTGCAAGATCTTTTGCCATTTTTCTAAGTGTTATATTTTTTTCTATCCTCTTTCCCCTTAAATATTCACTAAATTCACTCATAGCAATCTTCCTTTCGTAGTGTTCTCGCAAACGATAACACACTCGCTAAGAACATGTTATCACTCGTGAGAACATTTGTCAAGTTTGTTTGCAAAAAAAAATATGAGAATGTGAAAAATTAATGATTATGTTACGTACGAGATACAAATTATCTATTTACAACAGGAATCCAATTATAAATAGATAATTATAAATAAAATTGAATGTAACATTTTCACTAATTATTCATATTTACAACTTAAACTTAACATCGCAAAAGCAATATATTTTATTGCACCGTTTACAAATAATTCCTATAAAATCCAGTCCTTTTACCTTGAACCTGTCACCTTTCAATATTACTATGTCAGAGCTTTTACATACAGGACAATTAACATGTTCTCTATATTAAATACTCTGACTAAGCATTTTACTAAGTATTTCGTAACCATTTCTCTTATGAATATTAAGTTTATTGATATATTTTTCATCAACAGCTATACCTCATAAGTAGCATTATCTTTGACTGATTTCTTTAACCACCATCTACAGAAACCTTGTCGCATCTCTCGCATTTATATGATTAGATATTAATATTGTATTAGAATCACCATTAAAAGCTTCATTAGCTCTTTTTATTTTATCTATTCTACTTAATTCAGTAAAGTTTCTAGTAATAACTGTTAGAATACCTAATTGTTTAGTTCTATCCTACCATACATATATAAAAGACAAGTTTCAGAATGAAATTTTTCTCACTTAGATTACAACTGATAGCATTATAGTCATTTCTACCATGTTAGATTTTCACCTCTGCTATAGCCAGTAATTTGACACAATATCTAAGTATTTTTGTTAAACATACCAATTTAAAGCATAAAATATATTGAGGAGCTAAATATGACTATAATAAATGACACTACAGTTGTTGTTTTTTCAAGTGAAGAATTAAAAACAGTTCTTGAAAGTAATAACTCTTATACCTATATTTACTTTGGAAGTAATATTTCTTTAAAAAGTGATATTAAAATTGCTAGTACTAAAGCAAATATCATAATTGATGGAACTTATAATGGTGTTACTTATAACTTTGAAGATATGAAAACTCTAAATACTGGTGATGTAAATATTTCTGCCGTACTATTTGTTACTGTTATTGTATAAGTTAAAACTCCGTCAGCCAAAACCATTTTATCAGCAGTTTTAGTTACTTTTAAACCATCTAGCATTGTTACGTATCAGATGTAATAGAAAGTGGCACTTCATTGTAACTTCCTGCTACACTAACTGTATTAGTTAATTGAGTTTCCATATACTATATACCTCCCATTTGATAGTATGATATTAAATAAAAAATATAATTAATACGTCCTAAACGACCAAAGATTTTTAATCTGTGATTCAATTTCTTCATAACTCCAAAGCTTACCACTTCTTTCTCTACTATTTGGGTCATTCACTATTAATTTACCATTTTTTATTCCTGCTAAAACTATTAAATGACCAGTAGTTGTAAAATCACCCTTACGCATACTGCATATTATCGGATGACCAAGTTCTAGTTCTTTAAAGATTTTAGCTTTAATCAAAGGTAATTCTTTTCCTACTATTCCATAGTTTCTTACTCCTTCTGTAAAAAAGTTCCATCTTGTTCCATTCTTATAATAACCATTTTCGTATGCGTAACTTGCTACATCATAAGGTGTTATAATATTTCTTCCAGTCAGACTAGCTATTACCATTGCAACAGAAGTAGGTCCACAGCCGTTAATTGCTAACACCTCATCACCATACATTCCGTAACCCCACCTTTCATCATATTGAAAAAGAAGTGGAACAGTATTTCTCTCTATTTTACCAATATCATTAGCAAAAACTTTTCCCTTATTTTCTTTATATTTATAAACATAATCTAACATATCATTATTTCTCGATAACATTTCTAATAATTCTTCTGGATAACTGTCTTTATCGTTATAAATCTTATCTAATTTTTCCTTATCCGTAATAGATTTTTCTTCTGTTGCTGAGTTATCAATTGCATTTTTATTTATTTCTCTTGTAGTATTTTGATAATTGATATTAGCTAATACTAAAAGACCAATTACTACAAAAACAATTTTTCTAATAAAACTTTTCATATTCTCTCCCTCTAAAACTAATACTTCTAAACTATATCAGTTTAAGAAAGAGTCTTTTTTAATTTTTCCTTAGAGAATTCTTAAGTTTTTCTTAATTATTCAATTGGTAGAGTTACAATGAATTTAGTTTCTTCTTTATTACTTACTGCTTTTATTGTTCCGTTATGTAATTCTACTATTTCTTTAGCAATCGCTAAGCCTAAACCACTTCCTCCAGTTTTACTAGTTCTCGCATAATCTAAGCGATAAAACTTTTCAAAGATACGGTCTAGTTTCTCTTTAGGTATTTGTTTACCTTTATTAGTAACTTCTACTATTACTTCATTATTCTTTTTAAAAGATTTTACTGTTATGTCTGTCCCGTCACTACTATAATTGATAGCATTTTTTAATAAGTTATTGAATACTCGACTTAATTTATCAGAATCTGCTTCAATTGTTAAATTACCAGAATGAGTATATTCTATTTTTTTATTCATCTCTTTTAAGGTAGGATAAAAGTCATCAATTATCTGTTCTATCATTAAATTAAGGTCTAGTTTTTCTTTTTCTAAGATTATTTTCTCAGAGTTAAATCTTGCAACGTCAAATAATTCATTGATTAGTTCTTCTAGTCGATATGATTTTTCTAAAGCTATCTTGATATATTTTTCTCTTCTTTTTTGATTCATATCATCTATTTCATCTAGTAAAGATAAGTAACCAATCATTGAAGTAAGGGGTGTTTTTATATCGTGAGCTAGATATACTATCAGCTCATCTTTCTTTTGTTCATTTTCTCTTGCTATCTTTTCATTCTTTAAGTATTCACTTTTAAGGTGATTTAATTTTCGCTCTAACGGTGCTAGTTCATCTGGTAAAATTACATCTTCTTCGCTACTAAATAATTTGTCAGCTGTATCTGATATAGAACTTATATAGGTGGACATTTTTTTCATACTTTTATATGATTCGAGTAAGATAATAACTATTATTAGTACTACCCAGAATAGTGGTGAAGCAATTAATCTAGATATAGCAGATAAGTTATTATATAAGGTAGAGTTTTTATCATATAACCACTGAAAATCAAAGAAACCAACTAATATATTAATAGCAAGTAAAGAAAGAAATGCTATTATGGAAGACGTAAAAGCTTTTCTAAAGAAGTTATTATATATTTCTTTAACTAGTTTATCTTTCATTCTTTATCACTCCTCTATCTTGTAACCCACTCCATAAATAGTTTTTATATATTTAGGTTTTCTACCAATGTCGTTCATTTTTTCTCGTAGATGTCTAATGTGAACCATTATCGTATTGTTATCTTTTTCAAAGTATTTTTCTTTCCACACACTAGCAAATAAGTCATCACTTTTTACTACTTTGCCACGATTTTCACATAGTAACCACATAATAGCAAACTCTGTTTTGGTAAGTTCTATTTTTTGTTCATTAAAGTAAAATTCATGTGTCTTATTATTAATAACTATTTCTCTAAAGTCTATTTGTTCTTCATCTTCTATTTTTTGATTATAGTTTTTATATCTTCTTAATTGTGCTTTAACTCTAGCTATCAATTCTAAAGGTTGAAATGGTTTAGTTACATAATCATCTGCTCCCATACTTAAACCATTAATTTTATCTATATCTTCTACTTTAGCAGTTGCAAAGATGATAGGAAAGTTATAGTTTTTTCTTATCTTATTACATAGTTCTAAGCCATTTATCTCCGGCATCATTATATCTAAAATAGCTAAATCTATTTTCAACTCATCGATATTTTCTAAAACCTTTCTACTAGAGTAATATTTATAAACTTTATAGTTCTCGTTCTTCAAATATATTTCTAATAAATCAGCTATTTCCTTTTCATCATCTACTATTAATATGTTATCCATTATGTTACGCTCCTCTTTTTGATTATAGCATAGCATTTTCTAGGCAAATCTTAATTTTTCCTTAAGAATTAATTAATTATATTTTCTAAATGAGTAATATTTCTATAATTCATAAAGACATTTACAATTTCACTTTATAAAGTATGGCAATAATTTCTTTTAAAAAATATAGATATTGAAGCATTTTTAATATTATGATAAGATTATTTTGAGTTACAGGACCCTGTAGATTTTTAGTAATGTATAACGAAGTTTCGTTTTCTAGCAACTTATCGAATGTTACAGGACCCTGTAGATTTTTAGTAATGTATAACTATACAAGCATATATTGAAACTGAAAAGGGGTTACAGGACCCTGTAGATTTTTAGTAATGTATAACTGCTAGTTCTGGCGGTACAAAAGAAAGACCGTTACAGGACCCTGTAGATTTTTAGTAATGTATAACGACAACTCTTCAAATTGACTTTTAAAATTAGTTACAGGACCCTGTAGATTTTTAGTAATGTATAACCACTAGTATCATTTAATGAATTTAAAGAGTGTTACAGGACCCTGTAGATTTTTAGTAATGTATAACGACAACTCTTCAAATTGACTTTTAAAATTAGTTACAGGACCCTGTAGATTTTTAGTAATGTATAACCACTAGTATCATTTAATGAATTTAAAGAGTGTTACAGGACCCTGTAGATTTTTAGTAATGTATAACAAATCTCTATTCATTAAAGCTGTATTATCAGTTACAGGACCCTGTAGATTTTTAGTAATGTATAACTTACTATCTTTTAAATACTCTTCTTCATCAGTTACAGGACCCTGTAGATTTTTAGTAATGTATAACTAGATTTGCCAAGGAAGTTGAAGGAGCCGAGTTACAGGACCCTGTAGATTTTTAGTAATGTATAACCTTTCCCTTGTAATTGTAAAATATCAATAGTTACAGGACCCTGTAGATTTTTAGTAATGTATAACAAGTAGATTAGTTCCAATGCAAGAAGTGGTGTTACAGGACCCTGTAGATTTTTAGTAATGTATAACACGCCGTCTGATGAAACCGTTATTGGTTTTGTTACAGGACCCTGTAGATTTTTAGTAATGTATAACTAATTTAGGTGAACATACTGGTAGTATTTAGTTACAGGACCCTGTAGATTTTTAGTAATGTATAACTTAAAGGTATCATTTTATATTTTATTAGGTGTTACAGGACCCTGTAGATTTTTAGTAATGTATAACAAACTCTTTTTCATAAACTACTCCACTTTCGTTACAGGACCCTGTAGATTTTTAGTAATGTATAACAAATCACTAAAATTAAACTCTAAACCACTGTTACAGGACCCTGTAGATTTTTAGTAATGTATAACTATACAAGCATATATTGAAACTGACAAAGGGTTACAGGACCCTGTAGATTTTTAGTAATGTATAACTAAAATGAAATTTTTTAAAATAAGAAAGAAGTTACAGGACCCTGTAGATTTTTAGTAATGTATAAGTTTTTTGATACAATAAAAAGGCCATGTTCTTATGACTTTAAAATTTTAAATATTTCATCTAATTCTTTGCTATAAACCGAAAACAACCTTATACAGTCATTCGGTGTTCCCCGATGCACGTGAGTTTTATAATAGTCGGATGTTATTATCTTATTTCTTGTTAAATCAATAAGTTTGTATAAGCATAACTTAGCCTTTTCTATTTCTTTTTCACTGTACTCAATACTATATTCTGAATCTATTGTAATATCTTCAATACTATTTATATCTGGATAATTTTGATTTAAATCAAGTAAACGTCTTTTTTCTTCCCTAGAGATACTTCCTACGTACCTAGCATAACCAATAATGCTATAAGGTATTTCATCTATCATCAGTCTTCTTACTTTTTCATTGTCCATTAGCGATTCACTCATTGTTATCATTTCCTTACATTTAGTATACTTCTATTAATTATAACGTATACATCTTTCTCATTATCTATTGTATCATCATCTTCCAATAATGCTGCTACATAACTGTAATATTTTTTCAGCAGTTCAAAACTTCCAGACCTATATTTCCCTGCTACTATTTTTCTTTTAGGTTTATTATCATTTCTACTATGTTTTCTTCATCTATAAAGTATTCTGTAAATTTTTGGTAATCTATAACAGATTTGATATAATAAAATAGAAAAATCATGTTAGAGAAATCCGTAAATTTTATTAACACAATATCCAAATGAAAATAATCATAATTATAGAATAGGAGATAATATGGAAATTGTTACAATATTTGATAATAAGGAAGTCAAATTCAACTTAAACAATAACGTAATGTTTTGTGGAAAAAATACTACAAATAAAAATAAATTCATTAGTGAATTAACTAATAAATTATTAAAAAATAGTAAAGGATTAGCAATAAATGGAAAACAATTTGATAGTAATGACTATAACATAATAAATATTGATGAAAATACTGACTTTAGTAGTGAATTTAAATTTACAAAAAATAATACCTTAAAACAACTAATATATGATGACATAGAAAAGAAAATTGATGAAAAAAAGATTATAGATTGCACTAATGAAATATTTGATGTAATTGATGATAAAGTTAATAGTTTATTAAATAGAAAGATTAATAAAAAGAGTGATAACAATATTTCATTTCAAATTGAAATTCCAAACATGTATTCAATAATTGATAAATTTACCAATATTTATATTGATGACATTTTACTAAGTGATAAAGAAATATCAAAATCTATGAAACGAAAGTTACTCTATCAGTTATACTTTTTAGATATTAAATCTTTAGTAGAAAAACCGACTATTGTCATAATTAATAACTTTGATGTTTATCTAAATAGTGATGAGATTATTTCAGTTTTAAACAGTATTAATAATCTATCTAATGATAATTGTCACTTTATAATAAGTAGTTGTAATAATATTTTTGAATATTTAGATATAAACAATTTTAGTGTTTACAAAATATCAAATGAGATAATATCAATTAATAAAATAGATAAGGCTATTAAAAATTTTCTAATTAAAGAAGAATATAATCAAAAAAATATAAATACTTCATTTGATGAGTTCTATAGTAATAATGAGGGACTAATAAGTAATACTGAAGTAAATAAAATTAAAGAAAATATATTTACTAGAATGCCTTCAGCATTTGGAAAAATTCTTAACTCTGATAATATAAAAATAATGACAACTAAACCTAAAAATATTGTTTCTGAATATATAATTTGTGCTAATAAAAAAGATAAAAAACTTTTTGAAGAAATTGTTCAAGAATTTATTGACCATTAATAAAAAATGTAGTAAGATTAAATTGTCCTGAGAAGGACATACATTACTAAAAATTTACAGGTTTCTGTAATAAGGCACAACGGCCTTAGGTTTGATCTAACCTTAAAGATCACAAAGCAGGTTAACTCCTGCTTTTTTTGTATCTAAAAAGAAATAGTATTTTTCTATTTCTTATCATTCAAAAACTAACAAATTTTCTATAGATATATCTTCTTCCACACTTTTTTCACCTGAAAACATTATCATGTTGTTATATTGATTTTCAGTCACTTGTAAAAGCCTTATATTTCCACTTTTAGGAGCATTTATTTTTAATCTATTAATATGTTTATTTAAATCATCATTGTTCTTACAAATTCTTGAATAAACTGAAAATTGCATCATTATAAAGCCATCATCTAATAAATATTTTCTAAATTTAGTTGCTATCTTTTTTTCTTTCTCTGTTACCATCGGCAAATCAAACATTACAATTATTCTCATAAATTTACTCATATATTATTGTTGGCAAATCTAATTTTGCCTCTCCAGTAGAAAATGATTTTATGTAGCTTTTTATTAACAGACCTATACTATATTCAACAGTATATTTTTTATCATTATGACTAACCTCTTTATTTAATAAATTAATTAGTTCTTTTCTAAAGTTAAAAGACAAAGGATATACTATTTTATTTCTGTTATCATAAACAAATTTATCTACAACACTTCGGTATGGTTCTAAGAAATCATAAGCTAAATTAAAATTATTAATTTTTGAATTATGATGAATTCCTAGATAAGTGTTAAGTCCAAATACAGATAGATTTCTAATTATAGCACTTGCAAATATAGTATAACCATAGTTTAAAGCAGCGTTTATACTGTCATCATAAAATCTGATGAATTTACTTCCAAATAAACTTCTAAAATAGATTTTAGCAGCTAATCCTTCTCTATTCTTGATATCACCATCAATAATTTCAGAGGTATAATCATTAAGTTTAGAGATTGGAAATTCTTCCTTTGAAGTCATTTCCAAAACTCTAATACTATTCTCTAATTTTTTCTTTACAATTTGGTTCCAAAATTCTTTCTTAACTTCATCTTGAACTTCTAATTGGTGTGAAAAAACATCTAGTTGTTTAAAATGATAATTATATGGATACATAATTGAAGTTGGAAAAAACTTCTCATCACAAATAATAACTGAAATAGCATTCTTTCCAAACTCTGCTAGTAACCTAGTAGTTAATAAAGTGGTAGCATCTTCAATTAAAACATAATTAATATCTTCTAATGGAACCTTTGAAATATTTTCATCTTTTTTTATCATCAGTTGGTTATCTTGAAAATATAATTTTTCACTTTTCTTAATAACGACTTGTCTATACCCCACTAATTTCACCCAAAATATTAATAGAAAGCTTTTGAATAGAACTAATAGTAGAAACGGTTATTTGATATTGTGTTCGAACTTTTGAAAAAATATTACTATTTCCAATTATGTCGTAACCATCTCCAAGTTTACTTTTAACTTCAAACATACCACTTGAGCATCCTACTACATAAGCTATACTTTCTCTTCCATCAGTAGTAATTACTTTAATTAAGTCGTTTTTATATAAACTCATATATAAGTTATAACTATTCAACACTTCACTATATGGTAAAATTTTATTATTTTTTCCTTGACCATATTCTAGTTTAATTGTGAATTCTTTACTAGAATTGTTTTTATTTTGATATTCTTTTATCTTTTCTATTTCAAACACATCATATGCTGCAAAATATAGTTTATTATCACTTTCATTATTTGATTTAAAAATATCAATTCTATAAATTCCACCTTTTTCAACATTAGCATTATTAAGTGTATGTCCAGTATTATTAAATTCTGAATATACTTTAATTCTTTTTATTGCTTTTTGTTCTTTATCATTTGGATTAATTGGATATTTTCCATCATGTTTTTTTAAAGCTTCTGCACCATCTTTACAATCTCCAAACCACTCTACTAAAGTATTAAAAATGTCTTTTGAACCATTCTCATGGTCTGGCATTTTATCCAAATCACTTCGTTTAACATTTTCTATAGGTGTTCTCAATGTTTTATAAGTTACTTTTTCATCATTATTTTCTATAGTTTTCATACCATAATATTTCTCTTTGTGCATTGCACCTGATATCTTTGGTTTTGCTAGTGATGGAGTTAGTGTATGTACCTTTTCTAGTTCTTCATTGGTATATGTTCCATGTACTTTCAAATTCCATTTTAGTATTTCAATATCTTGTTCATATACTCTTTCTTTAGCTTCTTCTACAAAATTGTCATATGGTAAAGGAAATTTTAATGTACTAACACCATATTTTGAAAAGTAAATATTATCATGAGCTTCTTGTTCTTTTAAATATTCTTTAAATTCTGTTTCTTTTAATACACCATCTTCATCAAAAAATCTAGCTATTTCGTCATCGACATCTTTAATCTTTATTTCATTTAACTTATTTTTAGCAATACCATCAATATATCTACTAAATTTTTCATAAAGCGTTACTTTTTGTTCCAAGGACTTAGTGATAGATGCTATAACAAGCGCATCCATAGCATGATGAAGATGATTATCTCTATCTTTATTTATATCTGTCTTCATATCATCTGGCATAATGTAAGTCTTAGAAATATAACTATGTGTAAGTCTATTAAATCCCCATCTTGCCCTAAGTTTAGCAGTTATAGCACCTGGATAAACATTAACTTTTGGTACATTTAAATGTGCTTTTATTAAACTAGCAAGTTCTCTACTTATATATTTTGTATCATTTAAATTTTGATTTCTCATTTCTCTTTCGGTTTCTAAGTCTAACTTAGTTAATAAATAATTATCTTTTTTATTTTGAGAAATAGCTAAACTGTTAATAAAGCTTTCATATTGACTCCATTTTGGAGTATTACCAAACCATTCATAAGGTGTTTTATTTCCTTTATCTTGATTATATTTAGTATAAACCAATGTTTTATTTAAATAATTATCATTATAAGTTCTAGAATATGGCAAAATATGATCAATTTGAACAATATTATTAGTAAATAATTCTTCAAATTTTATCTTTTCCATACTATATCCACAAAATTCATTTTGTTCTTTCCATAATTTATATTTCAATAAATCATTACTACTAATCTTATTAACATCAGTAAAAGGTCCTTCTTCTACTAAAAATTTACGAATTTTTTCATTTTCAGCTTTTCTTTTTAGTTGTGACTTCTCTATTTCTTTTCGTTCATCTTTTGTTCTAGCTAAGTCTCTTGCTGTTTCAATATTAATTATTTTTGGCATACCATATTTTTTTATAATTGCATTAAGCACTTTTCTAGTTTGAGTAAGTGATCTAATTACTCTTTGATTTCTAATATTTTCATCTACATATATTGGAACCAATAAGTTTTTCTTTTCTATATTTTTTGACACATTTGAATGGTCAATATTGATACTTTCCATTGCCTTATCATAAGTAATTCCTTGCATCATTAAAGGAATTAAATCTCTTATAATATCAGTAGATAACATTAAATGTTCCTTAAAATTAGGTAATTTTTCTACAAAATTAATGTCATCAAATTTAGCATCAATAATTTCCGATTCTTTAATTTTTGTTTGAATATCTTCGTTTATTTTATAGTTTGTACAGTAAAGTGCTAATTCATCTAAAAATTCAATATTATCTTTTACTTCATTCCATATTTTCTTGTTATAAGATGATAATATTGCATTTTTTAACGTATGATATCCTTCTAATTCTATCAATTTTCTAGAAAATAATTTATCATTATAAAATTTTTCATAAGGACCTCGTTTACTTTCATCTAAAGAGTAAATATCAACTTTTTCTTCTTTTGGAATACTTAAATACTTTTTGTACTTTTCTATTACTTTTATATATTCGTCTTTAGTTAAGCTTAAATTCTTTATTGTAACATCATTAGTACCTAATATCTTAACAAGATATTTATAAGTTACGGTTTGTTTTTCTTTAGCAGTGTTAATAATCCTTGCTATTTCTTCAGGTGTTAATGATTGATAATTCCCATCACCAATCTTATATCGCAAATTTACTAATTTAGATAAAGCAACAAATAGTTCAGATGAAAATGCATATTTTGGAGCTCTTGGTTTATGATCAAATGCACAATTGCCAACCATTTTTTTAATTAAATCTCCACCATATTTAGATCTACGTTCTAATCTATTTCCATTTTCATCATATTCATAATATTTTCCTGGTCCTTCAGAATAATGTCTTCTAGAGCTATATATTTTTAAATATTCTTCTTTAAACTTATTATCAATAAGTCCAAATTTTATCTGACTATCTAATACTTTATTAATCGCATCTAAATACATTTCATTTGTAACAGATACTTTATAATTTTCAGGACTATTTTTTATTTTGCCTTTGAATTTTTCATCTTTGATATACATTTCAGAGATGGTTCTATAATTTTTATCTTTCATTAAAGTTATATTTTCTTCAATAGCATTTAATAAAACCTTGCCGCTATCCTTTTTACTAGCTGATTCTCTATTTGATTTATAGCCTCTTTTTTTAGCATAGTGTACCAAAATAATAGATAATTCTTCCTTTGACAACTTTCTATCTAATGCTGCTACTTTAAGTTCGTATGGATTAGTGTTATTTTCTTTATAATAATTATTAATCATATTATTATAAATATCTGTTAATTCTTCTTGTCTTATTGATACTAAATTTCCAGTAACATTTCCAGCAAGAAAATTATTTTCATATAATAGATTTCTAACTCTATCTAATCTAAATTCTCTTCTTCTGACAACACGACGTGCTCCTCTTTTTTCTCTACGTTTTTTAGCTTTACTATCTCCAGTAGTTTCTTCTCCAGGACTGAATATTCTACTACCAACATCTATTATTTTATAAGGAACATCATTTTCATCAAGTGCCAGTAACCCCCAACCTACTGATGATATTCCAACATCTAGACCTAAAATATAATTGTACTTCATATTTACCTCTTTCTAAAAAAGAGCAGAATTAACCACTTAAAAGATTAATACTGCTCATCTATTAATAATAGTACCATAGATATATTGATATGTAAATTAATGAATATTCAAAAATCACTTCTTAAAAGTCACTTGAAAAGTAGTAACTCTATCTAGAGAACTAGCTTTTATTTTTCCTTTATGAGATAGGACAATATTCTTAGCAATAGCAAGACCTAGACCATATCTATTATCTTTTCTATTTCTTGATTTATCAACACGATAAAATCTTTCAAATATTTTCTCTTCTTCTCCTTTAGGTATAGGGTCACCTTCATTTTGTACTAATAGAGTAACTTGAGAATCTTTTTTTAAAGAAACTTTAATACTACCATTTTTCTTAGAATGTTTAATGGCATTATCAAGTAGTATTTCCACTAACTCTTTAATACTATCTTCATCCATTAAAATATTAATATTATCTTCTATTTCATAACTTAACTTTAAATCTTTTTCAAAAGCTCTTCCTTCAAAAGTAAGTAAAGAGAGTTCTATTGTTTTTGATAAATTGTTATTAACTAGTACAATCTCTTCCATTCTCTCACTTTTAGCAAGATCTAATAACTTACTAATAAGAAGATTCATTCTGTTAGCTTCATATTCAATATTTTTTAACCATTTACTATTTTGATTTGTAATATCTATCGCTTCACTACTTGCTACTATAACTGATAGTGGTGTCTTTAATTCGTGAGAAGCATCAGCAATAAACTGTTTTTGTTTAGCAAAACTTTCCTTAACTGGTTTGATTATCCAGATAGTTAAATACTTACTAAGTACGATAACTAATATCTCTAAAATAATAAAGATGAAAAGTGATACTTCTAAAGATAGCAATAGTGAACTTTTAATCTTACTATTATCAAGTATTATTAAAGTGTCTCCTTTTGAATAAGCATAAGAGTAATCACTTAAATATAAATTACCAATATATCTATCTTTTATATTCTTATTACTAAGTATTTTCTTAGCAATAGAACTTATTTTTTCACTAGATGTTTCATCATTAGAATGATTGATTACTTCTAAAATATTATTGTTATCATCTAGAAGTATTGTATAAATTACTGAGTCCATAAATTTAATATTTTTATTTTTCATATCTTCAGTGTTATGAGTTACATCATCAACTGGTTCTGATGCATCAGCTATTTTAGTAGGTGGTATTACTTTTCTATCTTTTTTTGTCATTGAAACATTTAAACTATTGTTAATTGATTTTTTTTGTTCATAATAGTTTTGAATATTAAAGATACCTACTACGGTTAAGATAGAAATACTTAATATTAGAATTAATGTATAAAATATTTTATTACTTAACTTCTTGATTTCCATATTCTATCTTATACCCCATTCCTCTTACTGATTTTATTATGACGGTAGAATCAATTGCTCTTAGTTTTTTTCTGACAAATGATAAATAAGCTTCTAAGTTATTAGATTCTACTTCATTATCTAGTCCCCATACTCTATCATAAATTTGTTCTTTTGATAATACTTGATTAGGATTATTGATAAAGTATTCTAACAATTGAAATTCTTTCTTTATAAGTTCTACTACTTCATTAGTTTTTGTACAAGTCACTTTTAATGTTGTTGTATTGAGCTCTAAATCCCCAAATGTTAAAACATTCTTATGATTCTTAACATTTCTTTTTAACTGAACATTTATTCTTGCTACTAATTCATCCATATGAAATGGTTTTGTTAAATAATCATCGGCTCCATTTTCTAGTCCGTTAAGTTTATCTTCTAGCATTGATTTTGCTGTTAACATTATTATTTTGCTAGTAACTTTTTCTTCCCTTAATTTATTTAATATTTCAAAACCAGACATATTAGGAAGCATTACATCTAATATTATTAAATCATATACAGCTGTTGCAGCATAGTAGTAACCTTCTTCTCCATCAGTTGCTATATCTACTGTTAATTTTTCTTTTTCTAATCTTTCCCTTATTACATCTGCTAAGTTATATTCATCTTCTACAATTAATACTTTCATATTCATCACCATTATTAGTTAATCATTAATTTATTAAATAAATATTAAATTTTTTTCTATTATATCATAGAACGAAAAAGTCTTGTTAAATCATTAGGTTTTATGTTATAATTTACTTGTACCAGTTAGGGGATTAGTTAAATGGTATAATAATGGTCTCCAAAACCACTGTTGGGAGTTCGATTCTCTCATCCCCTGCCAATATAGTGACTATGCTCTAACATCTGGAGTTAAAACATAGATTGAATCGTGATTTATTTTCACGGTTTTTTATTTTAACAAAAAAATAATAATAAAGTATAAATATTAAAAGAAAATTTATGATATAGAAAAAGCTAAACTTTTCAATAATATAGCAAAAAGCAAGAAAGAAGAAACAATTATCAATATATATAACAGATTTAACAAAAATGTATTTGAAGTATTAACATTAGAAAATGTAAGAAAGAAACTTAGAAATTTTTTAATTGCCGAAATAGACATAAAAGAATTTAATAAACATTTTTATGAAAACTATATTTATAATTTAATACCTAAAATAATAGATTTTTCTAATTATATTGCATCTGATGATGGGAACTATGAGACATTTGGTCAATGCAAGATGTATGAATATAGTGAAGTTAAAAATGATGAAGATTTAATTGGAGTTCTATTTACTATGCTATTAGTTTTTGATGATACTTGTTCTCTAAATGAAGAAAAATTAGAAAAATTAGAAAAAATGTTTAAATTAAAAAGCAAAGATTTTAATTTTAGTTTTATAATGATGATTGATAATCTTTTAGAAGATAATGTTTTAGTTGAGAATAGAATAATAAAGAAAGTTTCCTTTTTAGAAAGATTGTTGATATCCAAGGAAGAAAATAAAGCTGAAGCATTTGTTTTAAAAGTTGGGATATTATGTAATAAACTATTCGATATATCTAACGAAGATTTAAGTAAGAAATTAAGAGAAATATATAATATAAGATCAATGTTAGTACATGGAGATGGAAATAAAATAATAGATAGTATAGATTATTATAAAAAAATTTTTAGTGAAGAAATAGAAAAAGAAACAAGTAAGTTTGAAACTAAATTGCAAATATTATGGTGTGTTGATAATATATTGGATTTATTTTTAATAAGAGTTTTAAATAGATACTTAGAAGATCCTAATTTATGTGAATTTATTAAGCAAAACTAAGGAATTGCAAAAATAAAAAATATCTGATAAAATACAAGAGAAATGGGGAATTAGCTCAAAGGCAGAGCAGCCCATTGAAATTGGGAAAGTTGGGGGTTCGAATCCCCTATTCTCCATTGAATTTAAAAAAGTATATATTTATAGAGATTTAAAATTATAAATGTTTTAAATCTTTTTTTGTAAAAGTTTATTTTATTATTTATAGAACGTTCATGATAAATTAGTATTAAAAAAATTAGTCTTTAACTGTTACTTGTATTACAACATAGTTTAGACTTTTTCTAGATAACCTGAAAATGATAAAATGTTATTTAACCCTATAGATAAATATCTGTTTATCTATATAAACGCGAAAAATGTTATTGGTGACAATTGACACCAAAATAAAAATAATATATAATAAAGCCATCTTAGAAAAAGCAACTTATGTAGGAGGCAAAATGCTAGGTACTTTGAATTTGGACGCAGTTAATTCCTTTTTAAATACTTGTAGAAAAGAAATTAAAAAAGGAAATCATTACTTTGTTGGTTACAGAAAAATTAATATCAATGGTAAGAAGATATCTGCTAAGCAGGCTTTAATTGATATTGGTATTATGAAAGAAAAAGATATCTGGAAACATATACAAAGTTTAGAAGTAAATGATTGTGTCAAAATTGACCGTGACTACGACATGTCAAGAGATATGAATTCAGAAATATACGTTTTCAAGAAAATAATTAATACAAAAATGGTCTATATAAAGTTAACAATAAATAATCGAGGAATTGTTTGTATATCTTTTCACGAAAGTTATTAGTTAAGAAAGGGTGAATGATATGAAGAAAAAAGTATACTGTTTTACTTGTAATAAAGATGTTGAACCAAACCATAAAAAAGAGAAAAACACTTATACGGTACATAAACAAAAAGTTACTGTGGAAGAGGAAATACTTTCATGTCCTTATTGCAAAAATGAACTAATGAATGAAATTCTTGATGACTCATTATATAACATTTATAATGCCTATTTAAAACTATACGACTTAAGCTTTGAAAAATTAAAAGAAATAAGAAATTCATATAATCTATCACAAGAATTATTTGCAATTGCTCTTGGATGGAGTAAAAGAACTATTGTAAGATATGAAAATGCTGAATCTTTACCACAAAACCAATATCTTGCAATTTATAAAAAAATACTGAATAATAAAAATGAATTTTTAAACATTCTAAAAAGTAATCAAAACTCAGTTGATAAAACAACATATTTTAAAATATACAACACAATTAATGCCGATTTAGATTTAAAAACTATAAACGTATTTTTATATGTATTAAAAGATAATTATTTAACCAAAACACAAATAATGAAAAATCTATTTTCTATTGATTTTCAATCTGAAAAGGAAAATAACAAACCAATCACATCTTTAAGATATGCACACGGTACTTATGGTCCAATCATAGATAATAAAGATGAACACTTATCATTTTTGATAAAACAAAACTATGTAAAATTTGTCAATGATGAAGAAGATAAAATTCTATTTAAACCAATTCAAGAATGTGACTTATCATTATTTACAAAAGAAGAAATTACCGTAATGAATAAGGTTTTAAGCCAATTAAAAGGTAAAGAAGCAAAAAAACTAACCAATTGGTCTCATAAATTCAAAGGTTGGACTGATACTAAAAATGGTGAACTAATCGATTATAAATATGCAAAATATTTTGAATTAGATAAGAATTGGTCATAATATTAATAGTTCCTGCTTAACAGGTTCTTTTTTATTAATGATTTCTAGTCTTCATCTTCTGTATTTGTTAAATTGCTAAAATACTTTGTTTTACCTGCTAGAACGTCTTGATAGAAATTTTGTTTCCACTTAACAAAAGCAATTGCTTCTTCTATCTCTTCTTTTTTGTGCTCTAGTTCACAAAGTTTAATGTCTAATATTTCTTGTCTTTCTGGAATAGATGATTTTCCTTTTAAACACAAACTAAGATATTCTTTTATCTCTGCTATACTCATACCACAATTTTTTAAGCAAGTTAAGTTATCAATCCATGCAATATCTTTATCATCAAATACTCGATAATTATTTTTGTCTCTTTTAACATTAGGGACAAGTCCTTCGTTGCAATAGAATTTTAATGTATCATAAGTAAGATGTGTTTTTTCACAAGTTTCTTTCATTGAATATAATATTTTATTTTTGCTCATACTATTATCGCCTCTTTATATTATTTTAAGCTATATTATTTACACTTGGTCAAGAAAAAAGTAATTAATTTCAAAAAATCACTTGACCGGGTGCAACACACGGCATTTACAATTATATTGTAATTTAATTTAGAAGTCATTTATATTCTAAGAAAGGGAGAATGATAATATGGAATATGTTACATTGAATAATGGTGTGGAAATGCCAATACTAGGATTTGGAGTTTATCAAATTCCAAAAGAGGAAACTAAAAAATGTGTTCTTGATGCTATTAAAGTAGGATTTAGAGCAATTGATACTGCTCAAAGTTATTTTAATGAAGAAGAAGTTGGAGAAGTTATTGCAGAATGTGGTATTCCAAGAGAAGAATTATTTATCACAACTAAAGTATGGATAGATAATTATGGCTATGAAAATTGTAAAAAATCAGTAATGGAATCATTAAAAAAATTAAGAACCGATTATATCGACTTAGTACTACTTCATCAACCATTTGCTGATTATTATGGAGCATACCGTGCTTTAGAAGAATTATATGAAGAAGGAAAAATTAGAGCTATCGGAGTATCGAACTTCTATCCAGATAGATTAACAGATATCTGTCTATTTGGTAGAAAAATAATACCAGCTATTAACCAAGTAGAAGTAAATCCATTAAATGCTCAAACTTTAGCACAAGAAAATATGGAAAAACACGGAGTAAAAATGGAAGCTTGGGCACCGTTTGGTGAAGGAAGAAATGGTTTATTCACTAATGAAACATTAATTACCATTGGCAAAAAATATAACAAATCTGCTGCTCAAGTAATGCTTAGATGGTTAATTCAAAGAGGTGTTATAATCGCTTGCAAATCTACTCATATTGAAAGAATGGAAGAAAACTTTAATGTCTTTGATTTTGAGTTATCAACTGATGATATGAAAGAAATTAATAATTTAGACACAAGTAATAGTTTATTCTTTAATCATCAAGACCCTAAAATGGTGGAATGGTTTGATGAAATTGTAAAATCAAGAAGAGAAAACGAAGACTGCCGTAACGATAAGAAAAATTGGTAAGGAGACATAGTATGAAAAAATCTACAATTTTAATTATAGTAATAGTCTTAATTGCTGCAATCAGTATTGGTACTTACTATAAAAATAAAGAAAAAACAAATATTAATGAAAACAAAAATAACAGTACAACTGATGATAAAAATACAACTACTACGGATAAAAAAATTCTTGTAGTATATTATTCAGCTCAAAGTCATACTGAAGCAGTTGCTAAAAAAATAGCTGACTATTTAAATGCTGATATCTTTGAAATAGTACCTAAAGATGTATATACTTCTGATGACTTAAATTGGTCAAATGATAAATCTAGAGTTTCAAGGGAACATAATGACGAATCTTTACGAAATGTAAAATTAGAAACTACCACAGTAGATAATTGGGATAATTATGATACTATCTTGATTGGTTATCCAATTTGGTGGGGTATTGCTGCTTGGCCAGTAAATACATTTGTTAAAGCAAATGATTTTACTAATAAAACAGTCATTCCTTTCTGTACATCAGCTTCTTCCGATATTGGTAACAGTGGAAAACTATTAGAAAATGATGCTAAAGGTGGTAAGTGGCTTACTGGACAAAGATTTTCATCAAGTCCATCAGATAATGATATTAAAGAATTTACTGATAGTATAAAATAAAAACAAACCGTGGCTAATAAAAGTCGCGGTTTTAGTTTGCTTAGATATCTTTCTATTACTTAGCTTTTTTATCAACATTTACAAAAGTTAAATCATCTTCTGTTAATTCAACACTAATATTACTACTTGAAGAAATATTTAAAATCTCTTCTAAAGATTTTTGTGCCGATTTTACTACTTTTTTAATAGTATCCTTATCTTCCATTATGTACTCACTCGTATCATAAACTGTATCTTGGGCTTTTTCATTTAAAAACTCCTGCGCACTTTTTCCAGATGTTAACATATCAGCAGCTTTATCTAATAAACCATTAGAAGAATTAACTATTTCAACATCACCTTCTATCTGAGAATCAACATTAACAGTTAAAGGCTTTCTAAAAGTCACTTTATTATCTTTAATAGATATATCATCTTTATCTATCTCATTTAAGACTAATTTAAATTCAGTTTTTACAGGAATCTTCAACTCAATTCTCCTACTTGATACTAACTTTACTAATGGTTGAATCCAAGAAGGCCATTCTTTGGTTGCTTCTGGAGTAAATGTTTTTTAGCATTAGTATCAACTGTAGCATCAGCTACTACTAATTCGTTTTTCTCTGTAAACTTACTAATCACAAAATCATAAGTTTTTTCTAATTCTTTATTATGTTTATAACTACGATAAATTGAAAAACCTCCCATAATAATTACTGCAATAATCATAAATGTTATTACATTTTGTACTACCCGCTTCATATACTCTCCTCACTTATATTTTTATTTCTCATATATATTCTATTCTTTAAAGTTTTAATTTTTCTATTAATAACCCCAAAATAAATATTCTTCTATATTATATAGCAAAAGGAAAGATAAAGCTATTTAATACGTAAAATTACTAAGTCTTTGACAGAAACTAACACTTGATAATTCAATACGACTAGACCAAAATCTAATTTCTTTTGTATAATTATAATGGTGATAGTATGAATAATAAAGAAAGATTAATGAATATAGTTAAGATTTTAAAAGATAATAACATTCTAAACGATAGAAGTCCTAAAAATGTAAAAAAAACAATTGAAGACTTAGGTCCAACGTTCATCAAAATAGGTCAAATTTTATCCACAAGAGTTGATTTAATTCCAGATATTTATGCCAAAGAATTATCTAAATTAAGATCTAACGTAACTCCCCTTCCTTTTGAAGAAATAGAAAAAATCTTAAAGAAAGAATATAAGGATGTAAAAAGTGTCTTTTCACGTGTTAATGAAAGACCAATCGGTTCCGCTTCAATCACTCAAGTTCATAAAGCTAGATTAAAAGATAATACCTATGTTGTCTTAAAAATTAAAAGACCACATATTGAAGAAGAAATCAAACAAGATATTGAACTTTTAAAAGAAGCAGTAAAAATTCTTCATCTTAATCATTTTATAAAAATAATGGACTTGGAGTCAGTCTTAGATGAATTATATCAATCAACAATGTTAGAACTTGATTTTGAAAAAGAGAAAGAAAATATGTTATTCTTTGAACAACATAATAAAAACGAAACATTTGTCGCCACACCTAAAGTAATAGAAAACTTATCTTCAAAGAATATTTTGGTAATGGAATACATCGACGGTATAATGGTTTCTAATATTGAAAAATTAGATAGTGAGGACTATAACAAAAGTTTAATAGCTAAAGAGTTAAGTAAGAATTATATCAAGCAAGCTTTAGATGATGGCTTGTTTCATGCCGACCCTCATCCAGATAATATTACTATTTATAATAATAAAATATACTTTTTAGATTGGGGAATGGTAGGTACCCTAACAAAATTAAATCAAGCTTTGTTAAATAAATGTATGAAAGCCATTATTACTGAAGACTATCAAGAAGTAGCAAATTGTCTTTTATCTATGTCAATTAAAAAGAATGAAGTTAATCAAGCAAAGTTAGTAACTGATATTAAAAATATTTTAGAAGAATTTTCAAATATTGGTCTAGAAGAGATTGATACTAAAAAGTTTATAACTTCAATGTTTAAGATGTTACAAGAAAACAATTTAATCTTAGACCATAATGTTACAATGTTAATAAGAGGAATTGGTGTTATCGAAGGAGTATTAAATTCTCTTGACCCAACGATTAGTTTAACTAGTGTATTAAAAGATAAGGTCATTGAAAATGAGAAAAAGAATTTATTATCAGGAGAAACTCTAAAAAATATTGAAAAGAAAGTTTTACGCAGTAGTAAGAGTCTTATTAATATTCCAACAGAAACAGAAAGTCTTTTAAAATATATAAGGCAAGGAGATTTCAAGTTTAAGTTAGAGCTTAGTGACTCTAATAAACATATAGATAAGATAGAAAATTTATTACACGAGTTAATTCTTGGCTTTATTGATGGATGTTTAATTCTTGCCTATGGCTTTACAGAAAGTGAATTAGCTAAATATATAATTTTATTATTTATTATTGTATTATCAGCTTGGTTATTTTTAAAAATGATTCTTGATTTATTACATAAAGGTTACTGATTATTAACTTCATTATATATATAAACCATTATTATATCTACTAAATCACTTATTTCTTCTTTGGTTAGTTCCCTATTATCAGGTAAATGATACCACTTTTTAAGACACTGTCTACAACAAGTAGCAGTAGCATGTTCAGCAATAAAGACTGGATGTCCACGCATGGGTGTTTGCTTACCATCATTAGGAGTTGGATATGGTGCTAATCTTTTTGTTAGAAAATCAATAGCATGCGACTTAATTGCTGGATAACCTTTCTTCAATACGTATTCTTTATCTTTTTTAGATAGATGAAAAGTACTACGAAATTTTGATGACTTAAATCGTTCTAGTTTAATATCTATCTTTTTCTTTTCGCTCATTTTCATTTCAATCACCTCTTAAATTTTATAGCAATCTTTCAAATTTAACAAGTTTACTTCTCTTGTAATCTCGTTCTAATTCTTTAATAAAAATAGAATAATTAGTAGTTGGTACCATTAAGTAAGTAGTATTTTTTGTTCTAGTAATTGCTACATAAAAAAGTCTTCGCTCTTCAGCATAGGGATAGTCTTCTTCTCTTTTGCTAACTAATCGCATTATTCTTTCCTCTTTGATTTTATTGGGAAAACCTAATGTATCATCTAGAAAATTAATAATAATGACATCATCGGCTTCTAAGCCTTTAGATTTATGAATAGTTAGAAAAGTTATATCTAAATAGCTCTTTTTCTTATATATAACTTTATTATTTTTTAGTTCTAATTCTTCACTTAAAACACTATAAATATCATTATTATTTCTTCCTAAAATAAAGACTTTTTGAGAAGTGATACTATCTAATATTTTTAAAATAGCTGCTTTTTTGTTTTTATAGTAAATCACTCGTAGTGGATACTCTAAATGTTTTGAAGAAGTTAGTTTCTTTTTTAACTGATATTTATTTTTAAGTATAAATCTTCCTGCTACTGTTATTAATTCTTGGCTGTTACGATAAGTAGTAGTTATTTTGTGAGTTACACTATTTGGAAAGTAAGTAGGAAAATTATAGAATAATGATATATCACAACCACTAAAGCGATAAATCGATTGAAAGTCATCTCCTACTACCATTAAAGAACAGTTCTTTCGTTCCACTAGTTCTTTGATAAGTAAGAAACGAACGTAAGACGTATCTTGATATTCATCAATGATAATATATGATATCCTTTTAGAATAATTTTTCACTTTTTCCCTAGCTACAAATAATAAATCATCAAAATCAAGCTCCTTTTCTGCTTGCTTTTCTTTTTCATACAATAAATATATATTAAATGCTAACAAAAGAAAATATTTCTCTTTTAAATAAGTTATTGGTAAGAGATAACTTTTTATCTCGTGGAAAAAATCTTTAAAATCTTCTAGTTTATAACTACCACACTTAAATAATCTAATAAATGTTATTAACTCTCTCTTTAAGATTTCCACTTCTTTTCTCTTATTAACTAGCAATCTTTTGTAGTTTTCCACAGGCTTTGTGGAAAAAAAGTTATTAAAGTATTTTAAAACAACCTTCAATAGGTAATTCGAATTAAATATTTCTACATTAAAAAAGTTTTCCACAATCATTGTTAATAATTCATCATCAGCAAGAGAATAGTTTTCTTTAGAATCACTTATTATTTCCATAGCTAGTTTATGAAAAGTGTAACATTTTATTTCTTTATTAAGTTCTATTCTTATCCTCTCTTTTAAGCTTTCTACCGCCATATTTGTGAAAGTAATACAGATTATTTCGTCTTCCTTAATATGTTTATTTTCAATTAAATACTTAATTTTTCCTACGATAGTTAATGTCTTACCACTTCCTGCTCCTGCCAAAACGAATAAGTATTTACTATCATCTTTTACTACTTTTGTTTGTTCATTATCTAGTTCATAATTAAGTACTTTGAAATTCATTTTTCCACCTCGTCCCTAATTATAACTAGTCATAAACTAATATGCAAATCGGAGATTTTGCATTTTCCACAGTTTTTTATCCGAAATTTGCTTTTTTCCACAGGTAATTGTGCAAAATCACCCCACTTTTATAGCTGAATTTGCAAAATTGCCCATTCTAAAAAAAGTTTTCCACATATTCTACTAATAGAGGTGTAATATGATTAATGAATTTAATAATTTATCTTATGTTTGGCAAGCACTAATCGCTAGTATATTCACTTGGGGAGTAACTGCACTTGGTGCAAGTATTGTTTTTTTCTTTAAAAAAGTCAATAAAACAGTAATGGATGCTATGCTTGGTTTTTCTGCAGGAGTAATGATTTCTGCTAGTTTCTTTAGTTTAATATCACCTGCTTTAGAAATGACAAAAACCTTAAAAATGAATGGTCCCCTTATTATATCGGTTGGTTTTCTTCTAGGAGGAATATTACTCTTTATTGGTGATAAAATTTATGACTTAATAGATAAAAAGAAAGATACTAATACTAAAAGTAGAAAACGATGTTTTATGTTAATTTCTTCGATAACGCTTCATAATATTCCAGAAGGCCTAGCAATTGGCGTTGCTTTTGGAAGTTTAGCTTACAACTTGCCTGGTACTACTTTATTGTCAGCTTTTACTTTAGCTTTAGGTATTGGTCTACAAAATTTTCCAGAAGGAAGTTCTGTTAGTTTACCTTTAAGAAGAGAAGGTTATAGTAGAAAGAAAGCTTTCTTTTATGGTCAATTATCTGGGATAGTAGAACCAATTTCAGCAGTTATTGGAGCTTTACTTGTGCTAAGTATTAAAACAATCTTGCCATTTTTACTTGCTTTCGCAGCAGGTGCAATGATTTATGTTGTAGTAGAAGAATTAATACCAGAAAGTCAAACCAATCAAAAAAAGGACCTAATGGCCTTCTTTACATTATTTGGTTTTGTTCTAATGATGATTCTAGATATAACTCTAGGTTAATTATTCAATATATAACTTCTCATTTTCGTTAAGTTCTATTGCGTATAAACCACTTTTCTTACAAGTAAATATTAATTCTAATTTACTACTATTAGTTTCATCTGGTGATGGAACTTCTTTTTCTTTGTCATCATCATCATTTTTTAGTACTTCTTCTATTTTTCTAAAAGTATAACCCTTACTATCTACTATCTTAATTGTATCATCTATCCATAAACATTCCGTTGGTTTCTTTGGATTATTAATCGACCAATATCCAGCACTATTTTTATGCCAGCCACTACCTGTAAACTTACCTTTTCCACATTCCATATGAACATGATTACCAGTGGCGTTTCCTTTTGTTCCCTCTTCGTAAAATCTAGTTCCTTTTGGAATAACCTGTCCAACTTTTAAATTAGAAACATCATTATCATGCGCAAACATCATGGTCATATAATCAATCGTACCGTCTGGATATTCTACTTGCTCAACACTTTCAAACCAAACTTCATTTGCATCATTAGGATAGATTTTTTTAATTACTCCGGTGAAAGGGGCTAAAATGAAATCAATTCCAGAATCACTACCAGCTTCATCAATAGCATAACTATCAAGATGTGTTCCCACATTATAGCCTTGAGTTATTCGCATATAAGGACTAGGATAAAGTGGTTTTTCCATTATTTACTACTCCTTTTTATAATATTTTCTTTTTCAATAGTTACTGTTTCACTTCGTGTTAATTCACTATACGATTTAAGTTTTCCCTCTAAAGATTTATAAATTGTATCAGCACCAATAAAGCTAAAAAAACCGACCCATAAACTTTCTGGAAAAGTGATTGAAGTAAATGTAATACAGAAAAGTATACCTAAGACTAGGTTAACAATAAAGCTATAAAGACATAAATGTGCCGAACACTTAAAACATCTCTTTGTCTTTTGTACCAAAGCACAAGTTACTGCACTAAGAGCAATAGAAACTATTAACATTTCCTGCAAAATACTTAATTTTAACAAAAGAACATTCCTCCCTCTAACGTAATGTATGCAAAAAGAAAAAAAATGCTACAAAGAAATAAGCATTTTTAGTAATAAAAGATGAAGTGGATAATATAAATAAAAGAAATATTTAATCTTCCGACCACGTTTACCATTATAAAAATAAAGAAAGATGAAAGCTACAATACTATACAGTTGAATATCATTTGTTTCTAAGAATAATACTACTAAAAGATAAAGTATAAATGATAAAAATATATTAGGTGATAAATAAAAAACAAAAATCGTTGTTATTCCTAATACGGTATAATCTACATTCAAAAAGACTGCTAATATGGAAAATAAGATATAAAAGAGACTATAAAAAACTGTTTTATAAAGATAAGATTCTAATCCTTTATTATATTTATCAATAATTTTTTTACCACCTTCTATTATCATCAGTAAAAGAAAGCCTAGTGAAAAAGTAAATAAAATATTTAAAGTATTACTCTTAAATACATAATCATAAATCGGTTGTGTAATAAAAGCAAAAATAATTAATCTTAAAAAATATTTCAGACGATTACTACTATTTTTAAAGCCTTCTACCAGTAAAAAAGCAAATATTGGAAAACTAATTCTTCCAATAATTCTAAAAATATCTATATCATTATAAATGATTGCTCCAATATGGTCAATTGTCATAGTAATGATTGCAATCAGTTTTAAGTCAAAATTAGTCAGATACTTCTTCATTTTTCCTCCAAAAAAACAAAACCTCGAAAATATATATTTTCGAGGAATAGAAACAAATTAACGTTTTGAGAATTGTGGTGCACGACGTGCTTTTTTAAGTCCTGGTTTCTTACGTTCCTTCTTACGTGGATCTCTTGTAATAAATCCTTCTTTTTTAAGAATTTTACGGAAGCTATTTTCTGCATCAGCTGGAGTTGCAGCATCATAAATTAATAATGCCTTAGTAATACCATGTCTTACTGCTCCTGCTTGTCCAGAACATCCACCACCAGATACATTAGCTGTTACATCAAACATATCTCTTGTATCAGTAACATCAAGTGGTTGAGTTAAATCCATTACCATAGTCTTGTGTGGGAAATACTCATTTACGTCACGACCATTGATAGTGATTTTACCAGTTCCTTTTGTAAGAGTTACACGAGCAACTGATGTTTTTCTTCTACCTGTTCCAGTATATACTTGTTTTTCTTTTGCCATAACTTAACCTCCTTAAATATCCATTTCTTCTGGTTTTTGAGCCATATGAGGATGATTTTCACCTGCATATACAAATAATTTTTTGTACATACTACGTCCTAAACGATTCTTAGGTAACATTCCTTTAACAGCTTTTTCTACCATTTCTTCAGGATAACGTTCTACCATTTCTTTAGCAGTACGAATTCTTAAACCACCTGGGTATTGAGAGTGATTGTAATACTTTTTGTCTTCCATTTTGTTACCTGTTAATAATACTTTAGAAGCATTAACAATGATAACATAATCACCACAATCAACATGAGGTGTATAAGTAGGTTTGTGTTTACCACGAAGTACAACGGCTGCTTTACTAGCAACACGTCCTAAAGGTTTTCCTTCAGCGTCAATTAAATACCAATTTCTTGTAACTGTTTCCTTTTTTTGCATATAACTATTCATAATTTTTCTCCTTTACTTAAACCGAACGTTCCCACCGTTCAATTTATGTGGGGATTTAAATGTACCGATTAAAATTATACCATAATCTTTATATTTGTCAACTTCTTAGCTTAATATTTTTCAAATAAAGTCCCTCTGCTTTAGCAGTTGTTCCATGTTTTCCCCTTATTTTACTATCTAGAATTTCCTTTACTAAAGTTTTATCTATTTTACCAGTACCAACTTTGATTAAAATTCCAACCATATTTCTTACTTGATATCTTAAAAAACCATTACCAACAAAGGTAAATATAATCTCATCTTGATAGTAATCATCTTTTCTAATACTAGCTTTTGTTATCGTTCTAACACAATTATCTTTAATACTATTTTCTGTCACAAAAGCCCTAAAATCGTGAGTTCCCACAAAATACTTTATCGCTTCCTCCATCGCTTCTAAATTAAGTGGATAGTTATGTTGATAACAATAGTTTCTTCTTAGTGGATTATATTCCCCCATATTTAAATGATATTCATAAGTCTTCTCTTCAACAAAATATCTTGCATGAAAATCAGCCCTCACTATTTCTGCTTTAAAAACATGAATATCACAAGGTAAATATCTATTCATTGCTCTTTTAAGTTGCTTTTCACTGATTGTTACTTCCATATCTAAATGAGCAACTTGGTGATAGGCATGTACTCCTTTATCAGTTCTTCCACTAGCAGTTATTTTTACTTTCTTACCATCATTTATTTTTGTAGCAGCTTGTTCTAACTCTTCTTGAATAGTTCTATACCCCGGTTGAGTCTGATAACCATGAAACATACTACCATCATAAGAAAAATGTATTAAAAATCTCATTCTACTTAACCTCTCTATATATATCTTTCATTAAATCTTTTATATCTTTTCTATGGTCTAATTTTATCTTTTTCATTTTTTCTACTAATTTTATAAATGATACTATCTTAGGTAATTCATAACCTAATTCTTTCTCATTAAATAGGTAATAGTAAATACTCTCTGTAAGTCCTTCTTGGTATAGCTTTCCATCTTTCAATATTACTAAATATCTAGTTATTTCATACAGTAAATCTTGATTATCACTAGTAATTATTATCGTCTTATGAAATTTATCTTTAAGACGTTCTAATATTCTAATTAATTTTGCTTTTTCTTTCTCATCAAAGTAAATAAAGGGATTTTCAAGAAGTAATATTTCTGGATTATATAAGAAAGCAAGAGATAGTTGAAACCACTTCTTTTCACTAGATGATAAAGTAGTAATTGTTCTTTTTAGTAATGACTTATCAAGTCCTACTATCTTTAAAGCTCCTACTACTTTTTCATCTATATTAACTATTTTTGAGGAATTAGAAAGAATAAAGTATCTTAAATATTCTTCTACAGTATACAAAGGATACTCTAAATTAAATTCTAATGGTACATAATAAATCTTACTTTTATAATAATCTTGCTTTTTTTTGGTAACTCTTTCTTTATCAAAATATATATTTCCACTAAATTCGTTAGAAAAAGAAATAACTTTCAGTATTTCTTCTTGATTAGTACCTGTTACACCGGTTATTACTGATGAAGGTATGTTAATAGAAACATCATTTAATTTAGCTGTTTTAATATGCGAAAGTTTTATTTCCATAACATCTCCACCATTTCTTTTTGATTTAAAATAATTTTATCGACTAGATTATAATACTTTAATTTTAAAGATAAATCAATCATAAATGGCAGGCGAAAGCCTAGTTTATTTAGCATACTATCGTCATTTAAAACGGTTAGTATATCTCCTTCTTTTATTATTTTTCCTTCATCTAATATTGATAAGTCTACATTAGAAAAATATGTTGGTACTTCTAAGTTATTAGTCATACAAATAAAGACTATTTTTTCTTTATATTTATTAAATATTTTTGCTAAGAATTTCAATTCATCTACTTTTAAATATTTAAATACATCATCTAGTAATATTACTTCTGGACTATAAAGGAAAGCACAAGCTAGACTTAATTTTATTTTAGTATATTTATCAAGTTCTATTATTTTTTTATTTTCATCTTTTGTTAATTGAAATAGTGATAAGATTCTTCTTTTTTCTTTGGTGATACTATCTTCACTAATATTTAATCTGTTTAAGTTGAAGATTATTTCTTCTTTTATTGTTTCGGTTTTAAATACTTCTTCTTCAAAAATAGTTTGAATTTTATATGGATACTGTCTAGAATTTATTTTTTCTATAAATGTTCTATTAACTCTAATCATTTCTTCTGTTTTAATTATACCGGCTAATACTTTTACTAAAAGAGTTTTATAGGAATTACTAGGTCCAGCAATAAATGCTATAGAACCAGTTTTAAAGGTTTTATTTATTCCATCAAATGGTGCTATTTGTAAATTTTCAACAGTTAGTAAGGACACTATTTTTCCTTCTTTTTCTGTATGTGATAGGTTATTTTTGCAATCATTTTATCGCTTGCAAAGTGAGAGATAAATTTTGTTAGTTTCATCATTGTTCCTGGAATAATAACCGTTTTTCCTTGTAGACATTTTTTTATAGTATATTCTGCTACATATTTACTTGATAATGGTTTAACTGAAAAGGTAACTCCTGCTCGTTCATTAAAATTAGTAGCAACGGGTCCTGGACATAAAACAGATATTTGAACATTACTTTTCTTTCGTCTTAATTCTTCATTAATGGCAAGACTTAAACGATAGACATAACTTTTACTAGCATAATAACTAGATAAAAGTGGACCTGGAAAGAAAGCTGCACTACTAGCAACATTTAAGATAATTCCTTTATCCTTCTTTTCCATTTCTTTTAGATAAAGTTTTGTTAGAATATGTACAGCATTTATGTTGACATTTAACATTTCTAATTCTTTATCTAAATCCGTTTCATCAAAAGAGCCAAATATTCCATATCCTGCATTATTAATTAGTAAGTCAATATCATATTTTTTGGTTGATTCAAAAACTTCTTTAACATTTTCTGAATTACTAAGGTCTTTAACTATTATTTCCACATCAGTATTTAATTGTTTTTTAATTTCTTCTAAGGCTTTTTCACTCCTGGCAACCAATATTAAATCGTATCCCATATGACTAAGAGTTATAGCCATATCCTTCCCGATTCCACTCGATGCCCCTGTAATCATCGCTTTCATCCTTGGTATCACCTCATATCATCATTGTATCAACTTTCATTGGAAAAGTCATCTATTAATAAGTTTTTTTTGTACTGATTAAATGTTCTATTCCAAATTACGACAAAAAAAGGATATTTCTATCCTAAACTTGTTCAATGTATTCTAACAATTTCAAGAATAAATTCATATATTCTCGTGATAAAGATGACCTTCTTAACTTTCTAATAGCAATTCTTTTCTTCTTAATTGGTAAATCAGAAAAGATTATATCTGCTATTTTCTCTTTTAAATAAGTATTAATCTGTAAGTCCATTAAGATACTATTAATATCTTCATTAATTAGACGAACGGCATCTATTTCAATATCTTTACCACGGCACATCAATGTTAACTGACCGATTGTATTAATATTTTTTAATTCTACTACAAAGTCATTATCTTCTATATACATTGACTCTATCTTTATTTCCTTATCATTGTAGAAAGCTTTTACTTCCTCTGCTTGTTTAGTATTTCTAAATCTAAAGCGATAATTTCTCTTAAGAGGAACAACTCCACTTTTTCCTTCAACTGAACGAACAATAACAGTATAATTATTTTTCATATAATTGTAATCAATATCAGTTTTTAGATATAAACCTTCTTTATATAAGGAAGTGATACCATCATCTTCATACATAGTATAAATATTTGAAAGTCCTGGAAAGATATGAATTTCAAAATCAAGAGGAAGTCCAACATTATTTTTATCACTTCTATTTGATAGAGGAATTATCGCTCCACTCTTTGCAAATACAGGGTAATCTTCTTCACGATAGAAAGAAACATACTTCTTATCACCTGGGAATTTCTTACCAGTCTTAAAATCATACCAAGTTCCTTCTGGAATATAAAATTCATGAATTGTTCGGTTCATTGTTAAATCTTTCTTTTTAATGATTGGACAGATTAATAATTCTTTTCCAAAGAAATACTGATAGCGATACTTATTATCATCAATAACCCAAGGATAGCGGTAATAAAATGGTTCTACTAAACACTTTCCTTCCTTATAGTAACGATAACTTTCAGTATATAAATAAGGAATTAATCTATGTCTAAATCGTAAATAATCATTAACGATTGTTTCCGTCTTAACATCCCAACGCCAAGGTTCTCTCTTATAATAAACTCCTCTTGCAGCATGGAATCTTAAGATTGGACTGAAACACCCTAACTCAACATAACGAATATAAAGTTCACTTTCTTCTACACCACCATGATTTCCACCGACATCGTGACTCCAGAATGAAACACCTATATTACTAGCACTTAATGTACTAGAAGATATCTCTCTTAGACCTTCCCAAGATATTTCACTACTTCCTGCATATAATATTGGATAACGATGTGGAGCATAAAGACCATTTCTTGCTAAAAACATATTTCGTTTAGCAGGATTTCTTCCTGAATCTAGATAGTTATAATGATTGTAAGCTAATAATTTATAAACATCATTATCAGGAGTATAGTCATGAAAGAAGAAGTCTACTCCAATGCTTTCCAAAGGATGTAAAAACATCTTAAAGTATATATCTAATAGTTTTGGATTCAAAGGATCAAATAAGATTATTTTATTACCAGTAATGTTCAAATATTGACAAGCTTGTTGATAATAAGCTTCGTGGGGATAGATGCCTTCTTTAGGATCTACTTCTAGACCAACTCTTACATTATGTTCGTGTAAGGTATCTATAAATTCTTTAGGGTTGGGAAACAAATTAGCATTAAAAGTAAAACCCGTATGTAGATTTTTAGTTTCACCAACATCACGATAATGCCAATCTTTATCTAAAAGAAAGATAGCAAGAGGTACTTTCCTTCGTTCAAAGTGACTAACTATATCCATTGCTTTTTCGGTATCATAGGTAGTATTTCTACTCCACCAATTTCCTAAAGCATAACGCGGTATTAAAGAAGGCATACCTGTTAATTTAAAGTAATCACTAAGAGCTAAAGAAAAATCTTTATTATACATAAAAACATAAATATCAATACTACCTTTTTCTCTTGCTTCTAAAGTTCCATCTTCTAAAAACAAGAAACTATTAGAATCATCAATAGAAGCAAAACCTTCAAGAGAATAAAGACCTCTTTTTAAGTATTGTGATAAAGGAACATCTTCACTTATCATATTGCCACCCATATTTCTAGCTTCTGGATGACCATAGTACCAATCTCTATTTTCATTTTCATTGGTACTACTTAAAAGAGTTATTTTAAGATTTTTCATCGGATCTACTTTACTTCCCGTAAAAGGCATTTCTTTAACATAAGTAAGTCGAAAATATTTAGTAGTTATTTGAAGGAATCTATCATCTTGTTTAAGTTGATAATTAGGAAAGTTGAAAGCACGATATAAGGCAAGCTGACTAGGACTATCTACAAAATGGCCATTTTCGTTATATTCAAGTCTTATCAGCCTTTCAGTTAATATGGTAAAACGATACTTTTCACCTTTAACAATACACTTTTCATCACTCTTTGCTTTTTTTAAATCCCGCTCAAATTGTTTCCCAAGTGGATACATCTATATCATCCTTCCTATTCTTTTACTTTATAATAACATATTTTAATTTCATTGTAAAAACATTACATAATATTCATCATAAGTAATATTATTTTTCTTAATGTAACTAGCAATCTTGACACCTACATAGCGATAATGCCATGGTTCACATTTATATAAAGTTACATCTTCTTTAGATTTAGGATATCTTAGAATAAATCCGTATTTGTAAGCATTTTCCATCATCCAGCTGTACTCTTCACTTTCTGTAAAGACGCTAGTATTTTTACTTGCTACGTCAATAGCCATTCCGGTTTGGTGTTCAGAGTAACCTGCTTTGGCGATATTTTTTTCTACATAACTATCACCATAAGCATTTTGATAATAGGAAACTGTCTCTTCTTGATCAGCATAACTACGATAACCAGAGTTTACAACAATATCTTTACCGTCTTCTTTAGCTGCCTCTCGCATTTTATGAAAGGCTTCCACTACTTCTTTATTAGCTTTAATCTTACTACTTCCTTTAACATCATCGGATTGAAATGTTACTAAGTCATTAGGTATATATTTACTACTCAACTGATGATGTTTATTAACTAAAGCAGTCTTACTAAATTCATTAATTACCTTTACATCCTCATATTCTTTTTTATCAAAGTCTAATTCTACGTTTAGTACTGTAATATCTGGAGTATCATTTTCTTTATTTTTATAAGCAACATATCTATCATATTTAGATAAATGAGAATAATCAACAGAAAAGAATTCCTTAAGATACTTTACCTTTCCTCTTTTAGCAAACTCTTTGACTTCTTCATTATTTCCTCTTGTTAATATTAGTGAAATCTCATCATCTGTATAACCTTTTTCTATTAGTTTATTAATACTAGGAATTATGTCTTTTAGATTTTGATATTCGATATTTTTATAATGTACAAAATTTTCTTCTTTATAAGCACTACTTTCAAAAGCAGCATTTAAAGTTTTATTTTCTCCTATCTTACTTACTTTATTCCATTTAAATTTTCTAACTATTACACTAGAAGCTTTTTTACTATAACCTAATTTTTGTAAGTTTAGTTTTTTTGCAAAAAGAAAGATGAAAATAGTGATCAAAATTACTAAACCGATTAATATATATTTGCCAATGTCTGTAACTTCTTTCTTTAGTTTTAATTTTTTAATTTTCAATTACTACCACCTACTCTTAGATTAATTATATCAAATCACTAAAAAACTCATCAATAATATTTAATTATTTTCTTAAGTAAATTTTCTATTTATTAGATAGAAATGTTACACTATCATTGAATAGACTTTTTCAATTTTTTCTGCTATAATAAGTGCAAATTTTAAAGGAGTGGTTTTATGCGTGCTGTGGTACTATCAGGAGGAGGAAGCAAAGGTAGTTATGAAATAGGAGTTTGGAAAGCTCTTAGAAAAATGCATATCAAGTATGATATTGTTACTGGTACTTCTATTGGAGCATTAAATGGTGCTCTTATGACTCAAAATACTTATTTTAAAGCTTTATATATCTGGAACAAATTAAGTCTTAAATATTTATTTGAACAAGAACCTAAAAATGATACTAAGATTGATATTTTAAAACTTTATGGTGATAATTTTATCAAAAATGGTGGTATGGATATTAAGAAAATTGAGACTATCATTGAAAAATGTATTAATAAGAAAAAGTTTTATAATTCAAAAATTAACTATGGCTTAGTTACTTATAATTTTTCTACTAAGAAGCCGTTAATTATTTCGAAAAAAGATATCGAAGAAGATAAACTTATCGATTATTTAATGGCTTCTGCTACTTGTTATCCTGCTTTTCAAATGAAAAATATTGATGGAGAAAAATATATTGATGGTGGTTTTTATGATAATTTACCAGTTAATCTTGCTATAGAACTTGGGGCAACAGAAGCAATTATCGTTGATCTTCGAGCACCTGGTCTTAAAAGAATACCTAAAGAAAGTTTAAATGCTACTTATATAAAACCGAAAAATAAGATTTCTTTCTTCTTAGATTTTAATAAAAAGCAAGCAAAGATTAATATTAATTTTGGATACAATGATACGATGAAAGCTTTTAAAAAGTTAGATGGTGATTATTTTACTTTTAGAAAAAATGAAATAAATAAATTTTATCAAAAGAATAAAGAAGAACTAAGTCATTATTTAAATACTAATCTTACAGAAAAGAAATTATTAAAGTTAATTGAAGATTTAGGAAAAGAGTTTAGTTTAAGAGAAGATACTATTTATAGTTTAAATAATTACTTTGAAAAACTAAGAATAGGAGTAAATAGTTCTTCTAAACTAACAACAGAGATAAAAAAAGAAATTAAAAGTAAGAATATTTCTGTAACAAAGAATGCTAAGTTAATTACTCTATATTTCTTAAGTAATATTGAAAATAATAAAAAAGAGAATAAAGCACTTAGTTTATTCTTCGCAAAACAATATATGGAAGCGTTATTCTTATCATTTATTGGAGCACATTATGGAGAATAAGTTTCCATTCACTCTTGATAATAAGAGATATCATACCCTTACTTATTTTTATAAAGAAAAATTTGGTTGTAAAATTGCTAAAGTTAGTCTAAACGCCAACTTTTCCTGTCCTAATATTGATGGAAGGAAAAGTTATGGTGGTTGCATTTTCTGTTCTAAATCTGGTAGTGGTGACTTTGCTGGTAATAAAGAAGAAAGCTTGTTATTACAATTTGAAAAAGGTAAAAAGATGATGCAGCAGAAATGGCCAGATGCCAAATTTATCGCTTATTTCCAAGCAAGGACTAATACTTATGCTGATATTGACACGTTAAAAAGATATTATGAGCCATTTATTAATCACAAAGATTGTGTTGGTATCGCTATCGCTACTAGAAGTGATGCTATTAGTGACGAGTGTCTTGATTATTTAGAAGATATTAGTAAAAGAACTTATTTGCAAGTAGAATTAGGTCTACAATCAGCTAAAGAAGAAACTTTAAAATATATTAATCGAGGAGAAACTTTAGATGAATTCGAACTTATGGTAAAAAAACTAAGAGAAAGAAAAATAAATGTTGTTGTTCATATCATAAATGGACTACCATACGAGCAAGAAGAAGATATGCTTAATACTGTTATGTATTTAAACAAACTCGATATTCAAGGAATAAAGATTCATATGTTACATATTTTAAAGGATACACCACTTGAAAAAATTTATAAATCTAAACCATTTAAGGTTTTAACTAGAGAAGCATATGTTGATATCACCGTTAAACAATTAACTTATTTAAGGAAAGAAATTGTAATTCATCGCATAACAGGAGACCCCAAGAAAGAAGATTTAATCGCTCCTACCTGGCTTTTAAAGAAATTTGAAGTCTTAAATGAAATAGATAAAAAGATGGCAAAAGAAAATATTTATCAAGGAGACAATGTCTAATAGAAATGTTAATCCCCTAGGAATTAGCATTTTTTACTTGCCACTAAAAAAATTCTATCATATAATGTAAATAAGATAGAAAAGGTGGGATTTATAGATGGATAAAAAAATCCGTTTAGTAGTCGTTTCTTCCTTTGCTCTTTTAGGAACACTTTGCATCTCTTGTGGATGTCTTTATTCCAAGCTAGATGATGAGCAAGGTCAAACTGTCGCAATAGTGGTATCACAAAAGTTACAAGCTAATCAAAAGCAAGAAGTTACTCTTAAACTTAAGAACTTTGAACTTGAAACAAACACACCACTTAGCATAAAGATTGCTGATTATTTAGAAGAAGCTGTTAGTGAAGAAATTCTAGCAAATTTAAAATTAGATACAAGTAATGTTGATGTTACAAAAGTTGGTACTTATAAATATCAAGTTTATTATAAAAAGAAAGCTTTTGAAGGAACTATTAATATTATTGAAAAAGTAGCACCTACTAATCAAGTAGATACTATTGTATTAAAGTCATTTACGATAAAAAAAGGAACTGCTCTTTCAACAAATCCAGCTGATTATATCAGTGATCCGAATCCCTTAACAGATGAAGTTAAAGCTTTATTAAAATTTGATTTATCCGGAGTAGATATTACCAAACCAGGTCAATATCAATATACTGTTACTTTCAATAATAGTATTTATACTGCTAATATCACAGTAACAGAAGACCAAGAGAATAACATTTTATCAACAGATGATAATAAAACAACTGATGATAAAACTACTACTCCAACTACACCAAGTGACACAACAACACCGACAACTCCTGATAATTCAACACAAACCGATACAACACAAAAGTCATAGATTTCTCTACGACTTTTTTATTTTATGTATTAAATTTATTAAATAATAAACTGGTGAAGTAGCAACCACGTATTCTCCAATTAATTGTTCCATAAAACCATTAAAACTAGCTTTAAATTCATATATACCGTAAGTTTTGTCTTCTTTGTTAGTAATTGGTGTTCCATAGAAATTATATCGTTTATATCCGTGAGCTATAGCATATTTAATCATCTCCCACTGAATTAAGTATTGGGAATTGTACAGCATATACTTTTCATAATTACCGCTAGAAAGATAAACTATCTCTGGATTTGTCATTACAAACATTGAACCAGATAAAGTAATAATATTTTTTTTAGCCTCAGCTTTTTGTTCTTTAGCAATATTAATACGCTTTTTAAGAGATTCTATAGTAGTATCAAAATTTTTCCTTTTACCATCGTTACACCAAGAATCAGATAAAGCTGCCTTCTTAGTTTCATTTTCCTTAATTTCAGTTTCTAATAATTCAATATATTTATCGAGATTAAGTCTTGTTACTAAGTATTTTATCTCACCATTTTTAGAAAATAAGTCATACATTTTTTCATAATAAGAGAGAGCACGGACATCAAAGCCCTTTCTTTTTCCTGTTTCAATCATTACATCATAGAATTCTTGAAGTCCATTTTTTTTCAATTCTACAACTTCAATACCGTTCTTAATAGTTTTTCGTATATAATTTCTAGTATTTGGTTTCATCTCTTTTAAAATATCATCTTCACTCTTACCTACTAAGTCTAATAAATACATAGAAGATACTTGTTCTTCTTTTGATGATTTTTTGAAGCCTAAAGAATTTAATACATCAACAGTGATATCCGGTTTATAAGTAAGAGAAATACTATTATCTTTATCATCAAAACGACGTAGCGGAAGATAAGGATCAAGTCTTAAACAATAACCATTATGCTTTTTTACATATTTTTTTAATTCACTTAGAAAAGTACTAACCAATTTTTTATTATTATAATCAAGTAATGGACCACGTAGAGCATAAAATTCATATTTATTAAAATGTCTTTTTTTAGAGAGAAGTAAGGTAGCCCCTACTATTTTCTTATTTTCTTTAAGACCAAGATAGTTAACTGTCCATCCATTTGATTTACGAAGATTACCTATTTCTATTGTTTCCATAAAGTTTCTTGATGGACTTGTTTTTGAAAACTCTTGAAATTCTTTTTCTGTTAGTTCTTCTAGCATTATTTCTTAGCCACCTTTCGTTTAATTTTAGCTAACATTTCTTTACCTAATACTTCATCAATAACACCAGATTTATAAGATACTAGTAGATAAACACCAGCTCCAATAATAGTATATACCAAAATAATTGGAATATTTAAAAGTCTAACAGAAGATGAAATTGGTACAACAAATTTAACTAAAAATAGCGCTAAAATCATAAAGATATCGGCTAAAATTATTTTTCCAGTTATTTTAATAGTTGGTTTATAACTAACGCCACATTTTTTCTTTAAATAATGTAAACATAAAATGATACCTGCTAAATAGCCTAAAATTGTAGCAGTTATTGAACCATACACTGGTTGAAGGCCTAAACTATAGAAAGTTTTAATTAAATAAACATTAGTTAAAGCCTTGATTAAAACTCCAGCAAATAAAGAAATAAATACCTCTTTATAATATTTTAAAACTTGAACAATAGAAACTAATGCTGTATAAGTAGAAATAATTAAAGCAACAAAGATGTAATATGCCATTATTTGTGCTCCAACAGCAGATTTACTACCATAAAACACATCCCATACTGGCTTTGATAAGAATGATAAACCAATCGTCATAGGTACAGATAAGAATAATAAAATCTGTAGAGTTTGATTAATCTTATTATGAACATCTTTTTTATCACCTTTAACTGATGAGGAAGTAAGATTTGGTATCAAACTTATTATTATACCAGTAGAAATAGAAACTATTATCATATTTAGTTTATTTCCCCAAGTAGAAATAACACTCATAGAGTTTTCAGCTGCTACTGTTGTATAACCAGCAGTATGAACTAGTGTCTTTACTAGCGTTGTCATATCAACAAAATTATAAGCTGATTTAAAAACATCAATCATTATAAAGGGTAAGGCATAGAAAAATATTTTTCCTAGTATTTCTTTAGTAGAAATTACAGGTTCTTCCTTTGCTTCAGTTATTTCATTAATTTCTTTTTTATGTTTAAATACTTTATCAAGTAAATATAAGTAACCGACTAATGCTCCTGCGGTTGCCCCAAAAGTTGCTACGCCGACTGCTGTTGTTAATGATAAATGAAAAACATTTAAAGCAGCATAAGAACCAAAGATAATAACTATTATACGGGCTACTTGTTCAACCACCTGAGAAATAGCCGTTGGAGTAATAAATTTATGTCCTTCTAAGTAACCTCTATATATACTTAAGATTGGTACTACTAAAATAGCTGTGGCAATTACTCTAATAACATAAGTTACATCTTTTAAAGTATTTCCACCAGTTAAATCTCCGATAATCGCTTTTGCAATGAATGGAGCAAATAAAACTAAAATAATAAAGACAAAAATTCCCATAAAAATAGCAAGTCTTCTTCCTATCTTAAAGGCTTTTTCTTTAGCATTTTTATAACCTAATGTTTGATATTCACTAATTATCTTAGAAATAGCATTTGGAATACCAGCACAAGATAACGATTGAAATAATAAGTAAATGGTATAGGCATAACCATATAGAGCTCCACCTTGTTCACCAATTATCGCATAAAAAGGAATAACATAAAGCATTCCCAATACTTTAGTAATAACTATTCCCATAGTAGCGATAAATGCTCCATTTAGAAACGAATTTTGCTTAAGTTCTTTTTTTCTCATTTATACATCACGCTCCTATATAATCATATCATAATCTTGCACTTAGTGAAAGAATCAAGTATAATTAGTTTAAGATTGAGGTGATAAGATGAAACTTGTTGAACTATCTAAAACAGAATTTAACGAATATGCTAATCACTTAGAAATTTGTCCTTTTGAGCAAAGCATCTATTGGGCAAAGTTTAAAGGTGGAGAAGCTTGGCATGCTTATTTTTTAGGGCTTGAAGATAAAAATAGAATTCTAGGAGCAACCGTATTACTCTCAAAGGAAAATTTTGCTATTAAAAGAAGATTTTTCTATGCGCCACAAGGTTTTTTAATCGATTATAAAAATTATGATTTATTGGAGTTATTCACCAAAGAAGTTATTAACTTTATTAAAGAAAGAAATGGTATCTATCTAAAAATCGATCCAGAAATAATGACTGCCAGTAAAGATGATAATGGTAATGTTATTCAAGGCGGCATTAATAATTTATTTATTAAAGACTACTTAACAAAAATTGGTTTTATTGAAAATACTAATGATACTATTAGCCCAAAATATGTAATGAAACTTGACTTAACTAAAAGAAATCTTAATGATGTCTTAGATAATATGCAAAAAAAAGCAAGACAAATTATCAAAAGAAATGACCGTCTTGGTTACATTGTAAGAGAACTTGATAAAGATGAATTTAATCTTTTTGAAGAAATGATGAAAAAGATTAATAAGAATTTTAATACTTTAGAGTGTACTCTTCCTTTCTATGAAGATTTATGTGATGCTTTTACTACTGATCAATTTAAGATTATGGTCGCTGAACTAAATTTAAATTTAACATTAGAAAATTTAAAAAAGGAAGAAAAAGTCTTACAAATTGAAAAAGAAAAAAGAATAGGAATTTATCAAGAAGGTGGTATGACTGAAGAAACTTTTATTGATAAAGAACTTTTATATAATGAACAAAAGAAAACAATTAATAATAGAAGAAAATATTATACAGAACTAAAGGAAAAAACTAATCAAGATGTTATCTTTTTAGGTGGTTATTTATTTTTATTATATGGTAAGGAAGTCACCGCTCTAATGGGTGGCATGGTAGAAGATTATATTGATTTGGATGCTTCTTATTCTATTCATTATAGAATGATTAAAGAAGCAATCGAAGATAATTATAATTCTTACAATTTTTATGAAGTAAAAGATTTAAATGATGGTAGTTATTATTTTAAGAAAAACTTTGGTGCAGAAGTATTTGAACATATCGGAGAATTTGATTATCCCATTGATATGAATGCTTATAATAAGTATAAAAGGTATTTTCCTTCTTATTATGGAGTAAAAACTATTTACAAAAGTAAATAATCATTGCTGAGAAACAATAGATTTGTTCTTCTCCAGAAGGAAAGGAACTAACTTCATATTTAATATCAACAACTTCTCCTTCTAAATCACTTAAGAAGTTATTCATCGCTTCTTGTAAATCTCCTTCATCTTCAAAATCAAATATTTTCACTTTCATCTTTATCACCAAATCTATTATAAAAAACTTTGTCCACAAAAATTGTTGAAAAAAATAAGACTGAGTTAATTTTCAGTCTTATTTTACTTCTACTTTAGAAATTACTAAATTGTTATCTTTTACATCAAAAGTAACTGTAGCATTATATGGAATAGTTCCTTTTATTAATTCATGGGCAAGTAAGCTTTCTATTGTCTTACTAACTTCTCGTTTCAAAGGTCTTGCTCCATAGTTAATGTCATAACCAGCATCTACCAAATAATCTCTAGCAGCAGTAGTTAATGCCAATTTAATTTGATCGTTACTTAGTCTTTTCTCAATATCTTTAATAATTTTATCAAGTATTTTGTAAATAACATCTTTAGTTAATGGTTTAAAGATAATTACTTCATCAATACGGTTAATAAATTCTGGACGAAAATGATTTTTTAATTCACTTTCTACTTTACTAGTATCACCATCTAGAATATATTCACTTCCAAGATTAGATGTCATTATAATAATAGTATTTTTAAAATCAACAGTACGTCCATTAGAGTCGGTTATTCTACCATCATCTAATATTTGTAGTAATAAGTTTAATACTTCCGGATGAGCTTTTTCTATTTCATCAAATAATACTATACTATATGGATTACGTCTTACGGCTTCGGTAAGTTGTCCTCCTTCTTCATAACCAACATATCCTGGAGGAGAACCAATAAGTCTTGAAACACTGAATTTTTCCATATATTCACTCATATCGATACGAACTATATGTTTCTCATCATCAAATAATTCACTGGCTAGTGTTCTAGCTACTTCAGTCTTACCTACTCCAGTAGGTCCTAAGAAGATGAAAGAACCAATCGGACGATTAGGGTCTTTAATACCACTTCTTGATTTAATGATAGCTTCACTTACTAAGTGTAGAGCTTCATCTTGACCCATTACTCTATGTTTCATTGCTTGTTCAAGATTTAGTAGTTTTTCTTTCTCACTACTAACTAATTTGCTAAGTGGAATATTAGTCCATTTAGAAATGATAGTAGCAATATCTTCTTCATCAACATGATCACTTAATAGTTTCTTAGTGTCTTTACTTTTTAACTCTTCTAGTTCTTTTTCAAGGCGAGGTAGGGTTCCATGTCTTAATCTAGCAGCTGTTTCTAAGTCATATTTATTTTCAGCTTGTTCTAAATCAAATCTAGTTCTTTCTATCTCTTTCTTTTTATTTTGTATTTTAGTATAAAGACTTTTCTCTTCTTCCCAAGCTTCTTTAAAGTCTTTTTCTTGTTTCTTCAACCCAACTAGTTCTTTATCAATTTCTTCTTTACGGTTCATTGATAACTGGTCTTTTTCTTTCTTTATCGCCTGACGTTCTATTTCTAAGCTCATAATTTTTCTAGTTAAAGAGTCAAGAGCATTAGGAACAGAGTCCATCTGAACTCTTATCGTTGCACAAGCTTCATCTATTAAATCGATGGCTTTATCTGGTAAAAATCTATCTGTAATATATCTATCGGATAAAGTTGCAGCAGCAACAAGTGCTTTATCTTGAATAGTTACACCATGATGAATTTCAAATCTTTCTTTAAGCCCTCTTAAAATAGTAATTGTGTCCATTACACTTGGCTCGTTTACTTTAATCTTTTGAAAACGTCTTTCAAGAGCACCATCTTTTTCAATGTATTTACGATATTCATTCAAAGTAGTAGCACCAATCACGTGAATTTCCCCACGAGCTAGCATTGGTTTTAAGATGTTAGAAGTATCCATAGCTCCTTCCATATTACCAGTACCAACGATAGTATGAATTTCATCGATAAACATAATGATAGAGCCTTCACTCTTCTTTATTTCATTTAAGACATTTTTTAGTCTTTCCTCAAATTCACCACGATATTTAGCACCAGCTACTAAAGAAGCCATATCTAATTCCCAAACTGTTTTATTTTTTAAGCTAGCAGGTACATCTCCTTTAACAATTCTTAAAGCTAAACCTTCGACAATAGCAGTTTTACCAACACCAGGTTCTCCGATTAAAACGGGATTATTCTTAGTTTTACGAGATAAAACCCTAGTAATATTTCTGATTTCTTCATCTCGACCAATAACTGGGTCTATCTTACCAGCAAGAACTGCTTCGTTTATATTACGTCCATATTTTTCTAAGACATTTTCTTTTTCTTGGTTTTGTTCTTGATACATAATATATCCCCTCACTTTCAAGACATATTATATAGCAAAAATTAGCACTTGTCAATAGTGAGTGCTAATCTATTTTATATGGAGCCATTGATGTTCCATCTCCACTAATTATTTTGACATCAGGTTTCAAATTTATGACTGGTTTAACCCCATAAGAGTCTGTTATATGTTTATCCATACTCAAATCACCTGTTGACGAAATGGTCGCTACATATGCATATGTATGGTTTGATGTAAACTTTACTGGGGTAAAACTCCAATAGTAAGTATTATTATATAAATAATAATCAGTATTTGTTTCACTATATACTCCTCCCGCAAAAGAAACTTCATCACCTATAATTAATCCTATTGGATAATTTAACCTAACACTAGTACCTGATACTCTAAATTGATCATTTTCTTGATTACATTTTAGGCTTGGCGTTTTTTCAATTATTAATCTATTGTAAGAACCATAATAAGTAGATGAGTCTACTTTATATCCTGTTCCGCTGAATATACTTCTATCATTACAAAAAGTTTCATTTGCTAAATATTGTGAGTAATCTATAAGATTTTCCTCATACCAATTGTCTAATTTTATTTTTATATCAGAATCAGTTGTATTTGTTTGAGCTGAGATTAAGCTTTTTGAACTATATGATATCGGTTGAACAGTCATTATTTTAGAGTGAACATAACCTGTTACTTTATAAGCTACATTACAATTCGTATTTAAGCAACTATATAACTGATTATTTATTATTTCTTCATGATTGCTATCCCAAATTAATTCCTTTAAATTACCCGTTAAAATGAATTTTTTTGTTGATTCATCAAAGCTATATCCTGTTCCATATAAATATTTTTGTGTATTGAAAAACCAAGAATTTTCTGTAATCTCATTATCTTCATGTAGTGAAAAGTCTTCATTATATTTATAGCCTACATATGTTGGATCCCAATATTTATTATTAAATGAAGAACTCCCTATTATAGTGTCTTTTCCTGTATCATTAGTTTTCTTTCCTGCATAGATCATTCTGATACTTCCGTCTCCATTTTGACGAATTATTCTCCAGATAAATCCTGCAAATGATACATAATTATTTTTGACTGCTCCTCGATAATAATAACTGGCTCCGTCATCATCTTCTGCCATGAACAATCCTTCATCTGTTGTTGCTGTCTTTGAAAAGTCTGGGATGCCCTTTGAAACTATATTCTGTTTAGCAGTTTCTACTGATGTTTCATGATTATTCATTACTAGCATACAGTCTGATAGAGTATTGAAACCATTATCTTTACAATAACTATCACCTTGACCTACTACTACTTTTATCTTTCCAAAGTAATATTTATTCATTGCTGTATTATCTGCACCTATTGATAACCATACTCTTAAATTAAATTTATCTGTTGCTTTACTTTTAATTCTTCCTGTGTATAATGCATTTGATGTAGTTGATAAATTACTTGTTTTTAATAATTCGCTATCATTTGCTAAGTTATATCTTATAAATTTATATGGTACTAACTCACAATCTGTCCCACATTTATTCTGAGCTTCTTTATCATCTTCTAAATAGATAGTATATTTTAAATCCGTAGTACCATTATTTATTAAGAGAAAACTATAAGGTTCACCACTTAGTCCTTCACTATCTTCTTGGGGAATAGCATTTGTAAGACTTATTTCTTTAGAACTAGAATCATCTAGTTTTACATCCAAATCCCCTATCTTATAGATAACTTTATTACTACTACCAACTATATTCTTTGTAAGTAAAGCATAACTTACTCCTAAAACCATAGTTACTACTAAAATTAAACAAATTATCAACATCAATCGTTTCCTTTTCTTCATTTATCTCGCTCCTTTTATATCAACAAAAAAAGATAGACCTATACAAATATGTATAAATCTACCTTTAAAGCACAATAAAAGAAAGTAGTTTTAATTAGATTGAATAAATACCCCCCCCCCAGGTTAATTTTTGGTTAACTCGAGGCCTTAAGCAAATTATGTAGAAAGAACGAACAATTTTTTTAATTTTATTTAAGTAAACATTGGTCATCATTCAATCCCTACTCTCTAGATGTCTTCAATACTTATAGCGGAAAAATATCAGTATTTTTGACATTTTAATCGTATCATGTTTTTTAATTCTTGGCAATAGATATATTATATTTTAAAAAAAAATGTCTAAATTTGACATTTTTATTATTTACTTGCTAATTCAATAGCTGCTTTTAGTTGGGTATCATTATCCTCTGTCAATGTTTCGCCATCAGCTAATTCTAGTTTAACTTCTTTTGTAGGAGTAACACCTTTTTCATTAATCCAAGTTCCTTTAGGTGTTAACCATTTTTGAACAGTATATTTGATAGTATCACCATTGTTCAAATCACCAGTTTTTTGAACTGTTCCTTTTCCATAGGAGTTAACTCCTACTACTTCTGCACCGTATGTTTCTTTAAAGGCACTTGCTAATATTTCGCTAGCTGAAGCACTATTTTCATTAATAATAACTGTTACAGGATATTTATAGGTAGCTTTACTACTAGTTCCATAGACTTTTTGTTTTTTATCTTTTGTTTGTAATTGATAAATAACATCCTTCTTAGTCATAAATAATGATAATATATCAGTAACTTGGGTTAGGTAACCTCCTGGATTATCACGAACATCAATAACTAATTTATCAATTTTTTGTTTTTCTAATGAAGTTAGTTCCTTCTTTACTTGTTTACCAATATTATTAGAAAACATTTCAATCTTTAAATAACCTATCTTTTTACCATTCTGTTCATATACTTTACTACTAGTATATGGCATATCAACTGTCGCTCTAGTTACTTTTAATACTTTTTCTTGATTATCTCTAGTAATAGTTATCTCTACATCTTTACTTTTGGCATTTTTAATACTACTAACAACTTCTGATAAAGTCTTTCCTTCTGTACTTTCACCATTTACTTTAGTAATATAATCCCCTACTTTAATACCAGCTTTTTTAGCAGGAGTATCATCAAAAACTTTAGTTACTTTAACTTTATTATTATCACTAGTAACTTCAACACCAATTCCTTCATAGTTACCTTCTAAAGTTTGATTAAAGGTTGTACTATTAGTACCATCAAAATAAGTAGCATAAGGATCATCTAAATAATTAATCATTCCTTTAATACCAGCATCTATTAATTCTTCTTTATTAACACTAGTATAATAATTATTAACAATATCATTATAAGTTGCAACGAATTCTTTTAAATCACTTGGAACTGAACTACTACTTCCATCTTTTTTACTAAAACTTACAACATTTCCAATTAAGAATCCAAAGAGAATAGCTATTATCATAATAATAACCATTTCAGGATAACTAAAACCTTCTTTTTGAATAGTTACTATTTCTTTTACATTATCTATATTTTTATCTTCAATTATTTCTTCTTTTTTCTTCATTATTTCACCTACCGTCTATATCATTGTACCATAGATTTATATACTCTCTAAATAAAAAATATACTAGATTATGATAAATTTTTACTTTTTCAACTTTCTATGTAAAGATTAAAAAAGCGTACAAGCTATTAAACTCATACGTTATTTTGTTAAATAATCTTTAATTTCATCTTGGTCAGTAAGAACTTCTACTACTTCTTTAGATTTAAAATGAATAAGAGTAGGATTTTTCACTTTTAAATTTTCAATACTACTAGTATCGATATTCCCATCTGTTTTGTACTTTTTGTTCATACCATCACTTAAATCTACACTATATAATTTAATGTCTTTTGTATCAGCTTGATAACTAGAAATAGTTGATGCTAATTCTGTATCAGTACTATCATAATAAACTACGTAATATTCTTCATTATCAACAGTAAATGATTCTCCAGCTAATATCTTATCATATTGAATAGTTGACTCAGTAACTTGTTCTTGCTTCCTTCTCTTAGTTACTTCTTTAGATAAAATTCTTGTTGTTAAAAAATACATAAAAAGTAATAGTAATAAACCACAGATAATTATGATAACAATTCTTTTTCCAGCTCCTTGCATTTCATTACTATTATTGTAATAACCTTTATTCATAATACCTCCTTAAAATTCGCAGTTTCCTGGTGTTCTTGGGAATGGTATTACATCTCTTATATTTTCCATTCCTGTTAGATAAATAAGTAGTCTTTCAAATCCAAGACCAAATCCTGAATGTTTTACTCCTCCATATTGACGAAGACGTAAATACCAGTCTAGTTCTTCTTCATCCATCTTTAATTCGTCCATTCTACTCTTTAAGACATCATATCTTTCTTCTCTTTGACTTCCTCCCATTAATTCACCTGCTTGTGGTACTAAGAAGTCGACAGCTGCAACTGTTTCATTATCATCATTTAAGCGCATATAGAAAGCTTTTATATCTTTTGGCCAATCAGTTACAAATACAGGAGCTTTGAAATATTCTTCAGTTAAGTATTTTTCATGTTCTTTAGCTAAGTCTTCACCGTATTCTGGTTTATTCTCAAAGTCTTTACCGCTTTCCTTAAGAATTGTAATTGCTTCTTTATGAGTAATTCTCTTTGGTTCAGCATTTAAGACAGTATTTAATCTTTCTAATAAACCAGGATGAACAAAGCTATCAAAGAACTTAAGTTCTGAATATGCATTTTCCATTACATATTTTATAATGTAACGAAGCATATCTTCCTCTACATCCATTAATCTATCTAATTCACAAAAAGCCATTTCTGGTTCAATCATCCAAAATTCAGATGCGTGTGTTTTAGTATTAGAGTTCTCTGCTCTAAATGTTGGTCCAAAAGTATAAATATTTTTAAATGCTAAAGCAAATATTTCTCCTTGTAATTGACCAGATACAGTAAGAGCTGTTCTTTTACCAAAGAAGTCTTTGCTATAATCGATTTCTTTACCTTTTAAATTTTCAAAATCAAGAGTTGATACTTGGAACATTTCACCAGCTCCTTCACAATCACTTGCAGTAATTAATGGAGCATGTAAATAAACAAATCCTTTATCTTGAAAATATTTATGAATTGCCATTGCAGCAACACTTCTTACTCTAAATACAGCTTGAAAAGTATTTGTTCTAGGACGTAAATATGCAATTTCTCTTAAAAATTCCATAGAATGTCTTTTAGGTTGTAAAGGATAATCTTCTGGACAATCTCCTTCAAGAGTAATTTTCTTTGCTTGAATTTCAAACTCTTGACCTGCTTTTGGACTTTCTACAACCAATCCTGTAACACTGATAGCACTACCTACTCTTAATTTTTGAATATCATCAAAATTAGCTAATGATTTATCATACACTATTTGAACAGATTCAAATACTGTTCCATCAAAAAATGTGATAAATCCAAATTCCTTTTGTTTACGATGATTTCTAATCCAACCATTTATAGTTACTTCTTTATTTAAGTATTTACTTATATCTTTATAAATATCACGAACATCTATCATCTCGATGCCTCCTCTTCTTTTAATATTATAGAGAAAATTTGTACTAACGTCAATTATTTCAAAGAAAAAGAAGTAACTGGAGTTAACTAATATAAAGAATTTTAATTTATTACTGACTAGTGTATTTTTTTATGACTTTTAGCAGTTTATTACAGTGCACTGTAATTTTTTACTATTTTTAGAAATTTATTACGATATAACAGAATATTTCTGTACAAAAAAATAGTCACATTGACTATTTCATTGTTGGTAACACATTTATTGAAGATGCTATCTCTACTAACTCTTCTTGATTCATTACATCACTTACTAAGTAATACTCCATATTACCACTACTCCAAGTAAGTGAATTATCAGATAGAGCTCCAATTGTATCCATAAACATATATGGTTCTCCAATAGTTGGAATGATAGTTAATTCATCTTCCTTTTTAGCAGTTTCTTCTACTAATAAAAATGGTTTCTCGCCTTCAAAAGTAAGAATTACTCTTTCTCCACCAGTTTTAGTTAGTTTTTCCTCACTTTTTAGTTTTGTTCCTTCTGGTACTACTAGCGGATAAATAATATCATCAATACTACTAGTTTGTTTAGTATCTTTTGTATCAGTATCTTCAAAAGTACTCATAATGTCTTCAATTTCAAAATAGTTCTTTCCAAACTTTGGACTCTTATCAACACTTTTGACATTTAAAGTGATTTTTGGAATATCATTATCATTAAGTACTTCTACTTTTTTGACTGTTAATTTATTATCTACTGTTACTTTTTGTTTTATTAAATTTCTATTATTTGGATAATTTACAGTACTAGTAAAAATATAATTATTTTTATCTTTTTCCATAGTAGCTTTATTATCATTTTCTATATCTTGAATAATTGATTGTAACAAATAGACCTGTGAATTATTATAAGGCCAGTCACTTTGGAACTTGAAACTTTTCTTTAAACTAGGTGTTAGAACATAAACTCCCTCATCATTTTTTAAAATTATTTGTTCATGATCATTAGCTGTATTTTTCAAACTTATTCTGTAATAATCACCTTTTTTATATGCTGATGTTACTTGGTAATTATAAGTATCGTCATTATTAACTACTTCTAACTTTCCTGTTAAGATATAACCTTTACTATTGTTTATATCTTTAGACATATTTTTTAAAACATTTTGCTCACCATTTTTAGAACAACCAGTGACAACTAAAAGAGAAAGTAGTAATAAAAGACTAATCTTTTTCAATATATTCACCTCATTTATGTTTTCATTTCATTATATTAAAAATTTTTCTTAAATATTCACGAATAATTTTAAAAAAAATTACAAAGACTAAAAAAGAAAAAGGAGGAATTTATGGATACATTAAAAAAAGTATGTTTAGTATTAATTATAATTGGAGCGATTAACTGGGCTTTTGTTGGATTATTCAATATCGACTTAGTTGCTTCTTTATTTGGAGGCTCTGATAATATTATTGCTAAAATTATTTATATTATTATAGGTATTGCTGGTTTAATTGATATCAGTTATTTATTTGACCACGACTAAAAAAAGAGCTTTCGCTCTTCTTTTACTTTGCAGTAATTTTAACTTTGACTTTCTTAACTTTTGGTGTGTAAGTAAGTTTTACATCATCACCTGTTACTTTAACTTCAACTTCATGTTCACCAACGCCTAAATCTTTTAGGTCTACATAAGCTTTAATAATTGATTGATCAATATTATCAATTATTGACTTACTACCTTTAACTACTACTGTTACTTTACTATCTGCTTCACTGGAAGCCTGTACTTTGTACTTAGATGTATCTAAGTTTTCAGTAGCAATTGATATATCTTGGAATTCTTTAACAGTTGAATCATCAATTACCACTTTAACAGTTACCGTCTTAGTACTGATATCAGTAACTCCTGTTGGTTTCTTAAGTGTTACTGTATAATCTTTGCTCTTTTCAAGTCCAGTTACATCTACTTCTACTGGTAAAGAACTAATATTTGCTAATGCTTCTTCACTACCATAAACTGTTACATTAGTAACACTTGTACTTAAAGACTTAATTGCTTTACCGAAAGCTAAATCTCCTTTTGGTACTATCTTTAGTGGTACTTCTTTACTTGGTGAAGTAATAACTACTTTAGCTGTTACAGTTTTAGGTACAATTTCTACATCAACTACTTTTCCGTTTGTATCATATGCAACTAATTGAACATTCTTAAGTGTCATTTCTCCAGGTTCTGGGTTAACAAAGTCATCTACATCTACTAAAGCTTTTACTGTAGCAACTTTCTTAAGTTTCTGTTCTGCACCTTTGATAATAACTTCGCTACGATCTAGTTCTACTTTATCAATATTTAACTTACTATCTAAATTATCTTTATGTAAGATATCATAAGTTAATGTTCTAGTAGCACTTACTTTTTCGTAAATTGTTACTGTTACAGATGATGGATCTAATCTATAATCTAATGATTTAAGTCTTTGACTATATTTTAGTGTAACTTTATGTTGACCTGGTTTTAATCCTGTAAGGTCTACTGTTACTCCTTCACTTGGTGATTGCTTTGCTAAGAAGATATGTCTTTTTTGTCCTACCAGTGTTATATCAACTGTTTTTGGTAGGCCTTCAACTACATAAGCTTCTTCATTATAAGTAGCTGTTACTGGTTGAGCATAAAGTATTTCAGCATACTGATCAATAGTAGCACTACTTTCACCATCTATTATGAAAAAGATACACAGTGCCACTAATAAACTAATAACTATAAGTGTTTGTTTTCTTCCTAAAAATCTTTCTATACTTTTAGCATTTTTCTTTGAAAAATCAGTAACTTTTAAAATCAACTTTGTTATGGGAGTAATTAAAATACGGTCAAAGAAAGCTCCAATATGGGAAAAAATTTTTCCTATTCCTCTAAATATCTTCTTCATATAACTCTTCCTCTTCTAATTCTTCCTGATCATAAGTACTATTTGTTTTTGGTTTTAATTCATCTATTAACATCATTCTAACATCATCTAATGATAAGTTATAATAAAGTTCTCCCTTAATAGCTACTGATAAACGACCGGTTTCTTCTGACACAACCAAACAAATAGCATCTGTTTCTTCTGCTAGTCCTAAAGCAGCTCTATGTCTTGTTCCAACATGTTTATTTATTTTTGTACTACTACTAGTTGGAAATACTGCTCCAGCACAAGTTATACGATCTCCTTGAATAATAACTCCTCCATCATGAAGTGGGTTACCTTCATAGAATATTGCCCCTAATAGGTCACTTGTTAAATCTGCGTAAACTTTTTTAGCTTTATCAATGTAATTGCCTAAACTTACATCACGTTCTATTACCATTAAGGCACCGATACGATTTTTTCTTAAGTAATCCATTGCTTGAATTATTTCGTAGACTAAGTGTTCTCTTTCATCTACAGTTAAAGTTTTATGTCTTCCTAAAAGTTGACTTCTTCCTAATTGTTCTAGAATATTACGTATTTCTGGTTGGAAGATAACGATAAGTGCTAGTGGTCCATACATAATTATATATTCAAGTAGAACACCTACTGTAGTAAAACCACAAATATCACTTATTACTTTCAAAAATACGATAATAACGACACCTTTAAATAAAAGTGTCAATTTTACACTATTTCTAATGCTTTTTAATAATATATATACCATTAACCAAACTATTGAAATATCAATAATTTTTTTAATTATTGTAATTACTGTCGTTGCTGTAATAACCATATCTTTCCTCCTTACTTCTTATTAGTATACTATATTTTTATTAATTTGTAATCTCCTAATTAGCTTGTTCTTTCACTGGTTGTACTGTTGTATTATTTTCAACTATAACTTGTGGTATAGGATTTATCTTTAATGGTTCAACTGATTGTGGAGTAGCTACTGTCTGTTGTGGCTTTTCTATAACCTCCTGCACTACTGGAGTCTGATTAGTTACCACTGTTTGAATTGTCGGAAGTGGTTCTTTTACTGCTGTTACATTTGTAGAAACTGGTTGTGCTTGAACAACAGTTGTTACAGGTGACACTACTGGCTTAACTTCTTGAGCAGTGTTTGTTACAGGTTGAACTACCGTTTGAGCTGCTTGAACAGGTGTTACAACTGTTTTAACTGGTTCTACTGGAACAGTTTTTATTTCTTCTACTGGTTGTACCACCACTTGTTGGTGAACTTGTGGAACTGCTTGTTCTACTGCTACCGACTGAGCTACAGGAATCTCATTAACTGGAGTTACCACTGCACTAACAACAGGAATTGGGGCGGTTGCCTCAACTGATTTGACCACTTCACCAGGACCAGCTACCTCGGCATATTTCTCTTTTTGTTTCTTTTCCTTGATTTTATTTTCTGCTAAATAGCCAATACAAGCAAATATTAAAATGATTGCAATTATCACTACGATAACATAAACAGGACCACTAAGAGTGTCCCTAAAAAAATGTACAAAAACTTCCATCATTCACCCTCTATTCTTATCTTTATAATAACATTATGAGCTTTCTTTTTCAAGAATTGTTTTCTCTTAACACTAAATAAATATAACTAGTATAAAAAGGTATTAAGAAGACAAATGGCATACTATATCTAAAGTAGGTATTAGCAGGAGAAATGAAACAAATTAACAATGATAGAAAGCTTGGCAACATAGCAATTATGTATTTCTTTTCTTTTGAACATAGTAAGTAAACAATAATTGTTAATAAAGCCATAGCTGAAAATCCAATATTTGATAATAAACCTACTACTGGTAAATAAGGAAATATTATTCCATAACCAGAAAGAACAGTTCTTAAAAATGATAATTTATTATAATGATAATTAACTAAATTATCTTCAGTTATTAATTTGTTATAATTTTTTCCAGAATAGATATACCAATTAGAAGTATCTGGATAAAAATAACCATAAGTATTATTTAAAGTTGCTTCCAAATAAGTTGCTGGATGAAGTAAAAACTCTTTCCACCAAACTTGAAAATAATCTTTTAATTCTTTCTTTGTTGTATATTTATTATATTGATTTTTAACCGGATCAGCTAAGTTTGGATTATATCTTTCTTTTAATGTATCATAACCTAATACTTTATCTATTTTTTCTTTTTCTTCTTCACTAATTTCTTTTTCGTGTTCTTTTACATATCTTGCTGTTTGTTGAAATGGTACTGATAATTGTTCTCTAACACTTCCTGCTGGTATCTTTAATGCTGGTAAAAGAACTTTATCATAACCTATATAAGTAGTTAAGACAAATAGTAATAAAACACTAAGACAAAGTAATTCTTTTCTTTTGTAGATAGCTAAGACAATTAAAGTTAATACGGCTACATAAATACCATTATTTCTTAGTAGATATAGCAAAATACTTAAAGTACCAAGAGCAATATACTCTTTTGTTTCTATTTCTTTCTTATCTACTATTTTAAACAATGTCATTACAAAGAAAATTAGTATAGCTGTATAAAGTGTATCTTTAACAGCACTCATTGCATAGAAAGGAAACATCGGTACTAATGAATAGATTGCTAATAAAATTAGTGCTAAGCTAACTGACTTGTTTTTTTTATAAAGATACGAAATAGTACAAGCTAAGCTACTTGCTAAAGTAATACTTTGCATTATTGCATATAAAAATAAACCAAAATTATCACTACCAAATAAACGACCGATTTTTATAGAAGTCCCTAACAACATAGTATGAAATACTGGATGGTGATTAGTTAAGTTTACTTTATTTGATAATGGAATAACATAATCTATATATTTTGTTTTTACATTGAAAAACTGTTTTATTTGAAAGCTTGGGTCTTTTGATAAAATCAAAGGATAAAATGCTAACATATAGATAGACCAAGCTATTAAGATAACTACTACTGAAAAGAGAAATGGGTGACTTTTAAATTTCTTAATTAGTTTATTATTAGTATTAATTTTAATAGATACTTTTCTTTCTAAAAATGTATCAATAAAATAAAATATTGTCTTTATTAAATAGTAATAGCAAAATAATTGAACTAAACTTATCAAAATAAGAGTAGGACTATTAAAGACTAAACCAAAGGAACCTATCTCTTGATAACTAGCTCCTATTACATAACAAAAAGAGAAAATACCTGCTAAAATATGTTTTAAAGGAGATGTCTTTTTATTATACCTTTTATAGAAAAGATAAAATGTTATAACTAGTATAGCCATTAATGAAAAACCTAGTTTTACTATATTTATATTAGGCATTACTTTATCATAAATCATTTTTTTATTAATTGACATTGCTAAAACAGTTAATACACTTAGTAGGAAATAAACTATTTTCTTCTTCATAAATACCTCTTTTCTATTTAATTATATACTATTTAATAGAATTTTAACTATTTTTCTTCACTGATATTGTAAATAGTTGTCGTTTAATTACAGAAGTTAAATCAATTTTTACTTCATAAGTTTTAATGAGGTGAAAATATGGGAACTAGTATTATTATTCTTACTTACAATAATTTAGAAAAAACAAAGTTATGTCTTGAAAGCATTAGAAAATATACCAAGGATGAAGTTTATGAAATTATCGTCGTTGATAACCATTCTACTGATGGAACAAAAGAATGGTTAAAGGTTCAAAATGATATAAAGGTTATTTACAATGATACTAATTTAGGTTTTCCGATAGGTTGCAATCAAGGGATTGAAATAGCTAATCATAATTACGATATACTTCTTCTTAATAATGACACTATTGTTACTAGTAATTGGTTAACTAATTTAAGGAAGTGTTTATATCATAGTAATAGCATTGGAGCAGTTGGACCAATTTCTAATTGTAATGACAATTTACAAGGGTGTAATTTTATTTATAATGATTATCAAGATATGCAAAGTAAAGCTAGTTTAAATAATATCAGTGATAATAATCGGTGGGAAGAAAAGGCCTTTTTAATTGGTTTTTGTCTTTTAATTAAAAGAGCAGTTATTAATAAAATTAAAGTTTTAGATACTAGTTATTCACCAGGTTATATAGAAGACAATGATTTATCATTACAAATTATTTCTTTAGGATATAAACTATTTTTATGTCATGATTCATTCGTTTATCACGATAGAGGAACAGCATTCCGAAGTGATACTGCTAAGTTCAATGCACTTATTCTAAAAAACAGACAAATATTTGAAAATAAATGGCATTTCTCTTGTTTTGAATTTGATAAAAGTAAAAATGCTTCTATTTTTTTAGGAAGTGGTAATAACATTTTAGATTACAACTCTGGTATTGGGGTTTCTTCTTTAAGAATTAAGTATTATTTTAAAAATGCTAATATCACTTCTCTTGAAAGCGATGATAATAAGAGATTGTTTAGTAATAAGTTTTTTAAAACGGTTAAGTCTTTAGAAGAACTAGATAATTCTTCATTTGATACTATTTATATTGGTAATTCTTTAGAGTCCGTTGATAATCCTTTTGTTTTTCTTAATTCATTAAAAAGATATTTAACTACTAATGGAAAAATAGTTGGTGAATGTAAAAATATTAGTTCTATAAAAAACATCAGCTTGTTATTAAATGACAACTGGTATTATGAAAATTTCGAGAAACAAAATTATTTTACAAGTAATGATATTACTCATCTAGCAACTGATTCTGGTTATAAGGTTACCACTCTTTATCCTTTCACTTGTAATTTAAGTGACAAAGAAAAAGAATTAGAAAAGTTATTTGGTTCTAATTCTCTTAATACTTACTATTATTCTTTTGTTCTTGAAAGACTATAATTATTCATCTTTTGCTAATTCTTTTTTATAGAATGGTAAGTTTTTAACTTGTTGAAATGCTAATACTATTACTACTCCTATAATAAAGAATATTATACTGAATGTCTTTAATGTCATTGCTGCTTGTGGAACTTTTAATGTTGTTGGTCCAATTACTATTGCATATAATGAACCAATCATCATTCCAATAATAGCATATACAATCGCACTACGATGATTATCTAGTAGTTTCTTTATTAATCTTAAAACTGTTGCTACTCCGAAAAGTATACCAAGTCCTAAAGTAAATAGTAAAGCAAAGCTACTAAAATCGAAATGTAAAAAATCTTTTACACCATTGATTACTGGTATATATAAACCAAAAGATAAAAGAATTGTTGAACCAGAAATTCCTGGTAAAACCATTGCAGATATAGCAAGCATTCCTGCTATAAATATATAAACAAGCATTCCGATATTTAAGTGTGTTAAGTCTAGATTACTTCCCATTTTTAATGATGATAATAAAATAACAGCTGCTGCTCCGATGATAGCCCAAATAATATTCTGATATTTTCCTTTAACAGATTCTTTTTCTTCCATAATCATTACTGGAATTGCTGCTATAATGAATCCTAAGAATAAGGAACTCATCTTGTATATCTCTTTATCAAATAAGTTAGCTAGAATAGTAACAGCTAAGCCCATTCCAACAATCCAACCTACAAATATCTTAGCTAGAAATTTAATTGATTTTATTCTTTCTTCTTTTGTACCTTTCATTAAATAGTTTAATGAATTAATAAATTTATCAAAAAATCCCATTAAAAATGCGATTGTTCCGCCACTTACTCCTGGAACACTATCAGCTAATGCCATAAAGAAACCTCTTATGAAGTCAATAATCATTAATATCCACCTCTCTTTATCATATTATGATTTTATTTATTTGATAATCACAAATGATATATTGAGTATAGCATAATTCCATAAAAAAAAATAGCTAGCATTTTTGTTATTCATGTCTTTGACCTGTGACCAGTCTAGGACTTTATTCTTTAATATATTTTCTCTTGAGTAAATATATATTGATAAAATTCTTCACAACTAAGGTGATATTTTTTAGGTTTTTGATATTCATATAAATGAACTTTATCAGTTGATTCTATTTCATCTTTTCTACTTCTTAAAAACTTTTCTTTAACATCTAATAATAACTCATTCAAAGTATTATACTCATGAATACCTTTTTCATCATACCAAGAATGTTCAAACCAGTAGACTTTATTATTCTTATAAAATACAAGAAAAGTATGTGATGGTAGTGTATCATGATTGTCTGCATAGATAAAGTATGTTTTATTTTTGATACTATTGTTTGTAAATAGTTTTCTTTCTAATTCCACTTGATCCCAGCAGACACCTTTCTTTTTTACTAATAATTCTTCTGGTGACATAAGATAATAAATCTTATTAAAAACTTGCTCTACATCTTTATCTTTAAAGATATCATTTGAAGAATTATCTAAAAAACCATACTCAATAGTATCCATTATTTTCATTATTTCATTCATAAAGTTTCACATCCTATACTAATATTATCTTATATAATATATATAATTATCTTTACGAGGAGTTGCTTTTGGAGTTTCTTTATTTTTGTAACCTAATGCACAAAAACCAATCCCTTCATAGTCTCCTTCTATTTCTAAATTTTTAAGTAATTCTTTTCCAAAAGGTAATTCAAATTCTTCCTTCGCTCTATGAATCCAAATACTACCCAAACCTAAACTTTCAGCAGCATTTAACATATTACCAAGAACTAAACTTCCATCATAAATATAGGTTTGTACAGTTTTGTCAGCTAAGACTGCTAAAATAACTGGTGCTCCATAAAATGAATCAAATCCTTCTTTCCAACCAGCTATTTTTCTATTCTCTTCAGCAACCTTATCACGTATTTCTTTATTAGTTATTGCTATAATGATTGGGGATTGTTTTCCATGCCCAGTTGGAGCATAAGTACCTGCTTCTATAATAGCTTTTAATTCTTCTTCTGTTATCATATCACTCTTGAAATCTCTACAACTTCTTCTACTTTTTAAATCTTCTAATGTTTTATTCACTATTTATCTTCTCCCTTACTATTATCATTTTCTAATACTATTTGATATTTATCAATACAAAATATATTTTCTTTATCACAATATATAATATCTTTCTATTAAATTATAAATAATCCTAAAAACATAAGTAATGGTAAAAATATTAATAGATAATCTAAAATTTTATTTAATATATTATTTTTCTTAGTTATTGAAAGAAATATCACCATTAAAATCATTCCTATGATACCACCTATAGTGTTCATAATAATATCTGTTATATCTGATACGCCAATATGAAAGATGTATTGTAATATTTCAAATAAAAGAGATGTGGAAGAAATTATAACTATACTTAAAAATTTTCTATCCTTTAAAAGATATTTTAGATACATTCCTAAAGGAATAAATAAAACTACATTGATAATTGTTTCTCTCATTCCATTTACTACTCCTTTAGCTTTGAAAGGAATAAGGTTAATTGTTCTTATATATTTTAAATATGATAAGTTTAATCTAAATTTAAAGACAATAATCCAGATTAGTAATAAAACATATAAAGTAAACGCCACTATTATTAATTTATTTGACTTTGTATTTTCTTTACCCATAACTACTCCTATACACATTGATTTTTTCTTACTTATATTATACTTCTTTTAATCAAGATAAAAAAGAAAAAACTAACTGCTATAGTTAGGAATATTACTTTTTATAAGAATTTATATTTCCTATACTTTTCGTTTGTCTCAGCAAGTAATTTTAATAATTTCTTATTAGAATTATACTATGTAAAAAGCTTTTTAACTTTTATTAGTTGCATCATCACAGCTAATTTTATTAATATTTTCACCTAAAAAATGCACAATATTTCTGAATTACTGTGCATTTTATATTACTTTTACTATTGTTTTTGCTACTCATGTGCATTTTTATGAAAAACGTGCTTCATAAGAAGTTTGAATAATCTTTAATGGTGCCGACTAAAGGACTCGAACCTTCGACCTACGCGTTACGAATGCGTTGCTCTACCAACTAAGCTAAGTCGGCGTAGATAACTCTACTACTTCATTATAGCAGAGTTTTTTTCTTTTTAAAAGATTATTCTGTTCTAAGTGCTACTACTGGGTCTTTTTTACTAGCCATTTTTGCAGGAATAAAACCACTAAGTACCGTTAGAGAAACACTAATTAGTAAGAGAATAAGAGCGTGAATAGGATTTAATTTTGCTACAGAAGCTAATCCTGATAAATTTTCTATTATTCTGTTAGCTGGAAATGTTAACAGATAAGCAATAACTAATCCTAAAATTCCACTACATAGACCAATTAACATAGTTTCAGCATTAAACACTCTTGTTATATCTTTAGCTCTTGCTCCTAAAGCTCTTAAAATTCCAATTTCTTTAGTTCTTTCTAAAACTGATATGTAGGTAATTATAGCTATCATTATACTAGATACCACTAAAGATATAGATGAGAATGCAATTAAAACTACTGTAATAGCATCCATTATACCACTTGATAAACTACTCATTAACTTAGCCATATCGGTATAAGTTATCTTATCAGTATCTCCTTTATTTTTATTATACCTATCTAAGTAACTTGTTATTTTATCTTTACTTTTAAAATCTTTTGGATAAAGATAAATAACTGCTGGAATTTCATCTGCTCCTAAATAAGCAAGAACATCATTCTTAGTTGTAGTATCATCAAAACTTGCTCCTGTTAAGATATTGTAATCTAATTCTTCTTGTCTCTTTACAATATCACTTTCTTTATTTATAGAAATAATCTTATCAACTAATGCTCCTGTATAATAAATAGCAGCTTGATTAGTAAACATTTCTTTATCTTCTTTGCCTCTAATGATGGCTTTTATTTTAACAGTTATACTATTTTCACTATTGTACATTTTTTCGTAATTACTATCAGGAATGAAGTTTGCCCCTAATTGTTTATAATAGTCATTATTAGTAATTAGTTTAATTTCTTTATTTAAGATATCATCAAATGAGATATTTTTAGTTGAATCAAAACCTAAACTTTCAATTAATGATTTATCAACACCATTTTTTGAATCTATTGCTAAAATTAAACCTATTTCTTTACTGTCAATACTACCAGCTAATACATCATAATTATCTTCCACTACACCAGTTTCTTTTTCACTAGTTCTAGTTGGAAATAATTGATATGACATACTGTTCGACATATCTATTTTTTTATAATTATTATCTTTATCCACAGTTACTAAATTAAGTCCAGTCTTTTTAAGATATGATATTCCACTCAAAAGATTTTTATCAATACTATCTACGTAGTTTAAATAATCAGAAGTAATATTATTAGTATGAATCATTTTTTCCACAACTGATTCTGTTGGTTTTACTACCTTTTCATTTGGATATTTATCTTTCTTATCAGTATTAGTTTGCATTTGTTCTTCAAGAGTTGATTCATCCATTTGCATAGCTTGACTACTAATAGTTATTGGCATTTGTGATAAAGTGCTTTTCTCAAATTTATCTATTTGAAGTTGAAAACCATTTGATAAAGATAGAATTAAAGCAATACCAATTATTCCAATTGAAGCAGCAAAAGCTGTTAAAAAGGTTCTACCTTTCTTTGTTTTTATGTTATTAAAAGATAAATGAATTGCTGATAAATAACTTAATACTGTTTTTCTAATATGAACTTTACCAAGATTTTCTTCTTCACTATTAATAGGATTTGAATCTGATAAAATTTTTCCATCTTTAAATTCTATTATTCTATTAGCATAGTCTTTAGCAAGCTCTGGATTGTGAGTTACCATTATTACTAATTTATCTTTAGCTATTTCTTTAATAAGATTCATTATCTGAACACTAGTAGCAGAGTCAAGCGCTCCAGTTGGTTCATCAGCAAGAATTATATCGGGATCATTTACTAAGCTTCGAGCAATAGCTACTCTTTGCATTTGACCACCACTTAATTGATTTGGTTTTTTATAAGCATGATCTTTTAAACCAACTTTTTCTAAAGCTTCTAAAGCTTTTTCTTTCTTATTTTTTCTTTTATAGCCAGATAAAGTCAAAGCCATTTCCACATTTTCTAAAACACTTATATGACTTATTAAGTTATAAGACTGAAAAATAAAACCAACACAATTATTTCGATAACTATCCCATTCTGTTGCTTTAAACTTTTTTGTACTTTTTCCATTAATAATCAAATCACCAGAATCATATCTATCTAAACCACCAATTATATTTAGTAAAGTGGTTTTTCCACTACCTGAAGGACCAAGAATAGCAACAAACTCATTTTTTCGAAAACTTAAATCCACGTTTTTCAAAGCATGTTGAACAAAGTTGCCAGTTTTATAACTTTTATTTATATTTTTTAATTCTAACATAATTCACCTTCTCTTTATAAGTATATCATTATTTTACCTAAAATTTTCTCAATTGCAAAAGAAAAAACTGTTTTCCACAGTTTTATAAGTATTCTTTTAGTTTATCCACAGTTCGTTGTTGAAATTTTAAAAAGTCTTCGGCTAATTTCTTATCTTCCTTGTTTGCTTCTTTAGTAAAGTCTTTGATTTTCTTTTCCATTTCAATAGAACCCATTGATACACCTTTAATTAACATATCAGCTATAGCAGAATCGCTATTATCTTTCTTTACTTCCTTACTAATTCCCATAGTGGACATCATCTTTGCAATAAGTCCTTCCTCTGCTAGTTTGATATTTTCTTTTTTTAGTTGTTCCTTCGCTTTACTTTTAAATTCTTGATATTCTTTTAAAATATCTTCTGCTAAGCCTTTAATCTTATTATCTCTTTCTTTGAGTTCTTCTAATAAGTGCTCCATCGTATAACTTCCCATCGAAGCATCTTTATATATATGTTCTAATAATTCATTTGTTTCTTTCATAATTATTCTCCTTCTATTTTTTCTTGTTCTTCTAATAATGTCTGATACTTTTCTGTGACTTTTATCTCTCCTGCTTCTTCTAATTTATAAAAACCACATCTAAACATAACTTCAAATGTTTCTCTTTGTAGATTTAACAACTTATCATACATTTCTTTATATTTACTAAACAATTCTTCATTACTCACTTCTGTTAAAGCTACTGTATAATCTTTAACCATAGCTTTTAGAGTTGTTAATAAGTCACTTATATAATCTTTATCATTTAGTTCTATTCCTTCTTCCACTTCTATCATAGTATTAGATATTTCTTTATTCATGACTTCCTCCTTCATTTAGAATATCTAGTATGATATTCATATTTTCTTTAAAAGTATCTCCTGCTTTTTCTATTGTTTCTTCTATTTCTAGATTATTTATCATATCAATTGAATTAATCATTTTTTTATAAGCTAGATAATTCCAATTAAACATATCTTCTAAATAATCTAAATCTTTTGTAGAAATAATAGTTGGTACTTTTTCATAATTCATTTTTATCACCTTCCACTATTATTATTGATAAAGTTTTTATTTTTATACAAAAAATATCAGTTGTAAGCAACTGATACTAAACACCTGTCTTAGGTGGAATTATTTCATCACTTGGTTCTTCATCTACATTAATAATTTCTATTTCTTTTGGTTGTTCTTTTGTTAATTGAAATTCAATATAAGCACTAAATTCATAGTTCATATAAGCATTTGTAGTATATGGTCCGTTTATATAGAAGTTCATTGTTGTTAAACTATTTTCACTTGATGGATTAATTGTTCCTAAATCTTTTGTAAAGTAATCATTACCTAATTCTCTATTTCGCATGTAACTTCCAATTGCTGATAAATTACTTGTTTTATAATCATATTTTTCATCACCAAACAAGACACTAAATAATACATTGTACCAATAGTCGTAACCAAGTTCAGCCACTTCTAAATTACTTTCTTTGATAGGATAGTTATTTCCATTAAATAGTTCACTCACTACGTTTGCTGGTAAATCTTCTAGGTTAGTACACTTTAGATTATATTTATTATTATAGAAATCTAAATAATATTTGTTTAATTCTTCTATTCCTTTGTAACCATTTTGTTGTAATTGATTTCCTAATGCTTCATCTGTTAACATATCTTTCTTGATACTTTTCTGATATAGAGCTCTTAATGCTGAATTTGCTGTTCTATTTGGTCCAAAAGTTCCAGCTATTACTTGTCCATCAAAGCCTTTACTATTTTCTAATTTTTCTTCATAATTACTAATATCCATCGTTGATAAGATAAAGCTTTTATCTTTATATAAATATTTATTATTTGATTTATTTATTATTTGAATATTAACTTTAATTCCATCTCCTGGAACATAACCATCACTTTCACTAATTGCTTTAAAGATAGTTGGTACTATATTTATAGTATCTTCATTATAATCTTCTGGTATTGTATAAGTTGCAGTTACCGAATCAATAACTCTTCTTGATATATGTACATCTATATTTTCCACAATTCCTGTGGATAAAACTTTTTCTGTCTCTTTTGTTGTTTGATATTTACTTAAGTTTTTTGCAGATACTGGCATACTACTTATCAGTAACATTAATGTTACCAAACTCATAAAAAATAATTTTTTTATCATATTTTCTCCTTTAATTTTGCCCCAATCACAAGATACTGTCCATCCTCATCTTGGGAACAAGTTTGTAGTATTAATATTTTATTTGTTTCATCTATATTTATACCTGTATCATATATAGATTTTTTCTTTAATTCTTCTAAGTGACTTTTAAATTTTTCATCACTAAATGCCAATCTTGTGTAAAAATAATCTTCTTTCAAGAGCATAACTGTAAATATTTGATAAATTTCTTTTTTATCTGGATAAGTTAATTCTATATTAGGATGATTTGTTAGAAATGATTGTTTTTTATATCCTAGTAATTTTGTAAACGGAATATCTACAGTTGAAGAACTATGTCCATAAATAATTATTTTCCTTGTATTGTTAAGGTCTATTCGATAATCAACAAATAAGCTTCCACCAATAAATTTTTCTTTTTTATTATTATGATTCATATAAAATTCATTATCAGTTGTTTGCATTACTTTTTCATTTTGAATTAAATCATTTATTGATAATGTTAGTTTTTCATCTTTATTTTTCTCTTCTTCCTTAACTGTGGCAGTGGTATTTATATCTGTAGCTTGGACATTAGTGGATTGTTTCTCCACTTGAGGAGTTTCTTTAACTCTATCAGGAATCATAATTATTAATAGACATATTATTATACTGACAACTGCTACTTTTTTTCTCATCTTCCCTCCTTTTTTCTAATATAACAGTTCAGATGAGAAAGTTTTGTCGAAAGAAAAAAATCAGTCTAACAAAGACTAATTTTTATTTATTAACTCATATATTTCGTTATGTATAGCATTTATATCTTTCATTTTACCATTTTCACTACATTCTATTATATTCCAAGATAGATACTTTGCTACAAATAGAGAATTATCATAAACTTTTTTCATATATTCAATATTTCTTTCATGAATATCGTTTATTATTCCCTCATTATCTGGCCTTTCTTTTCTTAATTTATTAACTATTTCAAATGGAGCTGTTAGAAAAATAACTATGTCTGGTTTTTTCATACCTAGTTTATTATATTCATAATCACTAACATAATCGATAAATTTTTTCTTTTCCTCAACATTTTCGATAAGTGCCGACTGATATATCAAACTTGAGGTTGTATATCTATCTAGGAGTAATATGTTTCCAGATTCATAATCTTTTTTAAGACTAGTGTGCCAAGTAATTGCTCTATCACTAGCATATAGATTATTTATAAAATATGGTGAAAGTTCATTAAGGTTACCATAACTACCTTTTAAATATTCTTCCACACTTTTCCCATGATATACATCATAACTTGGGAAATGATGCATTGTTACTTTTTTATTATCATCTAGCAAATGCTGATAAAGTAACTCATATTGTGTTGTTTTTCCTATACCGTCGCACGCACCTTCAATAACTATTATCTTTTTATTATTCATTCTATCTCCTTTTATTTTTTTAATATTTTTCTTATTGTAAGAAATTCTTGTGGATACTCTTCTAATCTTCCACGATTTTCATTAATTATGATAGGAGGAACAAAGTCAATATACCAGCCATTTTTCAAGTATTCACTAAATTCATGCTCATAGTTAACACGGCTAGTGGTAATTGTTTTTTTCTTTTGACTTGATATTTTATGAAATCCACAAACTCTTACTAATAAATCACTCATATCTAGTTTTTTAATAAAATTCAAATCTTTATTATAATTTGTTGATTTTAGTTTTAATTCTTCAAAAAATTCATAAAAACAAGCATGTGCGTCATAAATACCAGCTATTAGATTTACTAATCTTTTATCATAGCTCTTTCCATCATAGTAGCTTGTAAAATGATAAATCAAATTAACACAATCTTGAAACTCTGAGTCAGTTATAAAACCGTTTTTAGTTACATTAGAAATGTTATTGAGATAGTATTTAGAATTTGACAAATTCTTTAAATTATTATCCATTTCTTCATAATAAGCATATTTTAAATTGGAACCTTTGTGACCGTTTTCTCCCATAGAATTATACAATCCACCCGAAGGTGTTATATACCACGAATCAGGTAGATTAAATTTTATTTTACTTGATCTTTTGGGAATAATAAGATCATATTCATTTAATTTCTTTATTGCTGAATCTATTTCTTTTCCTATTTCTGGTGCTAATTTTCCTTGAAATGTTGCTACCGTTTTCAAAGATTCTAAATACTCCTTCAATTCATTTTTACTTTTCATATTTAGATTAGAATCAAACAAGTATATGTTTATTATTGAGGTAATATATAAATTTATATGCTCATAATATTCAGATGTTCCTTTTTCATATTTAAACTTGGCCATCAAAAGAGCAAATTTACGTTTAAAATTATCATTTTTTGCAAGTATATCATCTGATAAATAGTCATAAATATCGCTATAGATTTCTGCATAACAGTCAAGAACTTGTAAAAAGTCATCATTATCATATTTTGAAGGCAATAAATCATTTAGTAAAACATCCAGATCAGCTAGTTTGCAAAAAAGTTTATAGTACGTTTTATAAAATTCTATTGGTACCTGATTGGCTTTAATACTAAGATCCATCATTCGTAACGGTTCTACCAAATCTAAATACTGCTGCTTTTTTTCTTCTAATTCTTTATAATATTTAATCATATGATTCCAACTTTCTTGTAATATATGTGTTAATTTTTCATAGTCAGTTATTTATATTCTAACATAATAATCATATCATATGTAAATATATACAAAATAAAACTCGAAACTAGAAAATCGAGCTTAATACTTATTTGGTGGAGATGAGGGGTATCGAACCCCTGTCCAAAAATAGAGCTACATAAACTTCTACAAGTTTAGATTGTTTATTAAATTCAAATTATAGTAAAGAAACAATCAACCAAACTACGATTCTAGTCTTATACTATTCAGCTATTTACTAAGACGATAAATAACTATATCTTACTAAAATAAACCGTACAATCTTAACGTAAGAAATTAAGAAAGACAGCGTACAAGCCTATTCTTAGGCAAATGCTAAACTAGTGTTTCCACCAAAGTTTGCAAGTACATTTTTAATTTTGTTTCCAGTTATTCTGGTTTAATCTGTAACGTAGATAATTCGACTTGCTATCTATGCTCTACTATTCCTGTCGAATCCAAGACATCCCCAAGTAAGATTATTGTACCATAATCTACTATAAAAGTCTATTACTGATACTTTATTTGTTTAGCTATATCCCTATTAATATCACGTTCTTTAATAGTTTCTCTCTTATCGTAATTTTTCTTACCACGACAAACACCAAGTTCTACTTTAGCTCTTCCTCTTACAAAATATATTTTTAATGGTATTAATGTATAGCCTTCTTGTTCCACTTTCGCAGCTAATTTCTTAATCTGTTTTTTATGAAGTAATAACTTTCTACTTCTTGTCTCTTCGTGATTAAATAAATTACCTTCTTCATATGGTGCAATATACATATTAACTAGAAAAACTTCATCATTTTTAATTCTGGCATAACAGTCTTTTAGATTAGCACTACCTTTTCTAATTGATTTTATTTCTGTTCCTTTAAGAACAATTCCACACTCTAATGCTTCATCAATAAAGTAGTCATGTCTTGCTTTTCTATTTAGTATTTCCACATTTATCACCTCTATATATCTTTCATTTTTACCTTATCCGTCTTTGATAAAACAACATTTTTATAAGTATTATAGTACTCTTTGTATCCTGGTAAAATATCATCATTTAATTCACTATATGGATAAACTAAGAAATTTCTTTTTCGTGGATAAGCAGCAGAATAAGTATAAATGAGTTCTGCTTCTGGATTTTCAAGACTGATAGTAGTATTATCTTTTTCCACAGTTTTGTGAATATTTACATTTACCATTAATCCAGTCAATCGTTCCACTCCTATCTGATCAGAAATAAAATTTCCCAGTGAGTATATTACCATTGTTTTTCCAATAAATTCAATTGGTTCTACCACATGAGGATGACTTCCTATGATAATATCAACACCAAGATTTGATAAATAGTTGGCTATTTCCACTTGAGAATCACTTATTCCTTTGGAATACTCAGTACCCCAGTGCATTGCTACTATTATAACATCAACTTCATCTTTTACTCTTTCAATATCATTTTTAGCTAGTTCTTCACTATAAACATTATTTAAATATTCTTTACCAGTAGGTGTTTCTAAGCCATTTGTCCAAGTAGTATAGGAAAAGAAAGCATATTTAATTCCATTTATTTCTTTAACTACTTTTTTATCTCTATCTTCAAAAGAGGTATAACTCCCAGCTGTTAGAACACTTGACTGCTTACTCCAGTAAGATAGGGAATTTAATACACCTTGTTCACCTTTATCCATTGTATGATTAGTAGCAAGAGAAACTAAGTTAAAACCAGAATCAATGAAAGCATCTCCAACTTCATAAGGAGAATTAAATCTTGGATAGTTTGATAGACCTAATTCTACTCCACCTAAAACTGTTTCTTGATTGTAATATTCTAAATCATACTTACTAACAATTGGTTTTATCTTTTCTAGCATAGGTTTAAAATCATAACTACCATCAGTTGTTTTAGCATCCATATAAATAGTACTATGGATAAGAGCATCTCCCACCATAAAAAGTGAAGCTGACATTTCTTTTTTAATATCTTCCTTTTCTTCTTGTGATGGTTTAGCCGGTTCTACTAGTTTTGGCTTTTGTTTGGCTTTAAAACAAAGGAAAGCAGCAAAGAAAAAGATTAAAATTAATAATACTAATACTAAAGCTTGTTTCTTTTTTCGTTTACTGCTCATATATAATCACCTAAATCTTTTTAACGATTTTGAAATCTATAGTTTTTGCTTGTTTATTAGCTGCTACTACTTTAATTCTTACTTTTTCACCAATTGTATAACGTATATTTGTTCTTTCACCAGTTAAAGTCATTCTCTCTTCATCATAAACAAAATAATCATCTAATAATCTAAGAGGTACTAGACCTTCTATTAAATTATCTAGTTGAACAAACATACCAAAGCTCATAACAGAAGAAATCATTCCATCATATTCTTCACCAATATGACTTTCCATATATTCAGCCATCTTCATATCTTCCACTTCACGTTCACAATCAATAGAGGCACGTTCCATTGCAGAAGAATGATCTGCTACAAATATTAACTTTTCTTCCCAATGATGAAGTGTTTGAGGAGACATATCATGATTAAATAAGTAAGTTCTTAATAATCTATGAACAGTTGTATCTGGATATCTTCTAATTGGAGACGTAAAGTGGGTATAACAAGGACTAGCTAAACCATAATGTCCTAAATTCTGTGGTAAATAAATAGCTTTTTGCATACTTCTTAATAATAAGCTCGATAGAATAGGAAATTCTTTTTTATCTTTTAAACTATTCAAAATATGTTGAACAGTAGTTGGTTTATTATCTTTGATATTTCCAGTAATATGATAGCCAAGATTACTGACAAAAGCCAAGAAACTTTGAATTCTTTCTTGTTTAGGATACTCATGTACACGATAGATAAATGGTAAATTCATATAGAAAATATGGCTTGCAACACATTCATTAGCAGCAATCATAAAGTCTTCTATTAAATTTTCACCAAGACCTCTTTCTCTTAATACAACGTCAGTTGGTTTACAGTTTTCATCTACTAATATTTTAGGTTCATCAACATCAAAGTCAATATAACCACGTTTGGTCTTTGCTTTTCTCAAAATTTGTGCCAACGCTTCCATTGTTCTTAAATCATCAGCAAACTCTTCATATCCTTCTGGAACAATATTTTTTTCTATTATGCTATTAACCTTTTTATAAGTCATTTGCTTCCTTGATTTAATAACGCTTTCAAAGATATCATAATCAACTAATTTTCCTTGATTATCATACTCCATAACACAGCTTATTGCTAAACGGTCGACATTAGGATTTAAAGAACAAATACCATTTGATAACTCATGCGGTAACATTGGAATTACTCTATCTACAAGATAAACTGATGTTCCCCTATCCATTGCTTCTTTATCAAGTGGACTTCCTTCTTTAACATAGTATGAAACATCTGCTATATGAACACCTAATACATAATTACCATTTTCTTTTTTATCTATACTAACAGCATCATCAATATCTCTTGTATCATCACCATCAATAGTAAAAATTACTTTATCACGTAAATCTCTTCTTCCCTTCATATCAGCTTCTGATACTTCCATTGGTAAAGTTTTTACTTCTTCTACCACATCTTCTGGAAAACTACTATTTATATGATATTTTTCCACAATAGATAAAATATCAACACCTGGATCATTTTTATGTCCAATAATTCTTAAAACTTTACCTTCTGCTTGATGATTACTAATTCTTTTAATTATTTCTACTACTACTTTATGTCCATCTACAGCATTTAAAGAATTTTCTTTACTTATTAATATTTCTAGATTAACTTTATCTTCATCTAATTTTACTTTTCCAACATTTTTATAAAAGTTAATTTCTCCAACAAAAGTATTAGTTTCGTGCTTTAATACTCTAATTATTCTACCTTCTAGACGGCCTAAATCTTTTTTAGAAGTTAATTCTACAATTACATAATCACCATGAATAGCTCCATTCATATTATCAGCACTAATATAAACATCCTCAGTTAATGAATCAACATCTACAAAACCAAAACCTTTTTTATTTGAGTGTAAATATCCTTTTAATAAGTGACTATCTTCGAATAACATATATTTATCTTTATTAGTATGATAAATACTTGTTTCTATTTCCATCTCATTTAAAATAGATAATAATTCTTCTAAGTTACTAGTACCTAGTTCTTCTTCTAATTCAAAGACTGTTAAACTTTTTCCTTTTTCTTTTAATATCTTTAGTATTCTTTCTTTCATAAGTACCTCACTATAATCTTATTGTACCACATTAGTACTAAATTAAACTATTATTTTTGAGTATCAACTTTCATTTCAAATAGAATATTTCTTAATTCCATTGCACGTTCAAAGTCTAATTCTTTAGCAGCTTTCATCATTTCTGTTTCTATTCTTTCGATTTCGTTTAATCTTTCTTGTTTAGTTAATTTCTTAGTTTTTTTCTTGCTAGCTTTATCTACATTACTTACTACTTCTCTTATTTCTTTAACGATAGTTTTAGGAGTTATATTATGTTCTTTATTATACTTATCTTGAATAGTTCTTCTTCTTGCTGTCTCATCAATGGCTTTTTGCATACTATCCGTTATTTTATCAGCATACATAATAACGTGACCATCTTTATTTCTAGCACAACGACCTATCGTTTGAATTAAGCTTCGCTCGCTTCGTAAAAATCCTTCTTTATCTGCATCCAAGATAGCTATTAATGACACCTCTGGTATATCAATTCCTTCTCTTAAAAGGTTTATTCCAACAACTACATCATATTTACCAATTCTTAAGTCATGAATAATTTGTAAACGCTCTAAAGTTTTAATTTCCGTATGTAAATAAGCTACCTTAATATCAACATCTTTTAAATAATTAGTAAGTTCTTCTGCCATTCTAATTGTTAAAGTTGTAATTAAAACTCTTTCATTTTTTTCTTTTCTGATTCTTATTTCTTCTATTAAGTTATCAATTTGTCCTTCAGAGCCTCTTACTTCGATAGTAGGGTCAAGTAAACCTGTTGGTCTAATAATTTGTTCAACATACTCACCATCTGTTTTTAGAAGTTCATAATCTCCTGGTGTTGCTGATACGTAGATTGCTTGATTTATCTTCTTTTCAAACTCTTCATATTTTAATGGTCTATTATCTAAGGCACTCGGAAGCCTAAAACCATAATCGACAAGATTCATCTTTCTAGCCCTGTCACCATTATACATTCCTCTTACTTGAGGTAAAGTAACATGTGATTCATCTACAATTAGTAAATAATCATCATTAAAGAAGTCCATTAACGTGGTTGGAGTTTCTCCTCTTTCTCTACCAGCCATTGGGGCAGAATAGTTTTCTATTCCGTGACAGAAACCAGTCTCCTCAAGCATTTCCAAATCATAATTTGTTCTTTGTTCTAATCTTTCTGCTGCTAATAATTTATTTTCCTTCTTTAGTTCCTCTAATCGTTCTTTTAACTCACTTTTTATTCTTTTAATAGCAGCTTTTAATTTTTCATCACTTACTACAAAGTGACTAGCGGGAAAGATACTTATTGTCTTTTTATTAGTAACAATTGCTCCTGTTAAAACGTCTATTTCACTTATTCTATCTATTTCACTACCAAAAAACTCAATTCTATAACCAGTTTTATCTTGGTTAACTGGTATTATTTCCACTATGTCACCTCTTACTCTAAAAGTTCCACGATGAAAGTCAAAATCATTTCTTTCAAATTGCATTTCTACTAGTTTAGCAAGAACTTTATCTCTTTCAATTTCATCACCTATACTAAGAGTTAACATTTTATTTTGATATTCTTCTACTTCTCCAATACCGTATATACAAGATACTGATGCTACAACTATAGTATCTTTATAAGTTAAAAGTGAAGATGTAGCTTCGTGACGCAATTCATCTATTTCATCATTTATGGATGAATCTTTTTCAATATAAGTATCAGTACTAGGAACATATGCTTCAGGTTGATAATAATCATAATAAGATACAAAATAACAAACATGATTATTAGGAAATAATTCCTTCATCTCAGCATATAACTGACCTGCTAATGTCTTATTATGTGCAAGTATTAAAGTTTGTTTATTGGTTCTTTGAATAACATTTGCCATAGTAAAAGTTTTACCTGTTCCTGTAGCACCTAGTAATACCTGTTCTTTTACTCCAGATTCTATTCCTTTGACTAATTTTTCTATCGCTTGTGGTTGATCTCCACTTGGTTTAAATTTTGATACTAATTCAAACATATCTTGTCCTCCTTATTATGACTCATATCAATCAGAAAATTCGTGTCCAACTACCAAAAATTCGTGTCCTAGAGCCGATTAAATAGGTCAAAATTTTGGTGGATAGTGATGGTCACACGTCTCGGCTACAAATTTATTAAATGTAAATGAATAATTAATTTTTTCAATAGATTATTTTAACATTATTTTAATAATAAAACAATGAAGCTACTTTAATGCCTATCATTTTTGTCAAATTATCTGAAGGACCTTTTTATATTACTTTCTGCTGTTTCTCTATCAACATTTCTATACTCATCATTTGTATATTTATCAAGTCTATTCATATCAAAATTAAATAAGAAATTATTAGATCTATATTGTTTAACAATTTGATTTTCTTGCCAATTTTGATACTTAGCATCTAAAATTCCTAGCAAAGAACTTACTACTATTTCTTTTTTCTTATGTGGAAAATTAACCCAAAGCATAGTATTTTCAACTCTAAATAAAGTATGTAAAATGTATAAGCTTTCAATTTGATTTTTATATTCCTCTGACAAACCTCTTAATTTCATTTGTTTTTCTACATTTTCCAAACATTTAATTATATCTAGAATATTAGGAATTTTGTTAATAAAATCTTTTATAGTTGTATTCATATTAACTCTATAATTATAAACAGGTTCATCCATATGAAATAATTTTTCAGAACTTGCTACAATAACAGGTATAATTGCTAGATCTTCCCATTTTGTTTTTTCTGGAAATCTTAAATCACCTATTAAATCACGACTTATCAATTTATTTCCTATTCCAGGAGTTTCTGTTACTATATAATCTTTAATTTTTCTTACATCTATAACTTTGCTACCTTGTACATCACTCCAACTACATTTATCCTCTGCTCTAATTGGTCCTATTATAGTTTGATAATTTCCCCTAACTAATTTAACATTATGTTCTTTAGCAATGTTATACATTTTTTCTAAAATGTCTGTTTTTAGATAATCATCTGCATCAACAAATTTAATAAACTCTCCATTTGCATTTTCTATTCCAATATTTCTAGCAGACCCTGCCCCACCATTTTCTTTATCAAAAATTTTTAACGTACCTTTATATTTTTGTGATAATTCATCTAATATATTTAAACTATCATCAGTTGAACCATCATTAATTACAAGTATTTCAATATCCTTCATAGTTTGATTAGCTATACTTGAAATACATCGTTCTAAATACCTTTCTGCATTATAAACTGGAATAATAACACTAACTTTTCTCATCTAATTTATCCTCCTATTTTTATATTTTTACTCAAAATAACCACAATTTCAAATCAATTTTTTAAGACACGAATGGATACGAATTTTGGTCACAAATTTACATTTCGTTATATATTTTTATTTAGTCTTTTTATAGTATTTTTGAGGGATTGAATAAACCTAAAAAATGTTGAAATAAAAGTTTTTTAGGTTGGTTCTCTGGATAACATTTGCCATAGTAAAAGTTTTACCTGTTCCTGTAGCACCTAGTAATACCTGCTCTTTTACCCTAGATTCTATTCCTTTAACTAATTTTTCTATCGCTTGTGGTTGATCTCCACTGGTTTAAATTTTGATACTTATTCAAACATATCTTTCCTCCTCATCTTTATTATAAACAGTTAATATATATTTTTCCCCATTTCTTATGAATTATCTATATTATAATTATCAAATATACGTTCGTCAATAGTTTTTTTGCAAAAAGAAAAGAGTAACTTCTTTTATAAAGTCTTACTCTTCTTTACATTTGACATTCTTTCTTTTATCTCTTTCATCTTCGCTTCATTTGGTTCAAAATGTTGCCAGTCACAAGACCATTCATCACTCTGTAATGGCCATATTCCTCCACATTCATAACCAACACTATCAAATACTTTACAAATAGAATCATTAAGAGTAATGATATGTTTATTCTCTTTGGCTTTTTCTTCTCTATCAATCAATAAACTCTTCTCATAATCAGTTAATAAATTATCATCAAATGTTCCATCACTATTTCTTGGTGTATATGGATTATCTAATGGATTAATATCAATAGCAAGTCCATAAGCATGATTTGATAAAGCAGTTTTATTAGGTATTTTTCTATAACAAAAACTACTACTATTATTACTAGCAACGCTATTTCTATCAGTAGTTACACCATCTTTATCCCAAAAATCATCTATTAAACGTATAGAATTGATTTGATATTTTAATAAGAATAAATTAGAAAATACTTCTCGTACTTCATCAATTATTACTTTATTAACAATCATCTCACCTACTACTACATCACCATCATAATTATAATGTAACATCTTAATATATGTTAAATCATCAAGAGATATGTCATCATTCTTTTGATAACTCTTTCCATTTATTCTTTGATAAACATCATCATTTTCCTTTATGTCTTTATTTTCAAAAATAAATTCTTTAGAATTAACTTTTTCCCCAATTTTTAAATTATCTAACATATTTCCCTCCTAGGTATTTTATGTTAATTATTAAGATTAATTGTAATTTTATCGACATCTTTGTTAAATTCTCGATAACTTACTCCACAAGTGTCAAATAATCTCCTAGAAGCAATACAACCGTCTGTATCTTTATATTTATTATCTAAATATATTACTTCTTTTATTCCTGATTGAACTATCGCTTTAGCACACTCATTACAAGGAAATAATGAAGCATATAATTTAGAGCCTTCTAAATCTCTTTTATTCCCCCTAAAGTTTAATATAGCATTCAATTCAGCATGACAAACATACATATATTTAGTATCTATTGGTTTACCTTCTCTTTCCCAAGGAAAGTCTTCGTCATCAAAACCATTTGGTGCTCCATTATAACCAATTGATAATATTCTATTATCGCTACTTACAATACAAGCTCCTACTTGTGTTGAAGGATCTTTACTCCTTAATGATGATAGTTTAGCAATACTCATAAAATAAGTATCCCATGATATATAATTTTCTCTTTTCATATTTTATTCCTCCAATATTTTCTTATACAATTTTTTCTTTTTGTCTTTTAGTACAACTTTATAATTTTTATTATTTTTCATATAATTAGAAAAGTAATCTTTATGTTCTACTAAAATATAATCAAAATCATATTTAGCTAAAAACTTTTTATAATCAGTTGTTTTCTTTCCAATATTAAAAGCCTCAGCAAGTATATCTTCTTTCTTATTATTAGACTTTAAAAATATTTCAGCCCTACCATCTAGGTATGGATGATAACCAGCATATTCAAAACATGAACCATTATCATAATCTGTATATATCTTTACATCCTTAGTAGCATTTTTATCTAAGTAATCAATATATTTTTGATCAACGTTAATTAATGTATAATCATGATTTGCTATTTCCACACCAGCATATAGCAGAGCAGCTACACCTACTATTACATACAACTTTAATGGAAAAGTATAAGTCTTTCCTTCTTTAAAATGTAAATACTTACTCCAAAATGGTAATACACAGGCACAAAAAATACTAACATTTCTAAAATTTCTAAAGGCCATATAACTTATTCCAAAAGTCAAAAAAAACTGTGAAATTGATATTTTATCTTTATTTTTTAACATTAAAAACATAGTAATTAGAAAAGTAATTAGAAAACTAACATTAGATATAAATAAAGGTTCTTTAAAAGTAAATCTTGACATTTCTACAATTTCTTCATCTATAATTGAAACTCCATAAGATGTTAACGAATAAAACATATTTTTTATTCCATAAGGATTTATTAATCCTACCAAAAAGGAAATTATTAATACAATAATCAAAGTAAATAATCTTTTATCCTTCTTTTTATAGTATAAGTATGAAAATTCAACTAAGAATGGAAGAGAAAAGACGAAAAAGCATAACCACATCGAAGCATGAAAATTAATTAGTAATAACGACACTACTGGTAGCAAATAAATCTTCTTACTAGATTCTTTTAAGAATAATTCTAAAAGATAAATCAATACTATAAATAGTAATAAGCTATAAATGTAAGGTCGCGGTGTTAAAAAGAATATTTGTAAAAGGACATCTATTATACAAGTGGTTATTACTGAATTAAATATCTTTCCATCACTTAACAAATTACATAACTTATATAAAAAATACATTATTAAAATATTAACAAAAACTATCAATAAAAATAAGCCAAAACCACCCAGCAATTTATAAACTGAATAAAATGATAAAGCTGAAAGCCACTGTTGCATAACAAATGATAAATTACTATGCATAGATAAAAAATCATACTTAGGAAAACCCCCTGATACTATCTTGCGACCGTAAGCAAGTAAAAACCAAATATCTTTCTCCTTACAGGAATAAGAACCGATTATTGATAACAATGGAAGTAAAAAATATAAATAGCACAAGTATTTACTTGGTCGATACTTCTTAAACATTATTTTTCCTCCTGATATGATTTATCAATATTTATATTCCATAATTTATCTAGATTATGTTCATTATTTTTAATCATTCTACCACAAACTATACCACTATAAATTGAATGATCCATATTGTTATAAGAGTGTGTGCCATTTCTACCAATACAATATAGATTATCTATCTCATTTAAATAGTTTCTTATTTTATCTATTTCTTTATAACTATCAAAATAAGCAGGATAAGCTTTCTTTACTCTGATAACTACGGAATCTAATAATTCTCCTTTGAAGAATTTCATCTTACTAAGTTCATCTGTTGCCATTGCGACTATATCTTTATCTTTCATATTCCAAAAATCATCATTTTCATTACAGAAATACTCAAGTCCCATCCAAATAGTATTTACTGGATCTTTAACCATATATGGTGACCAGTTATTAAAGATTTGAATTCGTCCTAATTTTACATTTTTATCTTGAACATATATCCAGTTATCGCTTACACTTCCGTGAATAGTATTACTACCTTCTACTTTAAAAGATGGTACTAAAAGTCCTACTGTTAAAAAACCTCTATAAGGTAAATCACTTGCTAATTTGACTATTTTTCTTGGTACATCATTCATTCCTGAAATTAAATCTTTTAATGGCATAGAACTAACTAAAATATCACATTTACAAGTAATATACTTTTCATCTTTTAGATATACTACTGAAGTTAAATGATTGTTATTCTTTTTAATTCTTACTACTTTGGCATTTTTTACTATCTTTCCACCTAAATATTCAATTTTTTTAGCCAATGTCTCATATAATTCACCCGGTCCATACTTTGGATAGTAAAACGATTCTATCAAAGATGTTTCTTTATTTTTATTTTCTAGATGAAAAATTCTTTTAAAATAATCAATAAATACTTTGCTAATCGATATTCCTTTTACTCTTTGACTACCCCAACTAGCATCTATTTCTTTAGGAGCTCTTCCCCAGACTTTTGTTGTATATCCTTCAAAAAAGATAGAATATAGTTTTTTTCCAAATCTATTGATATAAAAATTTTCTAGATTAAATTCATCTAATTTATGAACTGTTGACTTTAAATAACTCATTCCACAAGCACAAGTAGTTGTAAAACCTAAATTGTTAATTGTTTTAAGATTAAAGTTAACGGGATAATCAAAAAATTTATGATTATAATAAATTCTACTTACCCTGTTTCTAATTAACATAACACTATCTTCTACTTCTGGATTACTTCCTTTTACTGGAAAATTTTTATCTGTTTTCAATATCTTGTCATCAAAAGCAGGTTTATTTTGTAATGGTAATAACTCAAACCAAAGTTTCTTTACTTCTTCATTTTTAGTAAAGAAGCGATGTCCGCCAATATCAATTCTATTATCTTTATAATTTACCGTTTTACTAATACCACCAACTTCTTTATCTTCTTCTAAAATAGTTACTTCTACATTTTTTACCGTTTTTAATATTTCATAGGCGCAAGATAAACCAGCCGGTCCTGCACCAATGATTACTACTTTTTTCATATTCTTTCTCCCTGCACTTAATACTCTCTTCTTAACTCAATTCTATCAGAGGGAAGATAAAATGTCACTAAAAAGAGCTATCCAAATTAATAGCTCGTTAGTATTTAGTAATAATTAGAAAGTATAGCCACCATCAACACCGATATTTTGAGAAGTGATGTATCTTGCTTCATCAGTACAAAGGAATGCTGTCATATAAGCAATATCAATTGGTTCTTGTGGTTTACCGTTTGGTGTAGACCTATTAGAAGAGTTCCAAACGTTTTCTCTATTACTTTCCTCTTGCCCAGCCATTTGATCTAAAATATCTTCCCACATATTGGTTCTAATAATCCCCGGACAAATGCAGTTAACGTTGACATTATCTCTGGCAGCTTCTCTTCCTAAGCTAGCAGTTAAAGCTAATACTGCAGATTTTGTACAACTATAAACACTGAATCCAGCTGAACAAGCTTTGGCAGCTATTGATGACATATTTACTATTTTTCCATATTTGTTAGGTCGCATAATAGCTAAAGCTTCACGACAAGAATAGATTGTTCCTTTAATATTTATATCTATTGTTTTATCAATATTTTCTAAACTTTCTTTATCTAATTCTCCCGTTAAACATACGCCAGCAGAGTTAACAACAATATCTACTGTTCCCCATTCTGATACTATTTTTTCATACATTGCTGCTACTTCTTCATAATTAGTAACGTCTACTTGATATGCAATAGCATTTACACCATAATTTCTAATTTCTGTTGCTACTTGTTCTGCTCTTTCAGGTAATAAGTCTGCCACTAAAACATCAGCACCATTCTTAGCAAAGAGTAAGGCGCATTCTCTTCCAAGACCGCTTCCCCCTCCAGTAACAAGTGCTTTTTTTCCTTTAAAATTAAATTCCATATCTTAACCTCCCTATTATTAATTTTAACATAATTTAGAAAAGTTACTAATTTTTTTTAATTTTCAGTGTAAATATTCGTCTAATTTATCTTTGTGATAGTCCATATACTTTAACTCGTTCTTCTCTTCCTTTATTTATCTCATTACAAATTGACTTTGCTACAACATTTCTATTTTTTAAAAGATTGTATGAGGCTTCGCTAAGTATCATATCTTTATATATAAAATATATTTGTTTCAAATCAACAGTTTCAATATAACCTTTCTTAAAATTCATTGTCATTTCTAAAGCTGTTGGTAGTGTTTGGTTTACGTCAGATAACGATGGAACAATTATTGCTAGTTTATTTTTAGATGTCATTTCGGCTTTATACTTATGTAGGTGTCCATGTAAAGATATTATAGAGTCTGATCGTTTGTTGAATAAATTGTCTATATGATGAAATAAATCAATTGTATCATTCTTAATATTAATTGATGTTCTTTGATAGCCACCAATTATAATATCTTGCCGATAATTTTTGGTTGCTTCTATTATTGATCTAGAATCATCATAATAACCATATATATCATGGTTACCTGCTACAGCAAAAGTTAATATGTCTTTGTCAAATGGATAATCTTTCAGAAAATGTTTAATTTGCTTTTCTACAGTATCATACTCACTTTTGCATCTTTTGAAAAGACAATCTATCATGTCTCCTACACAAAAAATGATATGAATATTATTTTTGGCACAGTAATTGAATGCATTATCTACTAAATCAGGGCGCTCTAATTTATTACCATAATGTAAATCTGATATTATTAAAGTTTTGATACTAGTTTCATCGTGTAAAGAAAGCAAATTATTTGTTAGTAGTTCTTTAGAATTAGTAACATTGCTTAATGATGAGTCTATTTTGTATGTTATCTGACCATTACTATAATAATTTTTACTAAAAATTAAACCACTATTTTTCAAATGTAATAATTTGTTATATAACTGTTTATTAGAAATATTTAATTCTTTACTAATATCGTTACAAGTTCTACCTTCTTTTATCATTGTATCACTCGCTTTAAGAATCATTATAAATTTTGTAAAGAAAAAAGACAAGAATAAACTTATCTTCCATTCCACCATGCTCTAAGTCCTGCTGGGAAACCTATATATTGTCTTGGATTGATTGTGCTTTTTTCATAAGCGGTATAGCTGGCACAACCACCACCAACATTCCAATCACAACTAGTAATTTCTAAGTGTAGATGAGCAGCTGTTGAACAACCAGAATTACCCATTCTACCAATCATAGTATTAGTAGTAACTTGCATACCAACACTTATATTTCCATAACTACCTAAATGAGCATAAGTTGAGTAAATATATCTACCATTAACTAAATGTCTAATTTTAACTATCTTAGCATTACCATTACAACCATAGCGACACCAATTACCAGTAGTACAAGAATCTGAATAGATTTTGAAAATTACCCCATCAGCGATTGGATAAACCGGAATTGATCTATCATTTGAATTAGATAAATCGATACCTAAATGTCCTCCATAACCTCCCCAGTTTTGAGTTACATATCCACTAGTCATTGGTCTAAAGAAACCACTTACAGAAGGAGGAATAGGAATGCTTCCACCACTACCATTATTACTTCCACCTTGGGCTCTATCATGACGATATTGACAAGCGTAGATATCTTCATTTGTACCACAACCTAACTTCTTATAATAAGCTAGGTTAGCTTTGGCTGCTTTTAATTGTTCTTGAACTGATGGCATAGATTCTCTAATTGACTGCGTATCAGCATTTATTCTTTCTTTTTCACTTTCTAGTTTTGCTTTAATTGATTTAAATTCTTCCTTTTTTGCAGCTAATTCTTTAGTTTTAGCTCGATTAGTTTTGATTAGTTCATCTAATTCATTCATTACTTTTTGATTATATTCTGTTAACTGTTCAACAACACTTAAGCGATAAACCATTTCTGTAATACTTTCTGCTCCAAAAACATATTCTAAATAAGCATTATTTCCATTACTTACTTGTAAATATTGAAATAACTGTTTACTTTCTTCAGTCTTCTTTTCTATTTCATCATTTGATTTATCAATTTCTTCTTCTAATGACTTCATAGAAGTTTCTAAGTCACTTATTTGTTTCTCATAAGAAGCAATGTTTTTCTTTATTTCTGCTACTTCTTGGTCATTTTTAGCAATTTTGGCTTCTTTTTCTTCCAAACTTTTAGTAAAGTTATTTACTTCATTTTCAAAGTCTTTTATCGTTTTAGCATTAACACTATAAGGTATTAAACTAGTCATCACTAACAGTAGGAAAAGACCTATCTTTTTCTTACTACTCATATTACACCTTTAAATACTTTCGAACGGCAGATGATGAACCTATCATACCTACTAAAATACCAATTATTAAGATTATTCCTGATACTATGTAAATAAACGGCTCAGGTTCTACTAGTTTAATTATTTCTGTATAGACATAACCATTTAGATGATTATATAAAGCAACATAACCAAAGCATACAGCAAGAATTGGAAGGATAGAACCAATACATCCTAAAATCATTCCTTCTACAATAAATGGTGTTTTAATAGCAATATTACTAGCACCTACTAATCGCATAATAGATATTTCTCTTTTTCTTGAAAAGATTGTTAATTTGATAGTGTTAACAATTAAAAAGACTGTTACTAGAATTAAAGCTATTACTACTCCATAAGCTCCTTTTTCAATAACACTGAACATACTAATCATTTTATCAACCCAAGCTTCACCATAATTAACAACACTTACTTGGTCTAGTTTTTTAATTTTTAATGCAGTATCTTTGATTTTCTCAACGTCTTTAACTTTTACTTGAAAAGTATCTTTTAAAGGATTATCATCATCTTTCCAAGTAGACATTACTTCATTAAACACTTCATTTTCTTTACGCATTTCTTCTTTAACTGCATTTTTACTTTGATAAGTTAAACTTTCAACATTATTCATTTTTTCTAATTTTTGTTGAACATCTTTAACTTGGTCCTCAGTTGTATTATTATTTAGAAATACTACTATCGTTAAGTCTTTTTCCATTTCTTTAGTAAAGTTTTCTACGTTAAATGTCAAGATAATAGCAACTGCTACAATTAATAGAGTTATTATTATACAAGATATTGATGCTAACGATAGAGAAAAGTTACGAAAAACTGATTTAAAAGCATCTCTGATACTTCTACCTAACATTCTGAAAAATCTCATTCTTCATACTCTCCTTTCTCTACGTGTTTTAATAAATGTCCATCTTTTAGAACTATTACTTCTTTTTTCATCTTATTAACAATATCTTTATCATGGGTTGCCATAATAATGGTTGTTCCACAAGACTTGTTAATTTGTTCTAAAACTTGCATTATTTCCATACTCATATCAGGATCCAAGTTACCTGTCGGCTCATCACATAGTAAAAGTTTAGGTTCGTTTACAATTGCTCTTGCTATTGCAACACGTTGTTGTTCTCCACCTGATAATTGGTCTGGATAATTATGTATTTTATGTTTTAAACCAACTAATTCTATTGCTTTTAGAGTTTTCTTTCTAATTTCGTCACGTCTAGCACCTAGAACTTCCATAGTAAAAGCGACATTTTCATAAACAGTAGATTTTGGTAATAAACGATAATCTTGAAATACTATTCCTAGTTTTCTTCTTAGTTTATATACTTTTTTGTTTCTAAGCTTTAAAACATTTAGTCCACCAACAATTATTTCTCCCTTTGTTGGTTTCTCCTCACGATATAACATCTTTATAAATGTACTTTTACCGCTTCCACTACCTCCGATTACAAAGACAAATGAGCCTTTTTTTATGGAAAGAGATAAGTCATAAATTGCTGTTACACCATTTTTATATTGTTTGGTTACATTTTTAATTCTTATTAGTTCCATCTTATCCCACCTTATATTCACTTAATATTTTAGCATAGTTCGACTTTTTTTGATAGTGATAAATAATTTCAAAAGAAAAAAAGTGTTAAAAATAGAAACTTTTACACTTTAACTAGTAATTATTATTAATGATTTGTCTTTTCTTAAAATTTTGTCCATTACTATTTTACTGGTAAGTAAAAGAAAGATAGCATATAAGACTTTAGTATAAGTAAAGTACACTCCTCCTAATATTACTATTATCATATTAATAAATAAAGTTGTATTACTTAAAGGTATTTTAAAATATTTATAAAGTATTTGACTTATTATATTAATTCCTCCATTACTAAATCCTACTTTATACATAAAACCGTTACTTATCCCTAAAGAAATACCAATTATTAAACAGGTTAGTAATAAATCATTTGTTTTTATGATAATTATTTTATTAATGAATGAGGTAAGTGAAACAAAGAATGGATAGATAAATGTTGCTAAAAGACTTGCTATTGTTTGTTCCTTTGATAAAAGAATAGTACTTAAAAAAAGACAAATACTACTTCCAATAAAGATAATTATTGACGGAGAAATTTTTAAAAGATGATTAATAATAATTGCTATTCCATTCATTCCTCCAGTTACTAATTTAATTGGGTATAAGAATAAATTAAAAATGATACTAGAAAAAAAGAGACAGATTATTAATACTCCATAGCGATATAGAATATTTTTCATCTATTCTCCTCCAAATACCTGATAAGCATCGGTTACTACAAAGAAAGCATCTGGATCTATTAGATGTATTCCTTCTTTGAATTTATAGTATTCCTTAGTTGGGATAACACTCATTAAAACATCTTGGTCTTTATCTTTATAACCACCTGTTGCTTCAAATTTAGTAACTCCGTGTTTCATTTCTTTTAAAATATATTCTTTTACCTCTTTGTCTTTCTTCGTTATAATGTAGAAAGCTTTAGCATCACTTATTCCTAGTAATACTCTATCCATAGCCCAAGTAACTAGGTATAAAACTATTAAAGCATACATTAATTTATTAAATCCAAAAGCAAAAAATCCAAGTAAAACAATTAATCCATCAGTAAATATCATTGCTTGTCCCATTCCAATTTTTAACTTTTTAGAAATAATCATATTTAAAATATCTGTTCCACCAGTAGAAAATCCTGCTTTAAAGATAAGTCCTGCTCCAACGCCTTGAAGTAATCCTCCAAAAATAGCTACTAAAAGCATTTCGCTTTCACTAAAACTAACATATTTAGTTAAAAAACTTGTTAGATTAACAAAAATCGGAAATAATATAGACCCCAAGATACTTAGTCTTGTTTTTTCTTTACCTAAAAATGCATAAGATAAAATTAATAGAAATATATTAGCAATTAATATGACATAAGACTGATTAAATTTAAAGAAATGATTTAAAACTATTGATAAACCACTTACTCCACCAGCTACTATGTTATTAGGGGAATAAAATAGATTAAATGCTAATGCTACTAGTAAACAACCAAAGATAAACTGAACATATCTTTTTATTTTATCATGTTGATAAATATTACTAACGATAGTCTTAGGATTCATTTTTTGCTCCTTTCAAATATGCTTCCATAAATGGAGTTAAATCTCCATCTAAAACTTTATTGATATTACTTGTTTCATATGATGTTCTATGATCTTTTACCATTGAATATGGGTGCATTACATAACTTCTTATTTGTGAACCAAATTCTATATTCATTTGCTCACCTTTTTCTTTTGCTAATTCTTGTTCTTTTTTCTGTTGTTCTAATACATAAAGTTTAGACTTTAGAACTTGTAATGCGGTCTCTTTATTCTGAATTTGACTTCTTTCATTTTGACAGGTTACTACTATTCCTGTAGGAAGATGTGTTACTCTTACAGCACTATCTGTTGTGTTTACTCCTTGACCACCTGCTCCAGTTGAACGATACACATCTATTCTTATATCTTTTTCTTCAATGTTTATATCTATATTTTTATCTATTTCTGGAGTTACATCGACACTAGCAAAGGAAGTATGACGTCTATTAGAAGAATCAAATGGAGACAATCTAACTAAACGATGAACACCTTTTTCTTCTTTTAAATATCCATAAGCATAACTACCATCTACTTTGAATGATACACTTTTAATACCAGCTTCTTCTCCTGCTTGGTAGTTATATAAGGTTACTTTATAACCTTTTCTTTCACAATATCTTAAGTACATTCTATATAACATTTCTGCCCAGTCACAAGCTTCTGTTCCACCTGCTCCTGAGTGAATATCAATGGTACAAGAATTTTCATCATATTCGTTATCAAATAGTAAATATATTTCAAATTGATTAACATTTTCTTCTAATTCTTTATAATCAGTTTCTAAAGTCTTTTCTAATTCTTCATCTTGCTCACTTGATAACAATTCTATCAAATCTAATGCATTTTTAGTATCTCCTTTATATGAAATTATATTCTCTAAAATTGCATTTATGTTGCTAAGATGAGAAAAGACACTTTCTCTTAATTCTTTATTATCCCAAAATCCTTCTTCTAGCTGTTTTTTTTCTAGTTCTTCTTTTTCTTGGACTTTTTTATCACAGTCAAAGTAACCTCCAAAGTTCTTCTAGTTTTTCATTTATTTTTTCATAATTTTTCTTAAGTTCAGTTAATTCCATAAAATAATCTCTCCTTTTACTCACATTTTAGCAAATTATTATTTTTTAAGCAATTAAATGTATATTTTAATAAATATCACATATTCTATTAGTGGGAAGGGTTCACGAAGTAGTGAAGATTCCCATTATATATAGATGATACGTTTAAGTATCAAAAAAACAATGTAATCAAAAGATTAGATTGTTTTTTCCTTTATTTTAGTTTTAGTTGCTGCTACTAGTGATAACTCACTATCTAATGAAGAGATAATGAGCCTGCTGATAAAGTATACAAAGATTGCTGTGAACTATATCAGTAATCTTTTTGTTTTGGTTTTATTTTTGAATACTCTCAAGTACATTTATCTCTTTGCTTTATCATCAATTTTATTACTTATTGCTTTTAAAGTTTTTAAATACTCTTTTCTCACTGGACTTATCGTTTTTACTTGATATTTCTTATATTTAGCTTTTGATTTTTCTTTTGATTGATTATGACTAATTAAACACGCTTCAACAAGTAACTTTTCTACAGTACTAGAGGGAATTGTATCCAGTTACTTAATATAATCATCCATATGCATTATGCATTGGATTATGTCTAATTGCTTGTATTTCAGCAAAATATTAAGATTAAATTTTATTTAAATTTTTTAATTATTCTTCTGGTAAATAATTTTTGGCAATTATAACATCACTCATTACTGGCAAATCACCTTTAAAGTAGTTAAGTCCATAAAAATTTTATCAGAATTTGCTCTTTCATATACTACTTCAGGTGCTTGTATATCTATGACAGCATAATGAAGTTTATTTTAAACAATTTGAAAAAATTCAATTGATTTACTGTCTTTAGGATTCTAATCTACAGCAGTCGCCCATACTCTAAAATTAATAGCAACTTTTGATTTTATTCTATATCCTAAAGATATAATCATATCTAAATTGTAATATTTAACTTTTCTTTCAACTTTTAAATTTCCTTCTTTATGAACTGTCAAGAATTCTTTGACAGTTGAGTTTATGTCTAATTCTTCTTCATCAAAGATATTTTTAATATACAAACTTATATTTTGTTTATTCATATTATATAAGTGTCAGACCATCTGGTGTTGGGATAACCATACTCTTTCATCCTCAAGTTTTACATCTATTTTTGTCATTCCGTCATCATTTTTATAAATTACAATATTATTGTCATTTTCTTCCATTGTTATACCTCCATTTCTATTTAGAGTTTAAAAGGTGCCAACAAATATAATTATTGTTCGCACCTTTACTTTACACTACTTTCCACAACAGTTCTTATACTTCTTACCACTTCCGCATGGTCTTTTGTATTGGGGATTTTGGGAGCTTTTGAAAGCACTTGGCTCGTTAATTCGGCACTTGGTTGCACCACAGAGCACTCCGTAGCACTCGGCAAACCTAGCAGAACTTATCTAAAAACTTATCTAAGTTTTAATTTAATTTTCCATAATACATATCGCTAAACATTCCATTTTTTTCTATAAGATCATCAAATTTACCATCTTCTTCAATCTTACCTTTATTAAGTACTATAATTCTATCACAGTTTTTTAGTGTAGTTAATCTATGTGCTATTGCAATAATTGTTGTATTATTTTCTTGTTTCATTTTTTCTATTTCAGCCTGAATATATTTTTCAGATGTATTATCAAGAGCAGAAGTTGCTTCATCTAAAATTAATATTTTAGGCTTTCTTAAGAATATTCTTGCAATTGCTATTCTTTGTCTTTGTCCACCTGATAAATTGTTTCCTCCTTCAGAAACTAATGAGTCAAATTTATCTGGAAGTCCATTTATATAATCATAAATATATGCTCTTTTAGCTGCTTCTTCTACTTCATCAATTGAAACTTCTCTATCTATTCCATATGTTATATTTTCAAATATTGTTCCTGCAATTAAGAATGGACTTTGTGGTACTAATGCTATTAATTTTGATAAATCTTTTCTTGTTAAATTATCAATATTCTTATCATCAACAATTATTGCTCCATCTGCTTTTTCTAACTTGCAAATAGATTTTATTAATGAAGATTTACCACAGCCTGAAGGTCCAGCAATTCCAAGATACATTCCTCTTTCTATATCTATATTAAAGTTATCCAAAATGATTTTATCTTCATTTTCAGAATAATGGAAAGTAATATTTTCCATGTTTATAATCTCATTTGTTGATTTATTTTCTGATTTTGTTTTTATAGGTAAATATGAGAAATCATTTTCTATTTCTACAATTTTAAATAAATCAGTTGCTAAAACTGTACATTCAGAAACTTCATCAAATATTCTATGTAATTCCTCTAGCGGTCTTAGTAATTGATTAAAACATAAATATGCAGTTAATACAGCACCTACTGAAATTATATTTTTAGTTGCTAGATAAGTAGAAATTCCAATTACTAACACTGTAAATACAGCTTGATTAATAAATTTTAAACAATCATACATTGCCATCGCTTTATGATGTTTCATTTCTTTTGCTCTTAAAAACTCACCCTTATCATCAAATCTTTTAGTTTCAAAGTCTAAACTATCGCAAATTCTTATAACTTCAATACCATTTATAAGTTCAACTATAGTTCCATCCATTCCTGATTTACTTTCTAATAGTTCAACCCTAATACCTTTTTGACTTTTTATTTGTTTTAATACAATAAATACTCCGATAGGTATAACTAACAACATGGGCATAGCTAATGTTATTGGTAATGTTAAAAATATAGTTATAATTGCAGCAATTGCATTAAATATTGCTGGAGCAAAATCCATAAACAACAATTTTTCTAATTTAATAGTTCCATCTAAACACCTATTAAGCCTTCCATGAATATTTCCAGTCATATTCTTTCTAAAATAAGAAAGCGGAGCCATTAATAATGACTTTATTACCATTCCTCTTGCTTTCTTTTCTGTTCTTGTTGCTGTATCTTCAATTAATACTCTTCTAAATATTTTTATTACTTCATTTACTACATTTACTATTAATATAAAAACTAAAAAAGGAATTACTTTATTAAATGATATTTCATTCTTAGTTAATATATCATCTGTAAGCCATCCTATTGCTTTTGGTGTCATTTGAGCAAGTGCAGCAGAAACTATCATTATAATAATTATTAAAATAAATCTTAATTTCTGTTTTGTATCTAACAATTTATATATTTTCTTCAATACTTTTATTAAATTATTCCTTTTCATAACAACTTCCCCCTTTCAAATCTCTTCAACTATAACATATTTTTATTAAATTTTCCAGTCAGCATAAAATACACATATCATTGGGAAAGTGTACATTTTTATAAAAAAACTTATTTTTCAATACTTTTCTCCAACATGGTGAATTTTAGATAAGTTTTATATAAACTAAGAACTTACCTAAAAACTTATCTAATTAAAAACTGGTATTAAAAAAAGCCCGTAAATACGAGCTTAAAACTACTTACCACAACAATTTTTATACTTTTTACCTGAACCACATGGACAAGGATCATTACGACCTACTTTTGTACTCTTCTTAGGTTTCTTTACTGCATCTGATTTGTCATCATTAGTTTGAACATTTTTAGTGACAGGTTTACGTTCAATATTTTGTTGAATCTCGGCTTTTAATAAGAAAACACTAACATCATGGTCAATCTTTTGTAACATTTGATCAAATAAATCAAAACCTTCTGTACTATATGCTCTTAATGGATCTTCTTGACCATAACTACGTAAATAAATTCCTTCACGTAAATGACTCATTATGTTAATTTGTTCCATCCAGTAATTATCAATAACTTGTAAAGATAGTGCTTTTTCAAATTCACTAGTAACTTCTACTGGAACATCACTAAGTTTTTCTTCATACTCAGATTTTGCTTTATTATATAGAAAATCAACTATTTCATCATCTATCATTGAATTAATTTCATCATCTTTAATATCATCTCTTAGAAGATTCTCATTAGCAAAAGAAACAATTTCTTTCTTATCTTGTTCACTCATATCACCATCAACAGTATGAGACTTAACTAAATCAGTAACATAATTTCTCATACATTCAAGTACTTGTTCGTGAACTGAATCACTATCTAGAATCTCATTTCTTCTACCATACATTATTTCACGTTGGGTATTCATTACGTCATCATATTGTAGTAATTGTTTTCTAGCATCAAAGTTATTTCCTTCAACTCTCTTTTGAGCGGTTGTAATGGCTTTTGAAAAATATTTATTTTGAATAGCTTGATCTCCGAAACCAAAACTAGTCATCATTTCTTTAATCTTTTCACTACCAAAACGAATCATTAAATCATCTTCCATAGATACAAAGAATTGTGTAAATCCGGGATCACCTTGACGACCAGAACGTCCTCTTAACTGATTATCAATACGACGTGATTCATGACGTTCAGTACCAATTACACAAAGCCCACCTAATTCTCTGATTTCATCTGATAACTTAATATCAGTACCACGGCCAGCCATATTAGTAGCGATAGTAACTGATTTATGTTGACCAATCTTAGAAATTATTTCTGCTTCTCTTGCATGATTCTTAGCATTTAATATTTCGTGAGGAATCTTTTCTTTCTTTAACAAAGTACTAATCAATTCACTAGTTTCAATAGCAATAGTACCAATTAAGACAGGTTGACCTTTGGCATATCTTTCTTTTACTTCATTAATAATTGCTTTATATTTAGCATTTTTAGTAGCAAATACTAAATCAGGAGCATCAATTCTAGCAACTGGTTTATTTGTAGGAATACAAATTACATACATATTATAAATATCACGGAATTCTTCCTCTTCTGTTTTAGCAGTACCAGTCATACCTGATAATTTCTTATACATTCTAAATAAGTTCTGGAAAGTTATAGTAGCTAAAGTCTTTGTCTCTTGATTAATACGAACTCCTTCTTTAGCTTCAATTGCTTGATGAAGTCCATCACTATAGGCACGACCTTTCATCAAACGACCTGTAAATTGGTCTACTATAACAACTTCTCCATCTTGAACAACATAATCAACATCTAATTTCATTGAATAATTTGCTCTTAAAGCTTGATTAATATAATGAACTAAAGTAGCATTTTCTACTTCATAAAGATTTTTAACTCTAAAGGCTTTTTCTGCTTTCTCACTACCTTCATCTGTTAGTGTTACACTTTTTGTAGTTTCATCATATAAGTAATCAACATCATCCTTTAAACTCTTTACAAAGCTATCAGCATCTTGATAAAGATTAGCACTAACTAACTGTCCTCCAGAAATAATTAATGGAGTTCTTGCTTCATCGATTAAAACTGAATCTACTTCATCAACGATAGCAAAATTTAATGGTCTTTGAACTCTGTCTTCTTTTCTAATAACCATATTATCTCTTAGATAATCAAATCCAATTTCATTATTAGTAGAATATAAAATATCACAAGCATAAGCTTCCTGCTTTTCTTTTGGACTTAGTTCTCTTGTATTAACTCCTACTGTTAAACCTAAAAATCTATGAATGCCACCCATCCATTCTGCATCACGAGTAGCTAAGTATTCATTAACAGTAATAATATGAACACCTTTTCCGTCTAAGGCATTTAAATAAGCTGGTAATACTGATGTTAAAGTTTTACCTTCACCAGTTTTCATTTCTGCTATATTACCATAGTGAATAGCTAAAGCACCAACTATTTGAACATAGAAAGGTTTTTCTCCAATAACACGATAAGCAGCTTCTCTTGCTGTTGCAAAAGCTTCTACTAATATATCTTCTAATGTTTCACCATTTGCTAAACGTTTCTTAAATTCTTCTGTTTTATTTTTTAACTCTTCATCTGATAATTTTTGGTATTCTTCATCAAGTGCAACTATTTTATCAGCTAAAGATTCAAATTTTTTTAATTCTTTATATTCATGATCAAACAATCTTGTAAATATTCCCATTGTAAACATCTCCTCAAGGATTATTGTAACAAAAAAAGGAGACAATAGAAAGCATTTTCTCCCATTTTACACTATTTCTAAATGCTTACACAACTTTCTCCATGATACCAAGCATCTACTATAACTGGAGTCACAATATCATCTATAACTTTTTCTATTTGTCTTGCTCCAAATTTTTCATAGTTCGTCTTTGAAATAATTTTTTCCACAATATCTGTGGATATTTCTACTTTTATATTTTTCTTTTGAAAAGCTTCTATCAATGTTACTAGTTTCATATTAACAATTTTTTCTATATCATTTTTTGTTAATTCTCTAAAATGATATTTTTTATCAATTCTGTTAACAAATTCTACTCCCAAAAATTCTTCAATATCTTTGTTACTTATTTCGTCAGTTGAAACAAATCCTATGTCTTTGTTAGCACCACCTAAATTAGTTGTCATAAAAAGAAAAATGTGGTCAAAAGACACTTTTCTGCCTTTAGCATCTTTCAAATATCCTTCATCCATTACTTGAAGAAATAATTTTAAGACTGATGGTGAAGCTTTTTCTATTTCATCTAGGAGTATAACACAATGTGGATAAAGTCTTATCTGATCTAATACTGTCTGATGATTATCAAAACCAACATACCCTGGAGGAGCTCCTAAAATTTTACTAACTGAATGTTCTTCTTTATATTCACTCATATCAAGTCTTATAAAATGGTCTTTACCATATAAAAGCGAAGCATATTCTTTTACTAAGTAGGTTTTTCCTATTCCTGTCGCCCCAGATAAGAGAAAAGTATGTATCTTCGGAGTATCTTGGAAACCTAACTGTACTTTCTTAGTTAAATTACATAAATCGTGAATAATTTCATCTTGCCCAACTATTTTAGCTAGTAATTCTTTTTCTATAGAAAACAATTTTGTTTTGTTTCCTTCTATTATTTCATAAACAGGTATTTTTGTTTTTAAATAAATTACTTCTGCTATCATTTCTTTTGTTATTTTCTTAGGTTTCCTTTTACCAATTAGTGAAATCTCTAACTCATTCTTTTTAGTTATTAAGTTCTTTTCACTTTGTTTTAGTTTAGAAGCTTTTTTAAAATTTTGTTCTAACACAGCTTTTTTCTTTTCAGTTACTACCTTTTTTAATGAATCATTAAGTCTTTTTAACTCTTTATCTTTTTTATCCTCTACAAGACTTGCTCTTGAACAAACCTCATCTAGTATATCTATTGCTTTATCAGGTTGATAATAATCATAGATATATGTATTTGATAATTCAACTATCATATCAATCATTTCATCGGAAATAGAAACTGAGTGATATGCTTCATAAAGTGGTTTTAGTTTCTTTAAGATTTCTTTTGTTTTATCTTTATTTGGTTCTTCTACTAATATTATTTGAAATCTTCTATTTAAAGCTTTATCTTTTTCAATAAATTCTCGATATTCTGCTACCGTAGTAGCACCAATTAAATGAATTTTTCCCCTTGCTAAAGCTGGTTTTAAGATGTTTGATGCATCAATAGCTCCTTCTGCACCACCTGCTCCAACTAAAGTATGAATTTCATCTATAAATATTAGATATTCATCATGTTCTTCAATTTCTTTTAGTATTTTTCCTACTCTTTCTTCAAATTCTCCTCGATATTTTGTACCTGCTACTAAGGAAGCCATTGATAATGAAAGAATCACTTTTCCCTTTAAAGAACGAGGTACATTATCATTAACTATTTGTCTTGCTAATTCTTCAACAATAGCAGTTTTTCCTACTCCTGCTTCACCTAATAATAAGGGATTATTTTTAGTTCTTCTGCAAAGAATTTCTATCATTCTTTTGATTTCATCTTCTCTACCTATTACAGGATCTATTTCATTAGATACAATTCTTTTATTCAAATTGACAGCAAACTCTTCTATTAATAATTTTTTATGATTACTAACTTTTTTCTCACAAAATGAAGTAGAAAATTCTTGATATAAAGAATCTATATCTATATTCATTCCCATCAATAATCTTATAGCAATTCCTTCACCTTCTTCTAGAAGTGATAAAAATAATTCTGTTACTGATACTTCACTTTCTTTATTCTCTTTGCTATTAAGTATCGCTGTTTCTAAAACTCTTTTTAATAATGGTGTATATAAAAACCAATCATTAGTTGTTTTACCTATTCCTACTACTCTTATTAATTCGTCTTTAAATTTATCATAAGTTAGACCTAATTGTTTTAAATGACTAGTTACTTTTAACTCTTTCATTGAGAGTATTGCTAAGAGTAAGTGTTCACTTCCAACATATGGATGCCGTAAAAGACGCATTTCTTTTCTAGCTAATACTAAAGCTTTCTGAGCATCTTCACTGAATTTCGAAAACATAACCTTTCCTCCTTGTATAATTCTATTTTAACGAGGAAAAATGGTTCTTTTCAACACTTTTAGTACCCTAAAAAATGACAAAAAAAATTAGTCCAAGACTAATTTAATTGTTCTACTGCTGATATTCTAACTTTTCCATAATATGATTTCCCGATAGCATCATTTTCTGCTGTTAAGTTTAGCCAAGTACGTAATTCAAAATTCTGTGTAGTATTTCCTACTATTGAATATGAACCAAGTTTATTACTACTACTTGCTAAACTTCCACTTGCCACTGACGTTCCATCTTTCTTTAAATCATAAGATAAATAACTATACGTTACTAAGGAACAACCATTGCAAGATGTTGTATCATCATCTAAGTAAACATCATAATTAATTGTTCTTGTTCCTGTATTCTTTAGTGAAAAGTTATATGGGGTAGATGCTAAACCGTCGCTATCTTCTTGAGGAATAGCATTTGTTACACTAATAGTAGATGTTCCTTCTACATAATTTAATTGTAAATCTTTTGCTACTAGTGTGACATTTTGTGTTCCGTTTAACGTCATTTTTGAAAGTGCAAAACTAATACCTGCTATTAAAAAAATCAATATAAATAAGCCAACAATTAATAGTATGTTTTTACTATTATCAACTTTTATACCATCTTTCATTATCTCTACCTCACTTTATTATATATATTAAGTTTATAACCTATTTGAAAAAATGTATATATTTTATGCTTATATAGCATATTTTATTTGTAAAAAAAAAGAGAAAATCTCTTTTTTAGATTAGAACTAAAATTGTAAAGACAATGAATGATACTGCTAGTAGTTCTAATAATATTTTCCAAATATATTTTAACCAATCTTTATATGATACTTTTAAGTATGCTAATGTTACCATTAAAGTTATACTTGTAGGTGCTACTAATGCAATGATACCATATAATGTTTGGAATATAACTGATACTACAGGATATGAATCTGTTGCTGTTACTACACTTACGAAGTAAGGTAAAACACTATAGAATGCATATACTGGGTCTCCGTTAATAATACTTGAAACAATTGCTACAAGACCAGTTGTAAATACATTGAATCCTTTGGTTAATCCTAATATAGCTTTATAAATAACTAATTGATAAGGATTATATGTAGTAAGAACTAAAATTAAGTAAACTACAAAAGCAACAAATGCTGGTAATAGGGCTTTTCTTAATCCATTACTAAATCCTACAATCATATCATCACAAGTAATTTTATAAACATATTTAATAATTACAAGAGCAAGTAATAGTAGAACGATAACTTCAACTAAAGTCCAACTACCAAACGCTGGAACAGAGCTTCCTAGTATTTTTCCAAATATAGGGAAACTAGTATTTAAAGTTTTAGTAATTCCTGTAAAGAATTTAGCTTTTACTCCAAAACTGCCAATTAATACTACAACTGTAAATAAAGCAACAAGTCCATCAATAATGATGTATGTTTTTTTACTTGACTTTTTAGCAAATAGAATAACATTAATTATTACAAGTAATGCTAATAAAGCAACATAAGCTGGAACTGTAAATCCTGTAACAGCTGTTTTAATGTCTTCAAATAAGTTAACATTAAATGAATTAGTCCAAGAAATAAATCCTAATATAGTAACTACTAGAATAGTATCAATTATAGCTACTAATGGCCAATTTTTCTTTTTCTTCTTATCTTGTTTTACAACTTCAGGAATATAGTTATCTTCATCTTTTGTTGATGTTGTACTTTCTTTCTTACCAAACTTCAAAACATTAGCTAATAAAATTACTAATCCTAAAACAAGTAAAATTATTCTAGTCCAGATTTGAGTTGTGGTTTTTACTGATAAATATTGTTGTAGCATTTGTGTTGTGCTATATGCAAATGTTGTTCCCATTAGTCCAATAGCAACACTTCCTGCAGTTACAGCAGTAGCAGCTAATTTGTTATATCCTAGCATTAATACTAAAGAAATAACAAATGGGAATAGCATTAGTAGTGCAAGTTGCATTCCACAGAATGATGTTAAAATAGCAAATAAAGAAGCAATTATAATAATACAAATATGTTCTTTACCTTTAAACTTTTTAACAATGGCATCTAGCATTTTTCTATATGCGCCAACTTTTACTAATACTCCATAGAATCCACCAATTACCAAGATGAATAATGATACATATCCAAAATAACCTAATACTGTATTTTGATAAGATAATAAATCAAATATTCCAACTTGTGATCTACCTATCTCTTGATAACTAGATTGATAAGTAGCAGCTGGTAAAATCCAGGTCAAAAGCACAAATACAGATAGCGTAATTAAACTAACTTTCAATGCATTATGTTTTTTCATATTTTCTTCTCCTTCCATATATTAATTATACGAATAATAACTTTGTTTTACAAGCAATTAGCGATTTTTTTTGTGAATTTTTTGTGAAAAATTCTCTTCACATTTTAAGAAAAATTCCTTAAAAATTCGTCTTGAAGCATCATCTTTTTCATATAAACTTTCAGGGTGCCACTGCACTCCTAGGAAAAAGAAATTATCTTTAATTTCTACTGCTTCGATACAATTATCTAGACTTCTAGCACTAACATATAGTGATGATAATTTGGGAATGTAATCGTTATGTCTTGAATTAACAAAAATTTCTTCTTTTTTTACTATGTTATACAAAAAACTATCTTTTTTAATCGATATTAAATGTTCAGTACCATTGTGATTACTTATCTTTTTAGTTATATCTTTTTCCTCATTTAATAAAAAAGCAGAAATTTCTTGCATTCCAAGACATACTCCTAGTATAGGAATATTGTTTTCCTTTGCATATTTGATTAGTTTAATGTCTTCTTTGTACCAACCATCTCCGCCTGGTAAATAAAAGCCATCATATTTAGAATATTTGTCTTCTTCTTTTGAACTAAATATTTCATAATTAATTTGTTCTTTTTCAAACGGAATAAGTTTAAATTCATCACTTCGATAAGCTATTCCTATTAACATTTTTTCATATACACCTCAATATATAGTATAAAAAAAGAAGGAAATTAATTCCTCCTAATATAACTTAGCACCTGCTGGTATATGTCCATCCACCATTAATAGATGTAACTTTTCTTCATTTTCTTCAGTATGAACAGCACTTAAAAGCATTCCACAAGAGTCTATTCCCATCATTGTACGCGGAGGTAAGTTAGTAATTGCTACTAAGGTTTTACCAATTAATTCTTCTGGTTCATAATATGCATGAATTCCACTAAGAATAGTTCTATCAGTACCAGTTCCATCATCTAAAGTAAATTGTAATAATTTTTTACTTTTTGGAACAGCAACACAATCTTTAACTTTTACTGCACGAAAATCACTTTTACTAAATGTGTCAAAATCAACATAATCAGTAAATAATGGTTCTATTTCTACTTTAGAAAAGTCTATTACTTCTTTTTTAGGTTCAACTACTATATCTTCTTTTACTGTTTCAGTACCATTTAATGGTTTCATGGTTGGGAATAAGATTACATCTCTAATTGATTCAGATTCTGTAAATAACATTACTAATCTATCTATTCCATAACCAACTCCTCCTGCTGGAGGCATTCCATATTCTAAAGCTTCAACGAAGTCCATATCTATATCATTAGCTTCATCATTTCCTAAATCTTTTTCTTTTAATTGCTCTTCAAATCTTTCTAATTGGTCGATTGGGTCATTTAACTCAGTATAAGCATTAGCAAATTCACGACCAGCAATAAATAATTCAAATCTATCAACAAATCTAGGGTCTTCAACATTTCTCTTTGTAAGTGGTGATATTTCTACTGGATGTCCATATAAGAAAGTTGGTTGAATTAGTGTTTCTTCTACATATTTTTCAAAGAATAGGTTGATTATGTGACCTACTGTTTTTTCATGCTCTTCAACTACTATTTGATGTTCTCTAGCTAATTCTAGTGCTTCATCAAGTGTCATTTCTTGTTTGAAGTCTATTCCTGTCTTTTCTTTTATGGCATCCACCATACTTATTCTCTTCCAAGGTCCTTCTAGATTAATTTCATAACCATACCAGTTATAAGTCATTTTACCCATTACTTCTTTAGCAATAGTTTGATACATATTTTCCGTTAAATTCATCATACCTTCTAAATCACTATATGCTAAGTAAGCTTCCATTAAGGTAAATTCTGGATTGTGTTTTAAATCCATTCCTTCATTTCTAAATACTCTTCCTATTTCATAAACAGCTTCCATTCCACCTACTAATAGCCTTTTTAATGGTAACTCTAAAGCTATTCTTAAATACATGTCTAAGTCTTGAGCATTATGATGAGTAATAAATGGTTTAGCACTTGCTCCTGTAAGTAATGTTGATAAAACTGGAGTTTCTACTTCTGTAAATCCTTGTTTATCCATATAATTTTGAATACATCTAATAATTTTTGGACGTAAGAAAGCTACTCTTCTTGAATCATCATTCATTATTAAATCAACATAGCGTCTTCTATAACGTTCCTCTTTATCTGTAAGACCATGGAATTTTTCAGGAAGTGGTTTTAATGCTTTAACTAGTGGAGTATATTCTAAGCATTTTATAGTTACTTCTCCAGTTCTTGTTTTCATTATCTTTCCACGTATTCCTACTATATCTCCAAGGTCAGCGGTTTTAAATAGACTGTATTTCTCTTCACCAATGTCATTAATTGATATATAAATTTGAATAAGTCCTGTTTTATCTTTAATAGTACAAAAAGAAGCTTTTCCCATCTTTCTAATAAACATTATTCTTCCTGCTACTATGGCTTCATCTGTCATATTTTCAAATGCATCATGTTCTACATCTTTATATTTTTCTTTGATTTCCTGTGCATAAGCATTTCTTTGAAAACTATGACCAAATGGATCTAAGCCTAATTCTCTTAATTTTTCTGCTTTTTCACGTCTAACAACTTCTTGTTCTGTTAATTCTCGCATAATTCTTCCTCCTCTTTATTTTCTACGGTATTAGTACAAACAACTATTGTTCCTACTAGCTTATCATGAAGTCCTTGTTTTTCTTTCGTAAATGCAATAAGAAAAAAGCTAACTAATAATATACTATATTGTACAAGATTTAGCAAACTATTAGTTGCTAAATAGGTATCTTTATCAAGAAATAGTATTGTACAAAATCCTATGATACTTACTAAGGTTCCTTGTAATATCATAGTTCTAAATAATAAATCATTCATTGTTAATTGGTCATCGTTTTTCTTTTTGATTTTAATCTTCATCATCTTCTTGCCAATCGTTTGACCATCATTTTTATATACATATAAAACATAATACAAAAGTGATATTGCTATTCCTACTAATGTTGCTATTCCTGTTTGCTTGGCTATATCGTAACTAATATCTACAAGTTGATTTACATATTCTTCCATAGTTATTTTCTGACTTGTATAGTTTTCGATAATTTTTGTTTGTTGGTCATATAGTTTATCAATAGTACCATTTGTTGGAATAAATGTTGTCACTAAGGTAGTTAAAGCTGATACTAAAAATAAATCTATCATAAATGCTACAAATCTTTGTGAAAATAAGGCTTTTACTTCTTTCTTTTCTTTCATACAAAGTTCCTCCTAAATACTTCTAACATATGTAGTATATCACAAAGACTAGTCATTTGATAAATATTATTTTTTAACTGATTACTGCCTTCTACTCCTTTTAAATACCAAGCAATATGATTTCTAATTTCTAAAACTGCTACTTTCTCATTCTTTAATTCACTTAGTAGTTTTAAGTGTTTTATACACATATCTATTCTTTCTACAGGTGTTACTTCTTTGAAATATTTCTTTCCGTCAAGTAATGCTACAGTATCTCTTATCAGCCACGGATTGCCTAATACTCCTCGTCCAATCATTATAGCGTCACAACCAGTTTCTTCTAACATTTTCTTTGCTAATTCTTTAGTAGTTATATCGCCATTACCTATTACAGGTATTGATACATTTTCTTTAACTTGTTTGATTATGTTCCAATCAGCTTTACCACTATATCCTTGTTTTCTAGTTCTTGGATGAACGCATATAGCACTTGCCCCTGCTTCTTCACATATCTTAGCTATTTCTACAGCATTAATAGAAACACTATCCCAGCCACTCCTAATTTTAACAGTAACAGGGCATTTAACACTTTTAACTACTGCTGTGACTATTTCTTTTACTTTTTCGGGATTTTTAAGTAGGGCACTCCCTGCTTGAGCTCGAACAGCTACTTTAGGAACTGGACAACCCATGTTTATATCAATTATATCTGGATGCATAGTAGTTTCTATGTATTTTGCTGCTGTTACAAAACTATCTACGTCACTGCCAAATATTTGCTGGGTAATTGGTCGTTCTTCTTCACTCATATACAACATATCAATAGTTTTTTGATTATCATAACAAATGGCTTTATCACTTACCATTTCAGCATAGATTAAACCACAACCCATTTCTTTAATAATTCTTCTATAAGCACTATTACAAATTCCTGCCATTGGTGCTAATACTACTTGATTTTCTATTTCTACATCTCTAATTTTCCACTTCATAAATACCCCTTATATTATTTTTTTTACTTTTGTTTTTAATTTTTGATTTTGGCTTTTGTAGTTTAATGATGCTTTTGCTAAAATTAAATTTTCTAATAAAACATTTTCTAATTCTAAGTTGTTTTTATTTCTTATTTTACTTATAGTGACATTTGTTAAAAATGCTAAACTATCATATAGTGAATATTCCTCTACTTTTTCTGGTAAATTTAAGTTATCTAGTTCATCACAAACATTATATGTCTGTACAATTCGACCATTACTATATCTCTCATAAAAACTATTAACTTCTCTTGCTAGCTCTTGAACATTTACTGATTGCATAATAATTTTTCTTTTATCAATTCCTTTGTGATAATTAGGATTAAGCGTTGGCATCTTCTTTCTAGTGCAAAAATCTGCTAATATCAGAGCATATGTTGTTTCGTGAATAAGACTATCACTACTGTATACCTTTTCACCAACTTTTTCTAAATGGTTTGCTACTTCATTTATTTTAGAGATTGGTATGTTTAATTCTTCTGTTAATTGGTTAAAAATTGTAGCATTAAGGTTTAGTATTAAATTAAGACTCTGTTCTTTGTCACCATATAATTCAGTCAAATGATACATAGTAACAGTAGTCATAACATTTATACCAGCTTTTTCTAAAAGTTTTATCATTGCTTCTTTTGTTCCTATTTCCTTAGTTTCATCTATTTGTTTAAAACTATTTCTCATTAGTTGTGGAGCACTTTCAAAAGCAGACATTAAATCAACTGCTTCTGCTTTATAAAAGAAACCATAGACTATCTTTTTTAATTTATTTATATCTTTAACTTCTAACGATGGCACTTTTTCTAAAAAGTAATCATTCATATAATTATAGTATTTATTCCTTAAGTAATAACTTTTCTTACCATATAATACATCAGCAGATTCTATTATTTCTTTGATTGTTTTTAAAGTTTCTTTATCATAATTTCCTGCATTAAATTCATCAGGATTAGCCTTTAAAATTATCAATATATTTGCTATATTTTCATTAATCATTTTATCATCTACTTTCTGTCATGATATGTTAATAATTATGTTCTTTAATAACATTTTTCTATATTTATTGTTTAATTTATAATTTTTTTATTTTAAGTTTTAAGTTATTTTTTTTAGCTTTAGGTTCTAATATCTTTTTTGATAAAGCTAAATTTTGTAATAGAGTATTTTCTAGTGATATACTATTTTCTTTTGTTATTTTAGAAAGCGCAGTAGTTGTTAAAGCTGTTAAGCAATCATATAATGAGTAATCTTCTATTCTTTTAGAAGAAGTTTTTAAACTTTCAATATCTGTTATACTTTCGTCTATACTTATACTTTTTTTGGAAGTATTTCCTTGAAAATATTGTTTAGAAATATCTTTTAAATCTGATATAGTCATTTTTCTCTTAATAGTTTTACTAGCAGGATTCTTTCCATCATAATTAGGATTAGGTCTGAACACTTCTTTTTCAATACAAAAATTTGCTAAAGTATTTCCATAAACAGCTGTGAAAAATTTAGAATCAGTAAGTAATACGTCACTACTCATTTCATAAAATTTATCAGCAATCAGTTTAGCACAAAAATCATCTGTTTTTTTTGTATTAAGTTTATTTGCTATACAAGCATTTATTCCTAATAATGATGTTAAAATTGGATTATCTATTATAGAAGGCATTATAGAACAAGAAAGGACACCAATACTATCAATAGCAAATAGCGCTTTAATAGAAGCTTCATCTCTTTTTCTTTTTACTTCGTTTATTTGATTAAAACAACTTTCTACATAATCTATAGCATCAGTTAAATCCACTCTAGGAGTTTTATAAAAGAAAGCTAGTGCTACTTCTTCTAATTCTTTTTTTTGTTTTACTCCTCTTTTGTTCATAAAAAAGTACTTTTCTAAAAATAAATTATATTTATTTATTAAATATGCACTTTGTTGTTTTCCATATAATGTATCAGCTTTTTTTATTATCTCTTTTAGTCTAGATAAAGTTCTTTTATCATATTTATCTTTACTTAATTCTAACGAACTAGTTTTAATATCACTTAATATTTTCAAAATTGTTTCATCTTGCATTTAATCAATACCTATTTATTATTCTTTAATAAATCTCTTATTTCTTCTAAAAGAATAACTTGTTCATCTTTCTTTGGTTTTTCTTCTTCTTTTTTATGTCCTAACTTCTTGTCGGCTTTTTCTTTTATACTATTAAGTATCTGTAACATAGTAAAGATACAAAGTGCAATTATTAGAAAATCAACAACACTTTGAATAAAAGAACCATATTTGATAGAGGCATCCCCTACTTTAATACTTAGTGAACTAAAATCAAGTCCTCCTAAGACAACTCCTACTAATGGCATAATAATATCATTTACTAAACTACTAACTATTTTTCCAAAAGCTCCACCGATAATGACACCAATAGCCATATCTACAACTGATCCTCTACTTATAAATTTTTTAAATTCATCTGCTTCTTTTTTTAGATTTTTATTCACTTTTTTATCCATCTTATCCTCCTTTTTCACTCCTCGTGAAATTTCACACATATTATACTAAAAAAAGAACTATTTCTCAAGTTCTTTTATAATTTCTTCCTTATCCATCTTTGAATAACCTTTAATACCTTTTTCTTTAGCTAGTTCTTTAAGTTTAGTCAAACTCATTTTTTCATAAGTTGTTTCATCATCTTCACTAGGCATTTTACCATTTTCTACTAAGTAATCAATTTGTTCCTTAGTTAATGTTTCATATTCTAATAAGGTTGTTGCTAATAGTTCTAATAAATCACGATTATCATTAATAATCTTTGTAGCTTTCTTATAGCATTCATCAATGATTTTTCTCATTTCTGTATCTATTTCATGTGCTACTTCATTAGAGAAGTTTCTTGATTTATTATAATCTCTTCCAAGGAAGACGCTTCCTTCTTGTTGTTCTAATTGCATTGGTCCTAAATCGCTCATTCCGTATTCAGTAACCATTGCTCTTGCAATCTTTGTAGCTTTTGAGAAATCATTTTCTGCTCCAGTTGTAATTTCTCCAAATACTACCTCTTCAGCAACACGTCCTGCTAGTAGACCTGTTATTTGCTCTAATAAATCAGTCTTAGTAGAACACATTTTTTCTTCACTAGGAATCATCATATTATAACCGCCAGCGGAACCACGTGGAATAATTGTTACCTTTTGAACATCATTTGCTCCTTTTAGCTTAATTCCTACGACAGCATGTCCAGATTCGTGATATGCTACTAATTTACGGTCATTTTCACTACGTGTCTTACTAGATTTAGCAGGTCCCATTAATACCCTGTCACTAGCTTCATCTATTTCACTCATTGTAATTGCTTCTTTATTTCTTCTAACAGCAAGTAACGCAGCTTCATTTAATAAGTTTTCTAAGTCAGCTCCTGAATAACCTGGAGTTCTTTTAGCAAGAGCTGGAATATTTACTCCATCTGCTAAAACTTTGTTTCTAGCGTGAACTTTAAGAATCTCTTCTCTTCCTTTAACGTCAGGTAAGTTAACAGTTACTTGTCTATCAAATCTTCCTGGTCTAAGTAAAGCTGGATCTAAAACATCAGGTCTATTAGTTGCAGCAATTATGATAATACCTTCATTTTCACCAAAACCATCCATTTCTGTAAGTAATTGGTTTAAAGTTTGTTCTCTTTCATCATGTCCGCCGCCGATACCACTACCACGTTGACGACCAACTGCATCTATTTCATCAATAAAGATTAAACAAGGGGCTGTCCTTTTAGCCTGTTGGAACATATCTCTAACACGACTGGCACCTACACCAACAAATAGTTCTACAAAGTCAGAACCACTAATATAGTAGAAAGGAACATTTGCTTCACCAGCTACTGCTCTTGCTAGTAATGTTTTACCTGTGCCTGGAGGACCATATAGTAATACTCCTTTAGGAATTCTTGCACCAAGTTTCTGGAATTTCTTAGGATTTTTCAAGAAATCAATTAATTCTTTTACTTCTTCTTTTTCTTCTTTTAAACCTGCAACATCTTTAAATGTTACTTTATTTTTATCACTTGATAATTTAGCTTTACTCTTTCCAAAATCAAATGAGCCATTCTTTCCACCCATTTGTTTATTTAAGAACCAAAAACCAATGGCAAGTACTAATAACATAGGTAAATAATTAGCTACAATAATTAATAATGAATTTGATTCTGGATCAGCTACAGCAGTAAATTCAAAGTTATATTTATCACTTGCAGTAACTAACTTCTTCATTACTTGTTCTGATAATGGAAGTCTTACATAAAAAGTTTCGTTTTCTTTATAATTTTTTAATTTACCACGTACTTCATAAATACTAGCTCTTTCTCTTGGTTTAACTTCTAGTTCAGTTACTTCACTAGAATCTAATGATTTCATAAATTCACTATAAGTTAAGTTATTAATTTTTTGATTAGCAATAGTAACAAAATAGAAAACGCCAAGCATGATAAGTAGTAAAAATACATAAGGAAGTAATCCTTGTCTTACTTTTTTATTTTGTGTCATATCAATATCTCCTTTAACTATTCATATTTCAGTATTATATCATAGAATTCATCTTTTTTCTTATCGTATTTAGTTTTTTTGATACCTGGTATAAAGACTATTTGGTTTTTGCTATCAACTACTACTGGCCATAAATCTCTATCTTTTAATGGTATTTTGCAATCTATAAATATCTTCTTTAATTTTCTATGTCCACCATTTTTAATTACTAATGTATCACCATATTCTCTAGTCCTAACTCTTAATGGTAAAGTTAAATCTTTACTTGATAATCTTGTAATATTATTACTATTGCCCGATTCTTCTTCTACTACTTTTAAAGTATGTCCATTAGGTAGTTTAGCATAATTTGATAATTCTATTTCGTATGTATCTATTATTTCTGTATTTCTATCAAATTCTATAGTATTATAACTCTTTCTAATAACTACATCATTTGGAAAATTAAGTTTAACATTAGCTCTTTTGGAAGTAATTATTTTAAATATAGCATCTAGATGTTTATCAGATATTAAAACTAAGTCATCCTGATAATATTTTTTTAATAATTCTTCTAAAACTAATTTTTGAATTATTTTATCTAATTCATTAAATGGTTCGATAAATAATTTATCATTTCTTACTACTTTGGTCAAGGCTTTTTGAACCTCTTTATTTAGGTACTCTGATACTTCTTCTAAGGTAGTATGAAATTTAATAAATTTCTGTTCTACTTTACTATCTTCTTTCTTTAGAAATGGCAATACTTCTTTACGATAACGGTTTCTTGTATAAACTGAACTGTTATTTGAAGCATCTATAGCATAAGGTATTTTATATTTATGGTCATAGTCTAATAATTTAGCTTTAGTTGTTTCAAAAAATGGTCTATAAATCGTATAGGTATCCATATTTACTATTTTTTTAAAACCAGAGTATCCATAAATATTAGAACCTCTTACTATTCTCATTAAAATAGTTTCCATTAAATCATCGGCATGATGAGCTGTCATTAAGTATTTTGCTTGATATTTATTAACTACTTCTTCAAAGAAATTATATCTTATATTTCTTGCTTCATTGTGAAAATTATCATCACCATAATTTTTTATACGCATATATTCAAATACAACATCATGTTTAGCACAATATTCTTCTAGTAAAACTTTTTCTTCTTCACTTTCTTTTCTCTTTCCATGATTAACGTGAGCACAAATTAGTTTTATGTTTATTTTTTTTCTAAGCATTAATAATGTATGAAATAATGCCATAGAATCTGGTCCATAACTACATCCAAATACTATTACATCACCATCTTTTATTTTTATATCTTTATATAGTAATTCTACATCCATTTTTCCACCTCAATAAAAAGAATACCTATTTATCTTCAGGTATTCTAAGAATATATTCTCCATCTTTTGAATAATAATACTTTTCTCTTGCATACCTTGCTACATAATCTGCATCTTGTAATTTTAAAACGTCGGCTTTTAGTTCACTTTCTTTATCTTTTAAACTAGCAAGTTCTTTAGTAAGTTCTTTCTTTTCTTTATATTTACTATAGATACTAACCCAGTATTTTCCTACAGTATAGGTTGTGAACACTATCATAGCAAGAGAAAAAACACATAGAAAAAAGGGACCCATCTTCTTTTTTTTCTTCTTTTTAGCCATAATATCACCCACTTTTCCTGATAATATTATAGACTTTTTTTCTAAGTTTTGCAAATTAACTAATGGCTTTTTTGAAAGTTTGACATTATTTTCTGTATTTTCCTATAAGTAAGTAAATAGCCTAAAAAAATTAGTAAATAAAAAAGTGGATGAATCATTGCATTATTTATCTTTTTCATTGATATAAAATATAATAATGCCATATCTAAGGAGAAAAGAATGTTACCGATTATTTTTATTATTTTTTTACTTTGAAATAAAAATTTATAGTTAAGAGTAATAAGAAACGATAATAGTACTCCATATAGTCCTGAAAAAAAAATGGATATGATTTGTGCTTTTAAACTCATTATTTAAACAATCTTTGAAAGATACTACTTCCATCTTTATCTTTCTTAGAATTATCTTCTATATAGGTAAATCCATTAACATAACCTTTGATGGATACATTTCCTGATATAGTGTCTAATTTTATAAGTTCTAGGCCATCTCCTTTTACTACTAAAAAGCCCATAGTGGTTTCTATTAAAAATTCTTCTTTATCAAAGTTTTCTATTTTTTTTACTCCCGTTATTAAAAGGTTTTTTCTTTCTGTTAAAGTTATACTGTGGTTATAGTTACTTATTATTGTCTCTTTAGTTTCCATCTATTCTCCTCCTATTATAGAGTATGAATTAAAAAATGGTAAAAGAACAAAAAAAGAAGAACTAGTCTTCTTATAATTACTATTCTTCAGAATCCAAAGTATTTTGGTAAGCTTCTAGAATTTTATCTTGAAACATTGCTCTTACTTCAGGATTGATTGGATGAGCTATATCACGATATCCTCCTGTAGGAGTTTTTCTACTTGGCATTGCAATAAACAAACCATTTTCTCCTTCAATGATTCTGATATCATGAACTGCAAAACTATCATCCAATAAGACAGATGCAATTCCTCTCATACGAGAGCCTTCTTTGTCAACTTTTCGTACAGTGACTGATGTAATTTCCATATATCTTCCTCCTTTTAAAGCACTGACACTTTATACTTTAATTCTATCTTATCTTTTTTGTAATTGCAAGAAGTTTATAGGTACTTGACAGCAAACACGTCAACTGATTATTTCAACACTTTCTGTTATTAAGTCACTATAACTAAATGACTTGATTTTATTTTCTTCACCTTCCAATCTAACTAAAAATATTGAAGGATAAAGTTCAATTATTTCTCCATTGAATTCTTCTATTTGATTTCTACTTCCATTAACTTTAAAGTGTAAAATAGTACCTTCTTTTTCTTTTACTTTACTTCTCATACTATCTAGGTTCATCTTGGATACCCCACATACATAGTACCGTTAGTAATAATTCCGCCCATACCAGCACTTCCATAATGAGTTTTATCTATAAGTGGTATCAAATCAATTGCTTTATTTACAGGAGAAAGAGCTACACAAGAAGCCACTATTGCCGGATCTAAGGCATGAATATTTATTCTTTTAGGACTTGAGGCAAAGTTACTTCCTGCCTTTATTAATTCCTCATAGTTTGATTGGCAAGCTCCTGCAATTATTATCAATTTATCTTGATTTTTTTCATACATTCTAGCTTTTTTTATAGCATTAACAAAGTTTTCTGAGTTTTGATAATTTTCTATTTTACTTTTATCTTTGGCATGTTTTTTTAAGAAATCATGTCCTGTTATTACTACTATATCTGGTTTATATTTTTCTAATGTGTCTGTTATCACATCTTCTATTTCACTTTCTTTAACCTTTATACCATAAGCTTCTAAATGCATATCTTTATAAAAGTTGATACATCTATCTAAATAAAATTTATCAGAATCAAATTGAACTATTTTACCAGGTAAATAGAAATATTCGTTTCTATCTAGTGAGATTAAACTTTCTACCTTTTCAATATCTACTCTATCTGTTTCTTTTTTAACTGAAACTTTAGTTAAATCAGTTAACTCACTATCTGCATAAAGTCTAACATCTACCCCTCTTAGATAAGCTATATCATCTTCTATATCGATTATTTGAAAGACTAAGTCATTATTATAAGATTGCCTAGTTACATAGTCACCTAACTTAAAATTCATCTAATCACCCAGTAAAGTTTATGCAAGAATAGTTTAAATTATTTATAAAGTTTATTTGCTATATCAACAAATATTTTATAATCTAACTGTTCTGCTCTTACACTTAAATCTAGATTATACTTTTCTAAGACTTCACTAACTAATTTTAAATCATATTTTTTTAAGTTATTTCTTAGTGTTTTTCTTTTAAATTGAAAGCTATCATGAACTATTTGTTGAAAAAATTCTTCATTCATTAGTTTTTCTTTCGTTTCCTTTGGTTTAAATGATACTACTACGCTATCCACATTTGGTTTAGGAATAAATTCTTCTCTACTTACTAAAAATTCTTTTTTTGTATCAAAGTAATATCTTAATAAAACAGTTAATGCACCATATTCTTTCTTTCCTGGTGTAGAAGTAAATCTTTCTCCTACCTCTTTTTGTACCATCATCACAATTTTGCTAAAATAAAGACCAGAATTTATTAGTTTAAAAAGTATTGGTGTAGTTATATAATAAGGAACATTACTTACAAAATATAAATTTTTATATTGATAATTGGCTAAGTCTTCTTTAATATCTTGTTGCAAAAAGTCTCCAAAATAGATAGAGATATTATCTGCTCCTCCTAAGTTCCTTATTAATATGTCTTCTAGAGTTTTATCTATTTCGTAACATAATACTTCGCCTTTATCTTTTAGATATTTAGTTAAGGCTCCTGCTCCTGGTCCTACTTCAATTATCAAAGATTCATCTTTAATATCTGCTGCCTCTACAATTTTTGCTAATACTTTTTCATTTTTTAAAAAGTTTTGACCAAATTTTTTCTTAAATTGAAATTTTTCATTCATATTAAAACCTCTTTCTCAATGTTGTTATTATATCATAGATATTTTGTTAAATTTTATAACTTTAACGCATAAAAAAAGAAAAGTTTATTTTTTCAACTCTTCCTTAGTTGGTTTAATCATAAATAATATATTAGAAACTGATAAACCATATAGCATTATTTTCATATAAGATATAAATGTATTGAAATAGTTAAAATCAATTCCATAACCGTATTTTTCATTAAGTACCATATTTTTATCAGCGAATGCTCTATATCCTACTACTATTATTGTAGTAAAAATTATACATGCTGTTAAGTTATAAAATATGTTATTATTAACCCCTTCTTGTTTAAATACAAGGTTAATTATGAATAATAAGAAGATAATTAAGAATGGAATAAATTCTGGCAGTAATGTTGCAAAGCTTTTTTCTAGTCTAACATTCATTCTTACCATTATAAATAAGGTAATTGCAAATGCACCTAATAGTAAAATATATTTCAATACTGCAAACATAATATTTAATATTTTCTTCATATTAACCTCCTATTACTTCGTTATGATACCAATCTGAAAGCTCTACTAAAAGGTCTAACGTATTTTGATAATTTGTATTAATCGAATTATAACTATCTTTAGCTAAGAAGAAAATACTTGATCTACTTATATCATTTGTAAAATAATAATTATCGGCATTTTCTAAACTTGAAGTAATATAACCATTACTTGATAATTGTTCATTAATAGTTGTTTTTATAAACGGTCTTATATTTTTTAAGCTTTCAATATTAAAACTATTATCTTCATCAATAAAGGTATTTAATTGCATTACAACACAGTCATTTAAAATATTATTTTGATAAAATTTTCCTAGTTTATAAACATCTCTTAATTCTACAGTTTGTTTGCTAGCTAATTCTTTATACTCATCACTTTCAAACACTTTAACACAATTATTTAATTTAATTTGAATACTATTCATATCATATATATTGTTTCTTCCATGATAAGCATTTTGTTGATATGAATTTATATTAGTTTTTATTGTTTCTAGTTTTTCTTTTGTTTTTTGTTCATTAGCAACTACTTCACCGCTAACATCAATTTTTGTACTCAATTCTTTGTAATGATAAAAATTTAAAAATAATAGAAAGAAAGAAAAACCAAAAACTAAACCAGTTAGTGCGTAAGCAAATATATTTATATATTCCAATAACATTTTTTTCATCAATTATTCTCCTTTACTATTATGTTAACCTTATAAGCATAGCTTTTATTTTCCCAAGTACCACCTTTAACTGAGTCGGCTATATATACTTTAAGTTCGTAATTATTAGTTTTTCCCGCCATTACATCTCTCTCATCTAATATGCCATTCTTTAACTGTGATAAATTTCCTTTTTTTATCACCTTACTGTTAAGTAATAATTCATAATTTAGTTGACTTTTAGAAAGTTTATCTCCTTGAGCACTTACTTCTTCAAAAACTACTTTATAAGAGCTTTTAAAATCATTAATATTATTTATACTAAATTTATAATTTGGAACAGATTGTGCTTCACTTTCTGTCATTGGTACCAAGTTTTCATTCAAAGATACAACATCTTGTTCCTTTTGAACTTGTAATGTATTTATCTTTCCTATGTCTCCATAATAGAAAACTTTAAACCACAAAAATGATGTGCAGGTTACAAAAACAATAAGAAGAAACCCTCCCAAGGCAAGAAATATCTTTTTTGTCATTATTTATATCTTCTCCTTTCTGTTTTTGAATTACTCTCTATTTTTTTATTTTTTTTCTTTGAATGAATTGTTCTTGTATCTTTTATTCGCTTAGAGGAATCAGTATTTTCTTTTTTATATTTTTCTTTTTTTAGTTCTTGCTGCTCCTCACTTATTTTATTTTCCTCCTTCTTGTTGTTTGGGTCGTTCTTTATTGTTTTTACTATTTTAATTATATCTGCTCCAATGATTCCAACTGTAGGAACAATGATTAATAATACCCAGCCGACTACACTACTAAGAATATATTGAATATAACCAAGTTTTGGAATACGAAGGACTACTTTCCCATAGATTGTTTCAAAAGTTTGTCTCGATGCATCTTCTGTATTGTTAGCATCACCTTTAGTGGTAAATAAATATTTTCCAGTATCTGTTTTTTCTATTTTTCTTACTCTATGTGTAACGGTTACTCCAGAACTTCTATAATCAGTTGAGTTGAAAGTTATAACATCTCCAACTTTTATTTTTGAAGGATCACTTACTCTCATTGTCACAATAACATCTAAAACGTTGATATTAGGTACCATACTAGGACTAACTATAGTGTATGCCGATACAAGAGGAGGTTTTGTTATTCCTTTTTTCAAATTGTTCTTTTGATCTAAAAAATTTACAATTATAAGTAAAAACACTAGAATCATTATCAATACAACTGAATACATAATAACTGTAACTATATAATGTATTACTCTTTTTATTTTCTCAAAAAAAGAAAGATTAGAAAATTGTACTGTAATAGCTATTTCATTATCTTTCAAATTTATCACCCACTTATCATTCTCCGCTACTATAAATATATCACAACTTCATATTTTTTAAAATAAAAGTTTATTATTTTGCTTTAGCATTGGCATGCAATGCTACTTGTACAGTAAATGTTCTTGGAGTACCATCTACCTTTGCTTGCTCATTTACCCACATTCTTAGACGATAACTATCAGTTCTACTGCTATCAACTGTTTCTTTATATAACAACATGCTCCCTTTCAAACTACCAACTTCTGTTGGTGATGATAATGAAGTGAAAACCTTTGGTTTCATAACTTCTTCATAAGTACTTCCAATCTTTTTTTCTAAATATAATTTTACATCCTTATCGCCTAAAGTTGAAGTTTCCTGTTTTTGACCAGAAATTTCATAGGTAATTGCAGCATTCCCTTTAATAGTAGAAATTACACTAAAGTCAAAATACTGATCTTTTCCTGATAAAGTTTTTCCCACATCATCTGTCATGGGCATAGCGTTAGTGATGGTAATTCCATTGGTGTCTTCAGTATAATCAAGAGCAATATTTCCAGTGGTAATAGTATTTACTTTATCACCTTTTTTTGTTACAGTTACTGCTACTGCTGAAATTCCTATGACTAGTAGAACTAGTAATAATAAAATTATTAATATAAAATATAATTTTCCTTTTTTTTCCTCTTTTAATTCTTCATTTTCATTCATAAGTAAGACACTCCTATTCTGTTTAAATTGTAGCATACTTTCATATTATGGTAAAGAAAAAAGTGTCAGAGATTAGACACTTATATATGCTTATTTTTATTGAGCATTTGCTTTTCCATATACGTTAACTCTTAACTTATATGTCTGTTGTGATGATGGGGCTGAATAGGTATCCGCTACCCACATTCTTAGACGATAACTAGTAGTAGTAGAAGCTTTGGTACTATTTGACACAAGAACAAATTGACCGCTTGGAGCACCACTTGCTTCACTCGAAGTAGTTGGAGTTAAATTAGATACTAATGTAGGAGCAACTACTATTGTAGCATCATCACCACTAGTTAAGTATACTTTTATTCCACTATTTGGAACTGTGCTACTTGAATCAATTGAGGCCGTTATAGCATAATTAATTGTTGCATCACCACTAATAGTTGATGCTACTGTAAAGTCAAAAGTATTATTGGTACCAGTTAGTTTTTTTCCTGAATCATCAGTTATTGGTAAAGCATTTGTAAGAGTAATGCCATTTGTAGGTTCAGTATAACTCATCGTAATAGTACCAGTGGTTACAGTATTCACTGTTGTTCCAGTTTTAGAATAACTAAATGCTGCAAATGAAATTCCTACTACCGCCACTATCAAAATTGCAACTCCTAAAATAGAAATTAACACTTGCTTAGAATTTTTTTCGCTCACTTGTCTAACCTCCTTACAATATAAAGATAACACAATATTATACAATTTAACAAGGGATTTTTTTACAAATAAAAAGCATCTTACCAAAGATACTTTTTATTTGTACTCATTATTGAGCGTTTGCTTTTCCATATACGTTAACTTTTAAGATAAATCTTTGTTGTGTTGCTGGTGCTGTATAATCATCAGCTACCCACATTCTTAAACGATAACTATCAGTGCTATTTGCGTTATATGTTCCTGTTTTTAGGATTAATTGACCGCTTGGTGCTCCTGCTGCATTTCCATCTGTTGTACTTGTTAAGGCACTAACCTTTGTTGGAGCAAGAACTTCTGTTTCACTATTGCCACCTGCTACTGATGTTAAATAAACTTTAACTCCAGCATCTGCAACTGTACATCCGTCACCTTTTACAGCAGTTATTGCATAATTGATCGTTGCTTCACCACTAATAGTAGCCGCTACTGTAAAGTCAAAAGTATTGTTGTCGCCACTTAATGCTTTACCAGCAGTATCTGTTATAGGAAGTGCATCTGTTAAGTTAATACCATTAGTTGGCTCAGTATAACTCATTGTAATAGTACCTGTTGTAATAGTATTTGTCACTGTTCCAGTTTTAGAATAACTGAATGCCGCAAATGAAATTCCTACTACTGCTACGATTAGAATTGCAACTCCTAAAATAGAAATAAGAACTTGCTTTGATGAATTGTTTTCGTTCATCTGTCTAACCTCCTTACAATATAAAGATAACACAACTTTATGTAATTTAACAAGAGTTTTTTTTAAACAAAGAAAAAAGTGTCAGAGATTAGACACTTCATTAGTTAAACTATTGAGCCTTAGCAGCACCATAAACATTAACTTTTAAAACATATTTCTTTTGAGTTATTTGTCCTGCTACTCCGCCATTAGTTTCAGAGTAGTCATTAGAAACCCATAGTCTTAAACGATAATAATCAGTTGTGCTAGCTGCGATAGTACCAGTTTTTAAAATATATTGATCTGCTGGTGCTCCTGCTGCATTTCCTGCTACAGTTTTTGTTAATTCACTAACTTTTTGTGGATAATTGCTTTCAGCTGTTTCAGAAGCAGTATCACCATTACCAGTACGTTTTGTTAAATAAATTTTTACTCCATCATCTGGTAATGTACTTAGATCTGCATCTTTAATAGCAGTAATTGCATAATCGATGCTTGTTGTTCCTGCTACTTTTGTATCAACTGTAAAGTCAAAATAATTATTCTCTCCCTTTAAAGCTATTCCTGTAGCATCTGTTATAGGAAGTGCATCTACTAAAGATATACCGTTAGTGTCTTCAGTATAGCTCATTGTAATAGTACCTGTTGTAATGGTATTTTCCTTTTCTCCAGCTTTAGAGTAACTAAATGCTGCAAACGAAATTCCTACTACTGCTACTACTAAAATTGCAACTCCTAAAACAGATAATAGAATTTGCTTTGATGAATTATTATTGTTCATCTTTGTCTAACCTCCTTTACAATACAAATATAACACAGTTACAAAATCAAGGCAAGAACTATTTTGGAATTTTCACCTTAACTTTGTAAACAGACTAGTAGCATTTCTTGTAGTAGTTTCTTCTATTTTTTCTATACTTGTGCCAAGTTCGTTAGATAAAAAGTTGGCTATAATCGGTATATTTTTTGAACTATTAATTTTTCCTCTATATGGAACTGGAGACAAATATGGACTATCTGTTTCCAATACAATATTGTCAAGAGAAATTTTCTTTAATACTTCTTTTAAGTGACAATTTTTAAACGTTACAACACCACCTATGCCCAACAAATATCCAAGTTTTATGTATTGACATGCTGTTTCATAGCTACCACTAAAACAATGAATTATTCCCTTTAATTTATAATTTTTTAATATTTCAATTGTATCATTAGTAGCATCTCTAGTATGAATAACAACTGGTAAATTATATTTTTCTGCTAATGATAGTTGATATTCAAATAACTGTTTTTGACTATCACTATTTGAACTTGAGTAGTGGTAATCCAAGCCTATCTCACCCAGACCAACTATCTTATCATTGCATAATAGCTCTTCTAATTTTATTAAGTCTTTTTTTGTTATGTGATCCGCTTCTTCTGGATGATAACCAATTGTTGCATATACGTCAAGATAATTATTTATTATTTTCATAGTCTCTTCTAAGTCAGAAACTGTGCATCCTGATATTATTATTTTTGAAACTCCTGCCTTTTTATTTTCGTCTACGACAGTTGTTATATCATCATAATCATTTCCACTCAAATGACAATGTGTATCTATAAACATATTATTACCTCCACTATTTTATAAATCTTAAATTTTTCTTACCAAACTTTATAGCCAAATTATTTATTTATTTTGATTAGTAAAATAAATCTGTAAAGTTATAACAAATTTAAATAAAAAAAGTTTACCTATTAAGCAAACTATTTTTATTTTTCTTTTTATAAATGCAAATTCTTATAAAGTAAACAGTTAGAAATATTGCATATAATATATCAAGGATATTGCGTTCATCAATTGCAGTGATTACAACACCAATATATAGCAATATAAACGCCATATGACATATTCCTATACCTCTTGATTCATCCATAAAAAGTAACCTCTTCCTATACTACATACAAAAAATATACCATTTTTTGGAAAAGATCAACAATATCTTATAATAAATTTTATCAATTTACAATTTATTTACAAATTTTTAGTATCGATTCTTTCAAACAGTATTGACGGTTCTTTAACTAAATACTTGTTATTTTTCTTAAATACGAAGTCTTTATCAGTAATGTTTAATTGATTTAAAATTGAAGTGCTAGTATCAGGTAAATATGGAGATAATTCTAAACCACAAATACGAATTGATTCCAATAAATTATATAAAATTGTTTCAAGTCTTTCACTTTCTTCTTGATCCTTAGCTAAAATCCAAGGAGTTGTATCGTCTATATATTTGTTGCTGCTTCGTAATACCTCAAATATTTCACTAATTGCATTTGATACCTGTAATTTATCCATGTGGGCGTCTATTTTTTTATCTAAATTATTAATCTTACTAATAAATTCACTATCAATTTCTTTAGAGATTCCTTTGTATGTTATATTTCCATCAAAATATTTCAAAGTCATTGTTATTGTTCTATTTACTAAGTTTCCTAAAATGTTTGCTAGATCAGAATTATGCTTATTAATTAGTAACTCATTTGTAATATTTCCGTCTTGCGCAAATGGTATTTCGTGTAATAAATAGTACCTTACTGTGTCTACTCCAAATTTTTCAACTAAATCATCTGCATAAAGGACATTACCCTTACTTTTACTCATCTTATCATTGGCCATTAATAACCAAGGATGACCAAAAACTTTCTCTGGCAATGGTAAATCCAAAGCCATTAATATAATTGGCCAATATATTGTATGGAATCTTAAAATATCTTTTCCGATCAAATGTAAATTTGCAGGCCAGTATTTTTTAAATGATTCACTTTGATGTTCAGTATCATAGCCTAAAAAAGTTATATAATTTGTTAGTGCATCTATCCAAACGTAAATAACATGTTTTGGATCAAATGGCACTTGGATTCCCCATTTAAAAGTCGTTCTTGAAACACATAAATCCTGTAGCCCAGGCTTTAAGAAATTTTGAATCATTTCATTTTTTCTAGATTCGGGTTCTATAAAATGTGGATGACTTTCTATATACTCCTCTAATCGCTTTTGATATTTACTCATTCTAAAAAAATATGCTTCTTCCTTAGACTTTTTCACTTCTCTGTTACAATCGGGACAACGTCCATCAACTAATTGGCTATCCGTAAAAAATGATTCGCAAGGTAAACAATACCATCCCTCATATTCACCTTTGTAAATATCTCCTTTGTCGTATAGTTTTTGGAAAATATTTTGAACTACTTTTTCATGCTGTACGTCTGTTGTTCTAATAAATTTATCATAACTAGTATTCATTAAATCCCAAATTCTTTTAATTTCACCTGCGATTTCATCTGTAAACTCTTTAGGAGTTTTACCTTCTGCTTTGGCTTTTTCCTCCACTTTTTGGCCATGTTCATCAGTACCAGTTTGAAAATAAACATCATACCCTTTCATTCTTTTATATCTAGCAATTGCGTCAGCTAAAACTATCTCATATGTATTACCTATATGTGGTTTCCCTGATGTGTAAGTTATCGCTGTACTAATATAATATTTATCCATAAATTCCTCCTTTGGAAAGCTAAAGCTATTGTTCAAAGGATAGAATACCTTATTCATTAACACCTTTGCTTACAATAAACTTTATTATAGTTAACTTCTAATTGCACTAATGAATATAAGTTGATATAATAGTTATAGTAATTATTTATTTTAAACAGTTTATATCATATATATAGTCAATAATGCATTCGCCACAAAGATGTTACCACAAATTCATTCATTCTTCAAGATACTTCTCCAAAAATTGTGATATTATTTGCACAATATGAATTTGCTCTTCACTAAACATTTTTCCAGTATGTATATCTATTATTAATGTCAATCCGATGACTTCTCCATCTGCTAGAATAGGGCACACTATGTAATCAAAGGTTCTATTTAAACTATCATTCAAGCTGTCAGACACAATGATTTCGTTGTATGAAACATTATATTTACTTGATTTCTCATTATTAAGTAAAATGTTTTCTAGTTGTTTTGAAATACCTTTGCTTATAAAATCTCTTTTTAATATACCGCTTCCAGCAATTATGTTATCACGATCAGTAACAAAAATACTACTTTTAATAGTATTTGCAATTGTATCTATCAAATTTTGAGATATTTCTTTTAAATCTAAGGCAGAAGTAAACTTTTTTAATACTATTTCTTCACCATTAGTATAAATTTCTAACGATTCGCCTTCTCTTATGCGTAATGTTTTTCTTATTTCTTTTGGTAATACTATTCTCCCCAAATCGTCAATTCTTCTTACTACGCCTGTTGATTTCATAAAATGCTCCCTTCTTTCTAGTAGTATTATTCCAATTTCTCTTTTTTTTATACAATTAAAAACCTTTATATTATTATTATATACAGCTGCCGTTGTTTTTTTATGTGGTAATTATTTCCAAAATAAAAGCATCTCTAATCAAAGAGATGCGAATTTTTTTTAGTAAAAATATAGTGTTCTGTTTGTTCATTTATTCCATTTATCAATGTTGTATTTTTAACAATTATTCTCATATCTATAATATCTATTAAATCTTTTGGATATGTTGTTTTAAAAAATTTTGTTATATCCTTTAATAGTTTATCCGGAATGTTATCAATTTGATAAAAGTTCGAAGACTTTTTAATTAAAACGTCCATGTTCGTTTCTAGCTCTAGTCTAATTTCTTTTTTTAAATTTTTATCCAGTGTAACCAGGTCTTTTTTTAACAACTTTAGTGTGCCATCTTTACTTTCTTTTGATGATAAAAATACATCTTTTTTTATAAATTTTATTCGTGATGCCTCTAATGTTTTAATTTTTTTCTGCATAGATATCCTATACTTTTCAATACTTTTATCTACTTCGTGTGTATTAAGTATTAATTTGTAGTTTTTACCTAATAGAAGTAATTTCTGTTTTATTGTATCCATAGCTTCTAAAGGTGGTTTCATAAAAAGGGGTAACAAATCATCATTTATTAATGAGCTAGTATTATTATATATCAATTCTTCTAACGAATTCAAATATATTTTTAAATGTTGATTCAATAACTCTTCTTGTTTCATTATATATCTTTCCTTACCCTTAACATCTTAAGAATAACAATACTTTAATAATAAGTCAAGATATAATTGATTTTGATAATAATTCTGTTAAATAGAAAATAGGATGTTTTTCAAGTTTTATTGTATCTAATATTATTGTTACATCATTACTTGTCGATTTAAATCTAAACATTGGACTGATATTGAAAGCTGTTCTAAATAGGGTTTCTCCGTCTGAAATTTTTTCTGCTGAAATAGTTACTTCTATCGTGTTTCTCGTTTGATGAACTTTTTTAATATGTAATTTTTTAACTAGTTTTTCAAACCATTCTTCATACATATAAACTATTATATCTTCATCAAGTTTTCCAAAGCGATCCTCTAATTCCTGCTTAGTTGACAAAAGTTTTTCTTTACTATCTATTTGATTGATTAGTCTATGAATTTCTATTTTTAATTCTTCTTCCTTAACATAGGAATCAGATATATGCGTTGAAACGGAAATTAATGGTGGTTGTGAATTTTCTTCTTCTATAGTTTCTTCACCTTTTAATTTTTTTGTCTCATCTGCTAGCATTTTTAAATATAAGTCAATACCTACATTATCAATGAATCCAGCTTGTTCACTTCCTAATATATCCCCTGCTCCTCTTATTGATAAATCTCTAGTTGCGATAGCAAAACCACTTCCTAATGAGGTGAAATCCTTTATTACTTTTAATCGTTTAGTAGCAGTTGAAGATAATATCTTTCCTTCCTGATACATCAAGTAGCAATAAGCAATTTTATTGCTTCGGCCTACCCTTCCCCTAATTTGATATAACTGACTTAACCCAAAATGATCTGCATCTAATATAATTAAAGTATTTACATTTGGAATATCTATACCTGTTTCAATAATCGTAGTACATACTAGTACATCTGCTTCTTGATTGATAAATTTCATCATTTTATCTTCAATTTCATTTTTTTCCATTTGTCCATGAGCAGATATAACTCTTGCAGATGGAACCAAGTTGCTAATTTCAACTACCTTTTCGTCTATATCCTTAACATGATTATATAATATAAATACCTGTCCGAAACGTGCTAATTCTTTATTTATTGCCTCTTTTATTAATATTTTATTAGTATGAAGTACATAAGTTTGAACTGGGTATCTATTTACTGGTGGAGTTTCGATTAATGACATACTTCGCAAACCTGTTATCGATAACTGAAGGGTTCTTGGAATTGGGGTTGCTGTTAGTGTAAGAACATCAATGTTACTTTTATACATTTTAAGCTTTTCTTTTTGCTTAACCCCGAATCTCTGTTCTTCATCAATAACTAGCAAACCTAAATCCTTAGGCCTAATATCATCATTCAAAAGTCTATGCGTTCCGATTACTAAATCAATTGTGCCATCCTTTAGAGAGTTAATTATTCTTGTCGTTTCTTTAGGAGAAGTAAATCTATTTAATAATCCTATTTTTATAGGAAATGAAGAAAATCTTTCTAATGCAGTTTCATAATGTTGATTTGCAAGAATAGTAGTTGGACAAAGAAACAAAACTTGTTTTTGACTTAAAATAGCTTTAAAAATTGCTCTAAACGCAACTTCTGTTTTTCCAAAACCAACATCTCCTACTAATAATCTATCCATTGGATGTGGAGCTTCCATATCTTTCTTAATTTGATTTGTAGCAGTCAATTGATCTTTTGTCGGTTGGTAACTAAAGTTTTCTTCAAATTGTTTTTGTAAATCATCATCTTCTAAAAATGCAAATCCTTTTTTACTTTCTCTTTCTGATTGAATTCGTAATAAATCAAGGGCCATATCGTGAACTTTTGTTTTTACCCTATTTTTAACTTTTTGCCATTGATTACCACCTAACTTATATATCTTAGGTACCACGCCTTCTTTAGAAGAATATTTAAGTAGTAGATCTATTTTTTCCACTGGTATATATAACTTATCTTTATCCTGATATAGTACCTCAATATAATCTTTCAATTGACTTCCTTGTTTTAATGTCTTTAAACCGTTATATATTCCTATACCACACCCCTGATGAACAACGTAATCACCAATTTCCAATTTATTAATATCAGTTATTTTTGTTCCATATTTAAAGTTTGTTTTATATTTTTTAATTAACGTCTTGTTTTGAAATAATTCATTTGCTGTCAAAAAAATATAATTTTTATATACGAACCCACTTTCCATATCTAATGAAATGTAGTTTATATGTGTTGGTACAATATTTTCTAAAGTAGTAGTGACAGATGGTAGTTTTATTTTATTTATTAAACTTTTTTGTTGATACTCTTTGAGAGAAATTATTATTGTTTTTTCATTTGATAATTCATCCTTTAAATATTTTTCTATCGCTTCTATATTCTCATAAAACTGTGGTGGATTTTTTGTATTAAATGATATTATTTCTCTATTAAATTCAATAGCGCTATCTACTGAAAAATACAATATAGAATTTTCAGTATATTTTTCTTCGTATGGAAAAAAATACCTTTTTTGTTCTATAGATTGTTCCTTTACGTAGTCTAAAACTTCAATTTTAGTAGTTTCATATACATTTTTTATTGTATATGGATCCTTATAAATAATAATGGGTTTGTTCAAATATTCTTGAATTGAACTAACTTCTATATAGTCTTCTAAAGTACTTTGAGATTTATTTATCTCTATTAACTCATTAGTTAAGTATTCTGTACAAGGATAAATTATTATTTTCTTTTTATATTCAAGTGAACGTTGATTATTTTCGTCAAAAATTCTTATTGATTCTATATTATCTCCAAAGAACTCTATTCTTATTGGATGAATTTCGCCTAATGGAAATATGTCCACTATAAATCCGCGGACTCCAATTTCTCCAGTCTTTGTTACCATAGTTTCCCTTTTATAGCCTAGTAATGATAGTCTATCAATTAAATCATCCCGAGATATTTCCATATTAACTTCTAAATTCAATATTTTTGAATCATAATTTTTCTTAGTTGGTAAAAAATGCAAATATCCCATTAAGTGTGTGACTGTAATCAGAGGTCTATTTAAACTGATTTCTTTCAAAGTCTCCAATCTAGTAATGAGTAAATCAGGCGAAACAGCGATTGCTTCGCTTGTTAAAAAATCATCCATGGGAAATAAATAAACATCTTCAGTATATAAGCTTATTTTTTGAAATAACTTATTTGCTTCTAACAAAGTTGAAGTAACTAACAATATATTTCTTCTTTCTTGTTTTAATAATTTCCATATATACATCGCAAAAAGTTCTTCAGACATATTGTCAAAAGAAATAGAGTCTACTTTTATTGGTTGTAATATATTATCTATAAAGTTCATAAGTTCCTACTTCCTGTGGTTGTATTTATTCATAACTATGTTAAAATTTTCGTTAGCGTAATCATTAATTATATTATTAACTATTGGTTCTATTTCTCTTAATTTTTTTTCTTCTTCTGAACTAAACTTGGAAAGTACAAATGATATTTGATCCATTGTATTTCTAAGTTCAGAGTTTATTCCTATTCTCAATCGATTATACTTACTAGTTTTCAAACATTCTTCTATATTTTTTAATCCATTATGTCCTCCACTACTTCCTTGACTACGTAATCGATAAGTGCCAATTGAAAGAGCTAGATCATCACTAATAATTAATATTTCTTCTGGTTTTATCTTATAATATTTTGAAAAGAGGACAACTGATTCTCCAGAAAGATTCATATAAGTTTGTGGTTTTAAGAATATTACTTTTTCATCGTTTATTTTTTTCTCACAATATAATCCTCTAAATTTACTTTTCCAAATAATATTTTGGCCTGAAAAATATCTATCTATAAAGCGAAAACCTATATTATGTCTTGTATTTTTATATTCATTTCCATAATTTCCCAATCCTACTATTAATTTCATTGTTAACCTCTTTTCAAAATTATTTCCCGGGAAATAATTATTTATCTTTGTGATATTCTTTATAAATAATAGACTTAGCTAATCCACGTTCCTTTGCCACTTTTTTCATCGCTTCGTTTAATGTCATATTATCTTGTAAATATAAATAAACGTGTTCTTTTATTGGCAATTTTTGGTAATTTTGTTCAATTCCTTCTACTACTAAAACTATTTCTCCTTTTATTACAAATTCATTATTCAAATATTCATTTATATCAGTTCTTATAACTTCCTCGTATTTTTTAGTTAATTCTCTAACGAGTGCTATCTTTCTGTTTCCAAATATTTCCAGCATATTTTTTAAAGTATCGTTTATTCTTTTTGGTGATTCATAAAATACCATCGTAAACGTATAATTTTTCAATGTATCTAATTCTTTTAACAGCTTACTTCTTTTTGAATTTAAAAAACCATAAAATAAAAAGGGTTGAGGAGATAATGCAGATAAAGTTAACGCAGGTACAAATGCAGTTGCTCCAGGTAAGCTTACAATACTGTAGTTCGCTTTTGCTGCATTTGCTACTATTTTATAACCTGGATCACTAATAATCGGAGTTCCCTGATCTGTCACCAATCCTATGTTTAATCCATTATCTAAATATTCAATAACCTTACTACACATTTGCCCCTCGTTATGATCATGACAGCTTACTAACTTTTTTTTGATATTAAAGTTACTTAATAATTTACCTGTTTCTCTCGTATCTTCACACAACAGAACATCTACAAATTCTAAAATTCTTAATGCTCTTATTGTTATATCATCGTAATTACCGATTGGAGTTGGAATCAAATATAATTTATTATTTTTCACTTTTTGCCTCACTTTCTAAAAAAATTGGTGGTTCTATTTTTAAACCAGATTTTCCATAATATATTGCATCCATCAAAAACAATGATGATAAAGAATTTTTATTATGATGAATAAATTTAATTCTTTTTGGCTCTAAATTATACTTTTTTAAAATTGTCAATATTTCAATAAAGCGTTCCGTCCTTTGTATAAAATAAAAATGACCATTTTGCTTTATTATTTTGCTCACATACAAAGCGATTTCATCAAAATTTATTTTAATTTCATGACGTGAAATTGCTTTTGAAATTGAAGTACTCATCTTTGTATCTTCGTTTAATTTAAAATATGGCGGGTTGGCAACTACTGTATCTACACTATTTGGAAAAAAATATTTTTGACAATTTTGAAATCTATCTTCAATAATTTTTACTTGATCAGTTAAATTATTATTTTGAATATTTAATTTGGCAATTTGTGCCAATTTTTTTTGTACTTCTATCCCATAAATTTTATTATCTATTTTTATACTTATTAATAAAGGAATTAAACCTTGTCCTGTTCCTACATCAAGAATAATTTTATTATTATTATGTGGTAGATCAATAAAATCAGTTAATAAGATACTGTCACTAGTTAGCAAAAAAGAATCAGATAATTGAGTATAGCTTATTGTCCCTTTATTATGCTCAATTGTTTGTGTCTCAGTTTTCATTCTTTATTTCAACTACTTCCTTATTTTTTAATTCTATCTTGTATGTATTATTTAATACATTAATTTCTGTGACTTTTCCTTCTAAATTTCCAATTGTTACCATTTTTCCAATATTTGGAAAATTCTTTTTTAAATTTTTGTAATTCTCATCTTCATACTTTAGACAACATAACAATCTACCACAAATTCCATTAATCTTTGCGGGATTCAATGCTAAAAATTGATTTTTGGCCATGCCAATAGATACACTGGAAAAATCTGTCAAAAAAGTATTACAACATAGAAATAAACCACATGGTCCTATCCCACCTATTTTCTGAGCTTTATCACGAACTCCTATTTGTCTAAGTTCTATTCTTGTCTTATATTTTTGTGCTAAAATCTTGGCCAATTCTCTAAAATCAATCCTAGTATCTGATACATAACTTATAAACAATTGTTTTCTATCAAAAGTATAAAAGGAATCAACAAATCTCATTTCTAGCTTTAATTCGTTAGCCTTACTTTGTGAGTAAGTCAAAACTTCTGTGGAGTCAAGTTCATTTTTTCTCTGTTGTTTTAAATCATCAGCTGTTGCTATCCTAATAAATTTTGTTTTTTTCTCCAAAATGAGATTAGGAATATTACTCTCTATTTCAAATTTTACTATTTCTGCCAATCTAAAAGTTGATTCTGTTTCAACAACTATTTTTGTTCCAATATACAATTTTTCACCTTTTTGAGGTTGTAATTTTATTACAACAGTTTCATTTTTTAAATATGAATTACTGTACCTAATCATTAGAAACTTCATTTAATACCTCCATGAACTTAATCAGTAAAGAATCAAGCCAAAGTTTAATATTTATATTGTATTGTAATTTAACTAGAAATTCATCAATAATTCCAATTATCTTTAATATTTTTACTTTTGATAAATAGAACTCATCTATATTTATGTTTTGAATTTTAATATTACTGTTTTCTAAATAATTTTGAAATATTTTTGATAGTTCCTTCAAAGTCTTTATTGACTGCTCTTTGGTTTGAAATAAATTTTCATAATATTTATTAAAGTTTAGTATAAGCGGTTGCTCTTTTGACAAAAAATTGTTAACAAGGTCTAAAAATATAGGACTATAGTTCTCATTCAAAAAAAATGTCTTTTCTTTTGTAAGTGACATAACTATACATCTAGATAAAATTGTTGGTAAAACTTTATAACGATGGGTAGATAAAAAAATAGCAATAATATTTTCTTCTGGCTCCTCTAGAAATTTCAAAATTGTGTTTGAAGCACTTATGTTCAACATTTCAGCATTATGAACTACATATATTTGGTAGTTATCATAAATGGATTTACTGGAAAATTTTTCCATAACTTGTAATAATTGCTCCTTTTTTATTATACCTGATTCCGGATAGATATCTATTATTTCTGGATAATTATTTGTATCTATAAGATTTATCAACTTGTCCCTGTTTAATAAATTAGTATCTTCATTTTTTAACAATATAATTGTCTTACAAAATTCTTTAATATAGGAATCAATTAATTGTTCTTCATTATTATTTGTTTCAATCAAGTATGCATGATGAACTTTTCCTAAATAGAGTGGAGCAATTGCTTGTTCATAAAATAATTGTTGATTTTTCTCTAACTGTTCTAACATTTACTGGTTCCTATCAAACAATAGAATGACTTTCTATTAAATGATTCCTTTCTAAAAAATTAAAATAATAATACTTTTAACAAAACAAATACAAAAAGTATTGGAAATCCCAATATTCCGACAGAACTAACAGTGATTATATTTATTGGTATTACTAAGTTAAATCTTGTTGCAATTAAATTATAACTATATAGTATTAAAACACTTAATATAATTCTTTTTAAAATTACAATTATTATTTTCATATTTTCACCTAATAATAATTATGTTTTATTTAGCAATTTATGATATTTCTTTTCTGTCTTCTAGTGCTTTTGATAAGGTTAGGACATCAATATATTCCATATCTGCTCCAATAGGAACACCACTTGCCAATCTTGTTATTCTTATTTCTGGAGATTCTAATATTTTTTTTATGTATAATGAGGTTATTTCTCCCTCTACGCTTGGTTTTAAAGCTAAAATTATCTCTTTATATTTTTTTTCCTTTAATCTATCTAATAGTTTTTCAATACCAATATCTTCTGGATTAATTTCATCTAGAGGAGAAATTAATCCATTTAAGACGTGATACTTTCCTTTATATATTCCTATTCTTTCAAATAAAAATACAATTTTAGAATCCTCTACAATACACAATGTTTCATCATCTCTGGTTTTATCTGAACATATTGTACAAATTTCTTTATCTGTTATGGTTTGGCAAATAGGACATTTATGTATATTTTGTCTTACATTTTTTATTCCCTCTTCTAAAGATACAATCCTATCATTATCAAAATCTAATAAGTTAAATGCCATTCTTTCTGCTGTCTTTTCACCAATTCCAGGAAATGATTTAAAATTATCTATCAAATTTTTCAAACTTTCTGGATACATACTACATAATGCCAGGAATACTACCTGCTAGTGCTCCCATCTTATCTTGAATAGTCTGATCTATTTTTTTACAAGTATTATTAATTGCTATTTTTACCATGTCTTCTAAAATATCTTTATCATCTGATGTAAACTCCACATCTAGATCAATTTTTAATGATATTACTTCTTTCTTTCCATTCATTTTTACTGTTACAAATCCTTGTTTTGTTTCAAATTCCATTTTTTCTATTTCTGCTTGTTTATTCATTAAATCTTTTTGCATTTTTTGTGCTTGCTTCATCATTGCTTGTATATTCATTATATTTTTCTCTCTTTCTTTTATCTAATTTCTACTAAATCACCAAATAGTTCTTTTGCTATTTTATATCTATTACTAATATTTAAATTATTAGCTTTCGTTTTTTCAATGCTAGGTTCATCTATCACTGTTAATTTTTTCCCCAATTTTATTATATTTATATACTCATTTTTAAGACTTAACCATTCATCATTTGATATAAATGATATCTTTTTATTTTCATGAAATAAATTATTATAATAATCAGTAAGTTTTTGATAATGATTATAAAGTTTTTTTACACTTGATGTATATTCGTAGCTAATAACTATGGATTTTTCGCTCGCAGCTCTTGGTATTCCATCTAACAATTCACAAGCTACATATCCATTATTAACATCAAAAGTATAATCATTCAATTTTTTCCAAAAATTTAATTCTTTGTTCAACTCACTTTTTGATGCCTCTGCCATAGTATTTTTAGCACGTATTGTCATTAAATTTGCTATTTCATTATAGTTGATATTTTCATCTATTTTGGTTTGATTGACATCTTTTACTTGTTCTTCTTTTAATATAGCAGACGTCTCTTGATGTTTTTTATAAATTTTTTTCTCAAATTCACTTTTGATATTTTTATTTTCATTAATAAAATTTAATAGTAATATTTCAATATAAGTTTTCATATCATCAGCTCTTTTAACACTTGATATTTTTTCATTTAATAGATTAACTAACTTAACTGTATCATTTTCGCTATACTTTAAGGACATATCTTTAATATATAACTCCACTAATTTATTTTTTAAGTCAAATATTAATTGTTTTAAAACTTGTAGTAAATCTTTACCCTCATTATAATATCTTTCTATTTGTTCAAGCATTTCGTTTGCATTGTAAAATAAAATTGTATCTTCAAATTTTTCTAGATCTTCTGACGTTATTTGACCATTCATAACTAAAAAATCATTATATAATATTCTTCCATCTTTGTAAGAACTTAATTTATCTAATAAACCTATTGCATCTCGTAATCCGCCATCTGAAGAAATTGCTATAGATTGTAAAACTTTTTCGTCTACATCGATGCTTTCTTCAACTGATATTTTTTTCAATAATGCTGTTATATCCAATGAACTTATTTTTTTAAACTGAAATGTTTGACATCTTGAGATTATAGTATTAGGAATTTTTTGAGGATCAGTAGTTGCTAAGATAAAAATAACATGTTCAGGTGGTTCTTCCAGAGTTTTTAGTAAGGCATTAAAAGCACCAATTGAAAGCATATGAACTTCATCAATTATATAAACCTTATATTTTAATTCTGATGGAAGAATTTTAATTTTATTTCTTAATTCTCTAATTTCGTCTACTCCATTATTTGAGGCAGCATCTATTTCTATAATGTCCATACATTCTTTTTGAACAGAATATAGACAATTTTTACATTCCTCACAAATCTCATTTTTGTAATTTAAACAATTGACAGCTCTCGCAAATATTTTAGCAATTGTTGTTTTTCCTGTTCCTCTTGGGCCAGCAAATAAATAAGCATGACTGATACGAGAGGTTTTTATGCTATTTTCTAACGTTGTTACAATTATATTTTGACCTACTACATCAGAAAACTTCTTTGGTCTATATTTTCTATATAATGCTTGATACATGGTCTCACCTCACATTGAATATTATAGCACGCTTAAGGCTCATTAGTAAATTAATGAGAATGAAAAAAATCAATCATTTGATTCGCTTTTATTTTATAACATTTATTTCTTATAGTAAGAACAAACGTTAACTAATTTTTCTATACTATAACAAGATAATTATTAAAAATGCAAAATTATTAATGAAATTAGAGGTAATAGCGTTTGATAGAACGTTTGTACTATCTTTTGTTTTTGAAAAATTTGTTCAATAATATCAAACATTCATTTTTTCTAAATCCAGAATAATACTTTACAGGGGAATTATTATCTTTGTTTTCACAAATCATTTCAAATATTTTGTGATTATTTACATTTCTAGATTCAACACCATAGTATATATTACTAATTCTACTTTGTTTGATAGCACTTGCACACATTGGACATGGTTCAAGAGTAACATATATATCACAATCATCTAACCTCCAATTTTGCATTTTTTTACTTGCTCTACCTATTGCGATCATTTCCGCATGTGATAGCGAAGAATTATTTTTATTTTTTAAATTATGTGCCCTTGCTAGAACTTTACCATTACTAACTATAACAGCCCCAATTGGCACTTCATCAATTTTAAATGATTTTTCCGCTTCAATCAAAGCTTCTTTCATAAACTTTTCATGCATAAAATTAATCTCCATTTTTTACAAAATAAAAGTGCACATAAATGAATTATGTTAAGGCTGCTATGTCTCCATCCTGACCTATTTCCATAAACATCTATTGCACATATATATAGTAAATTAAAATTTATCAAAAATCAACTTTTTTTGTAATCGAGCAGTTTTTTCGTTAATTTTTATTTTATATTCATTTTATAAAATAATGTTATTAAGTAATAGAAATTACAGTTAAATCATTTAAACTTCTTTGTAGTTATAATTGAATAAAAAAAAGAAAGCATAAAAGTACTTCATGAAATATAGAAACTATTGTTTCATTTATTTCACATAATAAAAAAATAACTGAAACAAATTATAATTCAAAGATTATTTCTGAAGAAGTTATGAAAAATAAAAAAAACCGTTTAACATACCAGTTCTTAAGCTTAATCGTTGAGCATGAGCTTGTACCAATTGTGAAAAAGGAACTGATGAAAATAAATTATTTATCAGATAAAAAATAGAAAATAGGAAATAGAAATAAAATTGATAAATAAATTACTACTTTATCTAAATATATATCAATGGTTATTTAAGACCTAAACGAATTGTTTTACCTATGATATTATAAAAAATGAAAGCATAATAAAAATTACGAATACACTTAACAATAAAGTTGATAGAAGTCTTAGCTATTTATCATCCATTTACAAAAACACAAGCTTTAATATACGTCAATTATATTTTTTTAGATACTACCAAACATGATAGTAAAACATCTATCAAATATATAATTTATTTTATTAAATAAGTTCATCAAAAAATGTGAGAAAAGAAAAATAGAAATTATATTTTTATGTTCTTTGTATATATAATTAAAAAGCACATTTGAATATATTTTAAAAAAAATATTTTGTTCTAGAAGTTTACAATTGATTATTTTTTATTAAGTGAGCTTTTTAACTTATCGATTCATCTTATTTCCCGGGAAATATTTTTTCACATATTATTTTTACTTTCCATTTAGTTTCACATGAAACTCCTTGTCTTTTCTTTTTATTTTATTTCCCGGGAAATATTTTTTCACACATTATTTTTACTTTTCATTTAGTTTCACATGAAACTCCTTGTCTTTTCTTTTTATTTTATTTCCCGGGAAATATTTTTTCACATATTATTTTTACTTTTCACTTAGTTTCACGTGAAACT
>CAKPDM010000002.1 GCA_934148995.1 uncultured Bacilli bacterium
ATTTTATTTCCCGGGAAATATTTTTCCACACATTATTTTTCATTTAGTTTCACGTGAAACTCATTGTTTTTTCTTTTCATTTTATTTTCCAGGAAATATGTGCATTATTGTTATTATATTTTTAATCCATATACAAAAAAATAGAAATTATTCAACTTCTATTTTTTCTTCACTATCCACTATAGCAATAGTCGCTACTTTCTGATTTTCCTTTAAATTAATTAATCTATTACCTTGTGTAGCTCTTTTTAAAGTAGCAATTTGATTTAAAGGCATTCTCATAATAATTCCACTATTTGTGATTATCATTATATCAAGATTTTCAACACTCGACGGATCAACATATTTTAATGCTACCATACTTCCATTTTTATCTGTTATATTTAATGCCTTAACACCTTTACTGCCTCTGTGAGTTAATCTATACTCATTTATTGTAGTTTTTTTACCATACCCATTCTCTGTAACAATTAAAATTTCTTCACCTGGATTTATAATTTCTGTGCTTACTACTTCACTATTATCCGATAAATCAATTCCTTTTACTCCGGAAGCTCCTCTACCCATAGATCTAATTTCTGATTCTTTAAATCTTACCATTCTGCCATTATTCGCACCTATAACAACTTCATCGTCTCCCGTAGTTTTTCTTACAGAAATTAATTCATCACCATCTTTTAAAACAATTGAAATCTTTCCGCTTTTTCTAATATTATTAAATTCATCTATTGGGGTTCTTTTAATTAATCCTTGTTTAGTAGAAAATAATAAATATTTAGTTTTGTTTTCATTAGAATCAATCTCCAGCATCGAACGTATGTTTTCACTTTTTTCCAGAGATAACAAATTAACTATAGGTATACCCTTAGATTGTCTACTAAATTCTGGAATTTCATATCCCTTTAATCTATATACTTTTCCATTGTTTGAGAAAAATAATAAATAATCATGAGTTTTCATTGGAATTACTTGCTCTACAAAATCTTCCTCATTAGTAGACATTCCCTTTATACCTACTCCTCCTCTGTTTTGACTTCTATATGTATCTGATTTAATTCTTTTAATATATCCTTTATTTGTTAAAGTTACAATTATATCGTCTACTGGTATTAGAGACTCATCCTCGATATATTCAATTGCAGTCATATCAATGTTAGTTCTTCGTTCATCAGCATATTTTTCTTTTATTTCTAATAATTCATTTTTGATAACTTGAAGAATATTTTCATCACTACTTAGTATTTCTTTCAATCGCTCTATTGTTTTTAGTAATTCAGCTAATTCTGCTTCAATTTTTTCTCTCTCAAGACCTGTCAGCCTTCTTAATTTCATTTCTAAAATAGAATTAGCTTGAATTTCTGTTAAACCAAATTGATTGATTAAACCTGTTCGTGCCTCATCATCTGTTTTTGAAGCACGAATCAATTTTATGACAGCATCAATGTGATCAAGCGCTATTTTTAACCCCTCTAAAATATGCACTCTTTTTTCCGCAACATCTAAATCATATTTAGTTCTACGAATTATTACTTCTTTTTGATAATCAATATACTTCACTATAATATCTCTTAAGCCTAAAGTTTTTGGAACACCTTGGTCTAACATTAAAAATATTATTCCATATGTAGTTTGAAAGGCTGTATGTTTAAACAATTTATTTAATACTACCTGAGCATTTGCATCTTTTTTTAACGTAATAGTTATCTTTATACCATTCTTTAAATCAGAATGATAATCAGAAATACCTTCAATCGTTTTATTATGTACAAGTTCAGCTACTTTATTCTTTAATTCAAGAGTATTTACACCATATGGAACCTCGTCTATTATAATATACTGACGACCATTTTTTTCTTCAATAGTAGCTTTACTTCTTATTGTAATAGAACCACGTCCTGTTTCATATGCTTTTCTGATTCCACTATTACCAAGTATATTAGCACCAGTTGGAAAGTCAGGACCTTTAATATATTGCATCAACTCATCTAAAGTTATATCATGATTATCAATATAAGCAACACATCCATCTATAACTTCACCTAAATTATGTGGTGGTATGTTTGTAGCCATACCTACTGCTATACCTGTTGTCCCATTAACCAAAATATTTGGAAATCTAGATGGTAACACTTCTGGTTCTTTCGTTGTTTCATCAAAGTTTGGTATAAAATTAACAGTATTCTTATTAATATTTCTTAATAATTCAAGTGAAATTTTTGATAATCTAGTTTCAGTATAACGCATTGCTGCAGCGCCATAACCTTCAATATTACCAAAATTACCATGACCATCTATCAGCATATATCTATAGGAAAAATCTTGGGCCATTCTTACCATTGCTTCGTAGATTGAACTGTCACCATGTGGGTGATAATTACCCATAACTTCACCTACCGTCTTTGCACTCTTTCTATGAGGTTTATCTGGCGTATATCCTGATTCAAACATTGAATATAAAATACGACGATGAACTGGCTTTAAACCATCTCTTAGGTCGGGAAGAGCACGTGATACGATTACACTCATTGAATATTCTAAAAAGGAATCTTGTACTTCTTTTACTATATTATTTGTTTCTAAATGATCCATTTTATCCTCCTACTTTATATATCTAAATTCTCAACATATGTTGCATTTGTTTCTATAAATTCTCTCCTAGGCCCTACTTCTTCTCCCATTAATTTTGAAAAAGTTTCATCAGCAGCTACTGCATCATCAACTGTTATTTGTCTTAATACACGTTTTTTTATGTCCATTGTTGTTTCATTTAATTCTTCTGCATCCATTTCACCTAATCCCTTCATTCTTGCTATATCATATTTCGTATTAGGTGATAATGTAGCTAAATACTCATCTCTCTCTTGTTCATTCAAAACATATTTAATTGTTTTTCCGTGTTTAATTACGAATAGCGGTGGTTGAGCAGCATATACATGTCCAGCTTCAACAATAGGCTTAAAAAAGCGATAAAATAAAGTTAAAAGTAATACCCTAATATGACTTCCATCAACATCAGCATCTGTCATAATAATTATCTTGTTGTATCGTAGCTTTGACAAATCAAATTCTTCACCAATTCCTGTTCCAAAAGCTGTTATAATTGTACGTATTTCCTCATTTGATAGTGCTCTATCCAGTCTAGCTTTTTCTACATTAAGAATTTTTCCTCTTAAAGGTAGTATTGCTTGTGTCATGCTATCTCTACCTTTTATAGCAGAACCTCCTGCCGAATCACCTTCGACTAGAAATATCTCGCATTCTGACGCATCTTTACTTTTACAATCAGATAATTTTCCATAGAAATTTGTTACATCTAAATCTCCTTTACGTCTAGTTAATTCTCTTGCTTTCTTTGCTGCTACTCTAGCTCTTGACGCTGTCATGGCTTTTTCAATAATTATCTTAGCCTCATCTGGATGTTCCATTAAAAATCTTTCTAGGTTTGTAGAGAAAATTCTATTTGCTATACCGCGTACTTCACTATTACCAAGTTTAGTCTTAGTTTGTCCCTCAAATTGTGGATTTGGATGTTTAATGGAAACTATCATTGTTAGTCCTTCTCTTACGTCATCTCCAGTAAGAGAATCATCATTATTTTTCATTAATCCACTACTTTGAGCATACTTATTCAAAATCCTAGTAAGTGCCATTCTAACTCCATCTTCATGAGTACCACCTTCTGGAGTTGTTATATTATTAACAAATGAATAAATACTAGAACTATAAGTTTCATTATATTGTAAGGCAACCTCTAACATAATATCACCTTCTTGACCAGTTACATCAATAATGGTGTTATGTATAGGTTGTTTTGATTTATTTAGTAATGCAACATATTCACGAATACCACCTTCATAACAAAAAGATTCTTTCTTACCGGCTTCTCTATCATCATATAGAGTAATTCTAAGACCTCGATTTAAAAAAGCTAATTCACGAAGTCTATTTCTTAATATTTCATAATCAAAAACAGTCGTCTCTTGAAAAATGGAAGGATCTGGTAAAAATGTTACTGTTGTTCCTGTACGATTTTCATCACAATCGCCAATTATTTTTAAATTTTCTACTGGATGACCACCATTAGTATATTTTTGGTAGTATACGTGACCATTCTTATAAACTTTAACTTCTAAATAAGTAGATAGGGCATTAACAACACTAGCACCAACGCCATGTAATCCACCAGATACCTTATATCCACCAGCACCAAATTTTCCACCCGCATGCAAAACAGTATACACTGTTTCTACTGTGCTTTTTCCAGTTTTTGGATGAATATCTACTGGAATTCCACGTCCGTCATCTTTTACTGTAATACTATTATTTTTCTCAATAGTTACTTCAATATGTGTACAATATCCAGCTAATGCTTCATCAATAGCATTATCTACAATTTCCCATACTAGATGATGTAATCCTCTACTACTAGTTGTTCCAATATACATACCCGGTCTTTTTCTTACCGCTTCTAAGCCTTCCAAAACTTGTATGGCAGATGAATCATATTTAATTCCATTATCTTTTTCCATCAGTTATTTCTCCTTTCAATTTCACCGTTACTAATACTAAATATTGTAGCAGTAGCTAATGCATTTTTTGAAATATTCTTTAAATCTGTAGTTGTTATTATACTTTGAATATCAGTATTAATGTATTTTAGTAATCTATTTTTCTTTTTTAAATCAAGTTCTCCAAATATATCGTCTAACAATAATACAGGTTTAGTTCCACTCTTTTCATTAAAAATTGATATAGTTGCCAATTTATATGCCAATACTGCACTCTTTTGTTGACCCTGTGAGGAATATAATTTCATATCATTTTCCTGATATATAAATTGAAAATCATCACGATGAGGACCAAATATTGTCATTCCTAGATGTAATTCCCTTTGATAATTAATTTTATATATTTTTGTCATTGTTTTCTTAATTACATCAGCTTCATATTTGTCAAAATTTATATTAGGTTTATACAAAATTCTAATTCCATTTTGTCCAGTTATATTTTTAAATATATTGTCTATGTCAGTATTGATTCTTTTCAAATATTGATATCTCAATTTATACACTACTATAGCTTTTTCAATTAATTTATCCGTTAAAATATCAAAATAGTTTTTATCGGCAATACCATTTGTGAAAAGGAGTTTCAAATATTCATTACGTGTCTTTAAAAGTTTGTTGTACTGATTATATGTAGTTAAATACAAGGAAGAAAGTTGACTCAATTCAATATTTAACAAATTCCTTCTAATATTTGGAGAGCCTTTAATAAGTTCTAAGTCATTTGGCATAAAAGTTACAACTTTTAGATTTGAGACATATTCAGCTAAGCAATTGACTCTTTTATTGTTTAACTTAACCATTTTTCCTTCTTTTGTTATTTCTACTTCTAAATTTTTGAAAATTTTTTCATCTCTTATATTTCCCTTAACTTTCAACTTAGATTTTGAAAAAGTAATTAGATCCGTATCATTTACGTTCTTATAAGATTTCGTAAGAGCCAAAACAATAATCGCCTCTAAAATATTTGTCTTTCCAGATGCATTATCTCCAATTATTATATTCATATGAGGGTTAAATTCTAAATTTATTTTATTATGATTACGAAAATTTACTAAGCTTAACTTTGAAATTATCATTTTTGCTAAAAAAGCACCCCATATACTCACCTTCACCCTTTTTCAGTATACCCGTACACGCAAAAATATTATAACATATTGCATTCAAATATAGTAGAAAATTTTAGTTAAATTTTAAAAATTTTAGTTTTTTTCGTAGTTTAGTTTTAATTACAAAAAAAAGCTACCAATCAAAAATGACTGGCAGCTTTTTTAACTTCTTCTGTTTCGTATTACTGATTCTAAACGACTTGCTCTTAATATCTGATTTTCCAATGACTTGTAAGAAATTGGAAGAGCTAATATTTTTCCATTGGCAAATTCTATCTCTGTGTAATTAGTACTACTACGTGAATTTAAAGGTCTAATTTTTTCTATTTTGTTTAATGCAATCCACGAGCATTCTGTTTCTTCTGGCGAGTTAGTTGGAAAAAATACTATGTTTCTTGTGTCTTCTATCATTATTGGTAGTTTATATGCTGTTTGGAGTATTTGTTTTGAACCTTCTCTTCTCCCAATATAAGAACTTCCAAAGTACTTACAGCTATAATCAATAATTTTTAAAGGTTTTGCTTCTATTTTGTATTCTGTTCCTTCCTCTAATATTAGCGAATTTGATTTTTTGTCTGGTATGATTGCCAATGTGGCATCATTTATTTCATACTCTTTCATTATTTTTCCCCCTCCTACATTTTAAAAATGTTACTACCACTCTATCATATTGTATTGTCGAAATTTATCGAAATATGTCGAAAACTGTCGAATTTTCAAAAAATAAAAAAAGCAACTACTAAATTTTTATTTTGTATAGTTGCTACTATTCAATTTTAATATGTTCTAATTGGTAAAACTAATTGAGTTAAAGTATCATCTTCACTACTCTTTAAAACTATTGGTTTTATCTCACCCACAAATGATAATTCAACAGTTTCTGTGGAAAATGACTTTAAAGCATCCATCATATAACGTGCACTGAAGGAAATCTTGATATCTAAATCTCTATCCTTTTGAATATTCATCTTTTCCTCTACCCTTCCGATTTCAGCACTTGATGATTTCATGATCAATTTGTTGCCATTTGTTTCTAGTGTAACTATATTTTTATCCTTATCACTTGTTAAAATACTAACTCTATCTACAACGTCATAAAATTCGTTAATATTGAAATGTAATTTCACCTGTTCTTCTTTTGGTAACAAGTTTGATGTATTTGGATATGTTCCATTAATCAAGCGAGATTGAAATAATAAATTTTGATTTTTAAATAAAATTTTGTTATTAAAAATATGAACTTCTATTTTCTCGTCACCTTCGCCTAAAATTCTTGTAAATTCTACAATATTTTTACTAGGAATAACGATATTTAAGTTTTCCTCAGCAGTTGTGGATAAATTTATTACTTTTCTTGCTAATCTATAAGAATCCGTAGCATTACATTCTAAGATATTTCCTATAATGTTAAAATTAATACCATTTAAAATAGCTTTATTTTCATCTAAGCTTGTTGCAAAAGCTGTTTGATTAACTATTTCTTTTAATGTTGTTTTTGATAATTCAATATGATTTTTACTTTCTATTAATTCGATTGATGGATACTCTTTTTCACTTATACCATTCAGATTAAATTCACTATTTTCTGTATATATTAATATTTTTAAATCGTCTACTACTTCAATATTAATAAATTCATCTGGTAATTTTCTCACTATATCAAGGATATATTTTCCTTGAATTATGATACTTCCTTCTTCTTTTAATATAATATTTTCATTATCACATGGAATTGATGTTTCTATTGTAATGTCATTATCACTTGCGGTTAATGTTAATTTCTTTTTATTAAGGTGAAATTTAATACCTGCTAACACGGGTATTACATTTTTTGTTGATATCGCCTTTGAGACTTTATTTAATGCTTCTAGTAGTACTTCTTTTTTTATTGAAAATTTCATTTATTATTTCCTTCTTTCTTTTATTATATTATTATTATAGCCTGTGGAAACTGTGGAAAACTTTTTCTTTTTCTTTATTTTCTAGCTATTTATTAAAAATAGCCTGTGGAAAACTTGTGGAAAACTTTATACTTTTCCACAGGTCATTGTTGTATGTCCTTTTCTAACTTTTCCACAATTCCTGCCAAATCTTTATTGTTTTGTATTTCTACTTCTATTTTTTCTACAGAATGCATTACTGTTGAGTGATCTTTTCCACCAAATTCTGTTCCAATTTTTGGAAAAGACTCACTTGTTAGTTTTCTGCATAGGTACATAGCTATTTGTCTGGGGAAAGCTATGTTACTACTTCGTTTTTTTGATCTTATATCTTCTGCAGATATCTGGAAAAATTCTGCTACTGTTTTCTGAATTTTTGCTATGTCGTTTTTTTCACTTATTCCTTTATTGATAAAATCTTTCAGGGCTTCAATAGCGAGGTTTAAATTTATTTTTGAGCCTCCCATAATGGTTGAATAGGCTATTAGTCTAGTAATTGAACCTTCTAGTTGTCTTACATCACTTCCCATATTGGAAGCTATATACTCTATTACCTCTTCAGGAATTTCTTCTTCAAAGTTTCCAGCTACTATTTTTTTCCTGAGTATTTCTTTTCTTAGTTCAAAATCTGGTGGGCCAATATTTACAGTTAATCCCCAACAGAATCTTGTTCTAAGCCTTTCTTCCAATAGTTTTAAATCATTTGGTGATCTATCAGATGATACTATTATTTGTTTGCTATCATTATATAAATTAGTAAAAGTATGGAAAAATTCTTGTTGTGTTTGTGTAGCTCCACCAAGGAATTGTATATCATCAATTATCAACACATCTATATTTCTATATTTATTTTTGAAAAATTCTACATAATTGAAATTTGTACCATCTTTGTCTTTTCTGTTTATTCCTACAAAGTCATCACGAAATTGGTCACTGGTTACATATAAGACTTTTTTTGTTGAATTTTGCACTATATAATTGCCTATGGCATGCATTAAATGTGTTTTTCCGAGGCCACTATTTCCATAAATAAACAAAGGATTGTATATTTTACCAGGATTTTCTGCTACGGATAGTGCTGCTGCCTGCGCAAATTTATTACTATTTCCAACAATGAAGTTGTCAAATAAATAGTTTGAGTTCAAATTTGATTTTTGTTTAGGAAGATTTTTTTCTTTTTCTTCATCCATGGTCTCTTTTTTTTCTTTTTCAAATTTTTCAATTTCATTTTCAAGATAGAATTCTAATTCAAAATTGGTACCGGTTATTTTGTTTAAAGAGTCTTGGATTAAATCTCTATAGTTATCGTGTAAATGACGTTTATGTATGGCCATTGGCACAACAATGATTGCAGTATCATCTTTTATTTCTTTTAGTGTTACTCCTTGAAACCACGTGGAAAAGGCAAGTGAAGAAAGTTCTTCTTTTATGTCCTTTAATGCATTATTCCAAATGATGTCAACATTCAACTTTATCACTCCCCTGTTCATATAAATCATCATTATGATACTCTATATTGTGGAAAAAAGAAATAGAAAAAGTTAAAAAAAAGTTTTCCACAATTTTTTCCACAGGTTTTTCAACAAATAAAATGTCGAATTTTGTTGAAAAAAATTAAGTTTTCCACACTTTCCACAAATTTGTTTTCCACATGTTTATAAAAGTTTTCCACAGGCTGTGCAAACTGTGGAAAAGTAAAATTAGCTATAGGTTTAACGATTATTGTTTTATATATTTTTTAATTTTAATATCTAGTTTATTAGAAATTTTCCACAATTTAATTGTGGAGAAAAATTAGTATGACAATTGTTACTTTTGGTAAATTTCCTTCTTTTTTCTGTCAAGAGTTTTGGAAAATATTCCATAAAATTTTAAACATTAACGAAAATTTATTTCAATTCCCTTTTGACTAATTTCGGCGTTTTGAATTATTAATAAATGTTTTAAATTAAAATTTTTCAACAAATGTTAAAAAATAGAATTAAAACCTTAACAAGGTATCAAAACAGCCTCTATTCATCAAAAGTTTTCTTGGCATAAATTTTCCTTAAGCATATACATGATTTGTAGGTGATTTTTGCATTTGTTTTTTAAATGAAGCTAGTTTCCAAGGCTTTTACATTGGAGGAACATATTTTTTTCTTTCTTTTTGTTTCACCATTTCATCAAATTACTTTGACAATTTATTATTTCTATTTAGCTCTTTTAACTCTAGCACTTGTTCATCAATTGCTACTAATAAATCACCATTATATGCTTTAATGACCAAGCATTTTGTTTTAGGCATAAAACATTTCAATTCACCATTTAGATATGGGTGGTAATACTTTCCATAATATTTGATATAATTGCCATTGTCGATAGTGCTTTCAGTTAGGATATCTAAGGTGTAATTAATTTTTTTATCATTAGGTGTTTCTTCAAAAACTGATTCAAATTTATTATAGTCTAATGCAAACTTGTTATTAAAATTAGGAACAAATATTTCGAGTAGATACTTATTAGCTTCATCAATAGTGGTAATATTATTTAACCTTAATTTTTGTACTAATCTTCCTTGAAAAGTACCATTAGTTCTTTCAATTAGTCCTTTAGCTTGGTATAACAGAAGTTGTTTCTAGTTCTACACCTAGTTGTTTACAGGCATACCTATACTGAGTTAATACATCTTTACCTGAGGTACTTTTATCAGAATTTGATAACATATAATTGAATACAGTTCTATTATCGGTTATAAATTTATATGGTATACCATAGTAGTAAGTATTTGATAAAAAACATGATAATAACCATTTAATGTTTCTTTTTTATCAAACGAAGCTCCTACTATAGTGGAAGTTGCTTTATCTATTGCTAAATGTAGACAAGTCTTAGTTTCTCAAAACCATAGATGAATAGAACCTTCACTTCTTCAAAGTATTTAGTTTTTTCTCCTCTTGGGTGAGAATCTTCTAAAGCTATTTCATGATCAATTACAGTTTTTATTTGTTCATCGCTCATAGCTAAATTTATTTTCTTTTGTTCCAATAGTTTTTTCTTCGCATATTCTCTTTTTGTCTTTTTTCTAGCTTTAGGAGATATAATACCAGCATTTGTCAAAGTTTTGTAAGTAAATTTATAAGAAACTTTTATACCTTCTTCTTTTTCTAAATACTCATTAAAATGTTTAAAGTTAAAATCATAGTATTTATTATTATAAAGTGTTATAATGTCATCGGAGATTGTGTTATCTAAAGCATTAATAGGTTTTCTATTTCTATTACCGTGGACGAAACCTGCTTTGCCTTTCTCCTTGTAAGTAATAATCAGACGCTTAACTTATCTTATTGATATATCGAGCTTTTTACTAGCTCTTTTTTTGTTACCATCATGGTCAACTAAATCTTTAATAATTTCATATTTTTGTTGTTCATTCATTCTTAATTCAACCTTTATACATTATTTTAGGACATTTTTCTGGACTAACACTTAAGACATTATCATAGATTAATCATACTTTTGATAAATTTCCTTCTTTTTTTCTTGACAAAGTTTTTTAATTATTATTATAATAATGTAGATTTCATGTCTGGAGGTGGAAGTATGAAGAGAACGTATCAACCAAATAAACGTAGAAGAGCTAAGAAACACGGATTTTTTGCTCGTAAAGTTTCAGCAGGTAAAATTTTAAATAGTAGAAGAAAAAAAGGTCGTAAAGAATTAGTAAAATAATCCACTGTTTTCACAGTGGTTTTTTACTCTTGGAAAGGGGTAAAACTATAAGTATGAATAAAGAACTTATTATAAAGAAAAGTAGTACATTTGATGAAATTATAAATAAATGCCCATCTAAGAAAGGTAAAGACTATATCTTATTTTATAGACCTAAGCAACTAGATAAAGCAAAATATGGTATAGCTGCTCCTAAAAAGTTAGGAAAAGCTGTTATTCGCAATAAAATGAAAAGAAGAGTAAGAGCAATCATATCAGAGTATCAAAAAAACTATAAAAATAATTATGATTGTATTATAATTATAAGAAAGAGTTCTTTAGATAAAGAATATCTGGAATTAAAAGAGGAGTTATTCAATTTATTATTAAAAATTAATAACCATTAGGAGGAGCATTTATGAAAAATAAAAAAATAAAAAAAGTTGCTATATTATCGATAGCTATCTTATTATTGACAGGTTGTACGACAACACTTGTTGATAGTAAAAAACAAGCTGTTAAAAATCCTGAAACTGGTCAATCCTTGACGGAGAATATTTTATGTCAGCCTGAGAATGAAAAGACAGTAAAAATTTATGAAAAAAATAAAGTAAACGTAAAAAAATTACCAAAATGTGATAATTTTAAGGTTACTTCTGGTGGTTATGAAGGTCTATGGACTTCTATATTTGTTAAACCATTGGCATATATAATTTTAAAGTTAGGTAAATTAGTTAATAGCTTTGCTATAAGTATCATAATTATTACAGTCATTTTGAGATTTATACTATTCCCATTTACTAAAAAAATGGCTCTTCAGTCTGAAATGATGAAACAAGCAAGTCCAGAATTAGAAAGAATTAGAAAAAAATATGAAGGAAAGACTGATGAAGCTTCTTTAATGAGACAAAATCAAGAAATGCTAATGGTATATAAAAAATATAATTTTAATCCATTAAGCAGTTGTTTAGTTTCATTCATTCAATTACCATTATTCTTAGCTTTTTTTGAAGCAATCAATAGGGTACCAGCAATATTTGAAGACAAATTTATTGGGTTACAATTAGGCACAACACCATTAGTTGGGTTTGGTACCTCAACCTTCTATGTATATATAATATTAATTGTTTTAATTGGAGCAACAACGATTTACACATTTAAGATGAGTGGAGCAACAAGTCAAGACCCATCAATGAAAATGATGCCAGTTATGATGAGTGTAATGATTATATTTACAGCATTATTTATGCCATCTGCTCTAGGTATATATTGGGTTACTCAAAATTTATTTATGATAGTTCAAAATACTATAACAGCTAAAGGAGCGAAAAAATAGATGAAGAAGCATACATTTGTAGGAAAAAACTATGAAGATGCAGTCAATAAGGCAAGGATAGAATTGCAAGACCTAGAGTATAATTTAATAATAAATGTATTAGATGAAAAGAAAACATTACTTTCTAAGAAATGTAAAATAGAGGTAATAGAAAAACGAGAAATTAAGAATTTTATTAAAGAAAAGTTAATTACTATCTTAAAAGAAATGGGTTACCAAGCTGAAATAGAAGTTCAAGTGAAGCAAAACATACCAACGTATAAGATATATTCTAATAATGATTCTTTATTGATAGGGAAAAACGGAAAAAACTTGGAAGCTTTACAAATTGTTTTAAGACAAATAGTTAATAGCGAAACTGGGACTAATTATCATTTTTTTCTAGATGTTTCTGATTATAAAGAAAAAAATGAATATCATTTAGAAAACTTAGCAAAACGTTTAGCAAAAGAGGTAGCATCTACTAAAATTGCTGTTAAAATGGATTCTATGAATTCTTATGAAAGAAGAATAGTTCATAATACTTTAACTAATAATTCAAAAGTTTATACTGAGAGTGTGGGAGACGAACCAAATCGTTGTGTAGTTATTAAACCAAGAGAAGATTAGTTCTTCTTTTTCTTTACTTTAAAGCAGCTATTTATTATAATATAGTCAAAATGAGAAGTGACACTATGTGTTAAACTTATAAAGTTTTGTTGTACTTGAAACATTGTTTTTTTATTGGAAAAGATATTTATAGTATTACGATTAAAAGGAGAAAGTATATAGAAAATGATTAGTTATGAAAATGAAACAATAGCAGCGATAGCTACTAAACTAGGAGTAGGAGCTATTTCAATTATTAGGATAAGTGGTAAAGATGCAATTTCATTAGTTAATAAAATATTTGAAGGCAAAGATTTAGAAGCAGTTAAGTCTCATACGATTCATTACGGATATATTGTAAGAGATAAAGAAAAAATCGATGAGGTATTAGTAACAGTAATGAAAGCACCTAAAACTTTTACTAGAGAAGATGTAGTAGAGATAAATTGTCACGGTGGAATAAACACAACCTTAACAGTTTTTTCTTTACTTCAAGAATTAGGAATAAAAGCAGCTGATAGAGGTGAATTTACAAAAAGAGCTTTTCTAAATGGAAGAATAGACTTAACAGAAGCTGAGGCCGTTATGGACTTGATTGAAAGTAAAAGTGATGAACAAAGGAAACTAGCTATGGGTTCATTAGGGGGAAGTTTAAAGCAATATATTCATTCATTTAGAGAACCATTAAAAAAATTAATAGCTAATATCGAAGTTAATATAGATTATCCTGAATACTATGATATTGAAGAAGTTACCAAAAATGATATAGCAAAAGAAGTAGAAAAAATGATTCCAAAGTTAAAAAAAACAATTGAAGAAAGCAAATCTCATCAAATAGTAAGAAATGGTATAAAAACAGTTATTGTTGGACGCCCAAATGTTGGAAAGAGCAGTATATTAAACACATTAATTAATCAAAATAAAGCAATAGTAACTGATGTTGAAGGAACAACTAGAGATATAGTAGAAGGAACAGTTTTTATAAATGGGGTAGAATTATCATTGATAGATACTGCTGGAATAAGAGAGACAGACAATGTTGTTGAGCAGTTAGGCGTTAAAAAAAGTTTAGAATTATTGGAAGAAGCTGATTTAGTTTTAGCAGTTTTTAATGTGAATGAAAAATTGTCAGCAGAGGATAAAGAAATAATAGAAAAACTTAATAAAGATAAAACAATAATTGTATTAAATAAGAATGACTTACCTAAAAAACTAAAGACAGTTGATTTTGCTTTTTCTCATATAGTTTATACCAATACTAATTCCTTAGAAGGTATTGATTCATTGAAGAAAGAAATTGTGAAAATGTTTTCGCTTGATAAGTTGGAAGAAACAGACACATTTTTATCAAATAATAGACAATTAAATTGTGCAATTAAAGCACTCGATACTTTGATAAAAATAAATAGTAATTTAGAAAAAGATATTCCATTAGAACTTATTGAAATAGATTTGCAGGAAGTATTAACAGAATTAGGAACTATAACTGGTGAAGTGTATGATGAAGAACTGTTAGATACTTTATTTGAAAATTTTTGTGTAGGGAAGTGATATAAATGAATTATGAAATTATTGTTGTAGGTGGAGGTCATGCCGGTTGCGAAGCAGCTCTTGCGTGTGCTAGAAAGAATCATAAAACATTATTAATAAGTGGAAATTTAGAAAATATAGCTGATATGCCTTGCAATCCATCAGTAGGAGGTCCTGCAAAAGGAATAGTTGTCAGAGAAATAGATGCATTAGGTGGAGAGATGGCTAAGAATACAGATAAAAGTTCTCTTCAAATGAAAATGTTAAATACTAAAAAAGGAAAAGCTGTTCAAGCACTGAGAGCACAAGCTGACAAAGTTTTATATAAAAAAGAAATGCAAAAAACCTTAAAAACTCAAGAGAATTTAGATTTAAAAGAAGGATTCGTTGAGGATTTGATTGTTGAAAATTCAAAAGTCAATGGTGTAGTACTGGCTGATGGAACAAAAATTACTTCATTAGCAGTAATTTTAACAACTGGTACCTATCTAAGAAGTTCTATCCTAATAGGAAGTAAGAAAAAATCAGAAGGACCACATGGTGAAAAAGAAAGTAAGTTTTTGAGTACCAAATTAAAAGACTTAGGTTTTACAATTAAGAGATTAAAAACAGGAACTCCCCCAAGAATAGAAAGAAGTAGTATAGATTTCAGTAAAGTTGCAATAGAAAATGGTAGTTCTGAAAATTTAACTTTTTCTTACGATAATACTGATGCTTTGGCATATCATTATCAAATTCCTTGTCATCTTGTTTATACTAATAGTAAAACTCATAAAATAATTAAAGATCATTTGAAAGAATCAAGTATGTATGGTGGTTATGTTGAGGGAGTAGGTCCAAGGTATTGTCCATCAATTGAGGATAAAGTAGTTAGGTTTCAAGATAAAGACCGTCATCAATTATTTTTAGAACCAGAAAGTTTATCATATGATGATATATATTTACAAGGCTTTTCGACTAGTATGCCTGAGTATGTCCAAGAGAAAATGGTTCATAGTTTGGAAGGGCTTGAAAATGCTAAAATATTGAGATATGCTTATGCCATTGAATATGATGCTATTGATTCTAAACAAATAAAACGCAGTCTTGAAACAAAATTAATAGAAGGTCTTTATACAGCTGGTCAAATAAATGGAACAAGTGGCTATGAAGAAGCAGCTGGTCAGGGATTAATGGCGGGAATTAATGCTAGTTTAAAAGTTGAAGGAAAAGAGCCATTAATTTTGAATAGAAGTGAGTCTTACATAGGAGTTTTAATAGATGATTTAGTAACTAAAGGTGTAAAAGATCCATATAGACTTTTAACTTCGCGTGCAGAGTATAGATTATTGTTAAGAAATGATAATGCTGATTTAAGATTAAGAGAATATGGTCATCAAATTGGACTAGTAGATGATAATAGATATCAAAAATTTCTTTTAAAAAAGCAACATATTGAGGAAATAGTTTCTACACTAAAAGAAATAAAAATAACTCCTACAAAAGAGACTAACACTTTACTTGAAAATATAGGGACTTCGTCAATTAAAGATGGAATAACGCTTTATGAATTATTAAAAAGACCAGAATTATCATTTATTGATATAGAAAAATTTAAAGAATTTCCTTACAGTAATGCTGAAAAGGAAGAAGTAGAAATAATGATTCAATATGAAGGTTATATCAAAAAACAGGAAAAAGATACAAAAAAATTATTAGATTTAGAAAAAATTAAAATTCCTGATAATATTTCTTATGATGATATTAAAAATATTGCAAGTGAAGCACGTGAAAAATTAAAGAAGGTTGAACCAGAGACTTTAGGTCAAGCTAGTAGAATAAGTGGAGTTAATCCTGCTGATATTGCTATAATAATGGTTTATCTAAAAAAGGGAGAAAGAAAAAATGACTGAGACTGAATTTATAGAGCAAGTAAAAAAATTAGGACTTTTTCCTACAGATAATCAATTAAAAAAGTTGAATCAGCTTTATGAAATAATGATTGAAGAAAATAAAGTGATGAATCTAACAAGAATAGTTGAAAAAGAAGATGTGTATTTAAAACATTTTTATGATTGTTTAACTATTACTAAGGTTTGTGACTTTTCTAAAATAGAAACATTATGCGATGTAGGAACAGGTGCTGGTTTTCCCGGTTTAGTTTTAAAAATATTCTTTAGTGATGTTAAAATAACATTAGTTGATGCCCTACAAAAAAGAGTTAATTATCTAAATAAGGTAATTAATATGTTAGAATTAGAAAAAATTGAAGCCATACATATTAGAGCAGAAGATTTAGCAAAACAAGGATATAGATATGATATAGTAACAGCAAGGGCAGTTGCAAATTTATCAAAACTATTGTCTTGGACTATGCCATTGGTTAAAAAAGATGGTTCCTTCATTGCTATGAAAGGTAACGTATCAGAGGAATTGACCACTGCTATGCCTATATTTGTAAAGAAAAATTATATATTAGAAAACAAAGTCGAATTTAACTTACCAAAAGATAATGGTACAAGAACTATTTTAGAAATAAAATATAAAAATAGTAATTCAGTTTATAAATAATAATTAATTATGCTTGAAAATAAATGTAATTAATCGCTAGATTAATTACTATTTTGATGTTATAATGATAACATAGGAAGATTAGAAAGAATAAGTGAGGGATCGTAATGCAGAATAATGAAAATGAAGTTGTTTATTTATACTTAGATGATATAATTCCAAATAGATTTCAACCAAGACAAATCTTTGATGAAAGAGCTTTAAAAGAACTAGCAGTTTCTATAAAAGAGCATGGTGTTATTCAACCAATAATAGTTCGCAATATTGGAAATAAATATGAAATAATAGCAGGGGAAAGAAGATATAAAGCTAGTGCTTTAGCTGGTCTTACTAAAATACCAGCAATAGTTAGAAATTTGGACGATAAAGAAAGTAGTAAAGTAGCACTTTTGGAAAATTTACAAAGAAAGAATTTAAATCCAATTGAAGAAGCAAGAACATATCAAAAAATACTAGAACTAGATCAAATGACTCAAGAAGAACTAGCAAAAACAATGGGAAAAAGCCAGAGTGCAGTAGCAAATAAATTAAGACTATTATCCTTATCTGATGCTGTTCAAGATGCTTTACTAAAAGAAAAAATATCAGAGCGTCATGCAAGAGCTTTATTATCAGTAGAAGATGTTGAAAAACAGAAACAATTACTTGATAAGATAATTACTAATAAAATGACAGTTCGTGAATTGGAAGAAGAAATTAATCCAAAACCAAAACAAGAGTTAAATACTGCTGATTTAGAAAAACTTTTAAAGAAGGAACCAGTTCCTATCAATGAAAATAGTAATAGTATGTTACCAGATTTAAATTTACAACCTACAAATAATGTAAACCAAAATCAATTTTCAGCACCTATATCTTCTAATAATCAAACTTCTGAAACAAAACCAACAGATATTGGGATAGATTATAGCACACCACCTAAATTTATAGATTATAGTGGTGAAAAGGTAGAAGATATTCAAGATCCATTGTTAAAGAGTACAGCTAGTTCTGAAATTAACTTAGATGAACTTAGAAACAATGCTCAAGATATTAATATGACCAATAATACTTCAATGGCTAATATGGATAGTTTATTAAAGCCAGCACCAAGTACTACAGACAATAATATTCAAGAACCTACTGGAAACTTTAAATTTTTCCAACCGGATACTGCATCTTCCGCACCAACTACAGACAGTCAGTCAGCTCTTGACTCCTTGTTATTAGCAAAAGATAAATCTACTTCATTGCCAACTACACCAGATGCTTTGCTAACATCTAATGTTCAAAATACTGAACCACAAGAGCAAAAAATGGATGTTCCATACTTGGATACATACAATAATCCATTTGCACATAATCCTATCTTTTCAGATGATGTTGAAAAAATTATGGGCAAGAAAATTGAGACGGCTCAAGAAATGCCAAAACTTGATTTTAATGGTTGCTTAAATACAGTACGTGGTGCTGTTAAGAAGATAGAACTTTCAGGATTTAAAGTAGAAAGTGAAGAAATGAATTTTGAAAAGAACTATCAAATAGTTATTAAGATAGCCAAAAAAGAGGAATAATCAAAGTAGAGAAATCTACTTTTTTCTCTAAAACTTATTTTCATAGTAAACTATTTTTGATACAATTAAGAAGAGTTATGAAAAGAAGAGAGTGATAAAAATGGGAAAGGTCATATCATTAGTAAATCAAAAAGGTGGAGTAGGAAAAACTACAACAAGCATTAACCTGTCTGCCTCACTTTCTTATTTTGGAAAAAGAGTTTTATTAATCGATTTGGATCCACAAGGTAATACCACAACTGGTGTAGGAATAAATAAAGGAGATATAAACAATAGCATTTATGATGTTTTAACTGGCAGATGCGGTTGTTTAGAAGCGATGATTAAAACAAAATATAAGCAATTATATGTGTTACCTGCTACAATTAACTTGGCAGGACTAGATATTGAATTATTAGAAAAAAGTCAACAAGAACCAGGTTTTGCTAAAGGAGCACAATTAAAACAACATCTAGAAGATATTAAAGATAATTTTGATTTTATTATTATTGATTGTCCCCCATCTTTAGGACTCATTACTACTAACGCTTTAACAGCAAGCGACTCGGTAATTATTCCAGTCCAATGTGAGTTTTTTGCTCTAGAAGGAATAATGCAATTATTAAATACAATAAGGTTAGCCCAGAAACAATTAAATCCTAATCTTGATATAGAAGGAGTCTTATTAACTATGTTAGACTCTAGAACCAATTTAGGATTTGAAGTTGTAGAAGATATAAGAAAATTCTTCAAAGAAAAAGTATATAATACTATTATACCAAGATTAATTAGACTTACAGAGGCACCAAGCCATGGTGAACCAATAATAGTTTATGATCCTAAAAGTAAAGGAAGCGAAGCTTACTTAAACTTAGCAAAGGAAGTGATTGATAGAAATGGAAACTAAGAGAAGAGCCTTAGGAAAAGGTTTAGAAGAACTATTCAATACTGAACAAATAGATATTAATAAAGTAGAAGAAAAAATAATAGAAAATACTCCTAAAAATGAAATAGTAGAACTTAATTTAGACGATTTACGAAGTAATCCTTATCAGCCAAGAAGAACATTTGATGAAGAAGCATTACAGGAATTGTCTTCATCAATCAAAGAATATGGAGTTTTTCAACCTATTATAGCTAAAAAAAGTATTAAAGGTTACGAGATAGTAGCAGGAGAACGAAGAGTTCTAGCTAGTAGAATGGCAGGACTAGACAAGATACCTGCTATAGTAAAAGAGTTTTCTGATGAAGAAATGATGGAAATAGCTCTTCTAGAAAATTTACAAAGAGAAAACTTAAATGCAATGGAAGAAGCTATGGCATATAAGAAAATTCAACAATCTTTAAATATAACTCAAGAAGAATTGGCTAAAAAAGTTGGTAAAAGTCGTAGTCATGTAACAAATATGATGGGTTTACTTAATTTACCAGAAGAAGTAAAAGATATGATTTTAACAAAAGAAATTTCTATGGGACATGCAAGAATCTTGAGTAAACTAGAGGATAAAGAACAAATCAAAAAGCTTGCTAATGATGTAATAGAAAAGAAATTAAGTGTAAGACAACTAGAAGATATTACAAATTCACCAATAGATTTTCAACGAAAGAAAGAAATTAAGCGTAAAGAACGAGAAGGTTCAGAGTATAGTTATATTGAAAATGCTTTGTGCGATAAACTAGGAACTAAAGTAAGAATCAAGAAAAATAAAGTAGAAATTAAATTTGAAAATGCTGCTGATTTAACTAGATTATTAGAAATAATGCAACTTGATAAATAAAATTGAAATTTAATGAAAAAATGTGAGGAAGTAAATAAATGAAAGAATTTTTAGAAACAGATGTTTTTATTTATATATTGAAACCATTGATTTATGTTGGTATCTCATATACCATATACAGATTGATAAATTTTATTTTACAGCAAACTCTTATTAAAAATAATGTTTCATCAAAGCACAAAAGAAAGCTAGAAACATCAAAAAGTATAATAATAAACTTTGTTAAATATTTAATTATTATAATAACAATTCTATCAATTCTTTCAATTTATCATATAGATGTAAGTAAAATATTTGCAGGAATTGGTATTGCAACGGCAGTTTTGTCTTTAGCTTTTCAAGATATTGCTAAAGATTTTTTGGCAGGTATTGCAATTTTATTAGAAGACCAATTTGAAATAGGTGATAATGTTTCTATAAATGGTTTCCGAGGCGATGTCATTGCGATGGGACTAAAGACAACTAGAGTTAAAGACTATAAAGGTGCAGTTAAAATTATTTCTAACCATACTATTAATGAAGTAATTAATTACAGTTTAAATCCCTCTTTAGCAGTTGTAGATATTTCTGTAAGTTACGAAAGCAACTTAAATGAAGTTGAAGAAGTAATAAATAAAACTATGGAGACAATAAATAAAACATATGATAATTTGAAAGGAAAATGTGAACTATGGGGAGTGGAAAAGTTAGATGACTCTGCTGTAGTTTATAGAATAGTTCTAAAAACTAGGTCAAATAAAAATTTTGAAGTAGAAAGAAAAATGAAAAAAGACTTTAAATTAGCTTTAGATGAAGCTGGAATAAAGATACCATATCCACAAATAGAGGTGCACAATGAATAACAATTATGAAATTGGTACTAAATTAGTTTTGAAGAAAGGTCATCCTTGTGGAGCAAATGAATGGGAAGTTGTTCGACTTGGAGTTGATATTAAATTAAAATGCTGTAATTGTGGTAGAACTGTATTAATACCTAGAATAGAACTTAATAAAAAGATTAAGAAAGTAAAAGAGGAAAATAATGAAGGATAAGAAAAAACTGAAACTTAAAAAATTTTATTTTCATCCTATCACAGTCTTCATTTTTTTAACTGTAATAATAATATTACTTAGTGCTATTTTGTCAGCTTTGCAAATGCAAGGCACATATAGTAAAGTAAATACAGCAAATTATGAGCTTGAAAGTGTTTTAGTCACTGTTAAAAATATGTTAACGTTTGATGGAATGAAGTTTATATTTAGTAATGCTTTACGTAACTTTTTATCTTTTGCACCATTTGGTATGCTAATTCTTACATTAATTGGTTTATCAGTATCTCAATCAACAGGATTTCTTGATACATTTATTGAACGAAAGGTAAAAAAAGTTGATAAGAGAATTGTTACTTTTATAATTATCTTCTTAGCTACAGTCTCATCTTTAATAAATGATATAGGCTATGTCTTATTAATACCGTTAGCTGCAATAATATTTAAAGCAAATAATCGAAATCCATTTGCAGGAATAGTAGCAGCATTTTGTGGAGTAAGCTTTGGTTCAGCAATAAGTTTATTTGTTGGTTCAACTGAAGTCAATTTAATTCCTTCTACAACGTCAGCAGCTAGATTAATTGATCAGAACATTCATATAAGTCTAACTTCAAATTTATTTATAATAGTAACGTTTTCGGTAATGCTTTCTATTATAGGAACAATTATTGTAGAAAATATTGTGGTAAAACGTCTTGGCAGATATAAAGATAATCAGGATGAAACAAAAACCGAAGAACTTGAAATTTTAGATGAAGAAGAAATAGAGCAAGAAAGAATTTCTAAAGATAAAAAGGAAAAAATTGGTCTTAGGTATGCTTTAATAACAGGAATTATTGTTGTAATAGCTTTCATTTATATGATAATACCAAATTTACCATCAAGTGGAATGCTTCTTGATATGAGTGAAGATACATATCTTGGTCAACTATTTGGTACAAATTCTTATTTTCAGGATGGATTTACTTATATGGTAAGTTTATTGTTTATTTTGACAAGTATAGCATATGGTCTTGGTGCTAAAACAATAAAAAATGATAAGGATTTAATATATGGTTGTGAAAAAATGTTTTCTTCAAGTGCTGAGATGGTGATGCTTTTATTTGTAGCTAGTCAGTTTATCTCAGTATTTAAAGAGACAAATATTGGGACAATTATTGCAACTTGGGGTGCTAATATTTTAGGAAGTGTATCTTTCACTGGTTTTCCGTTGATAATCTTTTCTCTGATATTAATTGCTATTGCAAATTTATTTGTCACAACCCCGTCAAGTAAATGGCAAATTTTTGCTCCAGTTATGGTACCAGCAATGATGCAAGCTAATATTTCACCACAGTTTGCACAATTTATATTAAGAGCAGGAAGTTCTATGACAGCTGGTATTACTCCATTATTGGCTTCGTTTGCTATTTATATAGGTTACTTAAATATCTATAATAAGGACAAATCAAAACCAATAACAATTCATCAAGCAATTGCTTATGTAATGCCATATTTTACAATAATATCAATTTCTTGGATTTTACTAACAGTTGGTTGGTATTTAATAGGTTTACCAATAGGACCATCAGTGTATCCAACACTATAATTTTGACATTTTATATTAATTAGATTAAAATAAAAAAGAAAATTATAATATTTTCTTTTTTATTTTGGAAGGAGTTTTATTTATGAGTTTAAAAGCAGGAATTATAGGATTACCAAATGTAGGAAAAAGTACCTTATTTAATGCAATTACTAATCAACACATCTTAGCAGAAAATTATCCTTTTGCTACTATTGATCCAAATGTTGGAGTAGTTAATGTTAAAGACATTCGCTTAGATAAATTAACAGAAATGTATGAGCCCAAAAAAACAATACCAACGAGCTATGAATTTACTGATATAGCAGGACTTGTTAGAGGTGCTAGTAAAGGTGAGGGACTTGGCAATAAATTTTTGTCGCATATAAGAGAAACAGATGCTATTGTAGAAGTAGTAAGATGTTTTGACAATGGAAAAATAATTCATGTTGATGGAAATGTTGATCCAATAAGAGACTTAGAAACTATTAATTTAGAGTTAATTATTAGTGACTTAGAAATGGTAACTAATCGTCTAGGAAAAATTAGTAAAAGGGCATTAATGAGTAAGGACAAACAAGAAAAATTAGAATATGAGTTACTTGAAAAAATCAAAACAACACTAGAAGCCAGCCAGCCAATAAGACATATGGATTTTAAAGATGATGAACTGAAATTATTAAAATCTTATAATTTTTTGACAATAAAACCTATTATTTATGTTGCAAATATAGATGAAGGTATGATTGGACTAGAAGATAATAATTACGTAAAAGAAGTTAAAGAATATGCTAGGAAAGAAAATGCTTCTGTAGTTGTGTTATGTGCAAAAATAGAAGAAGAACTAAGCGAACTAAGTGATTCAGATAAAAAAGATATGTTAGAAGCACTGGGGATGGAAAAAAGTGGCCTTGAGCAATTAATTTCGACTACTTATGATTTACTAGGTTTAGCTACTTATTTTACTGTTGGAAAAGATGAAGTTCGTGCTTGGACCTTTAAAAAAGGAATGAATGCTAAAAAATGTGCTGGTATCATTCATACAGATTTCGAAAAAGGTTTTATTAAAGCAGAGGTTATTAGTTATGCCGATTTAATGAAATATGGCAGTGAATTAAAAACTAGAGAAGCTGGAAGAGCAAGAATAGAAGGTAAAGATTACATAATGCAAGATGGAGATATTTGTCATTTTAGATTTAATAATTAATATGAAAGCTTTATTTACTGTATATAATTATTATGTAGACACTAGCAATTATTTAAAAAAATATATGTAAAAAAGTAAGAAATATAGGGCATCATCTGTCCGAATTTAAGCCTGTGGAGAAAAAAAATTCTATGAAGCAGGAAGAATATATAAGCAGTGACTATACATATTTCTAAGTAAAAAAACGTGTATTAGTCTAGACATATGCTTTATGTTCTGTTATAATACAGTCGAGTATTTAAAATACTCCTTATCTAATAAAAGTTAGATCATATGTCCAAAAGGAGGTGTAATAATGAATAAGTACGAAATTATGTTTATTGTTAAACCGGATTTAGAAGAGACTGCAATTAAAAAAGAAGCAGATAGTCTAAAAAAAGTGTTAACAAACTTAGAAGCTAAATTTGTTGAGGAAAAAGCAATGGGACAAAGAGAATTAGCTTATGAAATTAAGAAATATAAGAATGGTTATTATTTCCTATTTGTAGTAGAAGCTTCGCACGAAGCTGTAAAAGAATTCGACCGTTTAGCTGGTATCAACGAAAATATTTTACGTCATTTGATTATTCGTAAAGAAGACTAGAAAAAGAGGTAACTATGAATAAAGTAATTTTAATAGGTCGTCTAACAAGAGACCCTGAGTTACGTTATACTGGTAGTAACACTCCAGTTGCAACATTTAGTCTTGCTGTAAATCGACCATTTACTAATCAAAGTGGTGAAAGAGAAGCAGACTTTATTAACTGTGTTGTTTGGAGAAAATTAGCAGAAACAGTAAAAAATTATTTATCTCAAGGTAGTCAAGTAGCGGTTGAAGGAAGAATTCAAACTAGAAATTATGATGACCAAAATGGTCAAAAGCGTTATGTTACAGAAGTTATTGTAGAAAATATTGATTTTGTTGGTTCGAGAAGAGATAATGCCCAAGGACAAGCGTCTCAATCAGCACCAGCTATGCCATCTGCAAACTTTAATAATCAGCCAACTTCAACTGAAGCAACTCCTTATGATTTTAGTGCAACACCATCTTCACCAGCAGGAGCTAATATATCAAGTGATCCTTATGCTGAATTTGGTTCTAATATCGAGATAAATGATGATGAATTACCATTTTAAAAAGGAGGTTAATTTATGGCAGAATTTTATCGCAAAAAGAAAAAAGTATGTTTAATGTGTCAAGGTAAGAATTTTGATTATAAAGATGTTGATATTCTTAAAAAGTACGTTAATGAAAGAGGAAAAATTTTACCTCGTCGTGTTACAGGTGCTTGTGCTAAACATCAACGTGTTATTGCAAATGAAATTAAGAGAGCACGTCAAATTGCTTTATTACCATTCACAAAGTAATATTTTAAAGTTGAAAATTGATTAGTTTTCGACTTTTTTATTTATAATTAATACTTAGCAAAAATCTTAGAGAGTTTGATTTTTAAAGCTAAAAATGATATATTATAACTGTAATTTCATAAGGAAGAATTAACATCTTCTTTTTTTAAAATTGAATAGAGGTGGTTGTTTTGAAAATTAATGAAAAGAAAAATGAATTAAAAAAATTAATTCGTGGTGCTAAGACTGTGTTTATAGTGGCTCATAAGAATTTGGATTTAGATGCACTAGGTAGTTCAATAGGATTATATTCAATCTTAGAAAAGCAAAAGAAAAATTGTTTTCTAGTAATAAATGATAAAGAACATGAGCTAGGCGTTGAAAAGGTTTTGAGAGAATTAGATGGTTGTTTACAGATAATAACAGGTCAGGAAGTAGAAGATAATCTTTACCTTCGTAAAAAAAGAAACTTATTATTCATTCTAGATACTAATAAAAAAGAATTAGTTCAAGATTATGAAATAGTTTCCTTGTTTGATGATGAACAAATTGTTATAATAGATCATCATGAACTTGGTAAAACATCGATTGAATGTAGTAATAGAATAATTGATAATACAGCATCAAGTACATGTGAAATGATAACTAATCTAATAGAGGAATATAACTCATCGATAGACCCATATTATGCGACATTATTATTATCAGGAATAGTCCTAGATACAAATAACTTTACATTAAAAACTAACAACGAGACATATTATAGTGCTTATTATCTATCTTGCTTAGGTGCTAGTACCACCAAAGTTCAATATTTATTGAAACAAGACTTGAAAGATTATATGGAACGCCAAAAATTAATTACCAATGTTCAAGTAACTGATAATAAAATAGCAATAGCTAAAGGAAGCAGTTATGCAATCTATAGAAAAGAAGATTTAGCAAAAATAGCTGATACTTTATTATTCTTTAATGATATAGAATTATCATTTGTGATAGCAAAAACCTCTAATAATATAACGTCAGTTAGTGGACGAAGTATTGGTAAAAAAAGTATAGCTAACATTTTATCTAAGCTAGGTGGTGGTGGCGATAAAATGGGTGGAGCAGCCCAATTTGAAAATTTTCCAATAAGTAAAGTTGCAGAAAAATTAAATCAAGCTATAAAGGAGGAAGACTAATGAAAGTAATTTTTCGTAAAGATGTAAAAGGTGTAGGAAAAAAAGACGATATAAAAGAAGTAAAAGATGGTTATGCCATAAACTTTTTGATAAAGAAAAATCTTGCAGTAGTAGCAAATCAAGAGAACTTAACTAAACTAAAAAAAGAACAATCACAAAGAAAAGAAGAATATAATAATGCTAAGCAAGAAGCAATCGAAGAAAAGAAAAAGTTAGAAAAGTTGATATTAACGTTTAAAGTAAAAACTGGTGAAGGAGATCGTGTTTTTGGAAGTATTAGTCAAAAACAAGTCAAAGAAGAATTAAAAGCAAATGGCTTTAATATAGAAAAAAATCAAATTAAATTGCAAGATTCCTTAGCTTCTTTAGGATTTCATAAAGTTGAAATAGAACTACATAAAGAAGTTAATGCAATCATTAAAGTTCATTTAGTAAAGTAAGGAGGTAAAAATGGCCTTAAGAGAATTACCTAATAATAAAGAAGCAGAAATGAGTGTTTTAGGTTCATGTTTTTTATCAACAGCTGCTGCTACTTTAGCAATAGAGAACTTAACAGAATCAAGCTTTTTTGATTTGAGAAATGCAAAAATCTTTAAGGCTTTTCAAAATTTACACGAAGAAAAAATACCACTAGACTTAACAACAGTAACGACAGAGCTTACAAAGATGAATGCTTTAACAGAAGCGGGAGGAGTATCTTATTTAACTGAAATAGTTGAATTTGTTCCTACTGCCAGTAATATAGATTATTATATTCAAGAAGTGGAAAAAACTGCTCTTTTAAGAGGACTAATTGATACTGCAACTAATATAGTAACACTTGGTTATAATCAAGAAGAAAATGTCAATGATATTTTAGATTTAGCAGAAAAACAAATATTAAACATAGCTAAGAATCGAAAAAGTGGAGAATTTCAAAGCATTCAGGATGTATTAATTAAAACACAGGAAGACCTCGAAAAATTAGCAGAGTCAAAAGGAGAGATAACTGGAATAGCAACAGGGTGGTATGACTTTGATAAGTTAACAGCTGGGCTTCATGAAAATGAAATGATAATAATAGCAGCTCGTCCAGGTATGGGTAAAACTGCTTTTGCTCTAAATCTTGCCACTTATGTAACTACTCATTCTGATAATACCGTAGCAGTATTCAACTTAGAAATGGGAGCTAGTCAGTTAGCTAATCGTATTATTTCATCACTTGGTCAAATAGAAGGTTATAAAATGCGTACTGGTAAATTATTAAATCAAGATTGGAAAAGATTTAATGAAGCTACAACCCAATTATCAAAAGCCAAGCTATATATAGATGATACTCCAGGAATAACAATTGGAGAGATAAGAGCAAAATGTAGAAGATTGGCAAGTTCTAGTGATGGATTAGATTTGGTAATAATCGATTATTTACAACTTATTTCTGGTGGTAAGAATTATGGAAGTAATAGACAACAAGAAGTAGCAGATATTTCGCGTAGTTTAAAGACGTTAGCTATGGAACTTCATATTCCAATAATAGCTTTAGCTCAGTTGTCACGAAGTGTTGAAGGAAGAGAAGATAAGAGACCTATGCTTTCAGATTTACGTGAATCTGGTTCTATTGAACAGGATGCTGATTTAGTAGGATTTTTGTATCGAGATGATTACTATAATAAAGAAGCAAAAAAAGATGCTACTAGTGTCAGTGAATTTATTATCGCTAAGCATAGAAATGGTCCTCAGGCAACAATTCAATTGCTATTTAAAAAAGACACATCAACCTTTCTTAATATGACAAATGGTCCAGAAGAGGAGGAATAAAATGGGGAAGAAAGTATTAATAATAAGTGTAGCTCTTGCAGTTAGTGCACTACTAGTTTTATATATTCCATCACCAAAAGCAAAAAATCCACAAGATGTTTATCGAGTTTATTTGAAAGGTAGTTCTTTGGGACTTATTGAAAATAAAGAAGAATTGGAACAATATATTGATAGTGAACAAGAAAAAATAAAAAATAAGTATAAAGTAGATAAAGTATATGCACCAGAAGATTTAAAAGTTGTTAAAGAAATAACTTATCAAGAAAAAATATCTACAACTAAAGAAATATATGAAAAAATTAAAGATTTAGAGTCATTTACAATTAATGGTTATGCCATAAAAATAAAAGGTATAGATAGTACAAATGAACAAGGAGAAACACAAAAAGGTGTGGACCAGACAATTTATGTTCTAGATAAGACAGTTTTTACAGATGCAATGGATAAAACTATTAGGTCTTTTGTAAATAATGATGATTATGAAAAATATTTAAATAATAAGCAAAAAGAAATTAAAGATACTGGTACAATTATTGAAAATGTTTATATAGAAAATAAAATAACTGTAAAAAATACAAAAATACCGGTAGATAAAACAATTTATGAAAAAGTTGATGATTTAAGTAGATATTTATTATTTGGAACACTAGATGAGTATCAAAAATATACAGTACAAGATGGTGATACAATTAGTGATATTGCATTTAATAATAAATTATCAAATAAAGAATTTCTAATTGCTAATCCAACGTTTAAAGATGAAAACAGTTTACTCTTTGCAGGACAACAAGTAACAATTAATATCATTAAACCACAATTTAGATTAGTAGAAATAGATCATACAGTTTTTGATCAGGAAATTAAGTATGAAACAGAAGTTAAGTATGATGAAAATAAAATGGTTGGTACCGAAGAAGTAACTCAAAAAGGAGAAAATGGTCTTCAAAGAGTTACTAGTAAAGTGCAAAAAGTTAATGGTCAAGTAGAAAGTTCAGTTATTAATGAAAGTGCTACTGAAAGATTAAAAGAACCAGTAAAAGAAATTATAGTTAAAGGTAAAAAACAAAATTCTTATTCATCTGGTATAGATATAACTGGTACTACAAAAGTTGAGGGTTACTGGAAGTGGCCTACGGCAACTCCGTATACAATTAATAGTTCATATGGCTATCGTTGGGGAACTCTTCACGATGGAGTTGATATCGGTGGTAGTTATGGTTCACCTGTCTATGCCGCTAATAACGGAATAGTAGTTCAGTCGAGTTACAAGTATGATAATGGCCAGTTTATAGTAATTAATCATAATAATGGTTATTACACAATGTATGCACATTTATCAGCTAGATATGTAAAAGAAGGTCAAAACGTGTCTATTGGTCAACAAATAGGCGCAATGGGCAAAAGTGGTTTTGCAACAGGAACACATTTACACTTTGGACTTTTCAGGGGATTTCCTTACCGAAGAGGTTCAACATCATTACAACCACTTAGTTTATTTTAATGAAAATAATAACGTTAGCGAGTGGTTCCAAAGGAAATACTTCTTATATAGAAGTAGGAAATACTCGCTTTCTTATTGATATAGGTATAACTTACAGGCACTTATTAGAAAGATTAGCCGAAATTGATAGAAGTATTGATGATATAGATGCTTTACTTATTACACATACTCATTCAGATCATATTAAGGGACTAAAAGTGTTTGTTAAACACAATAATGTACCTGTATATATAAGAGAAGAAATGTATAAAGAATTAAAAGAGATATTACCTAAAGAAAAAATAGAATTATATAATGATAAAATGCATTTAAAAGATATTACAATAGATTTGGTTCATACTTCTCACGATGCTCCTGGTTCTGTTGGTTTTTTGATAAGTAGTGATTCAAGTAGTTTAGTTTATATTACTGATACTGGTTATATAAATGAAAAATATTATGATTTATTATCTAATCGAGAAATATATTATATTGAAAGTAATCACGATGAACAAATGCTTTTGATAGGACCTTATCCACATTATTTAAAACAAAGAATACTAAGTGATAGGGGACACTTATCTAATGGAGCTACAGCTACATATTTAGAAAAATTCATCGGAGAAAAAACAAAATACATAATTCTAGGACATATAAGTGAAACAAATAATACTAAAGAATTAGCATTTAATACTACTAAAGCCGCGATTGAAAGAACTAAATATAGACCTAAAATATTAATAGCTAGTCAAGAAGAAATAGGAGAGGTGGTTGAAGTTAGATGATAAAATTAATAGTAGTAGGTAAAATCAAAGAAAAATATTTTACAGATGCTATTAAAGAATATGAAAAAAGATTGAGTAAGTATACAAAATTAAATATTGTAGAAGTAGCAGATTGTGGTATAGAAGAGCTAGATAAATCTTTAAGAATAGAAAAAGATGCTATTATGAAACATCTTTCCTTAAGAGATTATATTATTTTATTAGATGTAAAGGGACAAGAAATGACATCTGTAGAAATGGCCAAGGTAATGGCTGATAGAGAAATGAACAATAGTAATATTACATTTATTATTGGAGGAAGTAATGGTTTTCATCAAGACATCTATAATATAGCAAAAGAAAAATGGTCATTTTCTAAATTAACCTTTCCTCATCAGTTATTTAGAATAATGTTTTTAGAACAACTATATCGCACATATAAAATAAGAAATAATGAAAAATATCATAAGTAGGAGTTGAAAAAAATGATAGGTAATGATTGGGATGAACATTTAAAGACAGAGTATGATAAAACTTATTTTAAAGAACTATTAGAATTTGTTGATGGTGAATATCATACTAAAGAAATATATCCAAGAAAAAATGAAATATTTAATGCTTTTAGAAATACTTCTTATAAAGATACAAAAGTAGTTCTTTTAGGACAAGATCCTTATCATGGTGTTAATCAAGCTCAAGGACTTTCATTTTCAGTACGTGATGGTTTAAAAAAACCACCAAGTCTTGTTAATATCTTTAAGGAATTGGAAAGTGATTTGGGAATTCCCTTTCCTGAGAAAAATAGTTTATTACCTTGGGCTAATGAAGGTGTTTTATTATTAAACAGTGTTTTAACAGTAGAAAAAGATAAAGCTGCTTCTCATAGTCATCGTGGTTGGGAAGAATTCACTGATAAAGTAATAGAAGAAGTAAATAAAAAAGATGAACCAGTTGTTTTTATTTTCTGGGGGAATTATGCTAGAGCTAAAAAGGTATTAGTTACTAATCCTAAACATTTAGTTCTAGAATCTGCTCATCCATCACCATTTTCCGCATATAATGGCTTTTTTGGAAGTAGACCTTTCTCTAAAACTAATGAATTTTTAAAAGAAAATAATCTTAAACCAATTAATTGGAACATTGAAAGATAAAAAAGAACCTCAATGGTCCTTTACTTAGAGAGAATTGCAAAAGATTCTCTTTTTTCAATTTTATAAATATCTAATTCTTTATAGTGTAAAAAGAAGCCAACAATATTACTTGGAAATTTATGTTTATAATTATTTATCTCCACAGCATTGTCATTATAATATTTTAAGACACCCTTCAAGTCACACTCATTATCATCAAAACGGTCGATTAAATTATTAAGTTTTTTGTTAGATTCATATTCTTCGTCATCAGCTTCTTTTAGAAGTTTATTACCAATAGAATTTAATTCTATATAACATTGATGACTAGTTAGTTTCTTTCCTTTGAATTCTTCTAACTCTTTTATCTTATCTTTATCAATAATTTGAGCTATTTTTAAAAGAATTTCTATTTTTTTCTCAATAATTATTTCAATATTGTTGTTGGCTTCCGATACCTTTAAAAAATAAAAGTCATATTTCTTTTTAAAATGTAAAAATATTATTATAAAAAGTAAAATAAGGAAAAATACTATTCCAAATATAACGTATAACATCCTACCACATCCTAAACGAATTATATCAAAGAAAAAAGAAGATTACAATTATCTTCCAAAATATTTCCTTAAGTTTCCTTATTCTCCGTTAATAATTCGTCAAAGACAGGGTCGGCCATTGTTGGTTCTGTACCTTTAATATAATACATCATCTTAGTTTTAGTATCATTTTGGGTAGCAGGTTTACCGGTTATAGGATTAACTAATACACCAACAACATTATCTTTCGGTTGATACCAATTATCTTCCTTTCCCTGCATATAATCTTCAATCGATTTTATCCAAATATTTTGTGCAAATTTGTACTCTTTAGGTTCTAGATTTCTGTTATCATCATAACCACACCATACTAAAGCTACAACATCTTTATTATAACCAATATACCAGTTATCAGTATTAGTAGTACCACTTTTTAAAGCATAAGTATGAGTCATTTTAGAGGCTAGATTGATAGCTGTTGGATAATTATAATCAATAAAGGCAGAGTCATAAGTTGCAGTTAACAAATTATTTAAAATGAAAGTTAAACTAGAGTTTAGAACGAGTTCTTTTTTATTATCAGCCTCATATAAAATATTACCTTCTTGGTCGACCACTTTTTCAATAAAATGAGGTTTTACTTTATAGCCTTCGTTAGCAAAAGTAGCATATCCACCAGCCATTTCTAACATTGAAATCTCACTAGTTCCAAGAGCAAGAGATGGAACTTTATCAAGCTTAGAAGTAATTCCTACTCGTCTTGCCATATTTATCAAAGTATCTTCTCCTAAGAATAAATGTGTTTTAACAGCATAAATATTTTCAGAATAAGAAATAGCAGTTGCCATTGAAATTGGTTTATTACCATATTTTTCATTATAATTTTTAGGAGAATAAGTATCTTTATTAGAAAAAGTAAAAGTTGTTTGTTCACTAGTGAAAGTAGTAGAAGCAGTAAAACCATTCTCTAAAGCAGCATAATAAAGAAAAGGTTTCATTGTAGAACCAACTTGTCTTTTAGCTGATATTGCTCTATTATATTCTGATTTAGTGTAATCTTTTCCACCAACTAATGCCTTGACACCACCAGTTTGAGGGTCCAACAAAACAGCAGCTGTTTCTAATTCATTGTCTCCTAAAGTTTCTTTAACATTAGCTTCAAGTTCCTTTTGACTTTTAAGATTAAGACTAGTATAAATTTTTAAACCACCAGTTTCTAGAAAAGTACTAGGTATTTCCTTTAAGGACTTTAATTCTTTCATTACAGCATCTTGATAATACATAACTGTTGATAATTCTTCCTTCTCTTTTTCACCAACAAAGGTTAATTTTTTATTACTAGCTTGATTGTATTCTTCATTACTAATCTTTTTTTCTTTCAATAAATTTTTAAGAATAAGAATTTGTCTTTCTTTAGCTTTATCATAATTAATTAAAGGAGAATAGTTACTGGGTGATTTAGGAATTCCTGTCAAAATAGCTGCCTCTGCTAAATCTAAATCTTTAGCTTTTTTTCCAAAATAAAATTGACTAGCATTTTCTATTCCATACATACCATGTCCATAATTAATAGTATTTAGATAGCCTTCTAAAATATCTTTTTTCTTATAATGTGTTTCAATCTCAATAGTGTACCACATCTCATCCCATTTTCTTTTCCAAGTTTTAGAAAAGTCTAAGAATAGATTTTTAGCATATTGCTGTGTAATAGTACTTGCACCTTGGCTTTTATTTCTTGAAACAACATTAACATACATAGCTTTAATAATTCTTAAATAATCAAAACCTTTATGTTTATAGAAATTTTTATCTTCTGTTTCAATAGTGGTCTTAACTACATTATCAGATATATTGTCTAGACTTACCCATTTACCATCACCACTTCCTTGAAAAAATAACTCATTATCTTGATCGAATAACATAAACTTATTAGCACTTTTTATTTGTAATTTTGGAGATAAATAAGCATAAGAATAAGCAGCAATGTTAAAAATAATAAATAATAGAACAAGTAATATAGTAAATTTAGTTACTTTTTTAATATATTTCATAATCATCACCTACACTTATCTTGTCCAAACTCTTTAAAAATAACAATATTCTTGTAAGAAATTTAATTCGTTGCTATAATATTAGCTGAATGAAAGGGAAGCAATATGAAAGAAATTAAAGTAATAGCTAAATTGATTGCTAATAATGAAGTATTTACATATGAAGGTAAAGCTAATTTTGATAAAAAAAATAAAGTTATTCAATATCAAGATGAACATGCCTTATTAACAATATATTTAAAAGAAAAAATATTACTACGAGAAACCGAAGAAGCAATACTTAGTTATAAGTTTTTAGAAAATACTACCAATTCTTTTGAGATATATCTTAAAGAAACAAAGCAAAGTGCTACAGTTTTGATGAAAACTAAACAAATTAAAGAAGAAGTTAATTCTTTCTTAGTAATCTATAGAATAGATGGTAATGATTTTGACCACGAATATAGCATAGAATGGGAGGACTAATATGAGTTTAATTAAACAAATCGAAGGAGACTTAACAAAAAAAATGAATGAAGCAGCTATTCCAATAGAAAGAGTAACTCTATTAGAAAGTAAACGAAAAGATTTAGGTGATTATCAGTTAAATGATGCAATGAGTCTTGCTAAAATTTTACATAAGAGTCCAATGCTTATTGCTGAAGATATGAAGCGTATTTTAGAAGAAAGTGGTTATTTTGATAACGTTACAATTGCTTCTATTGGTTTTATTAATGTTTCTTTAAAAGAAGAGATATTAGTAAATTTTGTTGATAATTATCATAATAGTAGCGATAAAGATGTTGATTTATTGGAAAAGAAAAAAATCTTTCTAGATTATGGTGGTGCTAATATAGCAAAAACCCTTCACGTTGGTCATTTGAGAAGTGCTAATATTGGAGAAGCCTTAAAAAGACTAACAAAAAGATTAGGTCAAGAAGTAATCTGCGATGTTCATTTTGGAGATATAGGTAGACAATCAGGAATGGTTATTTATGAAATTAGAAATAGATATCCCAATCTTAATTATTTTACTGAAGAAGAAAGTGATAATTGGGACGAATTACCAATAACAGCTAAAGATTTAGAAGAAATATATCCAGTAGCAAGTCTTAAAGCTAAAGAAGACGAAAGCATAATGGAAGAGGTAAGATTTATTACAAAAGAACTAGAAGAAGGAAAACCTAATTATGTTGCTTTATGGGATAAGATTAAGAAAATATCGATTGAGGACATTAAAGAAGTTTATAAAAAATTTAATACTGACTTTGATTTATGGGAAGGTGAGAGTGATTGCTATTCCTATATGGGTCCAATGATAGAAAAATTAAGAAATCAAGGCTATTTACAAAAAAGCGAAGGAGCAGAAGTAATCGAAGTTAGAGAAGATACCGATAAGGCACCTATGCCTGACCTTGTAGTTGTTAAAAGTAATGGAGCTACTTTGTATGCAACTCGCGAATTAGCAACAATGGTCTCAAGAGTTGAACGTTTTAATCCAGATGAAATGTGGTATTTAACAGATTTAAGACAAGGACTTTATTTTGAACAAGTATTTAGAGCAGCTCATAAGACGAAGATAGTTAGCGATGATACAAAATTATCTTTCTTTGGTTTTGGTACAATGAATGGACCTGATGGAAAGCCATTCAAAACAAGAGATGGTGGAGCTTTATCTTTGAAAACCCTTTTAAAAGAAGTAAAGAAAGAAGTAACAGCTCATTCCCATAATTTAGAAAAGGAGCCAAATAAAGAAGTAATAATTGAACAAATAGCTGTTGCTGCTATTAAATATGCTGATTTACTATCAAATAGAACAACAGATTATATTTTTGATCCTAAAAAATTTGTAGATGTAGAGGGAAAAACTGGTCCATATCTTTTATATACTACTATTAGAATGAAATCTTTATTAAAAAAAGCAAAAGAAAATAATTTAAACTATGAAAAATATACTTCTATAACGGATGAAGTAGAAAAAGAATTGATAACTTTATTATTAAATAAAAATAAAATTTTACATAAAGCATATGATACAAAAGAGTTAAATGTAATATCAGATTATTTATATCAATTAACTAGCACTTATAGCAAATTCTATGAAAAGTGTCATGTTTTAACAGAAAATAATAAAAATATTCAAGAAAACTGGTTACTTTTAACAAAAAATGTATATGATACAAATGTAGAACTATTATCAATTTTAGGAATTGAAATACCTGAAAAAATGTAAACAGTATAAAAAAGTATTGCATTTACATATAAAAGATGATATAAGTTTATATGACTTGATTAAGAAACAAGTATTCATTTTGAAATATACTTTAATATGGGAGGAAATAAAATGAAGTTATCAAAAATGAAAAAAGAGGAATTAGAATTATTATCAAATAAAGATATTACATTTTATCTTTTAGAAGAACAAGGAAAACAAAATACTGCAGAACTTTTCAAGAGCATTATAACTTTATTAGAACTTCCAAGTAGTACTTTTGAAGAAAAAATTGGGGATTATTATACATCACTTACCACTGATAAACGTTTTATAATGTTAGAAGATGGTTGTTGGGATTTAAGAAGTCGTCATACATCTGACAAAATTGCTAAAATGGACGATGAAGATGAGGAAGATGAAGAAGAAACAGAAGATACAAAAGACGATATGTTATCAGATGAATTAGAAGAAGATAATTATGATTCTGGTGATGTTGATGATGATGACGACTATGTTGACCCTAATGAAGATTTAAAAGACTTAGTTGTTGTAGATGAAGAAGAACTAGAGAATGAATAGTTCTTTTTATGTATAATATTTGCAAGGAATATTCGAGCTATGATATAATTAGCTAGACAAAGAAAGGACTTGGTTTAGATGATAGAAAGATTAGAAGCTACTCTTACAAAGTACAATCAATTACAAAACGAATTAATGAGTGAAGATGTACTAAAAAATATTAATAAAACAAGAGAAATATCTAAAGAAATAGCAGATTTAGAAGAAGTAGTAAATGAATATAAAAGATATAAAAAAGTATTAGAGTCTATTGAAGATACTAAAGAAATGTTAAGTGATGAAGAATTAAAAGAAATAGCTAAGGAAGAATTAAAAACTCTGGAAGAAGAAAAAGAAAGTATTGAGAAAGAGTTAGAAATATTATTGATACCAAAAGATCCTAATGATTCTAAGAACGTAATTATGGAAATAAGAGGAGCAGCTGGTGGAGATGAAGCTAATATTTTTGCTGGTGATCTTTTCAGAATGTATTCAAGATATGCTGAAAAAATCGGACTTAAAACAGAAATAATTAATGCCGTAGAAGGAACAGCTGGTGGTTTTAGTCAAATAGAAGTTATGATAAAAGGACAAGGAGCTTATTCAAAACTTAAATATGAGAGTGGTTCACATAGAGTACAAAGAGTTCCAGTAACAGAAAGCAATGGAAGAATTCAAACATCAACTGCCACTGTTCTAGTAATGCCTGAAGCTGAAGATGTTAACATAACTATCGATCCAAAAGATTTAAGAATAGACATATTTAGATCATCAGGGTGTGGTGGACAAGGAGTAAATACAACTGATAGTGCTGTTAGAATTACTCATTTGCCAACAAATACAGTTGTAACTTGTCAGAACGAAAGAAGTCAAATTCAAAATAAAGAACAAGCAATGAAAGTACTTAAAGCAAGACTTTATGATTTGGAACAACAAAAACATGACCAAGAATTAGGAAGTGAACGAAGAAGTAAAATAGGTACAGGTGATAGAGCAGAGAAAATAAGAACCTATAACTATCCACAAAATAGAGTTACAGATCATCGTATTGGTTTTACTACTAATAATTTAGATAGAGTGATGAATGGTCAACTCGATGAAATAATTGATGCTTTAACGATGGAAGATCAAAGAAGAAAATTAGCTGGTGAAGAAGAATAATGACTGTTGAAGAATTAATAGTTTATGGAAAAAGTAAAACAAGTAGTGATCATGCTAAAATGCTACTTGCTTCTTTTTTAGAAGTAAATCCTTTAGAATTACTAACTATATTAGATAAAACAGTAGATGAAACTATTGAAAAAAAATATAAAGATTCTTTAGAAGCCCTAAGAGAAAAAAAACCAATTCAATATGTTATTGGAAATGTTAATTTCTATGGTTCTGAGTTTATTGTAAATAATAATGTCTTGATACCACGTTTTGAAACTGAAGAATTAGTAGAACAAGTAGTTGAATACTCAAAGAAGTTTAATAAAGATAAATTGAAAATACTAGATTTAGGCTGTGGTAGTGGAGCTATTGGTCTTACTCTAAAAAAGTTAATAAAAAATAGTGATGTTACTTTAGTTGATATTTCTAAAGAGGCATTAGAAGTAGCTAAACAAAATGCTGTTAACTTAGACCTAGATGTAACTTTTATAGAAAGTGATTGGTTTTCTAATTTAGAAATTACTAAATATGATATAATCGTTTCTAATCCCCCTTACATCAAAAATGATGAACAAATAGAAGAAATTGTAAAAAATAATGAACCAGCCTTAGCTTTATACGGTGGTCAAGATGGACTTGACTGTTATAAAAAGATATTGTTTAGTATTAAATCTTATTTAAATGATGAGTATTTAATTGCTTTCGAAATTGGAGAAAGTCAAAAAGAAGAAATCACTAATCTTGTAATTAATTCTCTTCCAACAGCTATAGTTACTTGTAAAAAAGATTTGTATGGTCGAAATAGAATGATATTTGTTAGAAATTAAATTAAATAAAAATAAATAAATCACCAATAATATTAATAAGAAAGGTGATTTTTTTATGAAGAAAATTCTAATTCTTATAAGTTTAATTCTTATTAGTTTATCGAGTTATAAAAGCTTTAATGAAGAAATTGTAATTCCAGATGAAGCGATAAGATTTAGAGTTGTTGCTAAATCTAATGATAAAAAAGATCAAGAAATAAAACTCAAAGTAAAAGATAATTTACAGAAGAAATTAAATGATTTATTAAAAAATAGTAGTTCTATAGAAGAAACTAGAAAGTTATTAAAAGCTAATCAAAATGAATTTTCTTTAATTGTTAAAAATACCTTATTAGTTAATAAAGATGATGATATGTATAAAGTAAAATATGGTTTAAATTATTTTCCTGAAAAGAAATACAAAGGAATAATTTATAAAGAAGGTTATTATGAATCATTAGTAGTAACAATAGGAGAAGGACAAGGTGAAAATTGGTGGTGTGTTTTATTCCCTCCATTTTGTTTATTAGATGAAGAAAATAAAACAGAAGTAGAATATCATTTTTATATAAAAGATATGTTGGAAAAATACTTCTAATAACTATACTTCCTACATAAATTCTAAGTAGGAGGCACTATGAATTTAGGACAATTAATAATTATTTCGATTAGTTTGAGTATGGATGCTTTCTCTTTAGCAATTATCTATGGAACGGTTGGACTTGAGAAAAAAATGACTAACTTATTAAGTTTGATGGTAGGTACATTTCATTTTTTTATGCCAATTCTTGGAAGTGTAGTAGGTATTTTTCTTTTAGAATCATTTATTCCTAATCCAGATTTGTTAATTGGAATAATATTTACGATACTAGCGTGTGAGATGCTTTTTGGTATTAAAGATTTAAATAATAATAAAACTAGTATTACAGGAATTTATCAAGCATTATTGTTTGCTTTTAGTGTTAGTATTGATAGTTTTTCAATGGGGATAGGTCTTGGACTTCATGAAGAAAATATTGTTTTATGTGGATTATTATTTTCTATATTTAGTTTTTTGTTTACGAAATTAGGTTTAGATTTTGGCCGAAAACTAACAATTAAATTTGGAAAAATTGCTAATATTGTAGGAAGTATTCTTCTTTTAATCTTAGGAATAAAATATTTAATTTTTAATGTATAAATTTTTTGGATATTGCTAATAGTATTAAGGGAGGCAAATATGAAAAATCAAAATAAAAATAATAAACCAAGAGAAACAGGAAAAATAAAAAATTGTCCTAGTGCAAAAGAAGTAAATGAAAAAGAAATGTTTTCTCTTAAAGATGATTGTCCTAAAGATAATATTGAAAATCAAGAAGAAAATCAAAAAAATTAAAGGAAATTCAGCATTTGAATTTCTTTTTTTTGACAAAAGCTCTATTTTTCTTTATTATATAGATGTAAGAATTATCTTTGGAGTCATTTTGATTTTCTTGATAGGTAGCAACAAAATAAAAAATAGTAATATAATATAGCGAAAGAGAGTAAGATATATGAAGTTATTAGAGATTAATGGTGGAAAAAAATTAACTGGTACCATCAGAGTTAGTGGAGCAAAAAATAGTGCTGTAGCATTAATACCAGCAGCAATTTTATCAGATGAAGAAGTAACAATTTGTAATGTCCCAGATATTACTGATACAGAAGCATTATGTGAAATATTGTCATTTTTAGGAGCAAGAGTTAAAAGAGCAAGTGAAACTATTGTAATAGATTCTAAAGAAATAGAAAACAAAGAAATACCTGCTACTCTTGCAAAAAAACTTCGTGCATCATATTATTTTATGGGTGCATTATTAGGTAAATATAAAAAAGTTACTATGTCATTACCAGGCGGATGTTCTATTGGAGCACGCCCAATTAACTTGCATTTAAAAGGTTTTGAAGCTTTAGGAGCGAAGGTAACAAATAAAGATAATTGTTATATTGTAGAAGCTGATGAATTAAAAGGAAATAATATTTACTTGGATTTTGCTAGTGTTGGAGCAACTATTAATATAATGTTAGCAGCAGTAAAAGCGAAGGGAAAAACAATTATAGATAATGCTGCTAAAGAACCAGAAATCGTAAATGTTGCAACTTTATTAAACAATATGGGTGCAAAAATAAGAGGAGCAGGAACTTCAAGTATTGAAATTGAAGGAGTTGACTATCTGGGAAAATGCTTTCATGAGGTAATACCAGATAGAATTGAAGCAGGAACTTATGTAATCTTAGGAGCAGCCGTTGGCGAAAACTTGAAAGTAGATAATATTATTCCTGAGCATATTGAATCATTAACTAGTAAATTAGAGGAAATGGGTGCTTTTTTAGATATAGGTTCAGACTATATTATTGTTAGTAGACAAGATAATTATAAATCGATTCATGTAAAGACCCAGACATATCCTGGTTTTCCTACTGATTTACAACAACCACTTACTCCATTATTAACAGCTTGTAAAGGACAAAGTAAGATAGAAGAAACTATCTATGAAAATAGATTTATGCATATACCTTATTTAAATTCTATGGGTGCAGATATAAGAGTTAAAAATCAAACTTCTACCATTGTTGGTCCTACTAAATTAGTTGGTTGCGATGTAGTAGCAACTGATTTAAGAGCAGGTGCATCTTTAGTAATAGCTGGTTTGATGGCTGAAGGTACTACAAAGATAACAAATGTTGAACATATTCTAAGAGGATATGAAAATATCGTAGAAAAATTAACTAATGTTGGTGCTAAAGTAGAAATTAGAGAAATATAATATTATGACTCTAATTTTTTTAGGTGATAAAAATGAAACACAAGAAATTAATAGTTTTTATACTATTACTTCTAATAATTTATTTTATTTATATTACATTTCATGATGATAAAATTAATTACTTATCAATTGGTGATTTTTTATCAGTAGGAGTTAATGCTTACAATGAAAAAAGCTATGGTTATAGTGATTACATAGCTAATTATTTAAAGGAAAAAGACTTATTAAAAAATTATAGCAAGGATTTTGCTAATACTGATTTTCGAATATCTGATTTACAGCATCAGTTAGATATGAATCAAGTCATTAATAAACAAAATAAGTCATTATCTTTCAAAAAATGTTTAAGAGAAGCAGATTTAGTAACAATATCAATAGGTGCAAATGATTTGTTGACAGAAATTAATATGTCAACAAGTGATATAGAAGTAATAGAAGAAGATAAAATATTAGAAATCTTTTCTGATAAAATGTTAGATTTTGAAAAATTATTAAAAGATATTAGAAAATATAATAATGAAGAAATAATAGTTTTAGGTTATTATAATCCTTATGAATACAAAAAAATAATTCCAGATAGAATTTTCAATTATTTTGATAATAAAATGAAAAATATTACAGAAAAGTATGATATTAAATTTATTTCCTTATTTCAGTTATTCAAAAATAATGAAAACTATTTGCCGAATCCTATAAATATTCATCCTTCAACTTTGGGTTATGAAGCCATATATAAGCAAATAGTAAAGCAACTTGCCCAAAAAACACTTGCCTTTCACTAAAAAGTTTGATATATTATTAGCGGTTAGTCAATTACTATGATATTTAATGTATCATGGCGGAAGGAGAGAAGAAAATGAAAAAAGGAATTCATCCAGATTATAAGACTTGTAAAGTAACTTGTGCTTGTGGAGAAACATTTGAAGTAAAATCAAATAAAGAAGAACTAAATGTTGAAGTTTGTTCTAAATGTCATCCTTTCTATACAGGAAAGCAATCACGTGCTTCACGTACAGGTCGTGTTGATAAGTTTAATAAAAAGTATGGTTATAGTCAAGATCAAGAAGAAGCTTAATTGCTTCTTTTTTCTTGCTATTAAAACTAAAAAATGATATTCTCAATGTGTTGATAAAGATATCTTTCTAGAAGAGTATGAACAATTTCTGTGGAAAAAGTAAAATATACAAGAAAGTTATCAACAAAGCCTGTGGAAAAAGTATTTTATGGTTTTGCTTGTGGAAAAAAACTTATTAAATATAATAATTGTGGAAAAGAGGAAAAATATGAGAATAGGAATAACATCTGATCATAGAGGATTTAAATTGAAAAATGAATTATTTAAAAAATTAGAAGAAGAATATGACATTGTTGATTTTGGAACATTTAGCGAAGAAAGTGTTGATTATCCTGATTATGCTTTTAAATTAGGTGAAGAAGTAGCTACTAAAAATCTTGATTATGGTATTGCTATATGTGGAAGTGGAATTGGAATAAGTATAGCTTGCAATAAAGTAAAAGGAGTACGAGCTGCTAGAGTAGTAACATTAGATGATGTTTTTGAAACAAGAAATGATAATGATGCCAATATAATTTGTCTTAGTGAAAAAAATACTATTGAAAAAGCGTACAATTTAGTTAAAAAATTTATTGAAACACCTTTTTCAAAAGTAGAAAGACATCAAAGAAGAATAGATAAAATTACAAAATATGAGGAAAATAATGAGTGCTAAGTATTTTATTTATATATTAGTAGCAATACTAGTGATTTGGTCTTTTGATTCTTTAAATATAAACTCCTTCTTTAAAAAAAATAAAGTATTACAAGCAAGAGTAATGTATTTTTTGTTAGCATTATCAATTATATACTTAGTTACTAATTTTATTTGGGATTTCTTTAATGCTTCAAAAATTTTTTAAAAAATAGTATAATTTTCATCTTTTCGGTAAAACTTTAAATGAGGTGAAAATATGAAAAGATGGAAATTGAAAAAAGGTGCAATAATTGGAATTTATACTGCTATCTTTGTTTTTACAGGATTAGGAGCTTATTTTGTTAGTCAAAATATGAAGAATGATTTAAAACAAAATGAACAAGTCGAGCACGTTAATAGTTCTATTTTAGATAAAGATGAAGATATAGAAGTAATAAATGAAACTCCAAAAATGATAAAACCTTTCAAGGATGAGTCAGTTGCTACAACTAAATATTTTTATAATTACCAAGCAGATAATGCAACACAAGAAAAATCAATATTGTATCATGAAAATACGTACATTCAAAATTCTGGAATGGACTTTACTAAAAATGAAACATTTGAGGTAATAGCTGTTTTAGATGGTACAGTTGTTAATGTAAAAGAAGATGAACTACTTGGTAAAATAGTAGAGATACAACATGATAATAATTTAGTTAGTAGTTATCAAAGTTTAGGTGATGTATCTGTCAAGAAAAATGATACAGTAAAGCAAGGTCAAATAATAGGAAAAAGTGGTACTAATAGTATTGATAAAGAGCTAGGAAATCATCTACACTTTGAGCTTTATCTAAATAGTCAAGTAGTTAATCCAGAAGATTATTTTGATAAAGAAATAAAAATAGAAACTACAACTGATAAAAATTCAACAACTGATAGTACCATGAGCAATCAAGAAACAAATCAAGCTGAGTAATTATTAAGATGATGATTTTGATAAACTATCATCTTTTTATATATTTTTAAAGTAATAAACATCATTTATTGTGTATATATTTAGAATAGTAGGAAAAACTAATTTTGATGGGAAATTAATTTACAACTAAATGAAAGTTTGTTAAAATATTAACAGTAAAAGGACGTGATAGGATGTTAGCAAAAGATATTGGAATAGATTTAGGAACAGCAAATGTATTAATTTATATAAAAGGAGAAGGAATAGTTTTAAATGAACCAAGTGTAGTTGCAATTGATACAGATAATAAAAAAGTTGTAGCAGTTGGTCGCGAAGCAAGTGAAATGTTAGGTAGAACACCGGGGAAAGTAAAAGCTATTAAACCAATGAAAGATGGTGTTATTGCTGATTTTGAAGTTACTGAAATTATGCTTGATTATTTCATTAGAAAAATTCATGCTCGTAACTTTTTATCAAGACCTAGAATTTTAATTTGTTGTCCTTCTAATATTACTCCAGTTGAAAAAAATGCTATAAAAGAAGCAGCAGAGAGAACTGGAGCTCGTAGAGTATTTTTAGAAGAGGAACCAAAAGTAGCTGCTATTGGAGCAGGACTAGATATTACTAAACCAAACGGAAATATGGTTATTGATATTGGTGGTGGTACTACTGATATAGCTGTTCTTTCTCTAAAAGATATAGTAACGAGTGCTTCTATTAGAGTAGCTGGTAATGTTTTTGATCAAGACATTATAAAATTTATAAAAGAAAAGTATAAACTTCTAATAGGAGATAAGACGGCAGAAGAAATAAAAATTGAATTTGCTAATGTATATAATCCTGATAAGAAGAAAAAGATGGAAGTACGAGGAAGAGACTTAATAACGGGATTACCTAGTACTATTGAGATAGTAGAAAGTGAAACAAAGGAAGCTCTTGAAGAATCACTAAATAAAATAATAAAATCTGCTACTAATGTGTTGGAACAGACACCACCAGAATTATCAGCAGATATTGTTGAAAATGGTGTAGTCTTAACAGGTGGTGGCAGTTTATTAACTGGCTTAGTACCTTTACTAAAAGATAAGTTAAAAATTCCTGTCTTTATAGCTGATACACCTTTAACTTGTGTAGTAGAAGGGACAGGAGTATTATTGGATGATATAAGGAGTCTAGAAGAAAAAAACTAGACTTTTTTGTTTGAAAAATAAAAATTGTACAAAGTTAGCATTATTGATATAATTGAATAAGGAAAGAGGTAGTAGTGTAATGAGTCAAGAAATATTAAGCGCTTTAAAGATTGTTGCTGTGACATTTCTTTGTTCCGCTTTAATTATGCCGGGTATGAAAAAAATAGCTTTTCATATTGGCGCTGTTGATGTCCCAAGGTCAGATGAAGGTAATCGACATATCCATAAAAAAGTAATGCCTAAATTAGGTGGTGTGGGTATTTTCTTAGCTTTCTTAGTTGGTTATATGTTGTTTGGAATTGAAAGTATTCAAATGAATTCAATTTTGATAGGTAGTTTTATAATTATTTTAACAGGTATTATAGATGATATAAATTCAATAAGAGCAAGCAGAAAATTATTGGGGCAACTAATAGCAGCATGTATAATTGTTTTTTATGGAGGAATACTCTTAAATAACATTACCGCTTTTGGTTACACAATTGATTTTGGAATATTTTCTTATCCGTTAACAATTTTCTTTATAGTTGCTTGTACTAATATAATTAATTTGATTGATGGTTTAGATGGCTTGTGTGGTGGAATATGTAGTATTTTCTTTTTAACTATTGGTATAATAGGATTTTTTCAAGGCAGAAGTGGAAACTTAGTTATGTTATTAACATTTATTATGCTTGGAGCCACACTTGGCTTTTTACTTCATAATTTTTATCCGGCAAAAATATTCTGTGGCGATTGTGCTATGTTTCTTGGTTTTATCATTGCGGTAATAACGTTATTAGAATTCAAAGGTCCAGCCTTAACTAGTTTATTTGTACCGATAATGATTTTAGGTATTCCAATTCTTGATACTTTGTTTGCTATTATAAGAAGACTTCTGAAACATCAACCACCATTCTCACCAGATAAAGATCATATTCATCATCAATTGTTAGGAATGAATTTTTCTCACAGAACGACAGTTTTAATTATTTATGCGATAGATTTATTATTTGCAATGGCTTCAATACTTTATATTTTAAAAGATCCATTCTTAGGTAAAGTTTTCTACATTTTGATATTTATAGTAGTAGTTTGGTTTGTGTTTAGAACGAGTGTTATTTCTCCTAAAAATAAAGAAGTAACTGATAATATTATTGACAAGGTAGAAGGAACTCTAAAAAAAGAAAAAAACAAACAGAAAAACAGTGGTTAAACAGCCACTTATTTTTTTTGCAAAATTATCCACATTTCTGGAAAAATATGGTAAAATCGAAGTAAATCGGAGGTTGTTACTATGATTAACTTTATAATTTGTGATGATGAGGAGATTTTTAGGGAGTCACTTAAAGAGAAGATTGACAGCTGCATGATGCAAACGACTATCGAATATAAAACTTGTTTTTTTGATTGTTATGATAGAAAGTTTAAAGATTTTACTGAAAATATAAATCAATTTAATGTTTATTTTCTAGATATTATAACGCCTCATGGCACAGGAATGGATGCAGCTAGGTATATTAGAGATAAAGCAGGTGACTGGAATTCAATAATAATTTTTGTTACCAACTATAATGAATATCGTTTTAAAGTTTTATCTTCCCGACTAGGAGTATTTGATTTTATTAGAAAATCACCAAAAGCTCTAAGCAGAATAAGTGATATTATATTCATTGTTATTTCTAGATATAACACTACTTCTACTAAATGTATTACTTTTGAAAAAGATCATTCAATATTTAAAATTAAGTATAAAGATATTATTTATATTGAACGTGAATTAAATAGTAAGAGTTGTATTTTGTTTTCTACTGCAGGTGAATTTAGAATTACCAAATCTTTATCAGAGATAGAAGCAGTTTTGGATGGACGTTTCTTTAGATCTCATCGCAGTGCAATAGTTAATATTGATAATATACAAGAATATAATATTCGTACAAATGTAATTACTTTTTATAATGGTGAAAGGACTGATTTGATATCTAGAAACAAAAAGAAGGAGTTGAAGCAACGTGTCATCAATAGTAGTCAGATGCATAAATAATTTAGTAATGATATTAGCTATAATATTAACAACACAAAGTATTACAAATAAAAAGGTAAATTTATTTTCTATTCGTACTATATTTTGGATTTGTGTGACATTTTTACCTTGCTTTTTATTTTTAGAACCTGGCTATAATTTTGTCTTTACTATGCTATCATTCTCGTTTTTTTCATTTTCTCTAAAAAATATTTTTCAATTTGATATTTTAAAAGGAATGATAATAAGTATAGATTTCATAATTATATCCATAATACCTGATTTATTAATCTCCTTTATTTTAGGCTCTTTCTTTAATTATGATCAAATAAAAAGTAGTTTGATATTAATGACTACATCTAATTTACTTGTTTCAATAATAACTAGTTTATTATTATGTTTGCCATTTTTTAAGAGATTAATAGTAAATAGTTTTCATCGTATTATTGATTCTAATCATAAGAATAGTGCTTTATACGCTATTATGTCTTTTATTGCTATCGGAATGATTTACTATATAGCTATTGCATTATATAGAGTTGAAGTATATTATATGGTAACAAATATTATAATTTTGATATTTATTTTTCTTGTTTTTGCTTATATGATAGAACTAATTAAGTATGATCAATTAAAAATTAAAAATGATACTTTATATGAGTGTATGAAGAATATAGAAAATTATCAAGAAAAACAGGATTTAAGAATTCATGAATATAAAAATCAATTATCTAAATTAACAGCACTAACAACTGATGAAAAAATTATAGATAAAATAGAGGAAATTCTAGATGTTGATTTAACAGCTGATACATATTTATTGGGTAAGATTAAAAATGTTCCAAAAGGAGAGTTAAAAAGTTTGATTTACTATAAACTTTTAGTTGCAAAGAGGGAAAATGTAAATATTTCGATTGATGTATCGTCCGATCTTACTGATGAAAACTATAAATTTAACAAGAAACAAGAAAAATCACTCAGTCATTTAATTGGTATATCGTTTGATAATGCTATAGAAGCTGCCAAAGATTCAAAAGAAAAAGAACTATTTCTTGAGATATACGAAACAAGTGTTGGGATGACTTTTTCTATAACTAATACCTTTTCTGGGGTTATTGATACGGATAAAATTGGGCAGCTTGGATATACAACTAAAGGTGAAAATCATGGAAAAGGTTTGCATTTTATGAAAAAAATAGTAGAAGAGAGAATAGGATTATATACAAGAACAATGATTTCAGAAAAATATTTTACTCAAAAAATAATTATAGATAAAAAAACTGATAAATAATTACTGTTTATCAGTTTTTTTGTAGGAACAATTATTAATTAATTAATCCATATTCTTTAATGCTTTTGGTTCATCAACCATCCACCAAAGACATCCTACACTAGCAGATGCTGTAGCTAACATTCCTAAAGCTACTAGTAATTTTGCAACTCTTTTTTTCATAATTTTTTCCTCTTTTCTATTTTAAATGTCTTTTTGACATTTAAACCGTTAAGTAATTTCTATATGGCATTCCATATAGTTTGTAGGTTACAGGTAAAATAAGTATTGTTTCTATTATTAAACCTGACAAGAGATAAGTAGATATTTCATTATTGTTAAATACTATTACTAAAATCGAATATGTAACTGCGAGTAGACAAGCCGCTATTTTTCTAAGTTTTCTTTTCCTTTCATTTGTAAGCGGTCTTTTTACTGTATCAGCAGGTGCATATAGAATGAAACAAACTAGACAAAAGATGCAAATTCCAATTTTGACTGGTAATGTAATAGTTATCTTTGTTAGCAATAAGGGAATACCAAGTAGCAATGTCATAGAAGAAATCAAGCAAGTTGATGATTTATTAGCATGTAAACCGAATGCTGGATATCTAATAATATTGAAAAATATTAATGATAAAGTAAATTCTTTTAATATTCCGAGTAGAAATGCTAAAGGAAATATTATTAGTAATTTACCAAAAGTTAGATAAATTCCTTCCAGTCCATATCGCAGTTCTTCTTCTTGTATTTCTATATTGTTATTTTTAACAAAAGATATACAACCATTTAAAAATTTTTCTTTCATCTTTATACCTCTCTTGTTGTAATAATCGTACAATAAAAATTTCCTATTTCTGGAATTAGTCAATTTAGGTTGCAAAATTTGTCGAAAAGTAGAAAAAACATTTAAAAATGCAGCAAAATTTACCATTTAAGGTGACAATAATACCATTTACGGTAAAAAAATTAATATCACCGAAAAATATGATAAGATACAATTACATCGTTTTAAGAAGTCGGAGTTAAGCCAACTTAATTAATTGGTGTAATAATTTATGGAGGTGAGCCGCATGATAGGCAAAGTAAAATGGTTTAATAATGAGAAAGGGTATGGATTTATTGAATATAAAGAAAATGAAGACATCTTTGTTCACTATTCAACCATTAACATCACAGGTTATAAGACTTTATCGGAGGGTCAATATGTGGAATTTACTTTACTTGAAACTAGTAAAGGATACCAAGCCGTTGATGTAACGCCTGTTAAGGAACCAGCTATTGTAAAATAGTTGGTTTTCTTTTGCCAGTAATTTTCATAATTTGACGGTAATTATCCCATAATTTTTGACAACAAACTCTCTTCTTTTTTTACTACAATTATGCTATACTACAGGTAAGGAGAGTGATAATATGGAAATAATTATCCGTGGTGACAAAATTGAAGTTACTAAAGCAATGAAAGATTATATTGAGGAGAAATTAAAACGACTAGATAAGTATCTTGAAAATAGTGATGAAGTAAGAGCAACAGTTGTAGTTAGAGTATCTTCTCATCGTCAAACTGTGGAGATAACTATTCCACTTCACAACTATATTATTCGTTCTGAAGAAACACAAGATGATTTTTATGCAGCAGTAGATAAAGCTATCGATATAATGGAACGACAAATAAGAAAAAATAAAACAAGACTTAAGGCACGCGAAGAGAAATCAAGAATAGATTTCAAAATGATTGATATTATAGAAGAAGATGAGGAAAAAGAAAATAAAATCATCAAAAGAAAACAAGTAGAAGTTAAACCAATGGATGAAGAAGAAGCAATACTTCAAATGGAACTTATAGGACATCAATTCTATCTATTTAAAAATATAGAAACTTCAAAAGAAGCTGTAGTTTATAAAAGAAAAAATGGGGGCTATGGTTTAATAGAAGCCGAATAATGATAGAGCAGTTAGTAATAGCTGCTCTTTTCTAAATCTTGAAAAAAATAGGCATTTATGATAATTTATATAGAAGAAAAGTGAGGGATAAGTATGAAATTATACAATACTAGAACTAGACAGGTAGAAGAGTTAAAACCTAAGCATGGTAACACTATAAAGATGTATACTTGTGGACCTACAGTTTATCATTACGCACATATTGGAAATTTAAGAACTTATATTTCAGAAGATATCTTAGAAAAAGGTTTAAAATTTTTAGGCTATGATGTTCAGAGAGTAATGAATATAACGGATGTTGGTCATTTAGTCGGTGATGGTGATACCGGTGAAGACAAGATGGCAGTAGCAGCTAAAAGAGAACATAAATCATCAATGGAAATAGCTAAGTATTATACAGATTGTTTTTTTGATGATTGTAAAAAACTAGGAATTAGAAAACCAGACGTAGTAACACCAGCCACTGCTCACATATCTACTTATATTAAAATGATAGAAAAATTATTAAAAGATGATTATGCTTATATCTCAAATGGTAATATTTACTATGATACTTCAAAATTTTCAAAATATTATGAACTATCTGGCAGAAATAAAGATGAACTTTTAGTAGCAGTAAGAAATGACATAGAACAGGACGAAGCCAAGAGGAATCCTTTTGATTTTGGTTTATGGTTTACTAATTCTAAGTTTAATAACCAAGAATTGAAATGGGATTCACCTTGGGGTGAAGGATATCCTGGATGGCATATAGAATGTTCTGGTATTTCAATTGAAGAACTTGGTGATTATTTGGATATTCATTGTGGTGCAGAAGATGCAGTTTTCCCTCATCATACTAATGAAATTGCTCAAAGTGAGACTTACCTTGGTCATTCTTGGTGTGATTTTTGGGTTCATATGGGCTTTCTAAATGATAAAGGCGGAAAAATGAGTAAGTCACGTGGTGAATTTCTAACTGTATCTTTATTAGAAGAAAAAGGCTATAATCCTTTAAGTTATAGATACTTATGTCTAAATTCCTATTATCATAATCAATTAACATTTAGTTATGATATTTTAGATGGAGCCGAAAAAGCTTACTTGAAATTAAAAAGAAAAGTAGCAAGTCTTAAAGATGAAGGTATAATTGATAAAGACAAGGTAGATGCATATATCATTAAATTTAAAAATGAAATCAATAACGATTTAAATTCTTCTAATATGATTACATTACTTTATGATGTTTTAAAAGATGCTGAATTATCAGATAAGAGTAAATTATTCTTAGTAGAAGAGTTTGATAAAGTTTTATCTTTAGATTTATTAAATAAAGAAACAAATAATATAGAAGATGAATCCTGGATAAATGAAAAAATAGCAGAAAGAGCGAAAGCTAAAAGTGAAAAAAATTATCAAAAAGCCGATGAAATTCGTAATGAATTATTAGAAAAGGGAATTGTTTTAAAAGACGGACGAGATGGTACAACTTTTGAGAGAAAGTAGGGTTAGATGGAAGTATATAAAATTATAGGTTTGCTGTTAGTAGTAATTGCAATACTAATTTCTTCAATATTATCAATTGTATATTATGTAAGACATGCCAAATATAAAAAAGTTAATACTTCATTAGGAAAAACTGGTGGAGAGATAACAACTATTTTATTAAAAAAATATAATCTTAAAGATATTAAACTAGAAAAAATTTCTGGAAAAGAAAGATACTTTTTCACATCTGATACGATTTATTTATCAGAAGATATATATAGTGGAAAAACATTATATGATACAGCTGTTAGTGCTTATACAACTTACTCTTTTATTAAAAAGATTGAAAGTAAATATTTAATTAAATTTTTGGAAAATTTATCATCTTTCTTGAAATATACAATATTATTTGGCTATTCAATTATTGTATTGGGACTTAGTTTTGAAATAAGTAATTTAGTTTGGATTGGAATTTATCTTCTTGTCTTTGCTTTCATTATCAATCTATGGTTGTTTTTAGAAGAAAATAAATTAACTCGTCCGATTGTAATGGAACTTAGAGATGATGAAATAATTGATATAAAAGAAAAAGAGTCTTTAACTAAGATGTTGACATCTATTATTAATTTATCTGTTGCTTCATTAGTTTTTAACTTAACATCTTCGTTTCAAAAAATAATTAATATTCTAATAAATGATGAGGAGTAATAATATGAACTTAAATGAAATAAATCCTTTAGTGCTTGCTTATTTGGGAGACAGTGTTTATGAAACTTATATTAGACTTTATTTAGTAAAGCAAAATATTCCAACTATTGGAAAGCTTCAGCATACCTCTCTTTTTTATGTTACTGCAAAAAGTCAAGCTAATATTCTTGATAGATTAATAAAAACTAATTTTTTTAATGATGAAGAGTTAGATATCATTAGGAGAGCAAGAAATACTAAAGGACATAAACCACCAAAAGGTTGTGATTTGGCCACTTATCACTTTGCTACCGCATTTGAAGCAGTGATAGGTTATTTATATTTAAAAGGTAATAATGATAAGATAAAAAAACTAATGGAACAAGTAGAAATGGAGTAATTATGATAGTATATGGTTATAATGTAGCAGAGGCTATTTTAAAAAATAAAAATTTGTGCAAAAAAGTCCGAAAAATCGTAATTCAGGATAGTATGAGGGCCAAATTTGCCAATTTGCTCCCTGAAAATGCCAAATTCAGGGTAGTTTATGCCCGAAAATGCGAAATTGACTTTTTGGCAAAAGGACTACATCAGGGTATAATGATTGACATGGACTATTCATATTGTTCATTATGGGACTTTTTAAAGAAGAATCCTAGTTCAGTTGTTATTTTAGATCATTTAGAAGATCCACATAACTTTGGAGCTATCATAAGAACAGCAAAAGCTGCTGGGTTTGACGGAATTATAATTCCTAAAGATAGAGGAGTAGGAGTTACAAGTACTGTCGTTAAAACTAGTGTAGGAACAATTTTTGATATTGATGTAGTACAAGTTACTAATCTAAAAAATACTATTGATGAGTTAAAAAAAGAAGGTTTTTGGATAGTGGGAACAGATATGGCTGGAAGTGACTATCGTAGTATCGACTATACTGGAAAAATAGCATTAGTTATTGGAAATGAAGGCAAAGGAATGAGTAAGTTAGTAAAAGATAATTGTGATTTTCTAGCAACTATTCCTTTAGCACAAAATGTAGAAAGTCTAAATGCCTCTGTAGCAGCTGGCATAATGATGTATGAGGTAGTTCGAAATAGAAAGTAGGTATTTATGAAATACTATAATGATTACGAACTTCTTTATCTAATCAGTGAAGAGGATGAGATAGCTAAAGATATCCTTAAAAGAAAGTATGCACCATTAATTTATGAAAAAGCCAAGGAATACTATCAAGGTAATTCTTACAATATTCCTTCTTTTTCCTTTGATGAATTAATTGCCTTAGCGAATGATACCTTACTAAGAGCAGCTAGAAATTATAATCAAGATCAGAAAGCTGTTTTCTATACTTATTTCTTAGTATGTCTTAATAGAGAATTTTCATTATATAAAAGAGGATTGCTAGCAAAAAAGAATCAGTTATTTTATGACCAAACACAAGATATAACTTCTTATGAAATTAATGATTATATTACAGAGGAAGTAAAATGGGATAATGATCCTTGTAAACTTTCTGAAGAAAAAGAATTATTTGATTTTATTAAAGAATATATGTATGGTTTAGAAGGCTATGAAAGAAAAGTGTTTGAATTAAGATTTAATGGATTTAAATATGTAGAAATTGGTACACTTTTAGGAATATCAACTGTAAGCGTTGGTAAAATAGTAGAAAAACTTAAGAAAAATTTGAAACAAGAATTGAAAAAACAGTTTGAATAGGTTATTATTAAACTAGGGTGAGTATATGTGAGAGTATTATTAAAAGATTATATGAATTCTTATCACGATACAAAAGAATATCAGCAGACCTTTTATATAATGGATAAGACACTAAAGTATATACATGAAAATAATTATCAGGTGTATTCTTTTAATCCAGAAGAAATAGTTCTTTATAAAGAACAAGATAAAATGCTGGGAGTAGATTATCAAAACATAACTGCGCTATCATCTGAAGCTACTAATGAGATACATCAAAATATGTTTAATTTAGCTCTTTTAGAAGTGGCAATTTATACCTCGACGTATCCTTATCTAAAGCCTGATTTTTTGAAAGAAAATTTTAAGGAAATATCAATGCTCTTGCCGAGTGAGGATGTTCCTTATTATCGAAGAAATCTAGTTGAAAAAAATAACTTCTATTATAGTGATTATTGTGATGCTAGAAATAAAAATGAAATAGAAAAGATAAATAGAAGTCTAGAAACTGAAGGTGGTAGAGGAAGAGGATTGGTCAAATCTACTCCATATGGAGCTCTTTATCAAAATTTAGGTGATGATAATAATAAGTCAGCATTTGTTACTAGATTTATTTTACCGTTCATTATTATTTCGCTTAGTCTTTTAATACCAATATTATCAATTATGTTTTCAAGAATGTAATGTAAAACACTATATAATATAAATTTGCATATAGTGTTTTTTCTATGTAAGTAAATTATTTTGACCATAAAAAAACCTTACGCAAAGTAAGGTCTTAGAACTATTATTTATTAACAGCCTCTTTTAAAGCAGTTCCAGATTTGAATCCAACATTTTTGCTAGCTGCGATATGGATTGTTTCACCAGTTTGTGGGTTGCGTCCATCACGAGCAGCACGTTCAGAAATTTTGAATACACCAAATCCTGCTACAGATACTTTATTTCCTTTTACAAGTTCATCTTTAAATAAATCAAATGTTGCAGAAAAAACTTTTTCAACATCAGATTTGCTTAAACCTGTTGTACTTGCAATAGCTTCCATCATTTCAGACTTTTTCATTGTTTCACCTCCTGTACTGTCTAATTCATTATAGCATAGATTTTTTAGAAAAGTATACGTTTAATAGTTAAATAATAGATAAAATTTACATTTTTTGCTAAATATGTGGGTAAAATATAAATAAAAGGACAATAATATAGAAAATATGTTTGAATTTAACTGGAGATTATGATATATTACTATACAGAAAATTCTTTTCTTTTTTTAGAAAAGTGTTATACTAACAATCGAAATGGGGTGTTACTATGGACAAAATAATAGTAAAAGGAGCAAGAGAAAATAATTTAAAAAATGTAAATATTGAACTTCCTAAAAATAAACTAATTGTTATGACAGGACTTTCTGGAAGTGGAAAGAGTTCACTAGCCTTTGATACAATCTATGCTGAAGGACAAAGAAGATATGTGGAAAGTTTATCTGCCTATGCAAGACAATTTTTGGGAGGTAGTGAAAAACCAGATGTAGATTCTATTGAAGGACTTTCTCCTGCTATTAGTATTGACCAAAAAACAACAAATAAAAATCCACGAAGCACAGTAGGGACAGTAACTGAAATATATGATTATTTAAGACTTTTATTTGCAAGAGTAGGGGTACCTTATTGTCCGACACATAATATTCCAATTAAAAGTCAAAGTGTGGAAGAAATAACAAATAAAATATTAGAATATGACGAAGGAACCAAAATAGTTTTATTAGCACCAGCTGTTTATGGTGAAAAAGGTACACATAAAGAATTACTTTCAGATTTAATGAGCGAAGGCTATATTCGTGTACGCATTAATGGTGAGATGTATGATTTATCAGAGAAGATAGAACTAGATAAAAATAAAAAGGATAATATTGAAGTAGTAGTTGATAGATTAGTACTTAAAGAAGGTATTAGAGGAAGACTTAGTGAAGGAATAGAAAATGCTTTAAAATTAGGACACGGAAAAGTAGTAGTACAATTCAATCTATCTAAAGAATTAGTGTTTTCTGAAGACTTTGCTTGTCCTTATTGTGATTTTTCACTACCAGAGTTGGAACCGAGAATCTTTAGTTTTAATGCTCCATATGGTGCTTGTAAGGAATGTAAAGGTCTAGGAGTAAAGTTACAAATGGACCCGGATTTAGTAATTCCTAATAAAGATTTGAGTTTAGAACAAGGAGCGATAGTAACATTAGGTGATGATACTGATGGAATATACTATAAAAAGTTAGAATGTCTTTGTAAACATTATAAAATTAGTACTAAAAAACCATTTAAGAAACTAACTGATAGAGAAAAAGAGTTAATTCTTTATGGTAGTGATGAACCAATACTATTTGATTATAAATCTAAGAGTGGTAATCATTTTCATCAAGTCGATTATTATGAAGGAATAATCAATAACTTGGAAAGAAGATATATGGAGACTACTAGCACTTGGATTAGAGAATGGTTAGAGAAGTTTATGATTGAACACACTTGTGAAGAATGTAAAGGTTCAAGACTTCAAGATAATGTTTTATCAGTTTTAGTTGGTGGAAAAAATATCTATGAATTAACCTGCATGAGTATAAAAGATTTAATACCATTCTTTACAGAATTAAAACTAGGAGAAGAACAATTAAAAATAGCAGACTTGTTATTAAAAGAAATCTTATCAAGATTAACCTTCTTAAGAAATGTTGGACTTGAGTATTTAACATTAGCAAGAAGTGCTGCTACTTTATCAGGCGGTGAAGCACAAAGAATTAGACTTGCTACGCAAATAGGTTCAAGACTAACAGGTGTACTATATGTATTAGATGAACCAAGTATTGGCCTTCATCAAAGAGATAATGATAGACTGATTAAATCTTTACTAGAAATGCGTGATTTAGGTAATACTTTAATAGTAGTGGAACATGATACTGATACAATGTTAGCAGCTGACTATCTAGTTGATGTTGGACCTAAAGCAGGAGATGAAGGTGGTAGGATAGTAGCTGCTGGAACCCCAGAAGAAGTGATGAAAAATGATAAAAGTATAACAGGACGTTATTTAAGTGGTAAAGAATGCATTGAAGTACCAAAAATAAGAAGAAAAGGCACTGGTAAATTCATAACTATTAAAGGAGCTCAAGAAAATAACTTAAAAAATATAACTGCTAAGATACCACTTGGAACATTTACCTGTATAACAGGAGTAAGTGGAAGTGGAAAGAGTACTTTAATAAATGAAATATTAGTTAAAAGTGCAATGAACTATGTTTATCACAGTAAATATAAACCTGGTAAATGTGATAAAGTTTTAGGACTTGAAAACATTGATAAGATTGTTGATATTTCTCAGAGTCCGATAGGTCGTACACCAAGAAGTAATCCTGCTACTTATACAGGGGTATTTGATGATATAAGAGAACTATTTACTACTACTAAAGAAGCTAAAATGTTAGGTTACGAAAAAAATAGATTTTCTTTTAATGTCAAAGGTGGAAGATGTGAAGCTTGTCGTGGAGATGGAGTTAAAAAGATAGAAATGCATTTCTTACCAGATGTTTATGTTCCTTGTGAAGTTTGTCATGGAACTCGTTATAATCAAGAGACTTTGAAAATAAAATATAAAGAGAAGAATATTGCTGATGTTTTAGATATGCGTGTACATGAAGCTTTAAAATTCTTCGAAAATCATAGTAAAATAAAAAATAAATTGCAAGTATTAGAAGATGTTGGATTAGGTTATGTTAAACTTGGTCAAAGTGCTCCAACCTTATCAGGAGGAGAAGCAGAACGAGTAAAACTTGCCAAAGAATTACAAAAGAAAGCAACTGGAAAAACCTTATTTGTATTAGATGAACCAACGACAGGTTTGCATACTGATGATATTAAGCGCTTGCTTGCAATTTTACAAAAAATAGTAGATAATAATGATACAGTAGTAGTGATTGAACACAACTTAGACGTAATAAAATGTGCTGATTATATAATTGATTTAGGAAAAGAGGGTGGCGATTTAGGTGGAGAAATAATTGCTACTGGTACACCAGAAGAGATTAGTAAAGTTAAAGAATCTTATACGGGGGCATTCCTAAAGAAAATTTTATAGGAGGAAAAAAATGAAAATTGTTGTCTTAGCTAAAGGAAAAGAAAGATTAAATAGAGCAATAGAGTGGCTATTATATTTTGTTTCTTATCTATTTGTTTTCTTTCTAGTAAGTAAACTATTTAAATCATTTTATATTGATAAAGTACATCCTTTGTTTTATAGTACCTTAGCAACCTTTATTTTATATGTACTTAATAAAACTGTAAAACCAATATTAGTTAGTTTAACGATACCAATAACAGGTATTACTCTGGGTCTTTTTTACCCTTTTATTAACTTGTTTGTTTTAAAACTAACAGATTGGATTTTAGGTAGCCATTTTGATTTGAATGACTTTTGGGTAGCATTTGTTATATCTATTCTTATATCTGTTATGAATTTTGTAATGGAAGATGTAATAATTGCTCCTTTGATTAGGAGATTTAAAAATGAATAGAGTTTTTTTAGAACTTGGATTTATTAAAATTTATTACTATACAATTTTCATTTTTTTTGCAATTATTTCTGCTTGCTTACTTATATTTAAAGAAGCAAAAAAACAAAATATTGATAAAGATTTTTTAATAAATACTATTTATTATGTAATTATTTTAGGAATAATTGGCGCAAGAGCTTATTATGTGTTATTTGAATGGTCTTATTATGTAAAAAATCCATTAGAGATATTTGCTGTTTGGAATGGTGGCCTTGCTATTCATGGTGGAATAATAGCTGGTTTATTGTTTATAATATATTACTGTCGTAAGAATAAAATTTCTAGTTTGAAATTTTTAGACATAGTAGTAGTAGGTCTTATTTTAGCCCAAGCAATTGGAAGATGGGGTAATTTCTTTAATCAGGAAGCCTATGGAGCTCTTACTACTAAACAAGAATTAATGAATCTTCATATACCGACATTTATCATAAATGGAATGCATATAAATGGAAATTATTATCAACCAACATTTTTATATGAATCATTGTTTGATTTCATAGGATTTTTAATGCTATTCTTTATTAGATTTTATCCATATTTAAAAGTAGGATTTTTAACGGGCTTTTACTTGATTTGGTATGGTGTATCAAGATTCTTTATTGAAGGAATGCGTGGCGATAGTCTAATGCTTGGAAACTTTAAAATGGCACAGATAATATCGATAATAATGATAATTTGTGGTATTTATTTATGCTTTATAAAAAATATTAAAAAAAGAAAACTAGAAAATCTATATCATAAGGAGGATTTTTAATATGAAATATGATGTTTTAATAATTGGTTGTGGAGTAGCTGGAATGACTGCTGCTATTTATTTAAAAAGAAGCGGCATTTCTTGTGCTATTTTTGAATCATCTATGCCTGGAGGACAAATTGTATCAAACGATAAAATAGAAAATTATCCGGGATTTTCTTCAGTATCGGGAAGTGATTTGGCAATTTCAATTTTAAATCAAGTCAAAGAATTAGAAATACCCGTTATTTTTGAAAAAGTTGAGAAAGTAATTGATAACCAGGAAGTAAAAGAAGTGGTTACAGATAAAAATACTTATACTAGTTCAAAAATAATAATTGCTACTGGAAGAAAATCAAAAAAATTAAATGTTTTATTTGAAGATAAATATCTTAATCACGGTTTAAGCTTTTGTGCTGTTTGTGATGGTAATCTATATAAAGATAAAGATGTAGTAGTAATTGGTGGAGGTGATAGTGCCTTTGAATCTGCTAATTATTTAAGTCATCTTGCTAAAAGTGTTACTTTATTACATAGAAGAGAAGAATTTAGAGCTAAGAAAAGCTTAGTAGATAAAGTTGAAAATCTAGATAATGTTTCTTTTGTTTTAGGAGAAGTAGTATCTTTCTTGGGAGAAGATAATTTAACAGGAATAAAATTAAAAGACGAAAGAGTTATTGATTGTGATGCTGTATTTGTTTGTATTGGTCAAATACCAAATACTGAATTTTTAAGTGACTTAAATATATTATCAAAAGATAGTTATATTGAAGTAGATAATAATTTTGAGACAAAAATAAAAGGAATATATGCAATTGGTGATTGTGTATTTAAACCACACTATCAAATTGTGATTGCTATGAGTGAAGCAGCAAGATGTGCCTTGAATGTAAGGAGTGAGTTAAGTGAATAAAAAAGTAGTAGTTTTAGGCGGAGGAAAGGGAATATCTTATTTACTTGCAGGACTTAAAGATTTTCCTCTTGATATTACAGCAGTTATTACTGTAGCAGATAATGGAAAGAGTACAGGTAAATTAAGAGAAGAATTTCATATTCCTGCTGTAGGAGATGTTAGAAAAGTTATAACTAGTATGTCCGGTAGTGATGAAAATATTAAGAAAATGTTAGAATATCGTTTTCATACTACTAGTGACTTAGATGGACATGCTTTAGGAAACTTAATTCTTACTTCTTTATTAGATATAACTGGAAGTTTAAAGGCGTCTATTGAAGAATTATCAATCTTATTAGATGTTAAAAGTAAAATTCTTCCTTTAACTGAAGATGAAAATATTACTTTGATGGGTGAAGCAACTGATGGATCTATAATAGAGGGAGAAGAAATGATTACAAAATCTCCAAAGAAAATAAAAAGATTGTTTTATAAAGAAGAACCAAATGTATTAAAAGATGTAATAGCTGCTATCAATGAAGCTGACCTAGTTTTGCTAAGCATGGGAAGTTTATATACATCTATCTTTCCAAATTTGTTATCCAAAAAAGTAATTGAAGCTTTAGACAAAACTAAATCTCCTATTATGTATGTTTGTAATATAGTTACTCAACCAGGAGAAACAGATAATTTTACAGTTAGTGACCATGTTAACTTGATAAATGAATACTTGGGTGAACATAAACTAGATGCTGTTATTGCTTCTAATTCGCCAATTTCTAAAGAGATGGCTGAAAAGTATGCTTGTGAGGAAAGAAAAGACCCTGTAAAGATAGATTATGCAGTGTTAAAGTCATTAGATGTAGAATTTATTGAAGCGGATTTATTAACGATTGCTGATAATACTTTGAAGCATCATAGTCAAAAACTTAGTTCATTAATATTCTCCTATTTAATGAGGTGATAATTATGTCTTTTACAACTAAAGTTAAAGAAGAAATTGTAAATAAAAAATTAGCAGAAACAGAAAACTATTCCATATTAGCTGGTTTTGTTCGGAACAATGCAACTTGGAATGATGATAAATTGGAATTAATCAATGAAAATGAAAAGATAATAAATTATTTTAAAAATATTCTTGATATGTTCAAAGAAATAAAATATGTAGAATATACCAAAGACAGTAATAATTTTTCTAAAAATAATTTACATATCCTAGAAATTGTTGAAGGAAGCTCTTTTCTTTTGGATTTAGTTGCATATAAAAGGGAAGTACCACCTGATTATTTCTTTGATGGAAAATTAGAAACAAAAGCATATTTAAAAGGAGTGTTTTTAAATGGAGGAAGTATAAATGATCCTAAAACCTCTAGATATCATATGGAAATATTAATTGATTATCCAGAAGAAGCTGTTTTTGTTCAAAAAGTGTTAAACTCTTATAATCTAAATATTAAAATGTTAAATAGAGACCGTAGTTATATGCTTTATTTAAAAGAAGCAGAGAAGATAAGTGATTTTCTAAAAATAGTAGATGCTAATAATTCAGTCTTATATTATGAAGATGTAAGAATTTATCGAGATAAAAAGAACCAAACTAATAGATTAAATAATTGTGAACAAGCTAATACTGATAGAATTATTGCTAGTGCTTTAGAACAACTTAATCAAATAGAAATATTAAAGAAAAATAATGCTATAGATTTACTTGATGACAAAACAAAAGAAGCTCTTTATTATCGTGAAAAATATAAAGAAGCTTCCTTAAAAGAATTAAGTGAAAAAATAGCTGTTGAGACAGGAAGATTTATATCTAAATCAGGTCTTAATCATCGTTTTCGAAAAATAAAAGAATTAGCATCAAAGTTTATGGTTGATTAGTGAGAATTTTATCAATTAAACCATAGTCTTTAGCATTATCGGCACTTAAATAATTATCTCTATCAGTGTCATTTTCAATTTGCTTAATAGATTTACCTGTATTTTTAGCAAGTATATCATTAAGCTTTTTCTTTGTATTTAAAATATGTTCTGCCGCTATTTTTATTTCTGTTGCTTGTCCACTAGCTCCACCAAGTGGTTGATGAATCATCACCTCACTATTAGGAAGAGCATAGCGCTTCCCTTTTTTACCACTTGATAGTAAAAAAGCAGCCATAGATGCAGCTATACCAAGACAAATGGTAGAAACATCACTCTTTATGAAATTCATTGTATCATAAATGGCAAAGCCAGAAGTAACATTGCCTCCCGGAGAATTAATATAAATAGAAATATCATCATGACTTAATGAATCAAGATATAGTAATTCTGCTACTACAGTATTAGCTAGATTATCATCGATTTCTCCTGATAAAAGAATAATTCTATTTTTTAATAATCTAGAAAATATATCATAACTTCGCTCTCCACCAACTTCTTTATCTACTATCATAGGAATTAAACTCATTATTATCATTTCCTTTCCAATATTGCTATCTAAAATTACTATATCCAGTTATAGAAATAAATATTCTCTAAATTAAACTTTATATTTTGCGAATAATTTACAAATTTACATTATAAACTTAAAATGATATAATGAATTAAGAATAAGAAGGTGGATTAATGATAGAAGATGTTAAAGTTGTTATAAATGGAAAAAAAACAAAAGTTCCGATGGGAACAACTTTATTACAACTTAGTAAAAATTATACAAGTGACTATAGATTTCCTATCATAATAGCAAGAGTAGATAATACTTATCGTGAGCTTAGTTATGCTATTCATGATGAATGTAATATTGAATTTTTTGATTTGAATTCAAGAGTTGGAAATAGAACGCATATAGCAGGTTTAACTTTTTTACTATTGGTTGCTGTTAAAGAATTATATGGTGAGAAAGCAAATATTATAGTACAACACTCTTTAGATAAAGGTATCTATATAGAAACAACATTTCCAATTAGTGAAACATTAGTAAAATCAATTGCTAAAAAAATGGTTCAATTAGTAGAACAGAATTTAGATATAACTAAAGTTAGTGTTGAAAGAATAAGTGCCATTAAATATTTTGAAGCAATTAAAGATGAAGCAAAAGCCAATATCATGAAATATAATACTAATACCTATATAACCTTATATAGACTTGGTAGTTACTATAATTATTTTTATCATTATATGCCAACCTCAACGGGACTTTTAAAAGATTTTAAATTAACTTATTTAAATGATAATGGTTTTATTTTACAATTTCCAACGGTGTACTCTAAAAATATGATAACTGAATATCAACATCATCCCAATATGTTCAAAGTCTTTAAGGAATGTCATGATTGGGCAAAACTTATGCACGTTTCTAATCTTTCAGAGTTAAATAGTATCGTTTCAAAAGGACAAGTAGAGGACTTAATAAGAATAGATGAAACATTGCAAAGTAATAGATTATTAGAAGTTGCTAAGACAATAGTTGCTAATAAAAAAGATAAAAAAATTATTTTACTAGCAGGACCTTCATCAAGTGGAAAGACAACAACTACTAGAAAGTTATGTATGTTCTTAAGAAGTTTTGGATTGAATCCTAAAATGTTAAGTATGGATGATTACTTTGTGGAAAGAGATGAAACACCAGTAGATGAAAATGGTGAAAAAGATTATGAATGTTTTGAAGCAGTTGATCATCAATTACTTACCGAACAAGTAGCTTTATTATTAAAAGGAGAAACAGTAAAAACACCGGTATATAGTTTTGTTGAAGGAAGTAAAGAATTTATTCGCGAATTGAAACTTGAAAAAAATGATATTCTTTTGATAGAAGGAATACATGCATTAAATCCAAAAGTGTTAGATACAATTCCTGCTAAGAATAAATATAAAATATACTTATCTGCTTTAACAGAACTTAATATAGATTCTCATAATCGTTTTTCTACCACAGATAATCGCCTTTTAAGACGAATAATTCGGGATAGTAGAACTAGGGGATATGATGTAGTTGATACTATTGCTATTTGGCCTAAAGTAAGAGCAGGAGAAGAAAAATACATTTTTCCATACCAAGATGAAGCAGATTCTACAATTAATACAGCACTTATCTATGAGCTTGGTGTGTTAAAAACTTACGTTGAACCATTACTATATTCAGTAGATGAAGATTCTATTTACTATGATGAAGCTAAAAGATTATTAAATTTATTTAGATTAATATTACCAATACCAAGTGAAGCAATACCAGCAGACTCTATCTTAAGAGAATTTGTTGGTGGAAGTTGCTTTCATGAATAAAAAATCTATTAGGGAAAGACTTATTCTCTAATAGATTTTTCTTTTAAAATAATACTTCAATTTCTTTATCAATATCATGCCAAGTAAAGTTTCTAACTTCTTTCATGTCTTCGCCGTATTCTCTAATGTAGTTATTATGTTTAATTAACATATCTTTGCACCATTCGTATAATGGAGTAGCTCTATTACCTAGTTGGGGTAAGTATTTTAAAGCATCCATTACTAAATGATATCTATCTATTTTGTTTTGAACGCGCATATCGAATGGAGTAGTAATAGTTCCTTCTTCGATATAGCCGTGAACATGAAGATTGTCATTTTCTCTTTTATAAGTTAATTGATGAATTAAAGATGGGTATCCATGGAAAGCAAAGATAATAGGTTTATCTTTGGTAAATAACATATTGTAATCTTGATTAGTTAATCCATGTGGATGTTCTAAATTAGATTGAAGTTTCATTAAATCAACTACATTTACACAGCGGATTTTAATTTCTGGGAAGAATTGATGTAGAATAGAAATCGCTGCTAAAGTTTCAAGAGTTGGTGTATCACCACAACAAGCCATTACAATATCAGGACTGGCGCCTTTATCATTACTGGCCCAAGTAAATATTCCAATACCTTTACTACAGTGATTTATAGCTTCATCCATATTTAACCACTGGATACTTGGATGTTTAGAAGCAACAATAACATTTATATAATTTTTACTCTTAATACAATGGTTGCAAGTAGAAAGTAAACAGTTAGCATCTGGAGGTAAATAAATTCTAGCAATATCAGCTTTTTTTGTAGCAATATGATTCAAAAAACCAGGGTCTTGATGTGTATAACCGTTATGGTCTTGTTGCCAAATATGAGAAGCTAATAAATAGTTAAGAGATGATATATTTCTACGCCAATCAAGTTGTTTACAGACTTTTAACCATTTGGCATGTTGACTAGTCATCGAATCAACGATTCTAACGAAGGCTTCATAAGTATCAAAAATTCCATGTCTTCCAGTTAAAATGTAACCTTCTAGCATTCCTTCGCAGACATGCTCTGATAAGAAGGAATCAATTACTTGACCATTATGATTTAAATATTCATCATTTGCTAATATTTTAGCATTAAATTGGCGATTAGTAGTTTCAAATACAGCATTTAAACGATTAGATAAAGCTTCATCAGGACCAAATATTCTAAAGTTTTTATTCTTTTTAATAACATCTTCTAAGAAATAACCTAAGACCTTTGTATCTTGTTCTTTTACTTCACCATGATTTTTGATGTCAACTTTATAATTTCTGAAATCAGGTAAGTTTAGTTCTTTTAATAAAAGACCTCCATTGGCATATGGGTTAGCCCCCATTCTTCTATTACCTTTAGGCGCCATTTCCTTTAATTCATCTTTAATAGAACCATCTTCATTAAAAATTTCTTCCGGTTTATAACTTTTTAGCCAGTTTTCTAGGATATCAATGTGTTCCATATGATCTTGATCTATTGGAACTGGTACTTGGTGAGCTCTAAATGTTCCTTCAATTTGTGCACCTTGAAACATTTTAGGACCAGTCCAACCTTTAGGAGTTTTTAGAATAATCATTGGCCATTTTTGATTGTCTGTTGATTTTTCATTTTTAATTTTTTTAATCTTCCTAATAGTTTTATCTAAAGCTTTAGCCATTTCATCATGAAGTACCATTGAATCGTTTCCTTCAATATAAATTGGGTCGTATCCATAACCATCAAAGAGATTAAATAACTCATCTTTTGGAATTCTATCAAGAATAGTAGGATTAGCTATTTTATAACCATTTAAATTTAAAATTGGCAAAACTACTCCATCAGTTTCGGGATTAATAAGTTTATTACAATGCCAAGAAGTAGCCAAAGGACCAGTTTCAGCTTCGCCGTCACCAACAACGACAGCAGCAATTAAATCAGGATTATCTAAAACTGCTCCAAAGGCATGAGCAAGACTGTAACCTAATTCACCACCTTCATTGATGGATCCAGGTGTTTCTGGGGCAACGTGTGAAGAAATTCCTCCGGGGAAACTAAATTGTTTAAATAATCTTTTTAAACCTTCTTCATCTTGAGAAATATTAGGATATATTTCAGAATAAGTTCCTTCTAAATATACATTAGAAACAATAGCATTACCACCATGACCTGGTCCTGAGATATAAATCATATTTAAATCGTATTTTTTGATAATTCTATTTAAATGTGTATAAATAAAATTTTGAGTTGGCACTGTGCCCCAATGACCAACTACTTTCTTTTTTAAGTCATTTTTTTCAAGTGGTCTTTTTAGTAGAGGATTGTTCTTTAAATAAAGTTGTCCAACTGATAAATAATTTGCTGCATTAAAATATCTATTTATTAAATCTTTTTCTCTTTCTGTAAGCATTTATAAGCCTCCTATTCTTCTTAATTATAAGATAAATAATTATCTTTTTCAATAATTAATAGGAAAAGAAAATAAAGTATGATATACTCACAGTATAGATAAAAAGAATAAGTTGGTGATAGTGTGAAAGTATTTATTTTAGATGATTATAAAGTTAATTCTTATAAATTACCACATAAAGTAGAAGATTCTTATTTGATTAATTATACTTATAATAATGAAGAAAAAAATATTAGCGTCCAATCTGTCAATGGAATCTGGTACATACAAAGTAATGAAAGTATTTCTATCATAGATAATGGTCGAACTGTAGATTCATGTCAATTAACAAACTATAAAATTGTAAGACTGTTATTTACTGATTCAGATTCTAGTGTGATCTTAGTTTGTGTTCCTTCAACCATTACTAATAAAAAAGACTATTCACTAACAAATATTAAAGACTTAAAGATTGGTTCAAGCCAAAATAATAACATAATTTTTCCAATTCTTGATCCTGAACATATGGTGATTACAAAAGAGAATAATATATGGCAACTAACTGTTAAAAATAATAATATACCGATTTATGTAAATAAAAAAAGAGTAGCAACAACTAATTTAGTGTTTGGTGATGAAATATTTATTCTTGGTTTAAAGATAATTTGGCTTAATAGTTGTATTAGAATTAATGATATTGACAACTTAGTAATGATTAATGGACTTGGACAAACAACTTTACATAATGAAGATAATAGTAGTTATACAAAAGTAACAATGAGAGAAAAAAAGATAAACTTATATAAAGAAAATGAGTATTTTTTTCATACCCCAAACCTAAAACCAGTAATAGAAGAAGTTATTATTGAAATAGAAAATCCTCCTCTTAAAGACAAAGATATGCAATTGCCATTATTCTTAAGCATAGGAGCTTCTGCCGTATTTTCTATTTCATCATTAGCTACTTGTCTTTTTTCATATATAAGTATTGTGCAAGGAAAAAGTACTTGGGATGAAGAAGCAATGAACTTTATAATTGGTATTTCTTTACTAATTGGTAGTTTACTATTTCCAATATTGACTCACTATTATGAGAAAAACGCTAATAGAAAAAGAGAAGTTAAACGTCAAAAAAAATACAGTCAATATCTTGAAGAAAAGAAGAAACTAATTGAAACAACCATTAATAATCAAAAAACGATATTAAAAGAATTATATTTAGGAGCAGAAGAATGTCAAAGAATATTAGAGACTAAGAATTCTAATTTATGGAGTAGAGAGATAAATGATAAAGATTTTTTGATGGTAAGACTTGGTATTGGTAAAAAGAAAGCAAATATAGTTATAGATGCACCCAAAAAACAATTTTCAATAGATGATGACAATTTGAAAGATCAAGCAAGTGAAATTATTAACTCTGATTTATCTATGACTGATGTACCAATAACCGTTTCTTTGGTAGAATATCCAATTTTTCCAATAATACTAAATACTAATAAAAGAAAAGCTTGTGTAGAAGCTATTATGTTACAGTTAATGACCTATTATAGTAGTTCTGACTTAAAGCTTGTTTTCTTAGTAAGTGAAAAAAATAGTGAGATTTGGAATCAATTTAAATATTTATCCCATTGTCTTGATGAACAAGGAAAGACTAGATTGTTTGCTTATAATGAAGAAGAAGCAAAAGCTATATCTTACTATCTAGAATCAAAATATCAGGAGAGATTAAACTTTATTAAAGATATTCCTAGTAATTCTGATATAGATAAAGTTGATAATAAAAAAGATTTTTATCAGATGTTTCCTAATTATTACTTAATAATTACTGATAACATCTTAAAATATCGAAACTTAGAAATAATAGAGGAAATATTTAAATCAAATTCTAATTACGGATTTTCTGTTTTAATTTTTGAAAATGCAATGAGAAATTTACCAAGTAAATGTAATTATTTTAGTAATATCTCTGATAACGAAGCTGGCTTATTTAGTAAAGATGTAAGTAGTAATAGTTTATCTGTATTTTCACCAGAGTTTTTTTTAGGCGATATGAAACCATATATTAATATTGTTTCTAATATTCCTACTGAAAACTGTGATGAAACTGCAAGTTTACCGCAAACTTTAGAATTTTTAGAAATGTATAAAGTTGGCAAAATAGAACAGTTAAATATTGCCACTAAGTGGCAAGAAAATGACCCAACATTATCATTAACAGCCCCAGTTGGTGTCCATTCAAATGGAAATTTATTTGAACTTAATTTACATGAAAAAGAACATGGACCACATGGTTTAATAGCTGGTTCAACTGGTAGTGGTAAAAGTGAATTTATTATAACTTATATCCTTTCTATGTGTATAAACTATAGTCCAAAAGAAGTCCAATTTGTCTTAATAGACTATAAAGGTGGCGGACTCGCTGGCGCTTTTGAAAATCGTGAGAAAGGTTTAAGAGTACCTCATATAGTTGGAACAATAACTAACTTAGATACTTCAGAAATGAATAGAACACTAGTATCTATTAGAAGTGAACTAAAAAGAAGACAAAGAATTTTCAATGAAGCTCGAGACATGCTTGGAGAAAGTACAATTGATATTTATAAATATCAAAAATATTATCGAGAAGGTCAAGTGAAAGAACCTATTGCCCATTTATTTATTATATCTGATGAGTTTGCCGAACTAAAGAGTCAACAACCAGACTTTATGGACGAGCTTGTTTCAACTGCTCGTATTGGTCGTTCACTTGGCGTTCATTTAATATTAGCAACACAAAAGCCAAGCGGTGTAGTTGATGATCAAATTTGGTCAAATGCTAGATTTAAAGTCTGCTTGAAGGTTCAATCAGAAGCTGATAGTCAAGAAATGTTACGAAGATCAGAAGCTGCTACTATTAAAGAAACAGGTAGATTTTATTTACAAGTTGGTTATAATGAAATATTTGAAATAGGTCAATCTGCTTGGAGCGGTGCTAAATATATACCATCAGATGTTGTGGAGAAAAAAATAGATGATTCTATAAACTTTATTAATAACAATGGAACAGTTATAAAGAGTATTAATAATACAATAAGAAAAGATGAACAAAAAGATTATGGTGAACAATTAACTAATATAGTAAAATATTTGATTAATATGGCGCTTAAAGAAAATATTTCTACTAATCAATTATGGTTGCCATCTATACCTAATGAGATATATTTGGGTAATATTGTCAATAAGTATAATTTTAAGGCTTCTAGTTATGATTATAAAGTAATAGTTGGAGAATATGATGATCCAGAAAACCAGGAACAAGGTCTTTTAACATTAGATGTAGCAAATAGTGGTAATATTCTAATATATGGTATAACTGGAAGTGGTAAAGAAAACCAACTAGCTACCATGCTTTATTCACTCTGTATTTATCATTCTCCCGAAGAAGTTAATATCTATGTAATGGATTTTGGTGCTGAGGTATTGAAAGTATTCAATAGAATGCCACAAGTCGGTGATTATGCTTCTTCTTATGATAATGAAAAGGTAGAGAACCTTTTACAGATGCTTGAAAGAGAATTAAATAAAAGAAGGACAATTTTGTCTGACTATGGTGGTAGTTTTATTGCTTATAATAATAAAGATACAGATAAACTTCCATTAATATTTATTGTCATCAATGGTTATGAATCTTTTCTTGAAACGTATGCTGGCCTTGAAGATGAATTTAACAAATTATTTAGAGAAGGAAATAAATATGGAATAATTTTTGCAGTAACTGCTTCTGCAACTAATGCAATGGCCACTAGAGTATCGCAAAACTTTACCACAATTTATGCTCTAAGATTTAATGATGATTTTGAATTTAGATATATTCTAAATGCACCAGTGAATTTTGTGCCTAAGAAAGTCTTTGGTAGAGGTTTAACTAATTTTAAAGAGAAAGTTGTTGAATACCAAACTGCTTATATAAATTTATTTGACATGATAAATGACACTGTTAAAGAAAGTGCAGCTAGGTTAGCCTCTTATTATAATATTAAAGTAAAATCAATTCCTACTATTCCTAGTAAAGTCAATGCTGAAACAATGGCAAAATATATAGAAAATTTAACAAATCTACCGGTTGGTGTTAACTTTGAAGATGCAACTATTTCCACTTTTGATTTCAAGAAAAATAAAATAACCCCAATAGTGGGAAATGATTTATTAATTAATACAGGTTTCTTAAATGAACTTTATAAAGAGTTTGTTCGGTTACCAAATACAATAGTATTGATGCTTGATCTTTTATACACTGTGTCTATACCGAGTGAGGTTACTTTCACTAGTGATCTGGTAGAATTTGTTACAACAATTAAAGAAATCTTAAATAAAGAGGATCAGCCCGTGGATGACAGGGTAATAATAATAGCTGGTCTATCGAAAGTTTTTAATGATTCTAATATTGAAGAACAAATAAAAAAGGATTTATCTAATATTTTAAAAGAAGCGGATAGATTTACAACAACTAGTTTTATCATTATTGAAGAGTATCAAAAATATCGTAATTTAATGGTAGAAGAATGGTATCAGGACAGAGTGTCTTCAGCAAACGGAATATGGATTGGTGAAGGTTTTGAAAATCAAATAGCATTTCAGATAGATTCTGTAGGAGATATAAATATGCAAGAATACTCAACGGATGTTGGTTATGTTATTAGGAATGGTAAATTTGAAGTTATTAAAACAATTAGTGGAGATGAATAATATATGAAAAACAAAGTTTTAGTAGATTTAATCGTTCCTGAAATAGATGAAGAATATTCTGTGTATCTACCTATAAATAAGAAAATAGGGAATATTATAATATTACTAAATAAAGCTATTTCAGAAATGACAAATGGTGATTTTAAATTATCTTCGACTAATTCGTTATATAATAAAGATACATGTGAACAATATAGTTTTGATTCTTTATTATTTAATACGAATATTAGAAATGGAACTAGGTTGATACTGTTGTCGTAGTATTTGGAACTTAGTTCCTTTTTTTGATGTTAAAATCTGTAAAATTATTTTGTTTATCTTGAGAAAACTAGGATAGTGTGACATACTTAATATAGTAGAAGGTAACTTTTACTATGATGGTGAGAGAGGTAAAAATATGGCTGATGTTTCAGGAATTAATAGAGAAGAACTGCTTGTTTTAAGTAAGATGTTTTTGAAGTATCATGACGATATTAAAGATCTTTTTCTAGAGTATAAAAAAACGATTGGCGATACTTCTAAATATTATCAAGGTGAAACAGCAGAGGCCTTCAGAAATAAGTTTAATGATTTTAACTTGAATCTAGAGCTTGTTTTAAAAAGTTTTCTTGACTATAGTGAAGCATTAACTAAAATAGTTAAAAACTATGACGAATTAACCTTAAACTCATCTATGGGCAAATATCAATAAGGATGGAGGAGGTGAAACAATGGCATTAACTATGAAAAAAGCAGATGTTGCTGTATCTACTTCAGGAATCAATGACTTAGAAAAAGCAATTTTAAAAGAAGTACAAGAGGCTAGTGAAGTATGTTCAGTTAATAGTAAAGAATATAAGGCTTTAGTTGCAACTCTTAGACAATATTGGAGTGGTGAAGACTGCAATAATTATATTGCTGACTTAAACCAAGCAGTAAAAGATCTTAATACTTCAGTTAGTTATATTAATACATCTATCAAAGGTGGATTAGAAAAGTATAAAAATGAATTTGCTGCTTTCCAACAAAGTAACTATAAACAAGGTACTACTAAAATTAAATAGGTAAGGATGGTGATATTATGGCAATTAATATAAGAGGAATTGATGTATCTGGAATAAACAACATGAAAAATGCTATAGAGTCATATAGAAAAGAATTAGTTAAAAAAGTAAATGATGTTTCCCGTATAGATGAGGGAGTACTTAATCGTGCTATCAAGGGAACATCAGCAAAAACTGAATATAACGCTATGGTAAAAAGAACTAATGATAATGCAAAAAAATTAATTAATAAATTGACAGAATTTGAAACAGTTCTTAATAATATGAAAAGTAAATATACATCTTCTGATCAAGTTTCAGGTAAAACAAGTTTTAGTACAGTTGCTAAGTAATCATGTTTGATAATTATAACTTGAGAAAAAATTATGCTATTTTACGTGAGAAACTTGGTTTTATAAGTAAATCATTAGAAAAAAGTCTAGAAGAAATTGATAATATTAATAAAAAATTTGATAATGCCTATGTTGTAAATAATAATAATTATAGAGCTTTATCTAAATTAGAAAATGATATATTAGAACTTGATAATCATATAAATAGAGTTTTACTTGTTGAAGTTGATAATCAACTTAAATTAATGAATAAGTAGAGGGAAGATAAAAATGAGTTTGATTCAAACTGATATTACTAAAATGAAAGAAGATGGAAAGTTATTGTTTATACTTGCAAATAGGTATAATCAATATATAAATCAATTAAAAAAAATAACTGTTAAAGATGACTATTGGAAAGGTATAGATGCTGATAATTTTAGAAAAGATCTAATTTCTAGTTGTGAAGTTTATGACGAAGTGGGTTCGATTTTAAAAGAATATGCTATGTTTTTAGAGACTAATGCAAAGGAGATAGAACGGATCACACAGAAAGACTTTATAGAATGAACAATAAAATAAGAGTAGATACAGAATATCTACAAAGAAATATATTATCATCACTTATAACGACTAATAGTTATCTTGATAAAGCTGTTAATACTAGTAAAGAAATTGTTGTTCCTAATAACTTTATTTATAAAAAAAATTTAGATGAGATTGAATTTTTGCTCGAAAGGTATATCAGTGTTGTTAAAGATTATCAAGAACTTGTAGAAAAAAATATTAATGATTTTAACAATTATAGTAATAAAACTCTTATTGATATAAAAGATATAACAGATATTACTATAGAAACGAAATAAATGCTTATTGTGAGCATTTTTTCTATTGTTTAAAAAATATGTTTGACAAAGCTATAATCTGATGTTATATTATAACTGCTGATTAAATTTAATTTTGTTGAGAGACAAAATTTTATTTAAAAGTTAAAATGATACACCCGGATATGTGTAAAGAAAGGAGATATATTTTATATGCCTACAGTTCAACAATTGGTACGTAAAGGAAGAGGAAATAAAGTTCGCAAGAGTAAAGCCCCAGTATTAGGTGTTGGTGTTAATACTATTCGTAGAAAATCAACAAGTAATCCATCACCACAAAAACGTGGAGTATGTACTCGTGTAGGAACTAAAACACCAAAGAAACCAAACTCAGCTTTAAGAAAATATGCTCGTGTTCGTTTATCAAATGGAAAAGAAGTAGATACTTATATTCCAGGTATTGGACATAACTTACAAGAGCACAGTGTTGTACTAGTACGTGGAGGACGTGTTAAGGACTTAATCGGAGTTCGTTATCACATCGTTCGTGGTACACTAGATACTGCTGGAGTAAAAGATAGAAAACAAGGTCGTAGTAAATATGGTGCTAAACGTCCTAAGTAGAATTAATATTAGTATTGAAAGGAGGAAGTCAATATGCGTAAAAGACGCGCTGTAAAAAGAGATGTTTTACCAGATCCTATATATAAATCTAAAACAGTAGCAAAATTAACAAATACTATTATGCTAGATGGTAAAAAAGGAACTGCTCAAACAATTCTTTATGAAGCATTTGATATAGTAAAAGAAAAAACTGGTCGTGATCCACTTGAAGTATTTAATGAAGCAATGGATAATATCAGACCAGCACTAGAAGTTAAGTCACGTCGTGTTGGAGGAGCTAACTATCAAGTACCTCAAGAAGTAACACCTCGTCGTGCTGAAGCTTTAGCACTTCGTTGGTTGGTTAAATATTCTCGTCTTCGTGGAGGACGTGGAATGGCTGATAATCTAGCTAACGAAATAATTGATGCTGCAAATGGAACAGGAGCAGCTGTTAAGAAAAAAGAAGATACTCACAGAATGGCAGAAGCCAACAAAGCTTATGCACATTATCGTTGGTAGAAAGGATAATATATGGCAAGAGATACGTCTTTAGATAAGACAAGAAATTTTGGAATTATGGCACATATTGATGCCGGAAAAACAACTACTACAGAACGTATATTATTCCATGGTGGAAATATCCATAAAATTGGAGAAACTCACGATGGAGCTAGCCAAATGGACTGGATGGAGCAAGAAAAAGAACGTGGTATTACTATCACTTCTGCTGCTACAACAGTTCACTGGAAAGGATATCGTTACAATATCATCGATACTCCAGGACACGTAGACTTCACTATTGAAGTTAGCCGTAGTTTAAGAGTACTTGATGGATCAGTTGCTTTGTTAGATGCTCAAGCTGGTGTTGAACCACAAATGGAAACAGTTTGGCGTCAAGCTGATGAATTTATGGTACCTAGAATTATTTTTGCTAACAAAATGGGTAAAATGGGCGCAGACTTTAGCTACAGTCTTAAATCTATTAAAGATCGTTTAGGAGTTAATGCAAAGCCTATTGAATGGCCAATTGGAGCAGAAGATGATTTTAGAGGTGTTATTGATTTAGTTACTAAAAAAGCAATTGAATTTGATGGAAAACCAGAAGAAGATGCTAAGGAAATAGAAATTCCTGCTGATTTAAAAGATTTAGTTGAAGAAAAGCATGCCGAACTTATCGATGCAGTAGCTGAATTCGATGATGAAATGATGGAAACTTACCTTGATGGTGGAGAAGTTACAGAAGAAATGATTAAAAGAGCTATCCGTAAAGGTTGCCTTGCTACTAAATTCTTCCCAGTTATGTGTGGAGATGCTTTAGGAAACAAAGGTATTAAACCATTGATGGATGCTGTTATCGATTATTTACCTAGTCCATTAGATATTGCTTCTATTAAAGGACATAATTTAAAAGGAGAAGAAGAAACTCGTCATCCAAGTGATTCTGAACCTTTCAGTGCTTTAGCATTTAAGGTTATGACAGATCCATTTGTTGGACGTTTAACATTCTTCCGTGTTTATTCAGGACATCTATCAAGTGGTAGTTATGTATTAAACTCTACAAAAGATAGTAAAGAAAGAATTGGTCGTATTTTACAAATGCATGCTAATACTCGTAAAGAGATTACTGATGTATATACAGGAGATATTGCTGCTGTTGTAGGACTTAAGAATACAACAACTGGTGATACTTTATGTGATGAAAAGAAACCAATTATTCTTGAAAAATTATCAGTTCCTGAACCAGTTATTCAATTAGCTGTTGAACCTAAGAGTAAAGCAGATCAAGATAAAATGGCTTTAGCTTTACAAAAATTAGCTGAAGAAGATCCTACATTTAAAGTTCATACAGATCATGAAACAGGACAAACTGTTATTGCTGGTATGGGTGAATTACACTTAGATGTATTAGTTGATCGTATGAAACGTGAATTCCACGTTGAAGCTAATGTAGGTGCTCCGCAAGTTGCTTATCGTGAAACAATTAAGCAAGCTGCTGATTGTGAAGGTAAATATATTAAACAATCTGGTGGTCGTGGACAATATGGACACGTTTGGGTTAAGTTTGAACCAAATCCAGATAAAGGATATGAATTTGTTGACCAAATCGTTGGTGGAGTTGTTCCTCGTGAATACATTCCAGTAGTAGATAAAGGTTTACAAGAAGCTATGCAAACAGGTATTTTAGCAGGATATCCTATGATTGATGTTAAAGCTACATTATTTGATGGTTCTTACCATGATGTAGACTCTAACGAAATGGCTTTCAAAATTGCTGCATCTATGGCATTAAAAGAAGCTAAGAATAAATGTAATGCTGTTTTATTAGAACCAATTATGAAAGTTGATGTAACGACACCAGATGAATATTTTGGTAACGTTATGGGTGATTTAACTAGTCGCCGTGGTCGTCCATTAGGACAAGAAAGTACTGGAAATGCAGTAAAATTATCTGCTATGGTACCACTTTCTGAAATGTTTGGTTATGCTACTAACTTACGTAGTAATACTCAAGGAAGAGGAAACTTTGTTATGACATTTGATCATTATGAAGAAGTTCCAAGAAACATTGCAGAAGAAATTATTAAAAAGAGTGGAAATTAAGATAAACTCTAAAAAATAGTTCTAAACAGTTGCAAATTTGTAAATTGTTAGATAAAATAAATATTGAACAAAAAAAGGAGGAAATTTAATTATGGCAAAACAAAAATTTGATCGTTCAAAACCACATGTTAACATTGGTACAATTGGACACGTAGATCATGGTAAAACTACTTTAACTGCAGCTATTACTAAATGTTTACATGATAAGAACCCTGAATGGGCTGATTTTACTGATTATGCAAACATTGATAAAGCTCCAGAAGAAAGAGAACGTGGAATTACTATCAATACTTCACACGTTGAATATCAAACTGAAAATCGTCACTATGCACACGTTGACTGCCCAGGACATGCTGACTATGTTAAAAACATGATTACTGGTGCTGCTCAAATGGATGGAGCAATCTTAGTTATTGCTGCTACTGATGGTGCTATGGCTCAAACTCGTGAACATATCTTATTATCACGTCAAGTTGGAGTACCTCGCATGGTTGTATTCTTAAACAAATGTGATATGGTTGATGATCCTGAGTTAATCGACTTAGTAGAAATGGAAGTTCGTGACTTATTAAATGAATATGGTTACGAAGGAGATGAAACTCCAATCATTAAAGGTTCAGCTCTTAAAGCTCTTGAAGGTGAACAAAAGTATGTTGATGCTATCTATGAATTAATGGATGCTGTTGATACTTGGATTCCTACTCCTGAAAGAGATAATGACAAACCATTCTTAATGAGTATTGAAGACGTATTCACAATCACTGGTCGTGGTACAGTTGTTACTGGACGTGTTGAACGTGGACAATTAAAACTTAATGATGAAGTTGAAATCGTTGGTATTAAACCAACTCAAAAGACTGTTGTTACAGGAATTGAAATGTTCCGTAAGCAATTAGACTTCGCTGAAGCAGGAGATAATGCTGGTGTATTATTACGTGGTATTTCTCGTGAACAAGTTGAACGTGGACAAGTTCTTGCTAAACCAGGAAGTGTTCATCCACATCACCAATTCAAAGCTGAAGTATATGTACTAAGCAAAGAAGAAGGTGGACGTCATACACCATTCTTCTCAAATTATCGTCCTCAATTCTATTTCAGAACTACAGACGTAACTGGTGTTATTACATTACCTGAAGGTGTTGAAATGGTTATGCCAGGGGACAACGTTTCAATGGATGTTGAGTTAATTCACCCAATTGCTATTGAAAAAGGTACTAAGTTCTCTATCCGTGAAGGTGGACGTACTGTTGGTGCTGGTGTTGTTTCTGAAATCGAAGGATAATAACAACATAAATAAAAACTGTAAAATCAAGCAATTTGATTTTTACAGTTTTTTTTGTTATTATTAACTATACTAGGGTGTGATGATATGAAAAATATTAAACATAAAAAAGAAATATTATTAGTATTATTGGGAGTAATTTTGATATTAGCTGGTGCGTATCTTACTGCTAAAGCTTCTAATAAGGAAATTGCAAGACCAGTTTCTAAAAAAGAAGAAACTTTAAAAGTTAACGGTCAGGAGATAAATTTAAAGTTATATCGTGTTGATAAATCATTCTTTTTGCAGATTCCTGATGATTTTGTAGCAGTAACTGGAGATGCTTTAAATCAAAAATATGGTACTAGTGCAAGGGCAGAACTTATTTTTGAAAGTAAAGATGATTTAACGCATATTTCTGTTACTAGAGGGAAAGATGATGTAGCAGAGGAATCATTAGCTAGTTATATAGAAACCTTTAAAAACAATATGGTTGGTTATACCGATGTTAAATTTGAAACATATCAAAAATATGGAAAAAACTTTGCAAGAATAGTAGCAACGAGTACTGATGAAGCATCTAAATATTATGATATAAGATATTTTATATTAGATAATAAACTAGTAACAGTAGAATTTTATACAACAATTAATCAAAAAAAAGAATGGGAAAAAGTTAGTAAAAAAATTCTAGATAGTATTTGTTTTGATGAAGAAGATATTAAAGATAAGAATTAAATCTTGTCTTTTTAATTTTTAGAAAAGAAAAAAATGTAATACTCTAAATTACACTTTTTATTAAATTACTTTTCCTTCTTTTTATCTTTGTTTAAGTTTCGATATAAGTTGTATGGTAATTGATTTATAACAAAATCAAATTCTCCAACATACTCACTAATGATTGGATTGAAACCAAGTTTCATTTCATTTAAACCAGAATATTCTGTTATATGTTCAAAGTCTCCACTTACAGCATTAAAATTAATATATTTTAAATTCATCTTTTTATAGGTAGAAATTAATTCCCATTTCATAAGATAACTTGGATTTAAAGATTTGAATTTAGAATTTAGACCTTCAATGATTAAAAAAGCAGAACGGTCATATCTTAATACAAGAGATGATGCAATTAGAATACCGTTTGGATTTTCTTTTAATAAATTAGTAGCCCATACCAAATTTTTCTTATAAGTATTTATTAGTTTATCTGACTCGATTTTTTCGTTTATTAATTTCTTTCTGGTATTAGCATTCTTTGCTTGTTGAATCTTGTAAGCAAGATTATCATTTATTTCCATTTCTCTTTCATATAATTTTTTACTATTGATAACGAAAGTTTCCGTATTTAATTTAGCAAAGTATAAATCAATATCACCCTTAAAATTTTTATAAAATTCTTGATAATATTCAATTGGCCTTGAATACTTTTTCTTAACAAAATCGTAAAAGAGAGGAAGATTTTGTTCGTTACCTTTAATAATTTCCACACCACTACGCATTGCTTTTTTAATTTTATAACGAACACGCTTTTCGAAAGTATTATAGATAGCATCAATATCTTTATTAAGAGAGATGACAGCTTCAAATCTTGGCTTTTCTGTTTCAAAGAAAAGCGTAGGTCCATGATATTCCCAGTGACTAGCTTTTAAATTTTCTACGATAATGTTTGATTCTGGATTAATATTTAATATTTTTCCGTTAGCATTGTGTAGTGCTACAGGAACAACTGGATCAATTTTTAATAACATAAATCCTTGTTTCGCTAGAAGCTTTTTTAATCTTTCTGTAAATTCTTTTAACAAAGCGCCATTACTATAATCAAATAATAATCCTCTAGGGGCATAGGCGATTTTGTAGTTCATAAAGACTTCTTTATAGAGTAATAAAGATGCTCCAATAAGATTTTCCATCTCATCAATAATACCGAGATAGTGTATATCATAGCCAAACTTTTTCATAATTTTGCCATATGAACTAGATTGATAATAACTACGATACTTATGTTTTAGCGCATATTTATCAAATTCTTTTTCTTCTAGTGTGATTATTTTCATGGAATTCCTCCTTAATCCCTTATATTATATCAGTCATTTGTTTAATTTTCAATGAAAGGTAGTTCAAAGATTTGTAAAATTTAGTATAATGTAAGGAGGAGGGAACAATATGTTTGAAAATAAAAAAATATTAGTTCTTGGTATGGCAAGAAGTGGTTATGAAGCAGCAAAGTACTTAGTTAAACGTGGTAATACAGTTATCTTAAATGATGGCGGAAGTGCTGAAAAACAAAAAAAAGAACAAATCGAAGAATTAGAAAAATTAGGTGTCACTTTAATATTTGGAAGTCATCCAGATGATTTGTTAGATGACACATTTGATTATTTAATAAAGAATCCTGGAATTCCAATTGATCATAAATATGTTTTAAAAGCTCGTGAGCTCAATATAGAAGTTATTAATGCAGCAGAAATGGCTTATCGATTATTGCCAGATGACGTTACATTAATTGGAATAACTGGTACTAATGGAAAAACAACTACAACAACTTTAACTTATGAAATGATAAAAGCTAGTGGTAAACGTGTTCATTTAGCAGGAAATATTGGTTATCCATTAATCAGCTTTTTAGATAAATTAGAAGCAAATGACATTATAGTAATGGAAGTTTCTTGTCAACAATTAGAAAATATGAGTGAGTTTAAACCACATATCGCTTTGATGACTAATCTTAGTGTAGCACATATAGACTTTTTAAAAAGCTATGAGAACTATAAAAGAGTAAAACTTAAATTATTTAAAAATCAAACGCAAGATGATATAGCTATACTAAATATTGAAAATGAAGAAGTAATGGCAGGAACCAAAAACATAAAAGCAGTAACTAAATATTTTTCTAGTAAACGTGAAATAAATGGGGCTTATTATAAAGATGGTGCATTATGGTATTATGGTGAGAAAATATTAGATAGGGATAAGTTCTTGTTAGCTGGTATGCATAATGTTGAAAATGCTTTAGGAGCAATGATGATTGCTAAAGAAGTAGGCGTAGATAATGAGTCTATTGTGAAAGTATTAACTACCTTTAAAGGAGTTGCTCATCGTTTGGAATTTGTTGATGAAATAGCCGGAGTAAAATATTATAATGATACAGAAGCTACTAATACAAAGTGTACACAAATCGCTTTAAATTCATTTAATTGTGATACAATTCTTATTTTGGGAGGTTTAGAAAGAGGACAAGACTTTCATGACTTAGATAATTATATTAAAAATGTTAGAACAATAGTAGGAATAGGTCAATGTCGTGATAGAGTTAAGACTTATGGTGAAGAATTAAATATAAATACAGAAATTTTTGAAACTTTAAGCGAAGCAATGAAATATATAGAAACAATAGCTACAAGTGGTGAAGTTGTATTATTAAGTCCTGCTTCTGCTTCTTGGGATCAATATAAACAATGTGAAGATCGTGGAGATGAATTTAAAGAAATAGTCAAAAAACTTAGAAAAAAATCTTAGAATTATTAATAAATTTATCTAAAAATGTGGTATAATCTCAAAAGACTGTGTCAATAAATTAACTTTGATTCAGTAGAATTAGAAATTATTGATTTCAGAAATATAATATTAAAGAAAGGAAGAATAAACGTATGAAAATTAAAAATATTATAGGTAGAGAAATTTTAGATTCAAGAGGTGATCCAACCGTTGAAGTAGATGTTTATCTTGAAAATGGTATTATGGGCAGAGCTGCTGTTCCTTCTGGAGCTTCAACTGGTGAAAGAGAAGCCTTAGAAATGAGAGATGGCGATAAATCAAGATTTTGTGGAAAAGGTGTCTTAAATGCTGTTAATAATGTAAATACTGTTTTACATGATAACATAATTGGTATGGAAGTAGAAGACCAAAGAGCAATTGATGAAGCTATGTTAAAACTTGATGGAACTAAGACTAAGAGTAACTTAGGTGCTAATGCTATACTAGGTGTATCAATGGCTTGTTTAAAAGCAGCAGCTAATAATAGTGGAAAACCATTATATGCATATGTTGGCGAAGGAAAAACTTTACCTGTTACAATGATGAACATAATTAATGGTGGAGCTCATGCGGATAATTCAGTTGATTTCCAAGAATATATGATTATTCCTCAAAGAGAAACAATTCATGAAAGAGTAAGAGTTGGTGCTGAAGTATTTCATTCTTTAAAAAATGTTTTAAAAGAAAAAGGTTATGCTACTTCTGTTGGAGATGAAGGTGGTTTTGCCCCAAACTTAAAGAGCAATAAAGAAGGATTTGAATTAATTACAGAAGCAGTTGAAAGAGCTGGTTATAAACCTTATGAAGATGTATGTTATGCAATTGATGTCGCAGCTAGTGAATTTTATCGTGATGGAAAATATCATCTAGATGGTGAAGGAAAAGTTTTAACTACTGATGAATTAATCGAATATTATAAAGATTTAGTAAATACTTATCCAATTATTTCTATTGAAGATGCAGTAGATGAAAATGATTGGGAAGGATTTAGTAAAGTAACTAGAGAATTAGGAGATAAGATTCAATTAGTAGGAGATGACTTATTTGTTACTAATAAAGAATGTCTTCAAAAAGGTATTGATAATAAAGCTGGAAATGCTATTCTTCTAAAAGTAAACCAAATTGGTACTATTACTGAAACATTAGAAACTATTGAACTTGCTAAGAGTAATGGATATAAAACAATTATTTCTCACAGAAGTGGTGAAACAGAAGATACCACTATCGCTGATTTAGCAGTGGGATTAGATTTGGGACAAATCAAGACTGGTTCTATGTCAAGAACTGATAGAATTTGTAAATATAATCAATTAATGAGAATTGAAGAAGAGTTAAATAAGTAGTTATAATTTAAGAGAAATGCTTGAGGATAAGTATCTTGCATTTCTTTTTTTTATATGATAGTATATTGTTGTTTATTTATGGAGGTGTAATTTATGAAAATTGCATTAGTTATAGTATCAATTTTGTTAATTATAATCGTTTTATTACAGAGCAGTAAAGCTGAAGGTGGAGCTCAAATCTTGTCAGGCAATACTACTGATTTATTTAAAAATCGTAAAGAAAGAGGAGCGGAATTAGTTGTTACTAGAATTACTATGCTTTTAGGATTAGCTTTCTTTATTATTTGTTTAGTAGAATCTTTTATTTAACAATTGACAAAGTAAGTAACTTATGGTATTTTACAAGTAAGCACTGATTAGGTGTTTTTCTTTTGATGAAAAGAAGGGAAGATAAAAAATGGCAAAGAATGAAAAAAACTTAGAAGTAAAAGAGAAAACTGCTAAGAAAAAAGAAGAAAAAAAAGAAGGATTATGGACTAGAATCGTTTTATTCTTTAAAGGAGTAAAATCTGAGTGGAAGAGAGTAAAGTGGCCTACTAAAAAAGAAATGGTAAAATATTCAGTAGCTACTATCGTACTTATCATAGGATGTTCAGTATTTTTCTATTTAATTGATATTTTATTAGCATTTTTACACAGTTTAGGTAAATAGAGGAGGGTTAAATAATGGAAAAAGAATGGTTTGTAGTTAATACTTATTCTGGACACGAAAACAAAGTTAAAGAAAAATTATTAATGCGTGCTGAATCTATGGGAATGCAAGATTATATTTTTCGTGTTATTGTGCCAGAACAAGAAGAAACAGAAATAAAAGATGGTGTTACTAAGAAAAGAATTAAAAAGTTATTTCCAGGTTATATATTAGTAGAAATGATTATGACAGATGAAGCTTGGTATGTTGTTCGTAATACTCCAGGTGTTACAGGATTTATTGGTTCGAGTGGAAAAGGAGCAAAACCAACTCCATTACCACCTCAAGAAGTAGATAATGTTTTAAAAGTTATGGGAATGTCTCGTATTGATGTTGATAAGGAATTATCTATTGGTACAAAAGTAAAGATTATTGGCGGACCATTTACAGGCATGTTTGGTACTATTGAAGAAATTGATAATGATAATCAAAAATTTGTTTTAAATGTAGATTTATTTGGACAAGAAACTCAAGTAGAAGTTGATTTTGAACAAATTTCTAAGGCTTAATTATGCAAACACTAGATTAGAAGACAATAATTTTTAATTGATTATTGATGTTTCTAACTATTGTGTTAAACTAATCATTTGATTATAAAAACAATTGTTATAATCAAAAAAAGTTGTCAAAAAATGGTTGTAAACAGAAAAAAATTAGTAAAAATAAAGATACAATTCAATAAATGATTGATAAATAGAAAAAAATATGATATTATTTAAGAGCTATATTAAATTAATATAGATAAATTAAGTGGGAAGCAAACGTAAAAGCTATTAAGACCACTCGCGAAAACGAGGGAAGAAAGGATGTGTTTTTCGTGGCAAAGAAAGAAGTTGTAAAAAAGGTAGGTTTACAAATTCAAGCAGGAAAGGCTAACCCAGCTCCACCAGTTGGTACTGTACTTGGACCTTTAGGAATTAATTTACAAGAATTTTGTACTAAGTACAATGATGCAACTAGAGATAAAATGGGAGATGTTGTACCTGTTGAAATTTCAGTTTATGATGATCGTAGTTTTGATTTTGTAATTAAAACACCACCTACAAGTTTCTTAATTAAAAAGTATGCTAAAATTCAAAAAGGTTCTGTAAAAGGAAAGAATGAAGTGGTAGCTACATTAACAAAAGAACAACTTAAAGAAATAGCAGAAATCAAATTACCAGATTTAAACTGCTATGATGTTGAAGAAGCTAAGAAAATTGTTGCAGGAACTGCTCAAAATATGGGTGTTGCTGTAGAAGAAGATAAGTAATAACATATAGGTTTAAAACCTATGTGGGAGGAATTTAAGCTTTGCTTACCCCGTAAAACCACATAAGGAGGAATAAAAATGAAGAAGAGAAGCAAAAAATATTGTGAAGCTCTTAAAAAAGTAGAAAAAGGTAAAATCTACATAAAAGAAGAAGCTGTTAAATTAGTAAAAGAGACAAGTATTACATCTTTTGATGCTTCAATTGAAATTGCTATGAGACTTAATCTTGATACTAAAAAAGCAGATCAACAACTAAGAGGAGCAATTGTTTTACCAAAAGGAACAGGAAAAACTACTAAAGTATTAGTTATTGCTAAAGGAGATCAAGCTAAAGCTGCACTTGAAGCTGGAGCTGATTATGTTGGAGATACAGATATGTTAGAAAAAATCGAAAAAGAAAATTGGTTCGATTTTGATACTATGATTGCTACTCCAGATATGATGCCTTTACTTGGTAGATTAGGTCGTGTTTTAGGACCTAAAGGATTAATGCCTAACCCTAAAACTGGTACTGTTACTACTGATGTTGCAAAAGCTGTAACTGATGCAAAAGCAGGACGTGTAGAATACCGTACTGATAGTTTTGGAAATATTCATGCTATCATTGGTAAGGCTTCATTCAGTGATGAAGATTTATTATCTAATATGAATGCTTTTGTAGCTCAAATCGTTAAGATTAAACCAGCAACTGCAAAAGGTGAATATATTAAAAATATTTCAGTTTCATCAACAATGGGTCCTGGAATAAAAATTGATACAAATAGTTTTGACAAATAGTAATTTATAATATATAATAGTGTTAATTTGTTGGTGCCAAAGACAGTAGGTATAAAAATAAATCCTACCGAGGACAACGTTCGTTAGAAAGTTCTCGAGTCTTTTGAGAACTTTTTTGCACCTTCAAACTAGATAGGAGGATGTTATGGCAAATAAGAAAATCTTAGAGAAAAAGCAATCAGTAATCGATGAAATCAAAGATAAAGTTAATGATAGCTCTAGTTTTGTATTATTCGATTATCGTGGTTTAACAGATGCTGAAATCAAAGAATTAAGATGTGCTTTAAGAAATGCTGATGCTAATTATAAAGTTTATAAAAACACTTTAATGGCAAGAGCATTCAATGATCTTGATATTGATTTATCATCATCTTTAGAAGGACCAAGCGCATTTGCTTATAGTAAGGATCAAATAGCACCTATTAAAGTATTATCAGATTTTGCAAAAGATCATGAAGCTTTAGTATTAAAAGTTGGTGTAGTTGATGGAGAAATCGCTGATTCTGAAAAATTAAAAGAATATGCAACTATCCCATCAAGAGATGGATTACTTACTATGCTTGCTGGTGGTATGATAGGACTTGTTCGCGACCTATCAATCTGCTTAAATTTATATGGTGAACAAAAAGAAGAAAGTGAAAAATAAGGAGGAATATAAAATGGCAAAATTAACAAGAGATGAATTTATTAGCTCATTAAAAGAAATGAATCTTTTAGAAATTAAAGAATTAGTAGACGCAATGAAGGAGGAATTTGGTGTAGATCCATCTGCTGTAGCTGTTGCTGCTGCTCCAGCTGCTCAAGAAGATCAAGGACCTGCTACAGTTACAGTATCTATTTCTGATGCTGGAGCTGCTAAAGTAGCTGTTATCAAAGTAGTTCGTGAAATTACTGGTCTTGGATTAAAAGAATCTAAGGATTTAGTTGATAACGCTGGTTCTCCAATCAAAGAAAACATTTCTATGGAAGAAGCTAATGAAATTAAAGCTAAGCTTGAAGAAGCTGGAGCTACTGTTGAAGTTAAGTAATTGATGTAAAACAGACTTTAAATTTCAAATTAATAAGATAAAAGGTAGCAATCTGCTATCTTTTTTGTTATTCTAGTAATAGTAGGAGGCAATTATTATGGTATGCGGAAAGTGTAAAAAGAATATAGATACATATCCTTGCTATGTATGTGGGTATGAAGGAAAGGAAGGAGAAAAACAAGTATCAAATTTTTCTTTTTCAGATTGTATTGATCAAGTATTTCACGTTCCTTATGCGGAAGATGTAAAAAAAGAAGCAATAATCATCCTAATATCGTGTATATTTGCATTTATTTTCTTTTTACTAAATATCCAATTTTTTAAAGGAAAAGATATAACAGTGCCGATAGCCTTTGGAGTTAATCCGTTTGCACAATTACTAGTTTGTATATTTTTTGGAATATTTTTGTACTACCATAGAAAAACTTCACTTTTAACTTCTTTTGTTGGTTGTGTTGTAATAGCATCATTTAACTTTTTTATTACAGCCTTGATGTTATTTAGGCAAACTTATTCCTTTGTTTATGTGATATTGTTATTTTACCTTTTGATAAGAGTAATAACTTCAATATTTATGAATAAGATATCAAGTTATTGGTTGTTATCAACTATATTTGTATCATTTGCAACAGTTTACAGTTTACTTGCTTGCACAATGATGATAATTTGCAGTTAATGAGAAAAAAGTGTTGACGGTTAAGAAAAAATATTGTATTATAACGATACGAAAGGAGACAACTATTTATCTTTATTGATGAAGAGTTGTCTTTTTCTTGTTTGGAGTGGGAAAATGCCTCAATATTTTGAAAACGATAAAAATTTAAAAAGTCAGTTAAAAAAGATAAATTATTCAATATTTAATAAAAATTTTACATTTTATACCGATAATGGTGTGTTTGCTAAAAATGGTGTAGATTATGGTAGCAAATTATTACTTGAAACAGTTGTAGATTCATCATTTTCTTATCATTCAATTTTAGATGTAGGGTGTGGTTATGGAACTTTAGGAATTATTTTAAATAAAGTATATGATTGTCCTACTACGATGATTGATATTAATAAACGAGCTTTACATTTAACTAAAAGAAATATTTTAGAAAATAAATGTAATGATATATTGGTATTTGAAAGTGATGCTTATGAAAAGGTAGAGGCTAAATATGATTTAATTGTAACTAATCCGCCAATTCATGCAGGTAAGAAAAAGGTTTATGAAATACTTTTAGAAGCTAAAAATCATTTGTCAGAAAATGGGAAACTCTTTTTTGTAATTCATAAAGATCAAGGTGCTAAATCAGTGTCTCGTGATTTAAGTGAAAAATATAAAATAGAAGTTTTGAGAAAAGAAAAAGGTTTTTTCATAATTCTAGCGCAAAACTGTTGACTTGTTGCTAGAAGTGTGTTAATAATATAAATTGGCAACGTGTTATTTTCAGAGTAACATTTGTACGAAAAATTTGTGTATAGGGGTGAAGATGAGTGGCATATAAAATAGTAAAATATGGAAAACATCGCGAAAGAAGAAATTATTCAAAAATAAGAAATACTTATGAGTTAAAGGATTTATTAGAAATTCAAAAGAAATCATATGATTGGTTTATCACTACTGGAATTAAGGAAGTATTCGAGGATTTATTTCCTGTGGAAAACTTTTCTGGTACACTATCTTTAGAATTTGGAGATTATCATTTTGATACACCAAGATATACTATTAAAGAAAGTAAAGACAGAGAAACTACATATGCATCTCCTTTAAAAGTAGAAGTTCGTTTATTTAATAGGGAAACTGGAGAAGTAAAAGAACAAGAAATCTTTATGGGTGATATGCCTACTATGACTGATAGTGGTACATTTGTAATTAATGGTGCAGAACGTGTTATAGTATCACAATTAGTACGTAGTCCTAGTGTTTATTACAATAGAGAAATAGATAAAAATGGGCGTGAATTAATTACATCTCAAATCATCCCTACACGTGGTACTTGGTTGGAATTTGAAACCGATGCAAGAGATGTTTTATATGTAAGAATTGATAGAACAAGAAAAGTAACTCTTACTACTCTTTTACGTGCTTTTGGACTTTCTTCTGATGAAGAAATCTTAAAGATGTTTGGAGAAGATGATTACTTAAAAAATACAATTCAAAAAGATTCAACTAAAAATACAGATGAAGCTTTAATTGAAATTTATGAAAAATTAAGACCAGGTGAACCAGCTACTCTTGATTCATCTAAGAACCAAATCATTACTAGATTTTTTGATGAATTCCGTTATGATTTAGCAAAAGTTGGTCGTTATAAGTTCAATAGAAAATTAAATATTTTAGATCGTTTATTAAATCAAACATTAGCTGAAGATATTAAAATTAATGGTGAAGTTAAATTTGCTAAAGGTACTAAAATTGATAAAGATGTATTATTAGAATTAAAAGATATATTTGCTGATGGTTATGGTGTGATTGAAGCAAAAATTAATGAAGACTTAGACACTTATAATAAAGTTCAAGAAATTAAGATTGTTAATCCAGAAGATAAGAAGAAAACATTAACAGTTATTGGTAATGATCAAACTTTAGATGTTAAGAGATTAACTATTTCTGATGTATATGCTTCAGTATCTTACTACTTAAACTTATTACATGGTGTTGGTAACTTTGATGAAATTGATCATTTGGGAAATAGACGTATTCGTCAAGTAGGAGAACTTTTACAAAACCAATTCCGTATAGGTGTTTCAAGAATGGAACGTGTTATTCGTGAAAGAATGACTACACAAGAAATGGAAGAAGTAACTCCTAAAACATTAATTAATATTCGTCCAGTAACAGCTGCAATGAAAGAATTCTTTGGTAGCAGTCAATTATCACAATTTATGGACCAAACAAACCCAGTTGCAGAACTTACTAATAAAAGACGTTTATCTGCTTTAGGACCAGGTGGACTTTCTCGTGATAGAGCGGGTGTTGAAGTTCGTGACGTTAATGCTTCTCACTATGGTAGAATTTGCCCAATTGAGTCACCAGAAGGACCAAACATTGGACTTATTACTTCACTTGCAAGTTATGCTAAAATTGATGAGTATGGTTTCATAATGACTCCATATCGTAAAGTTGAAAATTGTAAAATAACAGATCAAGTTGATTATTTAACAGCTGATGAAGAACAAGACTATATAATCAGTCAATCAACAGTAAATACAGATGAAGATAACGTAATTATAGATAAACAAGTATCTGCAAGATTCCGTGATGAAAATATTCTTGCTAAACCAGAACAAGTTGATTATATTGATGTATCACCTCAACAAGTTGTATCTGTAACAACAAGTTGTATTCCATTCCTAGAACATGATGATGCACATAGAGCATTAATGGGTGCTAACATGCAACGTCAAGCAATGCCACTTTTAAAAACAGAAGCTCCTTACATTGGAACTGGTGTTGAACATATTGCAGCAAAAGATTCAGGTGTTTGTGTTGTAGCTAAAGCTGATGGTATTGTTTCTTATGTAGATGCTAAGAAGGTTAAAGTTAAAACTAAAAATGGTGAAGATACTTACTACTTAGCTAACTTTGAATTAGCAAACTCAGGAATTTGTAATCATCAACGTCCAATTGTTCAAGTTGGTGAAGAAGTAGTTGCTGGAAAAACTATTATTGCTGATGGTAATAGTACTGATATGGGTGAATTAGCTCTTGGTAAAAACGTTACTGTAGCATTTATGACATTTAATGGTTATAACTATGAGGATGCTGTAATACTTAATGAAAACTTAGTAAAAGATGATAAATATACTTCTCTACATTTGGAAGACTACGAAATGCAATGTAGAGAAACTAAACTTGGACCAGAAGAAATTACTAGAGATATTCCAAACGTTAGTGAAGAAGCAAGAAGAAACCTTGATGAAAATGGTATTGTTACTATTGGTACAGAAGTTAAAGAAGGAGATATTCTTGTTGGAAAAGTTACTCCAAAAGGAATGGCTGAATTAACTAGTGAAGAAAAATTATTACATGCTATCTTTGGTGAAAAAACTCGTGAAGTTCGTGACACTTCATTAAGAGTTCCACATGGTGGAGATGGTATTGTTCATGATATTAAGATTTATTCAAGAAAAGATAATGATGAATTACCAGCTGGTGTTTCTAAAGTAATTAGAGTATATATTATTCAAAAGAGAAAGATTCAAGTAGGAGACAAGATGTCTGGTCGTCATGGTAATAAGGGTGTTATTTCTCTTATTCTTCCACAAGAAGATATGCCATATTTACCAGATGGTCGTCCAGTTGATATTATGCTTAACCCACAAGGTGTTCCATCTCGTATGAACTTAGGACAGATTCTAGAATTACATATGGGAATGGCTGCTAAGAAATTAGGTGAGTATGTAGCAACGCCAGTATTTGATGGAGCACATATTTCTGATATTGAAGAAATGATGGAAGAAGCTGGAATGGACAAAGATGGAAAAACAATTCTATATGATGGACGTTCTGGTGAACCGTTTGATAATCGTATTTCTGTAGGTATTATGTATATGATTAAATTACATCATATGGTTGATGATAAACTACATGCTAGAAGTACTGGACCTTATTCATTAGTAACACAACAACCACTTGGAGGAAAAGCTCAGTTTGGTGGTCAACGTTTCGGTGAAATGGAAGTTTGGGCATTATATGCTTATGGTGCTGCTTATACATTACAAGAAATGATGACAGTTAAATCAGATGATGTAGTTGGTCGTGTTAGAGTATTTGAGTCAATCGTTAAAGGACAAGAAATTAACGAAGCAGGTATACCAGAATCATTTAGAGTATTAATGAAAGAATTTCAAGCTTTAGGACTTGATATTTCAATCATTAATGATGAAGGAAAAGCTTTAGATTTAAAAGAAATAGAAGAAGCTGAAGAAATAGCTGAGGCTGAAGAATTAGATAGAGCAACAAGAGAAGCACTTCAAGATAATACAAAAGATATGGTAAAAGAAATTAAAGAAGAAATTACTGAAGAAGATTTAGATGATAGTGATTTAATAGAGGGGGATGACGAAGATGATGGAAGTAAATAGATTCGATGGAATTAAGATTGGTATTGCATCTCCAGAAAAGATAAGGGAATGGTCTCATGGCGAAGTTAAAAAGCCAGAGACTATCAATTATCGTACTTTAAGACCAGAACGTGATGGACTTTTCTGTGAAAAGATTTTTGGACCTACTAAAGACTTTGAATGTGCTTGTGGAAAATATAAACGAGTTCGTTATAAAAATATTGTTTGTGACCGCTGTGGTGTAGAAGTTACTAAAGCTAAAGTAAGACGTGAGAGAATGGGACATATTGAACTTGCTAGTCCTGTTTCTCACATCTGGTTCTTTAAGGGTGTTCCATCTCGTATGGGATTAGTACTTGATATGAGTCCAAGAGATTTGGAAGAAGTATTATATTTCGTTAGTTATGTTGTAATTGACAAGGGAAATGCTCCGCTTGAAAATAAACAAACATTATCTGAAAAAGAATATCGTGCTTACTATGAAAAATATGGTAATGGTTTCAAAGTAGGTATGGGTGCTGAAGCTATTAAAGCTTTATTAAAGAAAGTAGATTTGGAACACGATATCAATGTAATTAATAAAGAACTTGAAACTGCCCAAGGACAAAAGAGAGTTCGTTTATTAAAGAGATTAGATGTTTTAAATGCCTTCTATCAATCAGGTCAAAAACCAGAATGGATGATTTTGGATTGTATTCCAGTTATACCACCTGAGTTACGTCCAATGATTCAATTAGATGGTGGAAGATTTGCTACTAGTGATTTAAATGATTTATATCGTCGTGTTATTAACCGTAATAACCGTCTAAAGAAATTAATCGATTTAGGAGCTCCTGGTATCATTATTCAAAATGAAAAGAGAATGCTTCAAGAAGCAGTCGATGCTTTATTTGACAATGGTCGTCGTGGTAGAAGTGTTACAGGTGCTGGAAATCGTCCTTTGAAATCACTTTCTAGTATGTTAAAAGGTAAACAAGGGCGTTTCCGTCAGAACTTATTAGGTAAACGTGTTGACTATTCTGGCCGTTCAGTTATCGTTGTTGGTCCATCTTTAAAGATGTATCAATGTGGTATTCCAAAGGAAATGGCTCTAGAATTATTTAAACCACATGTTATCAATGGTTTAGTAAGTAGAGATATTGCCCATAATATTAAAGCTGCTAAGAGATTAATTGAAAATCAAGATCCAGTAGTTTGGGATATTGTTGAAGATGTAATTAAAGAGCATCCTGTTTTATTAAACCGTGCTCCTACATTGCACCGTTTAGGAATTCAGGCTTTTGAACCAGTTTTAGTTGGTGGTAAAGCAATTAGATTACATCCATTAGTGTGTCCTGCTTTTAATGCTGATTTCGATGGTGACCAGATGGCTGTTCACGTACCATTATCAGAAGAAGCACAGGCAGAAGCTAGATTATTAATGTTAGGTTCTAATAACATTCTTCACCCAAAAAGTGGAGACCCAATTGTTACACCAAGCCAGGATATGGTTTTAGGTAACTACTATATTACAATGGAAAAAGCAGGTGAAGAAGGAGAAGGTCGTGTCTTTAAAGATTGTAATGAAGCTTTAATGGCTTATGAAAGACGTGAAATTACTCTTCATACTCGTATTGTTATTCCTGTAGATTCATTTAAATATAAATTATTTACTGAAGCTCAAAAAGGTAAATACTTAGTAACTACTGCTGGTAAAATTAAGTTTAATGAAATCTTACCCGATTCATTCCCTTATATTAATGAACCAACAGATGAGAATATTCAAAATATTACTCCAAATAAGTATTTCTTACCACAAGGAGCTAATATCAAAGAAGAAATTAGTAAAATGGACTTAGTTAAACCATTTGCTAAAGGAACTTTAGAAAAGATTATTGCTCAGGTATTCAAACGTTATAAGACTACTGAAACTTCTGCAATGCTTGATAAAATGAAAGACTTAGGTTTCTATTACTCAACAATTGCAGGTATTACTGTTTCAATGTCAGATATTGCTACAAGTCGTCATAAACAAGAATTTGTTGATGAAGGACAAGCTATGGTTGATAAAATTAACAAACAATACTCTCGTGGTTTAATTACTGAAGAAGAACGTCATGAGAAAGTTATTGAAACTTGGTATGGTGTTAAAGATAAAGTTCAATCAGAACTTGAAGAAATTTCTAAAGAACAAATTGACAATCCAATTTTCATGATGATGCATTCTAAAGCTCGTGGTAATATTTCAAACTTTACACAGGTTGCTGGTATGCGTGGTTTAATGCAGAAACCAAATGGAGATCCAATTGAAATTCCAGTTCTTTCAAACTTTAAAGAAGGTCTTTCAGTATCTGAATTCTTCTTATCTACTCACTCTGCTCGTAAGGGTGATGCTGATACAGCATTAAAGACAGCTGACTCTGGTTATTTAACACGTCGTCTTGTTGATGTCAGTCAAGATATGATTGTACGTGAAGAAGACTGTGGAACAGAACAAGGAGTAGTAGCCCATGCCTTTATTAATGAAAAAACAGGTTCAGTTATTGAAAGTTTAAAAGATCGTATTGTTGGACGCTATGCTAGTAAGAAAGTAATAAATCCTAATACAAAAGAAGTAATAATTGACCGTAATGAATTTATTACTGAAGCTCTTGCTGATAAAGTAGTAGCAGCTGGAGTAGAAGCAGTAGAAATTCGTACAATTTTAACATGTAATACTGAAAAAGGTGTATGTCAAAAATGTTATGGTCGTAACTTAGCAACTGGTAACTTAGTAGAAATCGGTGAAGCTATCGGTGTAATGGCAGCTCAATCTATTGGTGAACCAGGTACTCAGCTTACAATGCGTACATTCCATACTGGTGGTGTTGCCGGTGGAGAAGATATTACTCAAGGTCTTCCTCGTGTTCAAGAATTATTTGAAGCTAGAAATCCAAAAGGTAAAGCAACTATTGCAGAAATTGACGGTAAAGTTTCTAAAATTACTGAAGACCATGGTAAATTTAAAATTAGTATTACTAATAAACTAGAAACTAAAGAACATGTTTCTAACTATGGAGCTAAATTAGCAGTAGAAAAAGGACAAGAAGTTCACTGTGGTGATAAACTAACCGAAGGAGCTATAAGTCCAAAAGAATTATTAGCTGTAACAGATCCAATTACAACACAAGAATATATTTTGAAAGAAGTTCAAAACACATATCGTTCTCAAGGTGTTGATATTTCTGATAAACATATCGAAGTAATTGCTCGTAGAATGATTAGTAAAATCCGTATTGTTGACGGTGGAGATACTAAATTCTTACCTGGTAGTCTTGTTAACTTCCGTGAATTTACTGAAGGAAATAAAGAAATTATCATTAGAGGTAAGAAACCAGCTACTGGTCGTCCTATCCTTTTAGGAATTACAAAAGCATCTCTTGAAACCGATTCATTCTTATCAGCTGCATCATTCCAAGAAACAACTAGAATTTTAACTGATGCATCTATTCGTGGTAAGGTTGATAAACTAGAAGGTCTAAAGGAAAATGTTTTACTTGGTAAATTAATTCCTGCAGGTACTGGTTTAAAACATTATCGTGATGTATCATACAACTTAGAAAGTGACTTAATGGATGATGAACCATTAGATCAATTAGAAGATGAAATTATGGAGTAGTTTTTACTACTCTTTTCTTTTTTGGGTTTTTGTGTTATCCTTCTAGAAGAAGAGGTAAAAGTTTATGAAATATGTTAAAATACTAGTGTTATTGGGGCTAGTCCTTTCAATTTCAATTTTATTCTTATATAAAGATGAAAAAGTAGCCGTTTTAGGTTATCATTCATTCAGTGAGAATGTAGAAGAAGATATGTTTATTATGCCGATAAGTGAGTTTGAAGAACAATTAAAATATTTAAAGGAACATAATTATACAACACTAAGTCTAGATGAATTTTATGATTATTATAAAGGAAAAAAGAAAATACCAAGAAAAAGTGTGTTAATAACGATGGATGATGGTTATCAGTCTAATTATGATTTAGCTTTCCCATTATTAAAAAAATATAATATGAAAGCGACAGTTTTCTATATAGGTTCTAATGTTACTGGTGAAAATAAAAACTATATGAATCAAGAAACATTAGCTAAAATAAAAACAGAATATCCTAATATAGATATAGCATCGCATTCTTATGCCCTTCACTATGATAAATCAATTGATAAAGGAACAAAATACATTAAAGATGATTTTGAGAAAATGAGTGAAGTAATAAATACTAAATATTTTGCTTATCCATATGGACATTATAATAATGACATAATTAAAGTACTAAAAGAAGAAAAATATAAAATGGCTTTTACATTTGGACCAGATAAGGAACATAGAAAAGCAAGTCGTAAAGATAATATCTATAAAATACCACGACTTAATATAACAAATGGAATGCCACTATGGAAGTTTTCTTTAAGATTAATTAGTCCTTATTAAAATGTGAAAAAGTGTCAATAGAAATTTTGATACCTTTTCTTTTGAAATAATATTTGTTAGAATAAAAGAAGAATAAGAGGGTGTTAATATGCGTATAGGTGTAGATATAGATGGAGTTTTAAATGATGTAGCTGAATGGCACTTTGCTTATGGCTCTAAATTTTGTGTAGAACATAATATTAATCGTGGTTTTAACCCGACAGGTTATTATATGGAAGATCAATTCTATTTTACTGCTGAAGAAAATAAAGAATTCTGGAGACAATATATTTTTGATTTACTATTAACTATTCCTCCACGTCCTTTTGCTACAGAAGTAATTCATAGATTAAGACAAGATGGACATGAGATATTTATTTTAACAGCAAGAGATAATCAATATTTAACTAATCAATATAACGGAATGAGTGATTTCTACGTAAAACATTGGTTAAATAAATATAATATTGAATATGATGGAATAATAACAGGTACTACTAATAAAAAAGAAAAGTGTATAAATGGACGCTTTGATTTAATGGTAGAAGATAAAAAAACTAATGTTGATATGATTAGTAAAATTATACCTGTCTTCGTCTTTGATGCTCCTTATAATCAAACTTGTAGTGGAATCAACGTGATAAGAGTTTATTCTTGGTATCAAGTATATCAAGAAATAACAGAAAAGTTTGCTCCAGTTGAAATAATTTAGGAGGTTTCAAATGAAATTAAATAATAAAGGATTTGGAATGGGAACTTTAATTTTCTTTATTTGTTTATTCTTTGTGATACTAATTGCTATTACTTATGTAGCTTATACTAATGGAATAGATAAAAAAGATGAAAATAGAGTTGTACCGGAAATAAAAGAACAAATTAATGATTAAAAAAAGAAATTTAGTAGACATTAATAGTGGAAAGGGAAATGAAAATGAGAGTAGCAATTAATGGTTTTGGAAGAATAGGAAGACTTATATTTAGAATAATGGACCAAGATAGTGACTTTGAAATAGTTGCTATTAATGACTTAACAGATGCTGAACAATTAGCTTATTTATTAAAATATGATACGGCACATCGTCCTTACAGAAAAGAAGAAATATCATTTGAAGGAGATATGCTTGTTGTTGGTGATAAGAAAATTAAAGTACTTAGTGAGAAAGACCCGGCATTATTACCTTGGAAAGAATTAAATGTTGATTTAGTTTATGAATGTACAGGATTATTTACATCAGAAGAAAAAGCGAAAGCTCATATAGAAGCAGGAGCTAAAAAAGTAGTTATTTCTGCTCCAGCTAAAGGAAATGTAAAAACAGTTGTTTATAATGTAAATCATGACATCTTAACTAAAGAAGATAAAATAATATCAGCAGCAAGTTGTACTACTAACTGTTTAGCACCAGTATTAAATGTTATTGACAAGGAATTTGGAATAACAAGTGGTTATATGACAACAGTTCATGCTTATACTAATGACCAAGCAAATTTAGATGTTGCTCATAAAAAAGGTATTTATGCAAGACGTGGTCGTGCTAGTGCTGCTAATATAGTTCCAACTAGTACGGGAGCAGCTAGTGCAATTGGAAAAGTAATTCCTTCTCTTGATGGTAAGTTATCTGGTATGGCGATGCGTGTTCCTGTAATAACTGGTTCAGTTGTTGATTTAGTTTTGAAACTAAAAAAAGAAGTTACAAAAGAGGAAATTAATGAAGTATTAAAAAATAATCAGAACGAAACTTTAGGTTATACAACTGACCCAATTGTTTCAAGTGATGTAATTGGAATGAGTTATGGTTCCTTAGTAGATGGTTTGTTAACTTCTGTCAATAAAACTGAAGATGGTGAATTAGTTAAAATAATCGCTTGGTACGATAATGAGATGAGTTATTCATATCAAATGGTTAGATGTGCTAAATATTTCTTAAGTTTATAATTTTTGAAGAAAAGCTGGTCTTTTCTTTTTTTCTTGTTTAAAAAATGTTATACTGTCCTTAGGGTGAGTTGGCAATATGAAGAAAACAATAAGAGATTTTAAACTAAACAATAAAAAAGTAATCATAAGATGTGATTTTAATGTCCCTTTAAAAGATGGGAAAATAATAGATGATACAAGAATTAAGAATAGTTTAAAGACTATTCAGTATGCAATAGATAAAAATGCTAAAGTGATATTACTAAGTCATTTAGGAAGAATAAAAGAAGATCAAGATAAAATAAAAAACAACTTAAAGATAGTTGCTGATAGGTTAAGTGACTTATTAGCTAAAAAAGTTATTTTTGTAGATGAAGTAGTTGGCGACAAAGTAAAAACTGCTATCCAGAATATGAAAGTTCAAGATGTGGTTTTATTGCAAAATACTAGATATGAAGATTTAGATGGTAAGAAAGAAAGTGGTTGTGACTTAGAATTTGCTAAAGAATTAGCAAGTTATGGTGACATCTTTATTAATGACGCTTTTGGTACTATTCATAGAAAACATGCATCTAATTATGGAATAAGTAAATATCTTGAAAGTGGAATTGGTTTCTTAGTAGAAGAAGAATTAGCTAAACTAGCTATTTTAAATAAACCAGAAAAACCATTTACAATCATAATGGGTGGTGCTAAAGTAGCCGATAAGATAGGAGTTATAGATAATTTACTTCCTAAATGTGATAAACTATTAATTGGTGGTGGAATGGCTTTTACTTTTTTACAAGCTGAAGGCTATGAAATAGGTAACTCTATTTTAGATACAGATTCCTTAGAATACTGTCAAAAACTACTTAAAGAATATCCAGAAAAAATTGTATTACCAGTAGATGTAGCTTGTTCAACAGAGTATAAAAATGCAACTAATAGAACAGAAAAAGATATCAATGAAATAGATTTTCATGAGATGGGACTAGATATTGGTAGTAAAACATTATCGCTATTTGAAAATTACTTAACTGATTCAAAAACAGTCTTTTGGAATGGACCGCTAGGTGTTTATGAATTTCCTTTATATGCAGAAAGTACTGATAAACTATTGAAATTTTTAGTAACTAACAATTCAAAAACAGTACTAGGTGGAGGAGATATCGTAGCTGCTGCTAGTAAACTTTCCTTAACTGATAAATTTTATCACGTATCAACTGGTGGAGGAGCTACATTAGAATATTTAAGTGGTAAAAACTTACCAGGACTTGAAAATATTGAGGAAAAAGGGGAATAAAAATGGGCAAGAGATATGTTGAGGTAGTAACTAATAAAGACTTGAATAAAATAGAAGCATTAAATGACTTTTGTCTTCGTAATGATACAGAAAACGTTAGTAAAAATATTTTAACTAATAAGGAATTATCACCAGTTGTTTTTGAAGACTACTTGGCTTATTTTGATAATGAAAAAGTAATAGATTATTGTTTCATTCACGGTGAAACAGATTTAAAGAAAGGTTTTCTTTCTTTTCCTATCACCTTAGAACCAAGAAAAAATCACTTTTTTGTGGAAACAGCAGTTGATTATGCATTTTCAGCTGGCCTTGATGAAGTATCTATTATGACTAAAGACCAAACATTAAAACCTGTTTTAGAAAAACTTGGTTTTATATCTTTAGGAATAGATGGAGATGTTGCCTCATATACTCTAGGACTCGAAGATAAAGAGAAGGGAAAAATAAGAATATGAAACATTTGAAAAGAAATAGTTTTATTATTTTGCTTATAACTTTATTTGTTTTATTTCTTGTGCTTAAAGATAATTTTAAGACAGTTATTAGTACCATAACAACTATGAATATGAAATTTGTTATCATTGCAATAGTTCTTTACTTTGCATATCTTTTCTTTCATGCATTAGTTAATTATTTATGGGTAAATGAAAAAGAAAAACTATCTCTTAAAGATGCTTTTCAACATATGATTATTACACAGTTTTTTAATGGCATTACACCTTTTTCTACTGGTGGTCAACCAATGGAAATATATATGTTAAAGAATCATGGCTTTCGTTATACAAAAGCGACTAATGTTATTATGCAAAACTTTATTGTTTATCAGTTAGCATTAGTCATCTTTGGTTTATTTGCTGTTATTTATAATTTTATTACAGGTGTATTAGTTTATAAAAGTGTTTTAACAAGTTTGATAATATTAGGTTTTTTAATAAATACTATTGTAGCAGTAGTTATGCTATTAATAGCAACAAGTCAGAAATTCACTAATACTTTATTAAATCTAATTACAAGCTTAGGTAAGAAATTACACTTTATTAAAAATCAAGATAAATTTTTAGAAAAATGGCGTGAGCGATTAGAAGACTTTCATCAGTGTACTAAAGAGGTCAAAGAAAAGAAAGGTTTATTTGTTCTTGGCATAGTTTTAAACTTAATAGCTTTAACTTGTTATTATGCAATACCTTTGTTCTTAGTTTATAGTTTACATGATTATACTTCAATGTCTTTCTTTACTTCTTTAGTTGCAAGTGCTTATGTTTTAATAATTGGTTCTTTTGTTCCTATTCCTGGAGCAACAGGTGGTATAGAATATGCTTTTTTAGAAATATTTTCTGGCTTTTTAGGAAAAAGTAGTGTTAGTGCTGTAATGATTGTTTGGCGATTTATAACTTATTATTTGGGAATGGTAGTAGGAGGAGTATTGTTTAGTTTCCATAAGGAAGGAGAAGAATAATGAGAATAGGACTTTTTACTGATAGTTATCCCCCATTTATAAACGGCGTTTCGACTAGTGTTGAAACACTTAAAAATGCTTTAGAAGAAAAAGGACATATCGTTTATGTTGTAACAGTCGGACAAGATGCTACTACTTATTCATATGATGAAGAAAAAAGAATTTTAAAAGTACCAGGTTTACCTACTGGCATTTATGATTATAGAGCAGCTAGTATTTATCCAGTTAAAGTTATCAAGACAATAAAGTCTTGGGAGTTAGATATAATACATTCTCATACCGAAATGTGTATGGGAATATTTGCAAGGCTTCTTGCTAAGCAATATCATATTCCGTTAGTACATACTTATCATACTATGTATAAAGATTATACATATTATATTTCTAGAAATCATAAATACTTTGATATGGGTTGTAAGAAAGCAGTGGAGTATTTAAGCAAATTTTATTGTGATGATACAGCTAATGCCTTTATTGTTCCTACTATAAAAACTTATCACTTATTTAGAGATGAATATCACTATAATAAAGAAATATATATTGTTCCAACAGGAATAGATTCTTCAAGATTTAATAAGGAAAATGTTAATTTACAGAAGGCAAATGAAATAAGAAAAAAATTAGGTTATAAGAAGAATGATTTTGTTTATTTATTTGTAGGAAGAATGGCTCAAGAGAAAAATATTCTCTTTTTACTAGATGCAATGAGTAAAATTAAGAGTAGAAAAAATAATATAAAATTATTGTTAATTGGTGATGGACCAGATAAAGATGAATATGAAAGTAAAATGAAAGAATTGGTCCTTCAAGATTCAGTCAAATTTTTTGGTTCTGCTCCTTGGAATGATATGCCACTTTATTATCATATGTGTCAAGCCTTTGTAACAGCATCAGTTACAGAAACACAAGGTCTAACTGTGATAGAAGCTTTAGCAGCCGAAAAACCTGTTTTATGTATTGAGGATGAGGCTTTTCACACAATGGTTGTGGATAAACTTAATGGAATGTTTTTTAATGATATAGAAAATTGTGCTAGTAAAATGCTTGAATTAGCAGCAGATAAGAAAGAATATAATTCACTTTTAAAGCATACTAAAGGTTCAATTAAGCAATATTCTTTAACTTCTTTTGCCGATAATGTCTTAGAAGTTTATAAGGTAGCGATTGAAAATTTTAATAATAAAAAAGATTTTTCTAATATGGTTCATAATACGGTAAAGAAACTTCTTGGTAAAAAGGATGGTAGTGCAGATGAAGGTAGTCTTAAATCATAAAAGTAATTTAACTTATTCTGAAATAATTGATTATTATAATAAAATAGAAGATTTATTTCCCAATGATAATTTGATAGTATGTCCTAGTACTTGTTACTTACCAATATTTAAAGATGTTACACTTGGTAGTCAAGATATTAGTAGCTATAAAATGGGAAGCTATACAGGAGAAGTATCAGGAGAAGCTTTAAAGTCTTTAGGAGTTAAATATGTTTTTATTAATCATAGTGAGCGAAGGCATTTCAAGAATGAAACATTGACTGATGTTAAAGAAAAATTAAAAAGAGCAAAGGAGAATAACTTAATACCAATTCTTTGTATTGGGGAAGAAAAAGCTGAAAATACTATAGATGTTCTTTCTACTGATTTAGATTATTTACTTTCTGATTTATCATTTGATAAATTATATATTTCTTACGAGCCATGTTATTCTATTGGAACAGGTATTATTCCAGGTAAAGATAAGTTAATATCAGTTTTTGAGTTTTTACATAATAAATATAATTATCCGTTGTTTTATGGAGGCAGTGTTTCTAAAGAAAATATAACAACTTTTAAAGAAATACCTTATTTAGCGGGTGTCCTACTTGGAAAGGCTAGTCTTGATATAGAAGAAATTAAAGAAATCTTAAAACAAATATAGGAGGTCGACAAAATCTCCTATTTTTTGCTCTATCATTTTTCTTTTTAATGTTATATAATTAAAATGCATAGGGTAGTATTGATGCGTGGTAGTATATGGAAGGAGAACTTATGGAAAAAACCAACGTATTAATGATTGATGATAACTTTGAATTGATCAAAATGGTAAAGGAGTATTTTAGTAATAGTGAAACTGTTGCTATTAATTTAACTGCTAATGACGGAGTTGAAGGCTTAGACATAATTTTGAATAAAGAAGATGAGTATGATGTAATTTTACTTGACTTGATAATGCCTAATAAAGACGGGTTACAAGTACTAAGAGAACTAAGAGAAAGAAATCTTCATAAAAGTGTAATAGTTTTAACTTCTTTTAATGCACAAAATGTAATAAGAGAGGCTAGTGAACTTGGAATAAGTTATTTTATTCTAAAACCATTTGAATTAACCGAACTTGAAAAAAGGATAGTTGAATGTGGACATAAAGCAAAATATGATGGAAAGGTATTTGATATGCGATATAATAATCTACAAATATCAATTACTAATATTCTTCATGAACTTGGTGTTCCTTCACATATAAAAGGATATCAATATATAAGAGAAGGTATAACAGTTTTGTTTGATCACCCTGACGTAATTGGTGGAATAACTAAGGAATTATATCCAGATATAGCTGCTAAATATGATACAACTGTATCGAGAGTTGAAAGAGCAATAAGACATGCCATAGAAGTTAGTTGGAATAGAGGAAATTGGCAACTAATGGAGGAGATTTTTGGTCATAGTGTAGATATAGATAAGGCAAAACCGACAAATTCAGAATTTATTGTAACGGTAGCAGATAAACTTAGATTAGAATTTCACCAGGACCCAGTTAAGAATTAATAATATTAAATATATAAAAAAGCAGATAATGAAGAGTTGTCTGTTTTTAATTATATAAAACTAGCCAAAATGTAAAATATTAATTATAGTAATAATTTAAATTATAAAGAAATTGTCATTTTTAATGATATTCTATATTGACTTTAAAAATTTAATAAACTATACTTAATCTGTATTAAATATGTGAGGTGAGTACAATTTATGGAACGAAAAATAGAAAAATTCTTTCAAAGATGGAAGGAAGATAAGGTAAGAAAACCTCTTCTTCTATTTGGACTAAAACAAGTTGGAAAGACATACACAGTCCTAGAATTTGGAAGAAAAAATTATAAAAATATTGCTTATTTTAATACCTTACATAATGAAGATTTATTGAAAGTTTTAAAAAAAGAACGTTCAATTGCTAGACTAGTAAATGTTTTAGCTGATTTAGCAGATGTTCCTATTGAAAAAAATGATACGCTGATAATTTTTGATAATGTAGAAGATGAAGAAATAATTAAAAGCATAAAGCTATTTGGTTTTGATAGAAATGACTATCATGTAATTGCCATAACTTCAAGAAGAGAAAATTTAGTTAAATTTAGTAGCGAAGAATTACAATATAAATTTATGACTGAAATGGACTTTGAAGAGTATTTGTGGGCAAGAGACGAAAAAGAATTGGCAGACCTTATTAGAAAATCATATCAGAATAAAAAAGTTTGTTCTAAACATGCTAAGATAATTGACTTATTCTATGATTATCTATTAACAGGTGGTTTTCCAGAAGTTGTTAAAGAATCATTTCAAAACATTAGTAGAGGTTACTATGAAAGTGTTAAAGAAAAAATTTCTGAAATACTTAGAACATTCCTAACTGAATGTGATAATCTGATAGATATTCCAAGAGGTTTAGAAGTCTTAGATAGTATTCCTAGTCAGTTAGAAAAAGAAAATAAAAAGTTTCAATACGGAGTTTTAGGTTATGGAAGAAGAGCTAAGGAATATGAAAATGTTATTAAATATTTAGTTAGTAATCAATTACTTTATCGTAGTTATAAAATAAGAACAATAAAATCACCTTTATCAAGTTGTCGTGAATTAGATAGCTTTAAACTATACTATCCTGATGATGGAATATTGTCAGGTAAATATCATTTAACAAAAAAACAACTATTAGAAAAAACAGACTTAAAGTATGCTCTTTTTGAAAATCATATAGCACATACTTTGTTTGAAGCTGGTTATTCTCTTTATTATTATCAATCAGAAGGAAAAGCAGAAGTTAACTTTGTCATTCAAAATAGAATGGGAAAAGTAATTCCTATTGAAATAGTAAAACAAGGTTCTAAGTCTAAGAGTTTGTCAGTATTTATGAAAAAATATGTGGTGACAGATGCCTATCGAATTACAGAAAATAATTTTTCACTAAAAAAAGGTGTTTATTATTTACCTATTTATGCGGTATTTTGTTTAAATGAACAGATATATTAGAAAGAAGGATATAAATTGAAAAAAGTATTATTGACAATCATAGATGGTTTTGGTTATCGTGAAGAAAAGAAAGGAAATGCAGTAATTGCAGCTAATCCAGCAAATATTATCTCTTTATGGAAGGAGTATCCACATACCACTTTACAAGCAAGTGGTGAAGAAGTAGGACTTCCTAAAGGACAAATGGGAAACAGTGAAGTAGGTCACTTAAATATTGGAGCAGGACGTGTTGTTGATCAACCACTTATGCAAATAAATCATGCTATTGAAGATGGAAGTTTCTTTAAGAATGAAGTGCTTCTTGATGTTATTAATCATTGTAAGAAAAATAAGTCAGCCCTACATTTATTCTGTTTACTTAGTGATGGTGGTATTCATTCACATATAAATCATTTATTTGCTATGTTAGATTTATGTAAAAAAGAAGAATTTTCTAATGTTTATGTACATGCTTTTTTAGATGGAAGAGATACTCTACCTAATGTAGCTTTAACTTATTTAGATGAATTAGATAAAAAATTAAAAGAACTAGGTATTGGTAAACTTCGTGATGTGTCAGGAAGATATTATTCTATGGATAGAGAAAGAATGTGGAATTTAACTAAAGAATATTATGATTTACTAGTACATAATGAAGGAGAAAAAATATCATCTTGTAAAGAATATATTAATGCTTCTTATGAAAAAGGTATAATGGATGAGTTTATTGTTCCAGCAAGATTAATGGATGAAGGGAACTTAAAAGAAAATGATGGTATGGTAATGGTAAACTTTAGACCAGATCGTATTACTCAGTTGTTTACCGCTATAACTAATAAAGAATTTAAAGAATTTGAACGTGTTGATTTTAAAAATACTAAATTAGTTACAATGATGACACCTGAACATATAGTTATTTCAACACCAGCATTTCCACCAATGCATCTTACTAATACTTTAGGAGAATATGCTGCTTCAAAAGGACTTAAAGTATTAAGAATAGCTGAAGCTAGTAAATATCCACACGTTACTTATTTCTTTGATGGTGGTGAAGAAAAAGAATTACCAAATACTGATAAAATAATTGTACCTCGTAAAGATGTAGCAACTTATGATTTATATCCAAAAATGAGTGCTTATGAAGTAGCAGATAAATTGATTGAAGTAATGGATAATTATGATTTAGTTATTTTAAACTTTGCTAATTGTGATATGGTTGGTCATACTGGTAAATTTGATAAAGTAGAAGAAGCTGTTCGAGCAGTAGATGAAAATGTTAAAAGATTATATGATGCTTCTTTAGAAAAAGGCTTTACTATGTTTGTAACAGCTGACCATGGTAATTCTGAAGTAATGGTTGATGATAAGGATGAGATAATTACTTCTCATACAACTTCACCTGTGCCATTTATTATCACTGATAACAACATTAAAAATATTAAAAGTGGTAAGTTAGGAGATATTGCTCCAACTATTTTAGAGTATATGGGACTAGATATACCAACAGAAATGACAGGAAATAAATTAATTTAATATTTATAGAGGGTTTATGGTAAGTAAAAATAGTAATCTTATTTTAGAAAAGCAGCAAACTTGTGAACATCTTGCTTGGTATTTGCTAGATAAAACTGTTATTAATGATAAGACATACTTTGATTGTCAGTGTCTTTCTTGTAGAAAAATTGAAGAAAGAAAAGCGGAATATTTTAATGATAAAAATGTTATTATTGAAAGCGAAAAAGTTAGATGTAAAGAAAGATATGGTGCAATTGTCTGTCTTTATCTAGATTATTTAGTTAGTAGTGAAATTGATAGTGATGTAGTAAATAAGAGTAAAAAGTTTGTTAAAGTAATGAATAGAAAGTAACCAGAAATTGGTTATTTTTTTCTCTTGATAATAGAACAACTGTATTATATAATATAGTCACATTTAGGAGGAATTATGGCGAGAATTATTTTTCATATAGATGTTAATAATGCATTTTTATCTTGGACAGCTGTTAATCTTTTAGAGAATGGTTATAAAAAAGATATAAGAAAAATACCTGCAGTGATTGCGGGAGATGAAAAACTTAGACATGGAATAGTTTTAGCTAAAAGTCCAGTTGCTAAAAAATATGGAATAGTAACAGCAGAGACATTATATAGTGCTAGAAAAAAATGTAAGTGGATAGAAGTTTTTCCTCCTAATCATACTATTTATATGGAACAATCGAAAAAGCTGTATAACTACTTAGCTACTTACACACCTGACATTGAGCAGTATTCAGTAGATGAGTGTTTTTTAGATATGACAGGAACGACCTTATTATATGGTACTGATTATGTTAAATTAGCACATAAAATGAAAGATGAAATTAAAGAAAAGTTTGGATTTACAGTTAATGTTGGTATAGGAGAAAATAAGTTATGCGCTAAGATGGCAAGTGATTTTGAAAAACCAGATAAAGTACATACTCTTTTTATGAATGAAATAGAAACTAAGATGTGGCCTCTTCCTGTTAGTGATTTGTTTATGTTAGGAAGAAGTTCAGCTAGAAAGTTAGAAAGTCTTGGGATAAGAACAATTGGTGATTTAGCTAAGTGTCCCAAGCAATTACTTGTAAAGCATTTTAAAAAACAAGGTGAATATTTTCTAGAAGCTTCAAGAGGTATTGATAATAGTAAAGTAGTTTCCAAAAGGGAAAAAAATAAGTGTATTAGTATTTCTAAGACTTTACCATATGATTATACAAAGAAAGAAGAATTAGAGAAAATACTATTTGATGAAGTAGAAAGTGTTACTTTTGAACTTAGAAGAAAAAAGCTTTATGCTAAAACAGTAGCGATTACGTATAGAAATTTTTTATTTAAAAATTATTCTCATCAGATGACTATAGATAATCCGACTAGTTCTACAAATGATATATATAATTTAGTAATTACTTTATTTGAGCGAAGCTGGAAAGAAGACCCTATCAGAAATATAGGTGTAAGGTTAGCTGATTTAACTTCTGAACGAAAAGAACAGATGTCAATTTTTGATAATACTGAGAAGGTAGAAACAAATAAGATGGAAGAAGTAATGGACGATATAATCAGTAGATTTGGTCGAGATAGTGTTAGATTTGCTAGTAAAAGCAAAATTACCAGGCGTTAACACTGCAACTTTACACTTTTCTTCAGAATTTTTTTGAAATTTATCAACAAAAATAGCTTGTTTTTCTTGAAATAGTATGCTAAAATTAAATACGTGTGACTGCTTAGATGTGAGAGGTTGCCGATACGCCAGGTTAAGTTGACAATGGAAATCGGGTTATTCGCACGGAGCAAGTCTATACTAGATATAGGCGAAGGGAGGAAGTTACTATGTCAACAGAAAAAGTTCGTATCAAATTAAGAGCTTATGATCACAGAGTTCTTGATGATGCTGTAACAAGAATTGTAGAAACTGTTAAAAGAAGTGGAGGAGAGGTTATTGGACCTGTACCATTACCTACTGAAATTGAAAAGTTCACAATTTTAAGAGCTGTTCACAAATATAAAGATAGTCGTGAACAATTCGAAATGCGTACACATAAACGTTTAATCGATATTAAAAATCCTAATAAGGATACAATCGAAGCTTTAAAACGTTTAGACTTACCAAGCGGTGTAGACATTCAAATCAAAATGATTTAATAGGAGGATAAAATGAAAGGAATCTTAGGAAAGAAAGTCGGAATGACACAAATTTTCACAACAGAAGGAAAATTAATTCCTGTAACTGTTGTTTCTGTTGAGCCTAACGTTGTAACACAAATTAAGACAACAGGAAAAGAAGGATATGACGCAATTCAATTGGGATTTGATACTATTACTGAAAAAAGAAGTAATAAGCCTGAAATTGGTCATACCAAAAAAGCAAATACAGAACCTAAGCGCTTCTTAAGAGAAATCAGGGGCGTTAATACAAATGATTATACTTTAGGTCAAGTAATTGATGCTTCAATTTTCGAAGCTGGAGAAATCGTTGACGTAACAGGTATTAGCAAAGGTAAAGGTTTCCAAGGTGTTATTAAACGTTATAACCAATCTCGTGGACCTATGGGACATGGTTCTCAATATCACCGCGGAGTTGGTTCTTTAGGAACAATGAGACCAATGCACGTATTAAAAGGTAAAAAGTTACCTGGACAAATGGGTAATGTAAAATCTACTGTTCAAAATCTTGAAATAGTAGCAGTTGATTTAGAAAACAACATTATCTTAATCAAAGGAAACGTACCTGGACCAAAGAAAGGTCTTGTTCAAATTAGAACAGCCGTTAAAAAGCCAAATCAAAAAAATGATGCAGCTGACTTAATTACTTATCAAAAGGAAACTAAAGAAGTTATCGAAGAAGCTGTAGAAGCACCAGTTGAACAAGTAGAAGAAAAGTCAGAATAATCATCACGAAAATAAAAGAAAGTGATTGAAGGAGGAAAAAGCATGAAAAAGGTAAAACTTATAAACCTTAAGGGTGAAGAAGTTAAAGAATTAAAAGTAAATGAAATTTTTGATATTACCCCAAATGATAAAGTATTATATGATGCGATTATTCTTCAACAAGCATCATTACGTCAGGGGACACACTCCACTAAAACTCGTAGTGAAGTAAGTGGTGGAGGAAGAAAACCATGGAGACAAAAAGGTACAGGACATGCCCGTCAAGGTTCTATTAGAGCTGTTCAATGGGTAGGTGGTGGACGTTATGGAACACCAGTACCACGTGACTATAGTAAAAAACAAAATCGTAAAGAACGTCGTTTAGCTTTAAAAAGCGCATTTGCTCATAAATTCTTAGATGGAGAAGTTATGGTAATTGAAGAATTAGTTTTTGGAACTCCTAAAACTAAAGAAATGACAACTTTACTAAAAAATATGAAACTTGAAGATAAGAAAGTATTATTTGTTGTTGACCAATTCGAAGAAAACGTAATATTAGCTTCAAGAAATTTACAAAGCGTTGCATTAATTTCTAGTGACGAAGTAAACGTTCTTGATATTGTAAATAGTGACGTTATGGTTATGACAGAAAAAGCTCTTAAAGACGTAGAGGAGGTGCTTAAATAATGGATACTAAGTATTTAGAAATCATTAAAGCTCCCGTTATTACTGAAAAAAGTGGAGTTATAGCACAAAATGGAAAATATGTTTTCAAAGTTGATTCTAGAGCTAATAAAATAGAAATTAAACAAGCTATTGAAAAAATATTTAATGTTCATGTTAAAGAAATTAGAACAATCAATGTAAAACCTAAGAAAAGAAGAGTTGGACGCTATACTGGTCTTACAAATCGTTGTAAGAAAGCTATTGTTAAGTTAGCTGAAGGCGAAGAAATTAATCTTGGTTAGAAGGAGGAAAATAAGTTATGGCAATTAAAAAATTTAGACCTACTACACCAGGACAAAGAAATAAAAGTACTCTTGTCAATGAAGAAATAACAAAAAGTACACCAGAAAAGAGTTTAGTTGTAACACTTAATAAGAAAGCTGGTCGTAATAATCAAGGTAAAATAACTGTTCGTCATCAAGGTGGGGGAGTTAAAAGAAAATATCGTATCATTGATTTCAAGAGAAATAAATTTGATGTTGAAGGTGTTGTAGCAAGTATTGAATACGATCCAAATCGTAGTGCTAACATTGCATTAATTAATTATTTAGATGGTGAAAAAAGATATATTATTGCACCTAAAGGATTAAAAGTAGGAGATAAAATCGTAGCTGGTTCTAATGTTGATATTAAAACTGGTAACGCATTACCTATAATGAATATTCCTGTAGGTACTGTTATTCATAATATCGAACTTCGCCCAGGAAAAGGTGGAAGCTTAGCACGTAGTGCTGGAAGTTCTGCACAAATCCTTGGTCGTGAAGGAAATTATGTAATGATTCGTTTATCAAGTGGAGAACAAAGACGTGTACTTGGAACTTGTATGGCAACTATTGGTGTAGTTGGTAATGAAGATTCTAATCTAGTAAAGCTTGGAAAAGCTGGAAGAAAACGTCATATGGGAATTCGTCCAACAGTACGTGGTTCTGTTATGAATCCTAACGATCACCCTCATGGTGGTGGAGAAGGAAGAGCACCAATCGGACGTAAAGGACCTGTTACTCCTTGGGGTAAACCAGCTCTTGGATATAAAACAAGAAATAATAAACGTACGGATAAATTTATTGTTCGTCGTCGTGGAAGTAAATAGGGAGGAAAATAATGGCAAGAAGTTCAAAGAAAAAACCTTATGTTTTTGATAGATTATTAAAAAAGGTAAAAGAATTAAACAAAAGTGGTAAAAAAGAAGTAATTAAAACTTGGTCACGCCGTTCTACTATTTATCCTGATTTTATTGGTCATACATTTGCTGTACACAATGGACGTGAATTTATTCCTGTTTATGTTACAGAAGATATGGTTGGACACAAATTAGGTGAGTTTGCATTAACTCGTAAATTTGGTGGACACGGAAGCGACAAGAAGAAGTAGAAGACAAGGGAGGAAAATTTAGATGGAAGAGATAAAACAAGCACAAGCAATTGCTAAAATGCAAAGGATTTCTCCAATCAAGGCACGTCTTGTAGTTGATATGATTCGTGGTAAAAAAGTTAATGAAGCCCTTGCAATTTTAAGTAATACTAATAAAAAAGCAGCCGTTATGGTAAAAAATACATTAAATTCAGCTATTGCAAATGCTACTAACAATCATGATATGAAGTTAGAAAACTTATATGTAAGTGAAGCAAGAGTAGATGCTGGTCCTGTAATGAAGAGAATTCTATTTGATTCTCGTGGACGTATCGGACATAAAGATAAAAGAACAAGTCACATTGTTATTAAAGTGGCAGAAAAATAATAAGGAGGAGAAAAAATGGGACAAAAAGTTGATCCAATAGGACTAAGACTTGGAATCAATAAAGATTGGGAAGCAAAATGGTATGCTTCAAAAAATGATTTCGCAAAAGTTTTAGCTAACGATCTTAAAATTCGTGAATATATCAAAAAGAATTTAAAGAATGCAGGAATTGCAAAAGTTGAAATTGATCGTACTAATAAGAAATGTGAAGTTACCATTCATACCTCTAAACCTGGTGTTATCATTGGACGCGGAGGAGAAGAAATTACAAAGCTTAGAAAAGATATGACTAAGGAAATTGGTGAAAATATCAATGTTTCTATCGTAGATATTAAAAAAGCTGATTTAAATGCGCAACTTGTTGCTGATTCAATAGCAAGCCAAATTACTAATCGTGCATCATTCCGTATGGCACAAAAAAGAGCTATTAGAAATGCTATGAAAGCAGGAGCAAAAGGAATTAAAACACAAGTATCTGGACGTTTAGGTGGAGCAGATATGGCTCGTAGTGAACATTATATTGAAGGAACTATTCCTTTACATACATTACGTGCTGATGTTGATTATGCTACTAGTGAAGCAGATACAACTTACGGAAAAATCGGAGTTAAGGTTTGGATCTATAAAGGAGAAATCTTAAACAATAAAAAGGCTAAAGGAGGTAATTAATATGTTAATACCATCAAGAACTAAATATCGTCGTGTTCATAGATTACCTTACGAAGGCAGAGCTAAAGGTAACGTAGAACTTCATTTTGGTGAGTATGGTCTTATGGCTAAAGAAGGAGCTTGGATTACAGCTAACCAAATTGAAGCAGCTCGTATTGCTATGACACGTTATATGAAACGTGGAGGAAAAGTTTGGATTAATATTTTCCCACACTTACCATTAACTGCTAAAGCTATTGGTACTCGTCAAGGAAAAGGTAAAGGTAGCGTAGATAAATGGGTTGCAGTTGTTAAAGAAGGAAAAATTATGTTTGAAATTTCTGGAGTATCAGAGCCTGTTGCTCGTGAAGCTTTAAGACTTGCAAGTCATAAATTACCTATTCAATGTAAATTTGTAAAAAAAGAGGAAGGTGGTGTTACGAATGAAGATTAGTGAAATCAGAGAATTATCAAATGAAGAAATTAATGCCAAATTAAAAGAATCTAAAGAAGAACTTTTTAACTTACGTTTTCAACAAGCTACAGGTAATCTAGAAAAACCTTCTCGCATTCGTGATTTAAGACACACCGTTGCTAGATTAAAGACCGTTTTAAGAGAACGTGAATTAAAGGAAGAAGTATAGGAGGGAATTTATGGATAAGAAGAAAAGCCATGAGTTAGTAGGTAAAGTTGTTAGTGCTAGTAATGATAAAACAATTACTGTACTTGTAGAAACACATAAAATGCACCCACTATATCATAAAAGAGTAAAATCATCAAAAAAATATAGTGTTCATGATGAAACAAATAAAGCTAAAGTAGGAGATGTTGTAAGAATCGTTGAAACTAGACCACTTTCTAAAACAAAACATTTCTACTTAAAAGAAATCGTAAAAGAAGCTATAGTTTTATAGTAATAGAAAAAGGAGGATGTAATCGATGTTACAACAGGAAAGTAGATTAAAAGTTGCTGATAACTCTGGAGCACGTGAATTACTAGTAATTCGTGTACTTGGTGGAAGTCATGTTAAGACTGGAAATATTGGTGATGTAGTAGTAGGAACTGTGAAAAATGCTATTCCAAACTCCCCATACCCAAAAGGTAAGGTTGTAAAAGCTGTTATTGTTCGTAGTAAACAAGGTCTAAGACGTGAAGATGGTAGTTATATCAAATTTGATGACAATGCTTGTGTTATCATTCGTGATGATAAAACTCCTGTCGGAACTCGTATTTTTGGACCAGTAGCACGTGAACTTCGTGAGAAAGATTATATGAAGATAGTATCCCTTGCAAAAGAGGTATTATAAGGAGGTTATTATGAAGTTAAAAGTTGGAGATAAAGTAGAAGTAATTTCTGGTTCTGATAAAGGAAAAACTGGTAATATTATCAAGACATTAAGAAAAGAAAACAAAGTTATCGTTGAAGGTGTTCATATTGTTAAGAAACATCAAAAAGGTAATGGTCAAGTAACTGGTGGTATTCTAGAAGTAGAAGCACCAATTGATGCTAGTAATGTTATGATAATTGATCCAAAAACTAAAAAGAGAACAAGAATTGGTTATACTAAGGATAAAAACGATAAAAAAGTAAGAATTAGTGTCAAATCAAAAGAGACACTTGATTAGTGGAAGGAGGGTATAACGAATGAACCGCCTAAAAGAAAAGTACGTAAATGAAATTGTTCCAAGTTTAATGAACAAATATAATTATAAATCAATTATGGAAGTACCTAAGTTAGATAAAGTAGTTATTAACATGGGTGTTGGTGATGGAGCTAGCAATGCAAAATTATTAGATGCTGCTGTTAGTGATTTAGCTAAGATTTCTGGACAAAAACCAGTAGTTACAAAGGCTAAAAAATCAATCGCTGGATTTAAAATCAGAGAAGGACAAAAAATCGGATGTAAGGTAACTCTAAGAGGAGAAAATATGTATAACTTTGTTGATAAGTTAATTTCTATCTCTCTTCCTCAAGTACGTGACTTCCGTGGTGTTAGTCCTAAATCATTTGATGGACGTGGAAATTATACTTTAGGTATTAAAGAACAATTAATCTTCTCAGAAATCAATTATGATGAAGTTGTAAAAGTACGTGGTATGGATATCGTATTTGTTACCACTGCAAAGACCAATGAAGAAGCTTATGACTTATTAAATGAACTAGGAATTCCATTTAGAAAGTAATTGGAGGGATAAAATGGCAAAAAAAAGTATGATTGTAAAAAATAGTAGAAAGCCAAAATTCAAAGTACGTGAATATACACGTTGTACACGTTGTGGTAGACCTCACGCTGTTATGAGTAAGTTTGGGATCTGTCGTATATGCTTCCGTGAATTGGCTTCAAAAGGACAAATACCAGGCGTTAAGAAATCAAGCTGGTAGAAGGAAGGAGGATAAGAATGGCTGTAGTTACAGACGTAGTTGCGGATATGTTAACTCGTATTCGTAATGCTAATCAAATGCGTTATGAAAAAGTAGTTGTACCTTCATCAAATGTTAAAGTTGAAATTGCAAGAATTTTAAAAGAAGAAGGATTTATTAAAGACTACAAAGTTGAAAAGAAAGATAATGATGTACAAGGTGAGATTATCCTTACCTTAAAATATGGTGAAAAGAAAGAAAGAGTTCTTACAGGACTTAAAAGAATTTCAAAACCAGGACTTCGTGTTTATGTTAAAAACGATGAAATTCCTCGTGTTTTAAATGGATTAGGAATTGCAATTATTTCTACATCACAAGGAATTATGACTGATAAACAAGCTCGTAAATTAAACATTGGTGGCGAAGTTTTAGCATACATTTGGTAAAAGGAAGGTGAAAAAATGAGCCGTATTGGAAATCGTAAAATTGAAGTTCCTGAAGGAGTAACAGTTAAGGTAGAAAATGATATCGTAACAGTTACTGGCCCAAAAGGAAGCTTGTCTCAAAAAATGTTAAAAGGTATTTCTTTAGAGCAAGAAGGAAATACAATCACATTAACTAGAGTTAACGATGCAGCGAAAGCAATGCATGGAACAATGAATGCACTTCTTCATAATATGATCCTTGGAGTAACTAAGGGATATGAAAAAGGTCTAGAAATCATTGGTGTTGGTTACAGATTTAATGTAGCTGGTAACAAGTTAACAATTAATGCTGGATATTCTCATCCTGTAGTTATGGATGTCCCTGAAGGACTTACGGTAGAAGCTCCTAGCAATACTGAAATCGTAGTTAAAGGTATTGACAAAGTGTTAGTTGGTGAATTTGCTGCTAATGTTCGTAAAGTAAGAAAACCTGAACCTTACAAAGGAAAAGGTATTCGTTATAAAGATGAACATATTCAACGTAAAGAAGGAAAGAAAGCTGCTTAGTAGGAAGGAGAGAAAATTATGGTTAGTAAAAAATCAAGAAATAGTATGAGAGAAGTACGTCATGCTAGAATAAGAAGACAGTTACATGGTACTGAAGCTGCTCCTCGTCTTAGTGTATTTCGCTCAAATACAGGGGTTTATGCCCAAATTATCGATGACGATAATGGAAAAACATTAGTATCTGCTTCTTCATTAGATAAAGATTTAAAATTAAAGAATGGTTCTAATATTGAAGCAGCTAGTAAAGTCGGTGAAAGTATTGCTAAGAAAGCAAAAGAAGCTGGCATTACAAAAGTAGTATTTGATAGAGGTGGATATCTTTATCATGGACGTGTAAAAGCTTTAGCTGATGCTGCACGTAGTAATGGATTAGAATTCTAAGGAGGAAAAAATATGCAAAAGCAAACAAGTGAAGCCAAGAACAAAGAATTTGAAGAATTAGTAGTTGAAGTAAAAAGCGTTACTAAAGTTACTAAGGGTGGTAGAAATCGTCGTTTCTCTGCAATCGTTGTTATTGGTAATAGAAAAGGAAAAGTTGGCTTAGGTACTGGTAAAGCTAGCGAAGTACCTGATGCTATTAAAAAAGCTATTCAAGCTGCTAATAAAAACCTAATCACTGTTCCTCTTGTAGAGGGAAGAACTATTCCTCATGAAGTTGTTGGACGTAGTGGTGCTGCTAGAGTTATGTTAAAACCTGCTAAAGAAGGTACTGGAGTTATCGCTGGTGGTAGCGTTCGTGCTATCTTAGATTTAGCTGGAGTTCGTGATGTTGTTTCTAAATCTTTAGGAGCTAGAACTAAACTAAACATGGCAGAAGCTGCAATGAATGGTTTAAAAAGTATGAGAACAATCGAAGAAGTTGCCCAACTTCGTGGTAAAAAAGAAGAGGAGATTTTAGGATAATGAAGTTACATGAATTAGAAAAAAATATTGGTGCTAAACACTCTAAAAAGCGTGTAGGTCGTGGATCTGGTTCTGGTTTAGGTAAAACATCAGGTCGTGGACAAAAAGGGCAAAAGGCACGTAGCGGTGGAAGCATAAATCCAGTATTTGAAGGTGGACAATTACCATTATATCGTCGTCTACCTAAAAGAGGATTTAGTAACTATCCTTTCAAGAAAGAATATGCTGTTATTAATCTTTCAGATTTAAATGTATTTGAAGATGGAACAGTTGTTACTCCTGCTTTATTAAAAGAAAAAGGAATTGTTAAAAAACAACTTTCAGGAATTAAAGTATTAGGAGAAGGACAATTAGATAAAAAAATTACTGTTCAAGCTCACAAATTTTCTAAGAGTGCATTGGACAAGATTAACGAATCAGGAAGTAAAGCTGAGGTGATCTAGTATGACATCTCTAGTGAAGCAACTATTCAAACCTACTAATAGAGATTTGCTAAAAAGAATAGGTTTTACAACTTTAGTTCTTGCTATATTTATTATTGGAACAACTATTCAAGTTCCAGGAACAGAAAGTATAACTAAGAATCTTGGATTCCTAGAATTAATTAATTCGATGGGTGGAGGAGCATTACAAAACTTTTCAATATTTGCTTTAGGTGTTATGCCTTATATTACAGCTACCATTTTAATGCAATTATTACAAGAAATAGTTCCTTCCTTACAAGAGTTAAGTAAACAAGGTTATACTGGAAGACAAAAAATTAATAGAATATCTCGTTATTTAGGTATATTATTTGCTTTCATTGAAGGCTATGCATTTTCTTTTATGTTTTTAGGAAAATCTGCTGCTCCTATGGATTACTTATATGTTTCTCTTATATTAACAGCAGGTACTGCATTGCTTCTATGGTTAGGAGATCAGATATCACAAAAAGGTATAGGTAATGGTTTAAGTCTTATAATTATGGCTGGAATCATTGCTACTTTACCACAAATGTTTATTGATGCTTTTAATGGCTTAGTTACATTTAGTGGTACAACTCAACAAATCGCTTTTGGTTTAGTTAAGTTTATACTTTTTGTTTTAATTTATTTTGGGATTGTTGTAGGTGTTATTTTTGTTCAAGAAGCAGAAAGAAAAATTCCTATTCAATATGCCAATAAATCTGGAAGTTTTGGAAATCAAGCTTCTAGTTTCGTACCAATTAAAATAAATAGTGCTAACGTTGTACCAGTTATTTTCGCATCAAGCGTTTTAGCTATTCCAACTATTATTTCAGCACTAGTAAATAAAGAAAGTGTTACTTTATTTATTCAAAAATACTTGACCTATACTACACCAGTTGGTTTTATGATTTATGTTATTTTAATATTCTTATTTGGTTTTGTTTATACATATATGATATTTAAACCAGAAGAGTTTTCAAAGAATTTAGCAGAGAATGGTGGTTATATTCCAGGAATAAGACCTGGCGAAGAAACTAAGAATTATTTTTCTAAGGTTTTAATGAGAGTTACTTGCATTGGTAGCGGTTTCTTATGTATTATAGTAGCTTTACCAATAATTTTCTCAAATGTAACTAGTTTACCAAGTAGTGTTAGTATTGGTGGTACAGGACTTTTAATCGTTGTTGGTGTTGCCCTAGAAACTTATAAACAAATAGAAGGTAGTCTTCTTTCTAGAAATTATAAGAAAGGATATCACCGTCGATGAAAAATATTATATTAATTGCTCCCCCTGCTGCTGGTAAGGGGACACAAAGTTCTTTAATCGAAGAAAAGTATAATCTTCCACATATAAGTACTGGGGATATCTTAAGAGATATCTCCAAGGAAGATTCAGAAATAGGTCGTTATATTTTAGAAACATTATCATCAGGTGGATTGGTAAAAGATGAAATCATCTATGAATTAATTGAAAAAAGATTAAAACAAGATGATTGTAAAAATGGTTGTATTTTAGATGGTTTTCCAAGAAATTTAGAACAAGCTAAAAAATATGATGAAATCTTATCAAGATTAAATCAAAAATTAGATTATGTTTTAGTTCTAGATATTGATTCAAAAATACTAGAAAAGCGTATTACTGGAAGACGTATCTGTTCTAATTGTGGTGCTGTTTATAATATAAATACTGAAGCACAAAAACCAAAAGAGGAATCTATTTGTGATAATTGTGGTGGTAGATTAGAACAAAGAAATGATGATAATGTAGAGTCATTTCAAAATCGATATAAAGTTTATGAAGAAAAAACTGCACCACTTCTTGACTATTACAAACAAAATGGTGTATTATATGTAATCAATGGTGTTGGAAGTGTGCAAGAAGTTTTTGAACGTATAGATAAGGTTTTAAAGGGGAGATAGTAGTGATTACAATCAAAAGTAAAAGAGAAATTGAACTTTTAGAAAAAGCTGGTCATATTGTGTATTTAACACATAAATATCTAGAACCCCTTGTTAAACCAGGTATTTCAACTGAAGAATTAAATCGTTTAGGAGAAGAATTTATCATAAGTCAAGGTGCTACACCTTCATTTAAAGGCTATGAAGGCTTTCCTTATGCATTATGTATAAGTGTTAATGATGAAGTTGTACACGGTTTCCCTTCTAAAAGAAAGCTTAAAGATGGAGATATTGTTTCCATTGATATTGGTGCTTGTTATAAGGGATATCATGGTGATTCTGCTTGGTCATATAAGGTTGGTAGTATAACAGATGAAGATAAATATTTACTAGAACATACAGAAAAAGCTTTATATGAAGGAATTAAACAAGTTAAACCAGGTAACCATATTGGAGATATATCTAATGCAATAGAAGTTTATGCTACTGCGCATAATCTTGGTATTGTAAAAGAATTAGTTGGTCACGGTGTTGGAACAACTGTTCATGAAGATCCTGAAGTTCCTAATTATGGAATGGCTGGAAAAGGACCGCGTTTAAGAGAAGGAATGGTTATTGCAATAGAACCAATGCTAACTCTTGGTAGTCCTGATATATATGTAGACTCTAATGATTGGACTGTTATTACAGATGATGGAAGTCGTTCTGCTCATTATGAACATACAGTAGCAGTTACAAGTGATGGAGTAAAAATTCTAACAGGAGATGATAAATATGGCGAAAGATGATGTAATCGAAGTTGATGGAAAAGTTTTAGAAATTATACCAGGTGGTAAATTTAAAGTTCAATTAGAAAACGGTCACATTGTTGAAGCTCACGTTTCTGGTAAAATACGAATGAATTACATTCGCATCTTACCGGGGGATACAGTGACAATCGAACTATCACCTTATGATTTAACACGTGGGCGTATAACCTATCGGAAATAATAGGAGGGATAATAATGAAAGTACAAGCATCAGTTAAAAAAAGATGTCCAAAATGTAAAATTGTAAAAAGAAAAGGTAAAATTGTTGTTATTTGTGAAAATCCAAAACATAAGCAAAGACAAGGTTAGTAAGAAGGAGGATATAGAATGGCACGTATTAAAGGTGTAGATATTCCAAATGATAAGCATACAGTTATTTCATTAACTTATATCTATGGAATTGGTAGAAATTTAGCAAAAACAATTTGTGAAAATGCAAAAGTTGAACCTACTAAAAAAGCAGGAGATTTAACTCAAGATGAATTAATTGCATTACGTGATGAAATTAATAAACATCTAACTGAAGGAGATTTACGTCGTGAAGTTAGCATGAATATTAAAACTAAAATGGAAATTAATTCTTATGAAGGTACACGTCATAAAAAGGGACTTCCTGTAAGAGGTCAAAGAACTTCTCGTAATGCTAGAACTCGTAAGGGTAAAGGTAAAACTGTAGCTAATAAGAAGAAAGTATAGAGAAGGAGGTTATGAATTATGGCTTATAAGACAAGAAAGAAAAAAGTTAAAAAGAATGTTCCTGAAGGTGTTGTACATATTCATGCTACATTCAATAATACTATTGTAACTATTACTGATAAGGATGGAAATGCTATTAGTTGGGCATCAAGTGGTGGTTTAGGATTTAAAGGAAGTAAGAAATCAACTCCATTTGCTGCTGGTATGTCAGCAGAACAAGCTGGAAAAGTAGCTTATGATTTAGGAATGAGAAAGGTTGAAGTTTTCGTTAAAGGTCTAGGACCTGGACGTGAAACTGCTATTCGTTCTTTACAAACAGCAGGTCTTGAAGTTACTTCAATTACTGATGTAACACCAATTCCACATAACGGATGTCGTCCACCAAAGAGACCACGTGGATAATTAAGGGAGGCGAAAACTGTGTTAGAATTTGAAAAACCAGTATACAAAATTACAGACTATGTAGAAAGTAATTTCTATGGAAAGTTTGAACTTGAACCATTAGAAAGAGGATTCGGAACTACTTTAGGTAATGCCTTAAGAAGAGTTATGTTATCATCTTTACCTGGAAGTGCTATTAGTGCTGTTAAAATAGAAGGAGTTCTTCATGAATTCCAAACTATTGAAGGTGTAGTTGAAGATGTAACTACAATTATCCTTAATTTAAAAGGAGTAGTTGTTAAAAACTTTACAGCTGATACAAAAATCATCTCTTTAGATGCTGATGAAGAAGGTGTTGTTACAGCTGGAGATATTGAAACAACTTCTGATGTTGAAATCGTTAACAAAGATCACGTTATCGCTCACTTAGCTAAGGGTGGTAAACTATCTATGGAAATGATTGTTACTAACGGTAGAGGATATGTTAAGAGTGAAGATTCAAAATTAAAGAATGAAAATAGAGCTAAAGGATTTATCTTAATGGATTCTATCTATTCTCCAATTGAACGTGTTTCACCAACTGTTGAAAGCGCTCGTGTAGGACAAGATGAAAGTTATGATAAATTAGTTCTAGAAGTATGGACAAATGGTTCTATTAAACCAGAAGAATCTATCGCTTTAGCATCAAGAATTTTAATTGAGCACTTTAATTTATTAACCAATTTAAGTGATATAGCAGATATGAGTGGTATGATGATTGAAAAGACTGAAGATCCTAAGACTAAGGCTTTAGAAACATCAATTGAAGACTTAGACTTCTCAGTACGTGCTTATAATTGTTTAAAACGTGCTGGTGTTCATACTCTACAAGATTTAGTAAATAAAAGCGAAAATGATATGATGAAAATCCGTAATTTAGGAAAGAAATCATTAAAAGAAGTTCTTGATAAAATTAAGGAATTAGGACTTGATTTAAGAGACGACGATTAGAAGGAGGTAACTATGGCATATAGAAAATTAGGTGTTGATAATAAACATAGACGTAGTATGTTAGCAACTCTTACCAAACAATTAATTATGAATGAACAAATTGAAACTACTGAAACAAGAGCAAAAGAAGTCAGAAAAATGGCTGAAAGAATGATTACTTGTGGTAAGAAAGGTGACCTAGGTTCACGTAGAAGAGCTTTAGCTTTTCTTCACAATGATAAAAAAGTGGTTGACAAAGTGTTCAACGAATTAGCTCCTCGTTATGCTAACCGTAACGGTGGATATACACAAATTATTAAGTTGGGTGAACGTCGTGGAGACGGAGCTTTAACTGTTATCTTAAAATTAGTAGAAGAAGCTTAGTCTTCTTTTTTTTGTCTATATTTGTTATACTGTTGTTAGGAATGGTATGGTGATATTGAATGACAGAAGTAATAGTATTTTTATTAACGTTTGTTGTGCTATTTTTAATTTATGAATTGATACTTGTTAGAAAATATAAAAAAGGAAAAAGTGATAAGCGACCAGTAGAAGTTACCTATTTACTTAATAGATACAATTTAAATTTAAAGAAAGTTAACTATAAAAAACTACTTAATATAGTTAGTCTTGTTAGTTCTTTTGATATAGCAGTTGTTGTAACAGTTATGGGACTTACGGATAATTTTCTATTAGAAATACTAATTGGATGTTTTTTAACTATAATATTAATATTAAGTAGTTATTCTATAGTTGGTAAAATATATCAAAAGAAAGGATATACCAAATAAAATATAGACCAGTGTGTCTATATTTTTTGGTTATAAATTACTAATTGTTTAGAACTATCATTCTTACTACAGGTAGTTAGAATTAATTGTTCTTCACTAGATTTTATGATTTCAATCTTACCAGTTTTATCTTGTTCTTCTATCTTTTTAACTTTATACACTAATTCTTTATTATTGATAGATAATCTAACTTTATCATTTTCTTTTAACTCATTAAGTCGATTAAAGTAAGCAAGTTTACCATTACCTGAGTGTGCTGCTAGAATAATTAATGATTCATTATTTAACTCTGAGTTATTTAAAATAGTTACGTGTTCTTCAACATTATTTCTTTTATCATTGATATCATAAATATTTTCATGTAGATTAATCTTATCAATTGTTAGGGTTGCTAGAATATTGTCATTATTGTTATTTTTTACATCTATTTCGTTACTTATTTGTCTAGCAGTATTTTCTACTCTTTCGATATTTTCAGTTTTAATAACTTTAGATTTAGAAATATGTACATTCTTTTGATAAATCATAAAACAAAAAATCACATATGCACTAAGAAGAAGTGTTAATTTCTTCTTCATTAAATAGCACTTCCTAGTAAAGCAATGGGAATATTAATATAAGTATTTGGAACATCAATGATTATAATTTCTTCTTTCTTAGGTTCCTCATTTTTATAGTCATATATTTTATATTTATAATCTTGTTTTTCTTTAATAAATACTTCAAAAGGTTCTACTTTACTGTAACCTTCAGTAGTGGTTTTTTGTTTGATAGTATAGTGACCATATGGTAATTCAATACTAGCTAACCCATTTTCATCTGTTGTGATAGTTTTTACTAGTTCCTTATCTTTATTATAAATTTCAAAAGTGACATCTTTTTCACTTTGCATTAATTGTTTGTCACCATAACTTTTTTCAATAAGTATTTTACCTTTAATAACTTCATTTTCTAATACTTTGCTTATAGTAGTATTATTTTCATCAAATGTAATTTCATAGAAGGTATCATCCTTGATGTAACCAGTTCCAGCTTTAGTTTCTTGTAAATAATAAGTACCAAAATCAATAAATGATTTATCACCTTCACCAATTATTTCTGCTTTTCCTTCATCATTGAATGTTATATCAGTGACTTTTTCTTTTTTATTATTGTATAGAGTAAAGATAGTTCCTTTTAAATCAGCTTCGCCTTGACCTTTGAATTCTTTTGTATCTTTATCAACTTTAGTTAGATTTAATTTTAATTGATAAAAACAGAAAGTAACTGGTACTTCCATCGCTTTACTTGAACCAATGCTTACTAATCGCTGTGAGATACCATTTGCATAGTATAAAGCTCTTTCTCTTCCTAAACCATAATTACTATAGAAAATTTGAGTATGGCAGACAGAATGATTTCTTTTAATAGAAAAAGTATTTTCATTTAAATTACTTTCATTATCTTTGATAGTGGTAAAATTCTTTAATATTCCATTAGTATCAGTTATTGTTATTGTTTTTCCAATTAATGAATTATACTTGTTATTAGCAAAACTAGGAGTTTTTTTACTATCACTAATCAATCTTTCAATCTCATTCTTTTCTTCAGTAAAAATGTTAACTCTGGTACCATTTAAAGTATCAGTGAAATAAAATTCATTATTTTTATCTACTGTTTCCCAAATCATCATTTGTGTTATGGCATACCATTTAGGGTCAGTATGATTTTTATAAAGGTATCCGAAGTTAACTAAGTCTGTTACTCTCTGCCAAGTATTACTATCATAACTTACTTGTGATATCATTCCATCATAAGTGTTATTGTTAGGTTGAAAAACTTTAAAAGGCTCTAAGCAATAGGCGATAGAATTATCTGTTGAACTTTTGTAAAATCTAGCTTTCTGGTAATGTTTCATTTTTGTACTTTTATCATATCTCACCATATATATGCCATCAATATACTCTCCTTCATAAAAGGTATTTGTTTTGGCATAAACTTTAGTGGTATTACAGATAAAAAATACACTTGTTAATGTTAAGAATAATAATATTTTTTTCATAAATTCCCTCCTTTTTCTTAACGGTTTTTACAATAGCACAACTACAATTTGAAATGCAAAGGGGGAAAATTGCAAATTCAGCCCTATTTTTGGCCGAAAATGGTGCTGGCTACCCCTGAAAATGCAAAATTCGGCAATTTTTATGCCTGAATTTGCAAAATTGGCATAATTTAAAAAAATTTATTTTTATGCTACAATAGTTCTGTAAACGGAGAGTGATATTAATGACAGATATAGAAATATGTGACCAATATGAATCTTTACCAATTCAAAAAGTAGCAGCAAAGCTAGGCTTAAATGATGGTGATTTAATACTATATGGAAAAGATAAAGCTAAAGTGGTTAAAAATGTTAAGGAAAAGAGAGGAAAACTAATCTTAGTAACAGCAATGAGTCCCACTCCTTATGGAGAAGGTAAAACAACAGTCAGTATAGGTTTAGCTGATGCTTTTGCTAAGCTAGGAGAAAATGTTTGCTTAGCATTAAGGGAACCATCACTTGGACCAGTTTTTGGACTTAAAGGAGGAGCTACTGGTGGAGGTTATAGTCAAGTTGTACCTATGACTGATATAAACTTACATTTCACTGGGGATTTTCACGCAATAACTTCTTGCAGTAACTTAGTTAGTGCAGCAATATATAATCATATTGAAAAAGGTAATTCACTAGGATTTTCAAAGATACTTTTTAAACGTGCTGTTGATATGAATGATAGAAGTTTAAGAAACATTGAATTGACTTGTAATAAAGAAAAATATACTGACCATTATACAATTACGTCAGCTAGTGAAATAATGACTATTTTCTGTTTAGCTAAATCTTTTACTGATTTAAAAGAACGACTTGGTAACTTACTACTTGGTCTTACTAGTGATGATAAACCAATATTAGCTCGTGATTTAAAACTAGAAGGAGCTTTAACTGCTTTGCTAAAAGATGCCTTTCTTCCTAATCTTGTTCAAACCTTAGAAGGAACTCCAGCTTTTATTCATGGTGGACCATTCGCTAATATAGCACACGGAACAAGTAGTGTCACTTCTTTAAAACTAGCTCTTTCTTTATCTGATTATGTAATAACAGAAGCCGGCTTTGGAGCAGATTTAGGTGCTGAAAAGTTTATGAATTTGTTTTGTAATATAGCAGATGAAAAACCAGATGCTATTGTATTAGTAGTGACGATTAGATCAATACTATATCAGGGAGAAGGAGACTTTACTAAAGGTCTTTCTAATGTAGAAGCCCATCTTGAACATCTTTATAACTACAATGTGCCAGTAATAGTTTGTTGTAATCATTTTGCTACTGACGATTCTTCATATGTTGAAAAACTAAAGAACTTTGCGGAAAAAACAAATTATCAATTTGCTTTAACTGATAGTTATGCAAAAGGTAGTGAAGGATCGCTTGATTTTGCCTGTAAAGTAAGAGAGTTAACCAAAGACCAAAATAATTTTGTCCCACTTCTTACTGATAAAATGACTGTAATAGAAAAATTAAATATTTTAGGAGAAAAAGTATATCATGCGAAAGAAATAACTTATAAAGAAAAAGCCTTGGAGCAATTAAAACTAATTAAGAAGCTAGGTTTAGAATATCTTCCAATTTGTGTTGCTAAAACACAGTATTCAATTTCAGATGATACTAAAAAATTAGGTTTTCCTAAAGATAACTTATTGACAGTAGAAGATATTGTTATAAATAATGGAGCAGGATTTATTACAGTTCTATTGGGAAAAATAGTAACAATGCCAGGATTACCAACAAATCCAAATTATGAACAAATAGATGTTGTTGATGATAAAATAATAGGTATTTTTTAAATAAATAAAACCATACTAATACTGGTGATTGGTATGGGATATTTATTAATTCTAGGAAAAGGTATTACTTCAATAGTTGTACTATTTATACTCTCTAAAGTAATGGGACGTAAACAGGTGAGTCAGTTAAATGTTTTTGATTATATTATTGGTATAAGTATTGGCTCTATTGCTGCTGAAATGACTTTAAATAATGAAATAGATTTCTTTGAAGGAGTATTTGCTATTTCTATTTATGCAGTATTCGCTTATTTAATAACACTTTTAACTAATAAAAGTATTATAGCTAGACGCTTGTTGATTGGGTGTCCAACGGTATTAATAGAAGATGGTAAACTAAACTATAAAGCTTTAAAGAAAAGTAAGTTAGATTTAAATGACTTTTTACAAGAAGCAAGAATTCAAGGATATTTTAATCTTAGTGAAATAGAATTTGCTATTATGGAAGCGAATGGTCAAGTTAGTTTTCTACCTAAGAGTAATGCTCAACCAGTTAAAAGAAAAGATATAAAATTAAAAACATCTTATGAAGGACTATGTTGCAATGCTATTATAGATGGTAAAATAATGATAAATAACTTGAAAGAAATAGGTAAAAATGAAGAATGGTTATTAACAAGATTAAAAAATAATCATTATAAAGATATAAATTCTTTAGCTTTAGTCATTCTTGATAGCAAAGAAAAAATGACAGTTTATGAGAAGAATATAAATAAGGAAGTTAGAATTTTAGAGTAACTTCTTTTTGCTTGACAAAAACTATTTAAAATTTTATGATGAAGTAGATAAAGAGGTGGGAGTATGCTAAAGATTTATAATACAGATTTAAATACTAATGAGTTTAGAAAACTTAATGATTTTGAAATAGGATGTTGGGTTCACTTAGAAAAACCAACTGAAGAAGAATTACAAAAAGTTTCATCTTCACTTGGTGTTAAGAAGGACTTTTTAATAAGTATTTTAGATGATGATGAAAAACCGAGAATAGATGAAGAAGATGGTACGAAGATGCTACTTTTAGATGTGCCTGTTAAAGATAGTAGTAAGGGTTTGCATGAGACTAAGACTTTACCGTTAGCAATTTTAATTGTGAGAAATGATTATATTGTAACAGTAGCATTGCAAAAATATGAATTTTTGGAAGAATTTTCTAGTGGTAAAGTAAAGGAATTTTATACTTATAAGAAAAGTAGATTTGTTATTCAAATTATTTATCGATTAGCAGTCTTATACTTAAAAACATTACGTGATATAGATAAGAAAATAGAAACAGCAGAAAGTAAAATTTTAACTGCTACTAAAAATGAGGAATTAGTTAATCTATTAGCATTAGAAAATAGTTTAACTTATATAATTACCGCTTTACAAAGTAATGGTGTTGTTCTTGACAAGATAAAAAAAGGTAATGTGATAGAAATGTATATAGAAGATGAAGACTTACTAGATGATGCTATTATTGAGAATAGTCAAGCTAGTAATATGGCAGACTTATACCGTGGAATTTTAAGTAGTACTACTGATACAGTTGCTACAGTTATTTCTAATAACTTAAATGGTATTATGAAATTTCTAGCGGGTATTACTATAGTAGTATCAATTCCTACTATGGTGGCTTCTTTCATGGGAATGAATGTAAGTTTTGGTGAGTTTTCTCATAATCCTTATTCATTTTACTTACTTTTACTTTTATCAATATTACTATCAGTTATAGTAGCACTTATTCTAAAAAAGAAAAATATGCTTTAAAAAAACTCTTGTTTATACAAGAGCCTTTTATTTATGATTTTTTAATTTCTTTAATTTGTGATATAATTTGAAACTAATATTATAAGTATGATACCAAAACTTACTTATAATAAGGTCAAATTCTCCGATTAGTTCTACTACTTGACCACCAAAGCTTTTCTTAAACAAATATAGACCAAGTAAGGGATTATCTTTACTAAAATCTCCTGTAATACCATAGAAATTATAAGTATCGTAACCATTTTCTATAGCATATTTTATTCCTTCAAAGTGAAGAGTATAAGCAGATTGAAATGACATTAATTCTTTTTTGCTACCACCAAATAAGGATAAAACTTCATTTCCATATATTAAAAATAAAATACCTCCAAGAATAGGTTTAGCACCATATTCTTTTTTCATCGATTTAGATTTTTCAATATTCTTTTTAAGTCTTTCAATTTCGTCTTTATCTTTCTTTTGATTAGCATTATATTTCTTTTCATTCATAGGAACAGTTTTGTTATTAAATTTTTCTTCACGTTCTTTGATAGCTTCTTCTAATTTTTTAATTTCCTCTTTTGTATTTTTTATTTCTTCGTCAAAATCAACTTCTGCTACTAAAATTTTTAAAATACCAGAGTCATGGAGGGTATCCCACATATTTTCATAATAAGAAAGAGGGCGATCAATAAAATCTCTTCTTTCACCAGTATGTTGCATTATATCTTTGAATATTTTAATCTCATCACGAGTGATTTCTCTTGATTTAACACCAAGTCGTTCATTTTTTCGTAATATTTGTCTAGTTTTAGATTCCATATCTTTCATAACATCATCTAATGAACGATTTTTAACTGTTATAGTGTGCATCCATCTAGGTTGAAGAGTATCTTGCATTAAGTTAAAACCAAAATGGTGATAACCTAAAGACTTAAGATTATCAACAGTATCACTGTTATCAATACCATCAGGAACTAAGTCACCATTTAAATCGTGTTCTTTATACATAACATAAGGATCGATTTTAATGAAAATAGCATTTCTTTCTTTTGCAAATTTTTTAATTTCCTTAGTAAAAGTAGTTAGTAATTCTAAATTATGATAATCAATTAAGAAACCACGGGGAGCATAAAACATTTTCTTTTTAATAACTGGTATTTCTTTAGAAAGAATTAAACTAGCTGCTTTAATTATACCTTTATCTTTTAATCCAACATAGTAAGAATTCCAACCATTTCTTTTTTTTAAGTCAGCCCATTCTTTAGTTTGATGAAAAGTTATTTCTTCGTTATTTATAGCCCAATCAGTAAATTCTTTAACTGTTAATATTTCTAACTTCATCTTTTAACTCCTTCTTTTTTCTTTTCTTAATATAATTTCTATAAACTGGAACAAGTTTTGTAAAAGCAAAGTAGTAAATTGGTTTCAAAACATAATCAAATTCTCCCATAAATTCGATATAATCACCACCGAATTTTTTCTTAAATTCATGAAGTCCTAGTCTTGGATTATCTTTTGATAAATCACCAATTGTTCCGAATTGATCATATATTTCAATACCTTTTTCTTTACAAAATTTCAAGTGCTCATAGTAAGTATGATAATTAGTATAAGTTTCTGTTAACAAATTATGGTTACCTGCATATAACACCCAAGCTTTGTTTCCATAAGTAACAATCATATGCGCTGATAGAGTTATTACTTTGCCATATTCTTTTTCGATATTTTTATACTTTTCTAAATCACTTACTAATTTATCTTTACGACGTAATAATTCTTTTTGTTTATTTTTAGCACTTTTAGAAGTCTTTTCCTTTTCCTTTTCATATTCATCATTAACTTCTTTTAAATCATTTTCTAAAATATTTATAACTTTTTCTAGATTGACTTTACCTAGAAATAGGAAGACATCATCAGTTTTTTTAAATAAATGATAAAGTGTTTCGTAATACTCGAATGGATAAGAAACAAAATCTTTTCTATCTTCAGTTAACATCATTAATTGATAAAATTCTTTTAAATCTTTTTCACTACCAATTTCTACTTCTGTTGCTAGTTTTAAAGACTTATTGATTCTTTGCATAGTAGTTTTAGAAAAGTGTTTTTCAATATCTTCCATATTTTGTTTTAAATCTACTCTAAAAGTATAACGAGGTTGTCTAGTTTCAAAGTTTTTAGTAAAACCTAAATGATGATAACCTAATTTAAGTAAACTGTTCATTATCTTTTTATCCTTTGCTTCTTCTAAAATTACTTCGCCATCATATTTAGTTCTTTGCCAAACAATATCAGGGTCTAACTTAATATATATAGCTTTTTTCTTTTTAGCAAAATTTACTAATTCTTTTGTAAAGCTTTTAAGTAAATTTTCATTATGAAAATCAATAACATAACCACGAGGAGCATAAAAATAACATAATTTAAGAGGAAGATGTTTTTGTAAAAGTAAAGTAGCAGCTAAGATATTATCATCATTATCAACCAGTCCTAAATAATAAGGAGTAAGACCCCTTTTCTCCTTTGATAATTCACCCCAAGCAGCTGATTGCAAAAAATGACTTTTATCTTTATTATTTCTTACAAATTCATCAAATCTATCTATATCTAATTCTTTTAACTTCATAACTGTTTCCTCATTTCTACTTATTAAAAGTATAGTATTTTCCCTATTAAAAGTCAATTTTAGTATACCCTTAAATAGCTATTTTACTCTTTCTAACCAAACAACAATTGGATAGTGATCACTAAAATTATCAAATTTTTCATCTTTTATAACTTTGAACTTATTAATGTGCATTTTTTTAGAAATAAAAATGTGATCAATTGCTTTATTTTTACTATGTGTTTTATAGGTTCTTTCTAAAACATTTACTCTTTTTAAACCAATTTCATCAAGTTTTTCGATAAAGTTTTTTAATAGATTATTAGTAATAGTCATATTAAAATCACCAGTTAAAATTACTGGTACTTTTTCAAGTCGAACTTTATTTAAAATAAAATCTAGTTGTTTTTTCTTTACTTTATCATTTTTAACAGATAAATGTGTATTGTAAAAAGCAATTACTCCAAACTCTTTAGTTTCTATATAGGAAGTAGTTAAAATTCTTGGAATGATATTAGGAAAAGTTGGTAAGTGTTTAGTAGTGCAGCTTTTAACAGTTTTTCTAGAAATTATACTATTAGTTTCATCATAACGTTTTAAAACTATTAATGGATAACGATACTTTCCATTTACACTATATTCATCACTAATTTCTTTTTTAGCTCTTTCTAAATACCAATAAACAAATTCTTGAGTTCCTAAAATATCAATAGAATAGTCTTTTAAAAACTCCTTTAATAAAATAACATTATCTTGATTATTAACTTTTCCATTATACTTTTTTAATTTAAATTTATTTTGAAGATTGTAGCTTCCAATCACAAGCATAAAATCAACTCCTTCTAATTAAAAAGGTAGACATCTAGTGTCTACACTATTTTACATCATATACTTATTATTTGCACTACCATATCCAGTATTTTGACTAGAGTAAGGAGTTATTAGATTATTTTCTAAGTTACTAACTCTATTATCTAATCTTCTTAGTTGTCTTTCCATTCTGTTAATTTGATTTTCTAACATTTGTATTTTTTCCTGACAATTACTTCCCATTCCATTACCTTGTCCTTGATTAGGATCAAAAGCAGGTGGGAACATATTATAAGGTGGCATTTGATTCATCATATTTATCCATTCCTTTCGCTTTATTATATGCAACTAATAAATACTGTGTTAAAATATTGACTGGGAAGTGATAATATGCGTATAAGAAATGTGAAAAATAAAGAAGAAATACTAAATAATTGTTCATTTTTAATAGAAAATCCTAAAGAATATAAAGGTAAATTTAATGAATTATTTGGTAATGATAACCCTATTTATTTAGAAATAGGAATGGGCAAAGGACAGTTTATTTATGAAAATGCTAAGAAATATAAAGATATAAACTTTATTGGGATTGAACGATTTGATAGTATTATGGCTAAAGCAATATTAAAGATGGAAGAAGTTCCTAATTTAAGATTAATTAAGTATGATGCTAGTTTGATAGAAGAAGTTTTTGACCATGAAATAGATAAACTATATTTAAACTTTTCTGATCCTTGGCCTAAAAATCGACATGAAAATAGACGATTAACTAGTAAAGTATTCTTAGAAAAATATCAAAATATATTTAAAGATAAACAACAAATAGAAGTTAGAACTGATAATAGAGACTTTTTCTTATATTCAGTAGAATCCCTTGGTGACATGGAATACACTCTTAATGATGTATCATTTAACTACCAGTCAAAAGATTTAATAATGACTGAATATGAGAGTAAATTTCGTAAGAAAGGTGCAAAGATTTATCATCTTTTTGCAGAAAAATGATTTTAAAAGTTTATATTATTTGTTATAATAAGTTAAGAGTAGGTGAAATATGAAAAAGAAGATACTATTTCTTTCCCTTCTTTGTTTTGTAGTAACAGGGTGTAGTAATCTTTCTAATAAGAGTATAGATGAACTACTTCCAATATTACTTAAAAGTAATACTAAACATTGTAATGTTGTTTTTGATGGATACAAATACTATATCCCTAAAGGAATAAAATTTGTTACTAAAGATGATTATAATGCTGTTTTATTAGATGAAAATAATAGAAGTTATTATTTCTATAGTGATGTGATTCGTTATTATAATAAAGAGAAGTTGGATTATAAGATTAATAAGAATGCATACTATTCTAAAAAATTAAATTATAATGGTAAGGATGGTTATCTTGAGATAACTAAGCTTGATAAGGAAGATTCATATTTTATTGAATTTATGTATAACTATGGAAAAATAGAAGCGATAGTTAAAGAAGACGAGATAAAAGAAGTATTACCATATATGAGTTCTATTTTAACTTCAATATCATATAACCGAGTAGTTTTGGATACACTGATAGGTAAGAAGATTTTAAGTTATAAAGAGGAAACTTATAATGTAATGAAACCTAAAGGAAATAATGCCACTAAGGAAAGTTATCTTGACTATGAGGAAAAGTATGGTACTTATGAAGGATATACAGAAAAGAATACAGATGAAGATAAGATAGATATCGAAGAGACAGAATAATGAGGTGAATTAAGTGAAAATACTAGATAAGTTAAAGAATGCTCTTTTTGAAGAGGAGTATGTAGAAGTTGAAGAGAAAAAAGAAAAGAAAGAAAAACCTATCGCTAAAAAGATGATTTTGCCTGAACAGCGAAAAGAAAAGAAAGAAGAAGCTGTTTTTGAAGAGGATGTTAAGGAAGAAGAAGTAAAGGAAGAAAAGAAGACTTTTAAATTTCCTGCTATTACAGAAGATGACTTTGTAGAATTAGATAATAGTCGTAGTTATCCCAAAAGAGAAGAAGTTAAACAAGTAGTAGAAAGAAAAGAAGTAAAAGAAGAATTCCATCCTGCTTATCCACCAAGACAGAAAGAATCTAAACCAGCAGAAGTAAAGAAAGCACCATATGGAGCTAAAAAAGAAGAAATAAAAATTGATAGTTATGGAACTTATGAAAAGAAAGAAATAAAGAAAACTTTCCATCCATCTCCAGTTATTTCACCAATTTATGGTTTAATTGATTCTTCTGACAAAAAAGAAGAAGTTCCGACAAAGAAGGAAGTTAGAATAAGTAGTAGCTATTCATCAAGAAAATTAGATGTTGATAGTGTTCGCGCTAAAGCTTATGGTGGTGGTGATGATATTTTTGATGAAGAATTATCATCAAATGGTAAGAACAGAAAGAAAAAACAAGCAAGAGAAGAAGAATATGTCGATTCAAGCAATGATGATGATACTAATTCTATGTTAGATATTAATGATGATACACCAGCTGTTCCTAAAGTAACAGTAGGAGATGCAGAGGAATATTTTGAAGATTTAGGATTAGAATATAATGTTGACTATAAAGATATTTCTCATGAACGTAAAACTGGCAGAAGAAGCGATTTGAGACATAAAGAAGAAAAAGATGAAGAGCTAGAAGATAATTTATTTGATTTATTTGATTCAATGTATGATGATAATAAAGAAAATTAATTATAGAAAAGAAAGGAGTCTTATCTATGGAATTTGTCAATGTGTTTTTACCAGTATTAATGTATAGTTTACTAAGTGTTCTTATTGTTGTACTGATTGTTTTAGGAATCAGGTTATTAGAGACTGTTAATAGAGTAAATAAACTATTAGATGATGTTGAAAAGAAGATGGATTCTATGAATGGTTTATTTAATGTAATGGACTTTGTTACAACTAAAGCAACTATAGTGACTGATACTATTGCCTCTACAATAATGGGAGCAGTTAGTAATTTGGTTAAAAAGAGAAAACAGAAAAAGGAGGATGTAGAATAATGAGTTGTGAAAAAAAGAAAAGTGGAATAGGTAAATTTGTTGCTGGAGCTGCTATTGGTGCCGGCTTAGGTATCTTATTTGCTCCAAAGAAAGGTAGCGAAACTAGAAGAGAATTAAAAGAAAAGATGGATGAGCTACTTAATAAGGCTAAAGATATCGATATGGATGAAGTAAAAGAAACTTTTGAAAGAAAAGTAGATGAAATTAAAGAAGAATTAGAAGACCTTGATAAGGAAAAAGCTTTGAAGATTGCTAAGAAAAAAGCTGCTGATATTAAGAAAAAGTGTCAAGAATTAGTTAATCTTGCTGTAGAAAAGGGTACACCTGTTTTAGAAAAAGCAGCTGAAGATATGCGTCTTAAAGCTATTGATGTTACTAATGAAGTACTAGAAAAGCTAGAAGCAGCTGGAAAATAATAAAAAATTGAAGACTTTATAGAGAAAATCTATAGAGTTTTTTTGATAATAGCTGGCCTTTTACTCTAAAGTATGATATATTATTTCTAGATTTCTGTGAAGAATGATAGTAATTTAAACTCTTTTTTAAGAGACTTAGTGGCTGGTGAAAACTAAGAAAATGTTTAAATGAAAATACACATTTGGAGAAAAATCGTGTTAGAGCGTTAATCTATTTAAGAGCATAGTTTCTATGAAATAAGGTGGTACCGCGGAATGTTTCGTCCTTATATTTATAGAAACTTTTTATATTTAGGAGGAAAGAATATGACATTATATGAAGAATTGAAATGGAGAGGCTTGATAAAAGATATATCAAGTGATGAACTTATAGAAAAATTAAATAATGGAGGACTTACTTTCTATATTGGAACAGACCCAACTGCTGATAGTTTGCACATAGGACATTTTTCATCATTTTTAATTTCTAAACGATTAAAAAATGCTGGACATAACCCTATCTTATTAGTTGGTGGTGGAACTGGTTTAATTGGTGATCCACGTCCTACATCAGAACGTCCAATGATAACAAAAGAAGAAGTACGTCATAATTTTGACTGCTTGAAAAAACAAGCAGAAACATTATTTGGTTTTAAAGTTGTTAATAACTATGATTGGATTAAAGATATTAACGTATTAGACTTCTTACGAGATTATGGTAAATATTTTAATATAAACTATATGCTTGATAAAGATATTGTTAGAAGAAGGTTAGATACAGGAATTACTTATACAGAATTTTCTTATATGATTTTACAATCTCTTGATTTTCTTCATTTATATGAAACAGAAAACTGTACTATGCAAGTAGCAGGTCAGGATCAATGGGGAAATATTACAGCAGGAATAGATTTAATTAGAAAGAAAACTGGAAAAGAAGCTTATGGGTTTACAATGCCACTTCTAACTAAAGCGGATGGTACTAAATTTGGTAAAAGTGAGGGTGGAGCAATATGGCTAGATGCTAATAAAACTACTCCATATGAAATGTATCAGTTTTTCTTGAATACAGAAGATGAGAAAGTAATAGATTATTTAAAATTCTTAACATTTTTATCAAAAGAAGAAATTGAAGATATAGAAAAAAAGCAACTAGCTTCCCCTGAAACTCGTATTGCTCAAAAAGTATTAGCACGTGAAGTAATTACTTTTATTCATGGCGCAGAAGCTTATAAAGAATCAGTTAGAATAAGTGAAATATTATTTAATGGTGATTTATCATCATTAACTGCACAAGAAGTAGAACAAGCATTTAAAGGAATTACACAACAAGAAATAGAAGATGATTATAACTTAGTTGATTTATTAGTAGACATGGAAATTTGTAAGAGTAAAAGAGAAGCAAGAGAATTCATTACTAATGGAAGTATCAGTATCAATGGTGAAAAGACTACTGATTTAGATTTTGTTGTTACCAAAGAGGTTGCAATCGAAGATAAATATATTATAATTAGAAGAGGAAAGAAAAAATATTTCATTATAGTATTTAAGTAGGTGAAACATGGAAAAGAAGAATAAAAAAATATTAAAATGGTTAAAATTTTTGGTTATAGTGTGTGTTGCAATAATAGTTGTAGAAGGTATCTATATAGGAGTAAAGGTCTATCAAAGTAAAAATAATACTGTTTATGTTGATACATTAGGTTCAATCGTAGAATTAAAAGATGGTTATCTTGGAACTGGTAGTAGTGACTTTAAAAAAAGTAAGTATAACAAATATAGTAAAGATTATCAAAAAGCTAAGTTAGTGAAATATGATAAAAATCAAAAAATAGTATTTGAAAGTGCTTATACTAAAGGTTATGATTCATATTTCTATGATGCAAAATCTACTAAGAATGGTTATATCGCTGTAGGAGCAGCAGCTTATAGTAAAAAACAAGTAGAAGAAAAAACAAAAGATGGTTTAATTGTTCTTTATGATAAAGATGGTAAACAATTAAAAACAAAAACATTACAGATTGCAGGTAATACTAAATTTACTAAAGTAGAAGTACTTGATGACGGTTATTTAGTAATTGGTCAAAGTATTTTAGAAAATATGACTATAGGAACAGATCCTGATGGTGGAGCTATAATGGTTAAATATGATTTCGATTTAAAAGAACAATGGCGCACTAATTATGGTGGAAGTAAATCAGCTATATTTAATGATTTAGCTATTACTGATGATGCAATCTATCTTGTAGGAAAAGATGCAACTAGATACGGTTTTTTTGCTAAGTTTAGTAAATCAGGTGAAAAAGAATTTATTAAAACTTATGAATATACTGATGTTGTTGGTTTCTCATCAATTGCAAAATTAGAAGATGACTTTGTAGTAGTTGGAGGAAAAACAACTAATATTGATGCAGCAGATAAAGATAAAAAAACAGAAGCTGTATTAATAAGATATGATAAAGATGGAAATATTAAATATGAAAAATATTATCGTGTTAATAATTCTGCTAGATTTAATAAAGTATTAGTAGATGGAAGCAACATAGTAGCGATAGGTCATACTGCTAAGAAAGATGAAAAAGAATCAAATGACTCTTATAATGTATTTAGATACAGTGGTTTATTTGCTAAATATAAAGAAGATGGCGAAGAAATAACTAAAAAAACTGAAAAAGGTAGTAGGGATATTTACTTTAGTGATATGCTAGTAACTAAAAATGGTTATTTAATAGTAGGTCAAACATCTTCTAAAGAGTTAGGTGGCAACAATAAAGATTTAATTTCTTACTTCCTAAAATACGATAAGAATGGAAAAATTGTTAAGTAATAAAATTTTATAATAATTTATTAAATAGTAAAGGAAGGCAATGGGAGGCAAGAGTTAATAAGCTAACTATTGTAATGGTGTAATATGTATTGTCGTAGATGCGGTAAAAAGAACAACGATAGTAGCAGATTTTGTGCTGGTTGTGGTGAGCAATTATCAAAAAAATCAAGTATTGTAAAAAAAGGTATGGAAGTAACAGGTGACATAGCAAAAGAGACTGTTAAGGAAACAGTAAAAAAGGGACATAGTGTTGTTTTTAAAATAGGTATTACTTCTTCTTTGGTAGCTCTAATAATAGCGATAGCTAATTACTATTTTACTTATATGGTTTCTACACCTGATGGAGTTGTTAAAACATTTATGGAAGCTACAGATAAAATGGATTATAACACTATGGTCAGCTGTTTTGATCCATCAACTCAGAAAATGGTTTCAATCGGTGGAAATCTTACTATGGGATTTATTAGTTCTGTTACAGGTTTTCCAATTGATTATGATACAGCGACAACTATTTCCTCTTACTTTGGTGATTCAATGACAACTGATGAACAAAAGTGTCATGCAACTAATTTTAAAGTAGAAAAAATAGAAGGTGAAAAACTTAAAGCATTTGTTGAACAATTTGGTACAAAAATCAAGTCAGTTGGTAATGTTTTAGGTTCACGTGCTACAGTGTCATTTGAAGTTGATAATAAATCACAATGTTTACCTAGCAATAATACACAGGTATCAAGTGAAGCAAAAAGGGTTAAATATGAAATAGAAGTTGCTAACTATGGAAATAGTGGTTGGAAAATTCCAGGTGACGTTAATATGAAGTATATTGAAGATGTTAAATAGGATAAAGTCTCTTATCATTTTAATGATGAGGGACTTTATTATGATGGTTAAAAAATATTGAAAATGCTAATAAAATTTGCTATCATAATTTTGTAAGAGGGGCAGTAACTATGGAATTGAAAAAATGTAAAAAATGTGGTCAAGATAATTATCTAGATATGAAATTTTGTACTGGTTGTGGTAATAAATTTGAAGATGAAGATATTGATATAAAAAGTGATTCTACTGATGGAGTTTATTGTGCAAATTGTGGTAGTAAGAATAGTGTAGATAATAAATTCTGTGAAAGTTGTGGTTCACCATTAGATGAAGAAACAGAAGAAATAGTTGAAGAAAAACCAGTTCAAGAAGAAGTAGAAATTGTAGAGGAAACTTCAAAAAAAGATGAAATATTTGATGAACAAGAAGAAATATTAGATACATCAACTGACGTAATTTATTGTGAGAACTGTGGTAGTAAGAATAGTGTAGATAATAAATTCTGTGAAAGTTGTGGTTCACCATTAGATGTTGAAACAGAGGAAATAATTGAAGAAGAGTCAGTTCAAGAAGAAGCAGAAATTGTAGAAGAAACTTCAAAAGAAGCTGAAACATCTGATGAACAAGAGGAAATATTAGATACATCAACTGACGTAATTTATTGTGAAAAATGT
>CAKPDM010000003.1 GCA_934148995.1 uncultured Bacilli bacterium
TTATCTACCTTTTCACAAGTATGAGTTTTACATTGCAAGTTATATTCTTTTTCAGAAACTTGAGTACCATTCTTACCGAAGTAAGTATTATCTACCTTTTCACAAGTATGAGTTTTACATTGCAAGTTATATTCTTTTTCAGAAACTTGAGTACCATTCTTACCAAAGTAAGTGTCATCTACTTTTTCACAGGTATGAGTTTTACATTGTAAGTTATATTCTTTTTCAGTTACTTGAGTACCGTTCTTACCGAAGTAAGTATTATCTACTTTTTCACAAGTATGAGTTTTACATTGTAAGTTATAATCCTTTTCAGATACTGGATCTCCATTTTTACCAAAGTAAGTATTATCTACTTTTTCACAAGTATGAGTTTTACATTGTAGATTATATTCTTTCTCAGAAACTTGAGTCCCATTCTTACCAAAATAGATATTATCTATTTGCTCACAAGTGTGAGTCTTACATTGTAGATTATATTCTTTTTCAGAAACTTGACTACCATCTTTACCGAAGTAAGTATTACCGACTTTCTCACAAGTATGTTTTTCACATTGTATAGAATATGTTGTCTTATCAGTAACCTTACCATCTTTATCGTAATACTTACCATTTGTATATTCACATTTATGAACAACTGGTTTAATAGTTCCACTAGCTGCTGTAGTAACAGTTTTTGGTGTTTTAACTAGAACAACTAAATCTTGCCATTTACCACCAGCATATCTTTGATAAGATGATTTGTTACCAGTTGCTTTAACAGTAACTTTAATAGTAGCAGTAGAAGAAATACTACTTTTTGGAACCTTAACAGTGAATTTACTACCATTTTTTAAAGAAAATGAAGTACCACTTTTTTGCCCAGAAACAATTACTGCTCCTTTAGCTCCAGAAATAGTAGCAACTACTTTGCTCATATTAGAAGCACTAACTGTAATACTATTTGAAATATAGTAATTACCATCACTTGATTCAATAAATGTAAGATTTGTACTACTAAGTTTCATGCTAGGATTTACAGAGTATTTTGAATTATTTTTTGCAGTAGTTGCTAATTTGTTAACTTTACTAACTAAACTTGAATTTTTACTATATGCAGCTGGAATGTAATTGTTATTTACTTTCCAGATAGCAAGTTGTGTAACTAAGTAATCATTTTTAGAGTTTCCAGCTTTGTCTAATAAGTATAGAACAGAACCAGAGTTAACAGTTTTACTGTAAGTTAAAGTGTTTCCTTGTGGAGCACCAGTCTTACTTGGTGTAATACAATAAGCAACTCCTTTATTAGTATTAAAGTATGCTTCTGTTCGATGTGTACCATCACTAAAATTAGTTCTTATATAACTTTTTTCAGTAACGCTCATCTTACTAACAGCATATACGTTCGTCGTGCCTAGAATAAGTAACATAAAGATAAAAATAAAATAGAATTTGAAATTTTTCTTCATAATAATCTTCCCCCTCTATATACTCGCTTATTATACCACAAAATCGAAAAAAATCAAGACTATTTATTGTTTTTCTGCTATACTTGAGTAGTAAAAGACGAAAGGGGAAGCTCTATGAATAATGAAATAAGAAAGAGTAAAATAAGTATTTTAAAAAGTTATGGAGAAAATTTCACTAAAAAGGAATATATAACTAACCCTGCTATTGGTAGGGAAGAAGAGATAAAACAGTTAGCACTTATCCTTTTAACACCAGAAAAATCAGCTATTTTAATTGGTAAACCGGGTGTTGGTAAAACTGCTATCGTTGAAGGCTTTGCTTATCGTATTCAAATTGGTAATGTCCCAGATGCACTAAAAGATTACCAAGTAATAAAAGTGAATACATCTGCTTTACTTGGAATGGATCCAGAAACGGGTGAAAGCAAAATTCAAATTTTACTAGACGAACTAAAAGATTATCATAATCTTGTCTTATTTATTGATGAAATACACACTCTTATGGGTACTAAAGGAGAAGCACTTGACTTTGCCAATATGTTCAAACCAGGACTCGATCGTGGTGATATCAAAGTAATTGGTGCTACTACAACAGAAGAATATGAACAATATATATTAAGAGATAAAGCTTTTGTAAGACGTTTTCAAAGAGTTGAGGTAAAAGAACCAACAAGAGAAGAAACCATTGCTATCTGTCTTGGAACATTACCAAAAATTGAAAAGAAGACAGGAGCTACCTTAATGTATGATCCTTATGTCAAAGAAAAAATAATGGCCTTTCTAACCGATCTTACTAGTGAATACCGAAGAGTTTATGAAACAGGAGCAAGATACCCTGATGTTACCTTAGCAATTTTACAACAATCATTCTCTTTCGCTTTATACGACAATAGAAAAGAAGTAAATATCTTTGACGTAAAGAAAGCCATACTAAATACAAAAAACGTTTATCAAGATGTTATTAATAAAGAAATACCAAGATTTGAGAAAGAATTTAAACAAGAAATAGAAGATGGAGTAGATAGAGGACTTTCTGATGGCAAGTAAGATAATTTACTATACCAGATTGGTTAGTTTTATCATCTATATAATAATTTCTATTCTGTTATTACCATATATATTTAAATGCAATAAGGAAGGCTTTTTTTTCCTTCTTGTCCTACTTTTATATATAGTACTTACTGTTTTTTCGATTCTAACAAGAAAGAAAATCTACGGAAAAACCATAAGTTATAATACAGTGATGATAGCACTGGCAATTTATCTTGGAATAGTATATTTAAGAACTGCGAGTGATGAAAAATTGGCAGCAACTGGTTTATATACTTTTAATTTCGATTATTGTAGAATGAATTTTATTCTTCTAGGACTTGTTATGATCGGAATAATGTTAAATACAATTGTTTTATATATAGCAGATGAAAGTGGTGAGAAAATAATATGAAAAAGCTAGTATTAATCGGTGGAGGAGATGTCGGTCGTGGTAATACTAAATACGAAACAGCTCTAATCGATAAAGAAATAGTAAAGATGACTAATAAGGAAACACCAAATTTTCTTTTTATTGGGTTAGCTAGTTCTTTTTCAGATTCTTATTACGATACAATGAAAAAAGTCTATCAAAGTCTAGGTTGTCAAACCGTATATCTAAAGAAGAAAAATATTATAAATAATCGTGATATAGTAGAAACTAAAATAGATAATGCTGATATTATTTATTTATGTGGTGGAGATACGATTAAGTTAGTCGAAGATTTAAAGAACTATGGCTTAGTAGAATTATTACAAAAAGCTTATTCAAAAGGAACAGTTCTAGCAGGTATGTCCGCCGGGGCGATTATGTTAGCAAAAGAAGGATATTCTGACTCTTTAAAACTAAGAGATGAAGCTGATAAATATACTTTTGTGGAAGGACTAAACTTTATCGATATAGCAGTTTGTCCACATTATAGTGATTCTCCAAAGAAAGAAGAATTAAAAAGAGATTTACTTAATACTAATAAGAAAGTATATGCCCTAGATAATAAAACTGCTCTAAAGATTATTGATGATGAGATAAGTTGTCTAAAGTGTGATGATACTGTTAATTGTTATTTAACTTATTATGATGAAAATAATAATTATATGGAAGAAATATTAAATTAATGATTTAATTAAAAATAAGAAATGCAACAGTTAATCTTTTCCTTATTGTTAAATGTCAAAGATTATGATATTATTAAAATGTCAAGAATACTGATAATGATAATAAGGAAGGTAGGAGACAGTTGTGGTAGTAGTAGAAAACTGTCAACAATTAAATTCTGATTCAAGAAGTAGTAAACCTACTTTCTTTTATAATGTATTAAAGATAGATTAATATCAAAAAGGTATAAATCTATCTTTTTTGTTAAATACTAAAATAGAAAGAGCAGGTTTTGACTTATGAAGAATAAAAAGAAAGATTTTATTTTAATATTAATAGTTTTTATCTTACTAATAGCAATAGCAGGAATCAGTTATGCAGCATTTAACTACGCGGGAACAGGTCAAAAGTTAAATGTTATCACTACTGGAGCTGTCTCCATGGAATATGTAGAAAGTACCAATGTTATCTCGATGAACAATGCTCTTCCAACAACAGATGCAACAGGAAAGAAGCGATTAAACGATGGAGAATATTTCGACTTTACTGTTAAATCGTCAATAGCAGGAAATACAGATATCAACTATGAAATTGCAGCTAAAGAAGAAAATGGCAATACCTTTGATGGTAAAAACATCAAATTCTATCTAACAAAAGTTAATTCTGATGGAAGCGAAGAAGAGGCAATGCCACCTAAAACTTACTCAGAAGATCCAAGTGGAAATGGTTATACTGGAAGGCCATCAGATATGATGAGTTTATTTGTAGGTAATTTAAATCAACAAGGAGATACAGAGATTAAATATAGATTAAGATTATGGGTAGATGAAAATTATAATCCACAAAACGATAATGGCGGATTAATTTACAAAGTAAAAGTAAATGTTTATGGACAAACATCAGATACTGTAGCACAAGTAGAAGATACGTATTGTAAAGATAATGGATTTACTACTTTATCAGATTGCATGCTAGTAATGAATAATCATGAAACATCAGTAGAAACTGCTAAGCAGAATATAGCTGCTAAAGGAACGCCAGACTTCTCAAAGCCAGCAACCACAGATGAAGGATTATTTACAGCAGACGATGATGATGGAGCAAGTTATTATTACCGTGGAGCAGTAAAAAATAATTATGTATCATTCGCTGGATTTATGTGGAGAATTATCCGTCGTAATGGAGATGGAAGTATTCGTTTGATCTATTCAGGAAAAAATACATCGGATACAGGAATAGCAGTAACAATTGGAAATTCACAATATAATAATAAATATTGGGATCCAGCCTATGTTGGTTATAAGTATAATGAGAAATTCTCATTACATGAGAACAACGGAACAACAGAATACAACTGGTTTACCAATACACAAAAATATAACTTTGGAACAGGATATAGTTTTGATGAAACAACAAAGAAATTTACTTTAACCGGAGATATCCAACAATTAACATGGAAAGATAACCATGATGAAATAGTAAAAAATAATTTATATAGTTGTTTAGAGACTTCATGTAATGTAGTTTATAAAATAACAGGATATCAAAATGAAACAACAATGACAGTACAACCTATCTCATATAGTAGTGATAGTTATACCGACACTTTAACTAATACAACAAACTCAACAATAAAAACAACATTAGATACATGGTATAAGAACAATATGACAGCATATACATCATACTTAGCAGATACAACATTTTGTAATGATAGAAGTATAAACTCAGGCTCAGGATACTTAACAATCCCAACAACAACTTATGGAGCATATGGTCGTTTAGCATCAAGAAGAGCACCAAGCTTAAAATGTGCACAAGATATTGATAAATTTACACTTACAAACGAGAGTGTAAAATTAGATTATCCGGTATCATTAATAACAGCAGATGAAGCATCAATGGCTGGAGGTGTTGTAGGTGTAGCAAATAGTAATTATTATCTATATAATGGACAATACACTTGGACGCTGTCTCCGTCTTACTTCGAGTCTAACAACTCTACTGCGCGCGTTTGGAGCGTGTTTCCTTCAGGCAGTCTGTCTCCTTGGTACTATGTGGCGGCTTCCATCGGGGCCCGTCCAGTTATCAATCTAAAAGCAGATACACAGATAACTAAGGGTGATGGAACGGCATTAAATCCATATGTTATACAGTCATAGAAAGGAGGGTTAACTCTTATGAAAAATAGGAAGTATATTTTATTATTAATGATTTCTATAGTAATCATATTAGCATTAGGAATAACTTATGCTTGGCTAACACAAACTCTTGATGGAAGTAAGATTCAATCAATGCGAGTAGGTACTTTTAAACTTTCTTTACAAGAAGGCAACTCTCTTTCTCTACAATCAGCAGAGTTTATGACTGATGAGGATGGACTTAAACAAGATGGGTTTACTTTTACAGTAGAAAATACTGGTAAATTTACAGGAAGTTATAGTGTTTATTTAGATGATGATTCTATATCAAGCGATCAAGTAAGATTGGATGATAAATTTATTAAATATAATTTAGAAGTAAATGGTACTAAAAATAATTCTACAGCTTTATCTAGTAGAAAGATCTATGATGGTTCATTAGATAGAGGAAAGAAAGATATATTTACGTTAAGATTATGGTTAAATAAAGATGTAAATGGTGATATAGGTGGCCAAGTATTTAAAGTAAAATTAAGAATAGAAGCCAATCAAGAAATGACACCGGTACCAGTAGCAGAAAAGTTACTAGCTAGTGTAGGAAGTAATGGAGCTATAGATACAAGTGATTCAGAGCAAACATTTATTACAGGAACAGATCCAAATAATTATATCTGGTATAGTGGAAAGTTATGGAGAGCAGTATCAATTGATCCAAGTGATAACTCTGTAAAACTAGTTACACAATGGAATATTTCATCGATACCATATAATTCTGAAAACAATAATAATTTTCAAGGAAGTTATATGGAGCAATGGTTAAATGATACAACTGTCGATGGCTTCCTAGGAAATTTAAGAGAATCAGAAAAGTTTATAAAAACCGACAGTGTATGGAATGCAACTATGACTACAGAAGCTACTAAACCATCAAAAACTACAATGATAACAGATACTGTTGGTCTATTAAATACCTACGAATTTTCAAAGAGTTATAAATCTGTTCAAAATGGTTATTTAAATAATAAATTAAATTTCGGGTTATTAACTCCATATTCGCAAAATTTAGTTACAGTTGTACATTATGATGGTACACTTAGTACCGAGGAGCCGGTAGTATCCAGTGGTATAAGACCATCAGTTAACTTATTACCATCGATAAAAATAGTTTCTGGTACAGGAACTAGCGATGATCCATATAGATTACAAGGAGATAATGATAAACCAACACATGGAACATTACTTTCTACAAGATATAGTGGTGAATATATTAAATTTGGAATAGGAGAAAATAACTTATATCAAATAGTAAGTCATGAGATAGAAAATAATACAAAGATTACAAGCGCGGAGCCTCTAAAAGTCGATGGAGAATATAAATCATTATCGTTTGGAAATAATGTCACTTTTTCTAAAAATAATACTATTGGTAGTTTTCTAAATAATGAATACCTTAGTGATTCATCATATTTAAGTACTGAACATGAGAATATGATAGTAGATGAAACAATATGGTATTTAGGAACTGTTGGTTATGACAATTATAAAATGGCAAAATATTCGGATTTGACTACTAATAGATTAACATCTGAAAATGCTACTGCCAAAGTTGGAATTTTAAGAACTGGTGAGTTGAATTTTGGCCAGTTCGATTTCAATTCAAATAATACATCATATTTATCTTTAACTCCATTTAATAGTAATTATATTAGGGGATTAGCTTATTACTGTTATGCTAATAATGGTTATGAAGTGACGTTTCCTTTAGCAATAAAACCAGCAATGAATCTAAAGTCAAATGTAATAATAACTGGAGGAGATGGAACTAAGAATAATCCATTTACTCTAGCTTTAGGTTAGTAATATAGAAAGAAGGGAGGAGCATATGAAAGCAAAGAAAAAACAAATAATAGTTACTGCATTATTAATAGCAATATGTTTGGTAACGTTAGTAGGAAGTAGTTATGCTCTATTTACTAAAACATTATCATCAACTAAAAAGATATCAGTACAAGCTGGAACATTGAAGGTTGATTTTGCCGAAGGAAATAGAATTAATCTATCAAATGTAGCACCAATGTCTGATAACGATGGAATGAATACTACTCCTTATACATTTACTATCACTAATAGTGGAAGTGTTGCTGCTTATTATACGATTCGTAATGAAGAAGATAGTTCTAATACTTTGAATAATAAATATATAAAGTATCGATTGATAAGTGATAATTATGATTCAGGTATTAAAACTTTAGACACAATGGGTAGCGGTTATTATATGTTAAGTTCAGAAAATACACTAGCTGTAGGTAAAAGTATAACTTACAAATTATATCTATGGTTGTCATCAGAAGCAGATAATGATGCCCAGAATAAAACTTATCAAAGTAAAATAGTAGTACAAAGTACGACCAATAGTATAAGTGATATAGTAGCAACTACTCTCTTAAAAGGAGTAGGAGATAATGGTTCTATCGATGCAAGTGACCCAGAACAAACCTTTATCACTGGAACAAATCCAAACAATTATATCTGGTATAGTGGTAAGTTATGGAGAGCGGTGTCAATTGATCCAAGTGATAACTCTGTAAAATTGGTAACGCAATGGAGTGTTGCTTCTCTTTCTTATAATCCTGTTAATTCTCCTAATTTTAAAGACAGTTATATAGAACAATGGTTAAATGATACAACCATAGATGGTTTTCTTGCTAATCTTCGCGAACCAGAGAGATTTATCAAGACTGACAGTGTCTGGAATGCCACTGCTACTTCACAAACTTCAAAGCCAGTAAAAACAGCAATGGTAACTGCCCCAGTTGGTTTATTAAGCTTATATGAATATTCAATGAGTCACAACAATGTGGAACAAGCAAGTGGTTACTTAATGAATGGTTCTAATTGGTGGACACTAACTCCAGCTAGTTCTTCAACTACAATTTATGTAGATTCATACTATAATACATTTTATGGTGGAGGATGCTTTGCGTCACTAGGAATACGTCCAGCTATAAATTTAAAAGGTAACATTAAAATAATAGGTGGCTCTGGTACTAGTGATGAGCCTTATCGTTTAGAGTATGATGAAGTACCGACAAGTGGAACTTTATTGTCTACTCGGTATAGTGGAGAATACATAAGTTTTGGTACTGGAGAAAATAATTTGTATAGAATAGTAAGTCATGAAAATGAAACTGGTACTAAAATAGTTAGTGCTACTCCATTAAAGGAAAATACAAATTACAAGACCGACACTTTTAATAATATTAATTCTTTTTTAAATAACAATTTTCTCATCAATAATACTTATATAACTACAGATCAACTTAAAATGCTTGAAGATAATAATACCTGGTATATAGGTTATGTTGGATCTAGTGTAAATTATAAATATGCAAAGTATTCTGATATATCTAATTATGTTCTATTAAATAGTGCGAGTTTTGCAAAAATTGGAATACTAAGGTATGGCGAATTAATGACTGGTCAAGAACAATTAAGTAATAATGGTCCCTACTGGTTATCAACTAATCATTCGTCAATATCTAAGAAAGGGGTTGGTACTGCTTCTAACGATACTGTTACTGAAATTGACAGCACTTTAGGAGTTAAACCTGCTATGAATTTAAAATCAAATGTAGTGATAACTGGAGGAGATGGAACTAAAAATAATCCATTTACTGTAGCACTTCAATAATTAAACTATTGTAATAAAATGAAAATTTGTGATAGACTAAATATATAGTAAAGAAGGTAGGTGAATAATTATGATGAGTTTAATGAATAATAATTATTCACTTTTTGTTATCTCACAAGTTAACTCAAAATTAACCTGGGGGGGGGTACTTATTATTACTAAGTAACACAACTACTTTCTTTCATAGTGTAGAAATAACAGAATAGGAATAATCTTATTCTGTTTTTTGTCGTGTTAGAAAAGAGGTATTTATGAGATTGAAAAGAAAAGATTTAATTATTATTACAGTATTGATTTCTATGTGTTTGGTAACGCTAGTAGGAAGTAGTTATGCTTTATTTACTAGAACTTTTACATCAACTAAAAAGATATCAGTGCAAGCAGGAACTTTAAAGGTTGATTTTGCCGAAGGAAATAGAATTAACCTATCAAATGTAGCACCAATGTCCGATAGCGATGGAATGAATACTACTCCTTATACATTTACTATCACTAATAGTGGAAGTGTTGCAGCTTATTATACGATTCGTAATGAAGAAGATAGTTCTAATACTTTGAATAATAAATATATAAAGTATCGATTGATAAGTGATAGTTATGATTCAGGTATTAAAACTTTAGACACAATGGGTAGTGGTTATTATATGTTAAGCTCAGAAAATACATTAGCAGTAGGTAAAAGTATAACTTATAAATTATATCTATGGTTATCATCAGAAGCGGATAATGAAGCTCAGAATAAAACTTATCAAAGTAAAATAGTTGTACAAAGTACAACTAATAGTATAAGTGAGACAGTTGCAACTACTCTATTAAAAGGAGTGGGAGATAATGGTTCTATAGATGCAAGTGATCCGGAACAGACATTTATCACAGGGACGAATCCTAACAATTATATCTGGTATAGTGGAAAGTTATGGAGAGCAGTATCAATTGATCCAAGTGATAACTCTGTTAAACTAGTTACTCAATGGAATATATCTGCTGTATCTTACAATGAAGAAGGAAATGCTAATTTTAAAGGAAGTATCATAGAACAATGGTTAAACGATACAAGTATAGATGGTTTTTTAGGAAATCTTCGTGAACCAGAAAAATTTATTAAAACTGATAGTGTCTGGAATGCTACTGCTACAACAGAAACCTCAAAACCAATAAAAACAACAATGGTAACTGATACAGTTGGTCTATTGAACTTATACGAGTATTCTAAATGTTCAGAAAACGCTACTCAAGAAACTAACTATCTAACTAACGGTTTATGGTGGTGGCTATTAACACCTAAAAAAGATTTTGCTGTAAACTTTGTATATGATACGGGTATCATTAATGAAGGATTAACTAGACCAGTTGGAGTTCGACCAGCAATTAATTTGAAAAGTAATATTAAAATTGTATCTGGAGTTGGAACTAGTGATAGTCCATATCGATTAGAAAATGATAATGATGAGAATCTTAGTGGTACATTATTATCAAAAAGATATAGTGGAGAATATGTAAGTTTTGGAACAAATAATAACAATTTGTACAGAATAGTAAGTCATGAAAATGAAACTGGTACTAAAATAACTAGTACTTATGCGTTAATGAGTGCTCCTAAAAAACCTATATATACTTATTTTGATTCTGCATCAGTATCTTTTTCTAAAGATACTATTATTGGTAAATTTCTTAATGAAACTTTTTTACAAGATCAAAACTATTTAACTACTGAACAAGTTGAAATGATAAAAGATAATAGTACATGGTATGTTGGTAGACTTTTATTTGGCGAAAATTATAAATTAATTAAATATTCTAATGCAGTTGATAATACTATAAATACTAATAATATTATTAAATTAAAAATTGGTTTATTACGTGTTGGTGAATTGTTTGCTAGTCAGTCAAGTCATTGGAGCGAAACAGCAGGTTATTGGACATTAACTAGCTATGACAATGGTAAGGTAAACAACATTGGAAATGCAGGTGATGTATATAGAAATGATTATAATTTTAATCAAGGTATAAAACCAGCGATGAATCTAAAATCAAATGTAGTAATAACTGGTGGTGATGGGACTAAGAGTAATCCATTCACTGTAGCACTTCAATAATTAAACTATTGTAATAAAATGAAAATTTGTGATAGACTAAATATATAGTAAAGAAGGTAGGTGAATAATTATGATGAGTTTAATGAATAATAATTATTCACTTTTTGTTATCTCACAAGTTAACTCAAAATTAACCTGGGGGGGGGTACTTATTATTACTAAGTAACACAACTACTTTCTTTCATAGTGTAGAAATAACAGAATAGGAATAATCTTATTCTGTTTTTTGTCGTGTTAGAAAAGAGGTATTTATGAGATTGAAAAGAAAAGATTTAATTATTATTACAGTATTAATTGCTATGTGTTTGGTAACACTAGTAGGAAGTAGTTATGCTTTATTTACTAGAACTTTTACATCAACTAAAAAGATATCAGTACAAGCGGGAACTTTAAAAGTTGATTTTGCCGAAGGAAATAGAATTAATCTATCAAATGTAGCACCAATGTCTGATAACGATGGAATGAATACTACTCCTTATACATTTACTATCACTAATAGTGGAAGTGTTGCTGCTTATTATACGATTCGTAATGAAGAAGATAGTTCTAATACTTTGAATAATAAATATATAAAGTATCGATTGATAAGTGATAATTATGATTCTGGCATAAAAACTCTAGATACAATGGGTAGTGGTTATTATATATTGAGTTCAGAAAATACATTAGCAGTAGGTAAAAGTATAACTTATAAATTGTATCTGTGGTTATCATCAGAAGCAGATAATGATGCCCAAAATAAAACTTATCAAAGTAAAATAGTAGTACAAAGTACAACTAACAGTATAAGTGAGACAGTTGCAACTACTCTATTAAAAGGAGTAGGAGAGAATGGTTCTATAGATGCAAGTGATCCAGAACAGACATTTATCACAGGGACGAATCCTAACAATTATATCTGGTATAGTGGAAAGTTATGGAGAGCAGTATCAATTGATCCAAGTGATAATTCTGTTAAACTGGTAACTCAATGGAATATGGCGTCGATACCATTTAATACTACTGGTAATGGTATCTTTAAGGGAAGCTATATGGAACAATGGTTAAATGATACTAGTGTAGATGGTTTTTTAGGAAATCTTCGTGAACCAGAAAAATTTATTAAAGCTAATAGTGTCTGGAATGCTACTGCTACAACAGAAACATCAAAACCCGAAAAAGCCACATTAGTAACAGATACTGTTGGTCTTATAAATCTATATGAATATACTATGAGTTATAATAATATTAGTACTACTGATGGTTACTTAAATAATGGCTTGTGGTGGTTTCTTTTAAATGGCCTTTCAAGTTCAGAAATTTATAGTGTTAAGTTTGACGATGGATCTGTTGGCTCCATTGTAGATACCGGTTATTCATTTGGAATTCGGCCGGCAGTTAATTTAAAATCTAACATTAAGATTACTTCAGGCATAGGAACTAGTGATAATCCTTACCGTCTAGAAGGTGACAGTGATATCGTGATAGAAGGTACACTACTTTCAACACGGTATAGTGGTGAATATATTAATTTTGGAATTGGTAACAATAAACTTTATAGAATAGTAAGTCATGAAAATGGAAACGGTACTAAAATTGTTAGTGATTTGCCATTAATGAATTCCTCATCTGAATTTTTAGCATCTCCTTTTGATACTACTTCTCTCTATTATAGTGCAGATACTACTATTGGTAAATTTCTTAATGGCACTTATTTAACAGCTGATACTTATTTATCAAGCACTATGATAAAACTAATTGATGATGGAACTTGGTATTCTGGAACAGTATTCTCGGGAGAAAGTTATAAGTTTGCAAAATATGGAGATATTAACTCTAAAGAAGTGGTTTCAACAAATTCTACTGCCAAAGTTGGAATACTAAGAATTGGTGAATTAATGAGCAATCAAACTCTTCCTTGTTATGAAAATGTAAATTACTGGTTTATTTCTCGCTATAGTAATACAAAACTTAGAAGAGCTGGCTATAATGGTGATTCTTATTTTGATCCTCCGCAATCTTCATTTTCTTTTAAACCAGCGATGAATCTAAAATCAAACGTAATAATAACTGGAGGAGATGGAACAAAAAATAATCCTTTTGAGGTGAAATTAGCTGAGTAATAAGAGTCTAGAAATAGACTTTTTCTTTTGGAGTTATCTTTATTTTTGAGTGATTATCTTGTATAATAAAGACATATGGTGGTGATTAGACGGTGTTTGAGTATAAAGATAAAAGTTACGAGATAGTAGTACTAAAAAAAAGAACCACTAAAAATTTGTATATTAAAGTAAAAGATGACCTGAAAATATATATTACTTGCAATATTTTTACAAGTGATAGAGAAATAAAAAGAATAGTTGGTAATAATAGAAAAAGTATAGAACGAATGCTAGATAGGGCAATTATGTTAGAAGAAAAAAAACAAGACTTTTACTTTCTTGGAAAGAAATATGATATAGTATATACTAATATTGATGAAGTTTCTTTGGGTGAAAATAAAATATTTTTAAGTAAAAATATTGACCTGGATAAATGGCTTAAAAAGCAAGCTTTAAAAATATTTAGTGAACATTTAGAAAACTGTTATGAGAACTTTACAAGGAATATTCCTCATCCTAGTCTTCGTATTCGTAAGATGAAAACTAGATGGGGTGTTTGTAATACGAAGACTTATGTTATCACCCTTAACTTAGAACTTATTACTAAAGATATAAATTGTTTAGATTATGTGATATATCATGAACTGTCCCACTTGGTGGAAGCAAATCACTCGAAAAGATTTTGGATGGTGGTAGAAGAAAACTTTAAAGATTATAAAAAATATAGAGCATTAACTAATGATAGATAGGAGTTATTATGGTAATTACTAGTTTTGATAATGATAAAGTTAAATATTTAAAGAAGTTACAAAAAAAGAAGTATCGTGATTTATATAATGAATTTTTAGTAGAAGGACGTCATTTAGTCATTGAAGCGTATCAACATAAAATGTTAAAAGAAATAATTCTTTGTGAAGGAGAAGTTGTTCCTTTCAATATTCCTTATACTGTAGTTAGTTATGAAGTGATGAAAAAAATTAGTGAAGTAGAAACACCACAGAAGATAATGGGAATTTGTAAAAAATTAGCTGATACGACGATTGGTAGTAGAATATTACTACTTGATGAAATTCAAGACCCTGGTAATATGGGAACAATTATCAGAAGTGCTGTTGCTTTTGGTATTGACACTATCATATTATCTAAAAATTGTGTTGATTTATATAATCCGAAAGTAGTAAGGTCTACACAAGGAACTTTATTTCATGTACCAATTCTTATCTATGACTTTAAAGAATTATTACCAATGTTAAAAGAATTAAAAATACCGATTTATGCAACTAGAGTAGAGTATGGAACAGACGTTTCTACTTTAACAGTTGATGATAAGAGACGTTTTGCTTTATTAATGGGCAATGAAGGAAATGGTGTTCATCCAGAGTACTTAGAACTAAGTGATAAAAATCTTTATATTCCGATGAGTGATGATGTAGAAAGCTTAAATGTTGCTATTGCAACTTCTATTCTTCTATATGAAATGAGGAAAACTAATGGATAAAATCTATGTTGGAACGATTGTTTCTACTCACGGAATAAAAGGAGAAATAAGAATTATTTCTAAGTTAGAACAGTCATTAAAAGAAAAGGCATTTAAAGTTGGTAATAGTATTTTAATAAATGATAAAGAATATAAATTAAGAAGTTATCGTCGTCATAAGAACTATGATATGGTTTTACTAGATGACTTTAACAATATCAATGATGTGTTGTTTTTGATGAAACAGAAAGTTTATATAGATAGTAAATATATTGAATTAAGTGCTAAAGAAGATTTTGAACTTAACTATAAGGAATATGAAGTAATTACTAGTGATAAGCAAAAAGGAGTAGTTAAAGCTCTTGAAGAAACGGGTAATAATTATAAAATCATGCGAGTAGTTATTAATAATAAGGAAGAATTAGTTCCTTATAATGAACACTTTCTTAAAAAAATAGATAGTAGTAAAAAACAAGTAGAAATAGAATTACTTTAGAAGGGGGCTTTTATGACAATTGATGTTTTAACTTTATTCCCAGAAATGTTTACTGGTGTTATCTCCTCTTCAATTATTAAAAGAGCGATAGATGATAAGAAAGTTACGATAAATCTTCATAATTTTCGCGATTTTTCTAAAGATATTCATCATAAAGTAGATGATACTCCGTATGGTGGTGGATGCGGAATGATCCTTGCTTGTCAACCAATCTTTGATTGTGTTAATTCTCTAAGACGTGAAAATAGTAAGGTTATTTTATTAACACCGGATGGTACAGTTTATAATCAGGAAATTGCTGGTAGCTTAAGTAAAGAGGAACATCTAATCCTTATTTGTGGTCATTATGAAGGATTTGATGAACGGATAAGAAGTCTTTGTGACATGGAGTTATCAATCGGTGATTATGTCTTAACCGGAGGAGAAATTCCTGCGATGGTATTAATTGATTCTGTAACAAGATTACTAGATGGTGTTATCAATAAAGAAAGTTATGAGAATGATTCTTTCTATCAAGGGTTACTTGATTATCCACAGTATACTAAACCAAGAGTTTATAATGGTTTAGAAGTACCAGAAGTGTTATTATCAGGAAATCATCAGAAGATTGCTGAATTTAGAAAAGTCCAAGCTTTAGAAAGAACCAAACTTAGAAGACCAGATTTATTAAAGGGGGACATAAATAATGGAAACTTATAGATGTGTAGAAAAAAGTTATTCTTATGACGGAGATTTAATGCTTGATAAAGCGATAAGTATTAGCTATACTAAGAAAAGTTCTGTCATTCATGTCGTTGATTATATAATAAAAAAAGAAATGCTAAAGAAACAACTTGCTAAGAAGTTAGATAAGTTAATGCGTCTTTTAAAATTTTACTTAGAAAGTGATGATGATTCAGGCGTTGCTTATCAAGAAGCATTAAATGAAATAAATAAATTTAGAGAGATATTGCGTAATAAATATCGCAAACTTATGAATGAAGAAATGTTAGAAAGTATTAATAATGAGTTATTGAAATATGAAATACTCTTTAAAAGAAAGTTACATTTCTTAGGACAGAAGGTAGAAACAGTTACAAAAGAAGGTAGGAGAAGTAAGTAATGGGAAAGATTAAATATCATTTAGAGAAGAAAGAAAATAATACTAAAGCACGACTTGGTAAGTTAGAGACTAATTATGGTACTTATGATACACCAATGTTTATGCCAGTTGGTACTAGAGCAACAGTAAAAGGACTTACAAAAGAAGAATTAAAAGCTTGTCACAGTGGAACAATTCTTGCTAATACTTATCATTTATGGTTAAGACCTGGTGAAGATATTGTAGCAAAAGCTGGTGGTTTACATAAATTTATGAATTATGATGGACCAATTCTTACTGATTGTGGTGGGTTCCAAGTCTTCTCTTTAGTTAAGAATAAAGAAAAGAATATCTTAGAAGAAGGCGTTAAGTTCAAAAGTCATTTAGATGGTAGTGAACTATTCCTTACCCCAGAAAAATCAATCGAAATTCAAAATAAACTAGATAGTGACATTGCAATGAGTTTTGATGAATGTCCACCTTATCCTGTTAGTTATGACTATATGAAAAAGTCAGTTTTAAGAACTATTCGTTGGGCCGAAAGAGGTAAGAAAGTTCATAACAATCCTAATCAGTCCTTATTTGGAATTGTGCAAGGTGGCGAATTTACAGATCTACGCGAGTTAAGCTGTAAAGAAACCGTTAAACTTGACTTTGATGGTTATAGTATCGGTGGAACAAGTGTTGGGGAAAGTAAACCTGTTATGTATAAAATGATAGAAGATGGAGTTAGATACTTACCAGAAGATAAAATTAGATATTTAATGGGAGTAGGAGACCCAATCGATATCATTGAAGGCGTTATTAGAGGAATCGATATCTTTGATTGTGTTTTACCAACTAGAATAGCAAGACATGGACAAGCTTTCACAAGAAATGGTAAGATTACTTTGAAAAATGCTAAGTATAAAGAAGACTTTACTCCACTTGAAGAAAATTGCGACTGCTATGCTTGTCAATACTATACTAAAGCTTATATAAGACATTTAATTACTTGTGATGAAATGTTAGGAGGTAGATTATTATCTATTCATAATATAAGATTCTTAATAAAACTTACTGAAGAGTTAAGAGAAGCAATTAAAGAAGATAGAATCTTAGAATACCGCGAAGAATTTATTAAAAAATATAATGGGGAGTAGTAATTATGGCAAAGAAGTATGAATTGATTGGATGTAGATATGATAAATATGCAGATAAAAAATATCAAAATGAGGAAGTAATTAAGATAGATGGTATTAAACTAGACAGTTTAGAAGCAATTGATTACTTCACAACAGAACAATCTTTTGTGGCATTTGAAAAGATAATGATGAATATATATCCAAATAAGAATCTTTTCTCTATTAGAGTTACAGATACTAGAAATGAGAGTAATTATTTTTTAAAACCAATCTATGGTGATGCAAAGTTACATGCTCTTCTAGAAAAAACTGTTAAAAAGACAATAGATACTTCGGCAGGAAAACGTTCTGTTAACTTAGTTCCACTAGGAGAAGAAATCGTCTATAAAACTTTTTCTCCAATTAAGGATGCTTTAAGAGAAAAAGATTATGATAAGATTCGTTCTTTAATTAATACAAGAAGCAGTTTCATGTTTGAAATGGAAAGATTTTGTGGTACTAGTTATGATGAGGGATTGGAAGATACTGATTTATTAAAGATTGAAAGGGAATTTTGTGATTATCCAGTATTTCGTGATGCTTATTTTCCAAGGATAAAAAAGAAAGTAGCTAACTTAGCGGTTCGTCCAAATAAGGTATCAACTTTTCAAAATAATATATCAGTTGATAAAGAACCAAAAGAAGCAGTTGTAGAAAATTTAATGTTATTAAATCAAGGAGAAAAAGAAGAATTTCTAAGTGCAGAGGAATATCAAAAGACTTATGGTGACAATGCTTCTTACCTAGGTGAAGGCAAGAAATGGAAAATCTAGAACGTTATCTTGAATATTTAGAATATCAGAAACATTATTCGACTTATACAGTTGATAACTACCGAATGGATTTAGAAGAGTTTTTTGTCTATCTTGAAGAAGAAGGTATTTCTTACTTAGATTTAGAATACAGTGATGTTAGACTTTATCTGATGTATCTAAAAGATACTAGAAAGTTAAAAGCTTCTTCTATTGATAGACATCTAAGTGCTTTAAGAGGTTTTTATGAATATTTAGAAAAAGAAAAGAAAACAAAAGTTAATGTTTTTTCTTTTATTAAGGGACCAAAGAAAGATAAAATCTTACCCCATTACTTTGAATACAATGAGATAGAAGAGTTGTTCTCTGTTAATGATATGTCTAAACCCTTAGAGGTTAGAAATCAATTAATCTTAGAACTACTTTATGCTACTGGGATAAGAGTTAGTGAACTTGTAAATATTAAACTGTCAGATATTAATAAAGAAGAAAGAAAAATAAGAATCTATGGAAAAGGTAGTAAAGAACGATATGCTTTGTATGGTGATTATGCTGCTGATGTCTTGGATATTTATTTAACTAAGGTCTATGCATCTTTACATAAACACGGTGATTATTTAATTCTTAATAGTCATGGTAATAAAATAACACCTAGAGGAGTTGCTTATCTTTTAGATGAGATGATAAAGAAAACATCAATTCATAAAAATATTTCTCCTCATATGTTAAGGCATACTTTTGCTACTCATCTTTTGAATGAAGGTTGTGACATCTTGTCAGTTCAAGAGTTACTAGGTCATGAAAGTTTATCATCAACGCAAGTTTATACACACGTTTCAAAAGAACGATTAAAAGAAGTTTATGAATCTTGTTTTCCTAGAAGATAAGTTTTAGGATTTCTCGTACTATTTTGCTAGGTAAAACGATTTACAAATAACTTTAAATTTATTATACTCAGTGTGAAAGAGTTGGAGTACCCAAGCCATAGTGGGAATTAACAAGAGTTGGAGTACCTAAACCATAGTAGGAATTAAAAGTGTATAGTAAGTAACTTTTATTAAAAAAAATAACTATTTTGTTTATAGTTATCTTACTTAAATCTTACTTAAATTTCAGTTTTAACTATAATTAATGTTTTTTTCTCTTATTATCAGAGTCACTAACTATGTAGACAAGTATCAATAATAATACAATATTCCAAAATAAATTCATACTATCAACCTTTCTTGTAGCAATTATAGTATGATTTAGTGCCTGTTTTGTTGATTCTGTTAAAATTAATACAAATTCTAGGATTTCCCGTACTAGTGTGACGTAAAAAACGCTTTACTAACTAGATATATTGTCTAGTTTTTTTTGCGGTTATTAGTTTTCAACTAGCTTAAAATGCGCTATAATATTGTTAGTTTGGTAGGTGGTATAAATATGGATATTGAGTTTTCTTCTAAAGAAGAACTGTATAGAAGAGTAAAACCAGCATTACGGACTAAGAAAAATGAGTTAATAAAACTTGGAACAAAAAATATCAGAGAAGTTGATATCTGGAACTTTCTAATTAAAACCAAATGGAAAAATGGAAGTAACTTATGTCTTTTTGATATTGTAAATGATATTATGCAAGTTGATAAAGAAGAAATAAATCAATATCTAATAAAAGTACATCAGCCAAAGGAAAATAATATTAATTTAGAAATAATATGAGGTATTAGAAAATGAAGAAAAAGAAAAAACAAATGATTGGCAAACTATTATGGATCTTTATTATTACAGCATTAATTTCCGCCTTCTTTAATCCTCTATTTCAAGATTTAAAATTTGGTCTTGATTTACAAGGTGGCTTTGAAATACTTTATCAAGTTAGTCCGATTGATGGAAGTAAAATGACTAAAGAAAAACTAAATGCAACCTACAAAAGTATGGTAAAACGAATCGATTCCCTAGGAGTAAGTGAACCAGAAATCGTTTTAGAAGGCAATGACAAGATTAGAGTAAAACTTGCTGGAGTTACTAATCAAGAAGAAGCTAGGTCAAAATTATCAACTGTTGCTAATTTGACATTTAGAGATTCAAATAACAACTTACTAATGACAAGTGATGTTTTAAAAGCCGGTGGAGCCAAGGTTAGCCAAGACCAAAGTGGAAAACCAGCCGTAGCACTTAGCATTAGAGATAAAGATACTTTCTATAAAGTAACAAACAAAGTAAAAGACATGAGTAATAATACTATCGTTATCTGGTTAGACTTTGATGAGTCAAAAGATAGTTATGCTAGTGAATCATCATCTTGTGGAACAAGTGATAGTAACTGTTTATCAGCTGCTAGAGTATCTCAAGCTTTCGCTAGTGATGTAATTATTCAAGGTGACTTTACGGAAGAAGAAGTACAAAACTTAGTAGATTTAATAAACTCTGGAAGTTTACCTACTAAATTAACCGAATTATCAAGTAAAACAGTAGGAGCTTCTTTTGGAGATGCAACACTTGAAAAAACATTAATTGCAGGAATTATTGGAGTAGCTTTAATTATTTTACTACTATTAGCACTATATCATTTCTGTGGAATCTTATCAGCTGTTTCTATTATCCTATATACCTTCTTCGTCTTTGCAACATTCTGGTTAGTAGGAGGAGTCTTAACCCTTCCTGGAATAGCTGCATTGATATTAGGTATTGGTATGGCAATAGATGCTAATGTTCTATTATACGAAAGAGTAAAAGAAGAACTTAAAAAAGGTCGTAGCTTACCAACTGCTTTCAAAATTGGAAGTAAATCAAGCTTTAAAACAATTGTGGACTCAAACCTTACTACTTTATTAGTAGCAATTATCATGTTCGTCTTCGGGGAAAGTAGTGTTAAAGGTTTTGCGACAATGTTAATTATCAATATAGCAGTTACAATGGTAACTATGGTTGCTATTACAAGAACCTTAATGAAGACCTTTATAAGTACTGGTTACTTTGATGACAAACTAGGTCTATTCTTAAATGCTAAAGATAAAAAAGAAACAAAAGAGAAAAAAGCACCATTATTAAATTATTCTAAATACTTTGCTATTTTCTCAAGTATTGTCTTCTTAGTTGGGGTAGTATTTACTGCTACTAAAGGACTTGCTCTTGGAATTGATTATCAAGCAGGAAGTGATATTAGTTTAGTAACAGAAAAAAAACTATCTAAGAAAGAATTAACTAAAGATATTAAGGAATTATCTTTAAATAAAGTAGAAATAGAAATTCGTGATAAAGAAGCAGATATAAGAATAAAAGATGTTTTAAAGAAAGATAAAGTGCAAGAAGTTAAAAAACACTTTGAAGATAAATATGAAGCTAATGTTGATATCGGCGTAGTAAGTAATGTAGTTAAACAAGAACTTATCAAAAATGCTATCTTCGCTATTGCTGTTTCTTTAATAGGAATCATCATCTATATCAGTTTAAGATTCCATATTAGCTTTGGTATCTGTTCAGTTTTATGTCTATTACATGATGTATTACTAATGATTGCCTTTATGGCTATTTCAAGAGTAGAAGTTGATTCTATGTTTATCGCTGCTGTTCTTGCTATTATTGGTTATTCAATTAATAATACAATAGTTGTCTTTGACCGTATAAGAGAAAATCTTAATGGTAAAAATATTAGTAAGTTAACTAATAAAGAAATTGAAGACGTTGCTAACCTTAGTATGCGCCAGACATCACTAAGATCAATTTATACATCACTTACAACAATTATTCCAGTAGTTGCTCTTATTGCTCTTGGTAGTAGAGAAGTATTATCATTCAACCTTGCTATGACTGTAGGACTTATCGCTGGAACTTACTCATCACTATTTATTGCACCATTACTATGGACAAAGTTTGCTAAGATGGGTTATTCTAATAAGAAAAAAGTTTACAGTGAAAAAACCGAAAAAACAATTACAGGAATAAATGATTAATAAAAAATAAATAGTAAATTAAAGGGAGGTAATTATATGACACATAAAAAAGATATGGTTAAGTTAGATGACTTATTAGAAAAACTTGATTATATGAAGGAAGATAAAGATAAGATAGTTAAAGCTTATCAGTATGCTTTAGAAAAACACGACGGTCAGTTCCGTAAGAGTGGAGAGCCATATATTATCCACCCTTTAAATGTTGCTATTATTTTAACAAGTGTTTATGCCGATAGTGATAGCATAATCGCTGCGCTTTTACATGATGTAGTAGAAGATACGGATGCCACTTTAGATGAAGTAGAGGAAATGTTCGGACCAGTCGTTAGAAAACTAGTTGATGGTGTTACCAAACTAGGACGAATTCATTTTTCAACTGATAATGAATATCTAACTAATTATTATAAGAAAATAATCGTTGGAATGAGTGAAGATGTTCGTGTAATCATCATCAAATTAGCAGATAGACTTCATAATATGCGAACCCTTTGGGCTATACCCGAAGAAAAACAAAAAAAGAAAGCTAAAGAAACTTTAGAAATATTTGCTCCTTTAGCACATCACTTAGGTATTCATAAGATAAAGTCAGAACTGGAAGACTTATCGCTTCGTTACTTGAAACCGGTTGTTTTTTATGATATTGCCGAAAAGTTAAATAAAACCAAAGTAGAACGTGATAGAACTGTTGGTCTTATGATGAGTGAAGTAACGAATCTTCTTAATGAACATCATATTCCACATCAGATAAAAGGTCGTGCTAAGAGTATTTATAGTATTTATAACAAGCTAGATAAAGGAAAGAAATTCAGTGATATTTATGACTTGTTAGCATTACGTATCTTAGTTGATACGGAACAAGATTGTTACTTATCACTTGGAATCATTCATTCTAAATTCCGTCCTTTACCTAAAAGATTTAAAGACTATATCGCTATGCCAAAACCTAATATGTACCAATCATTACATACTACCGTCTTTGGAATAGATGGTTACTTATTTGAAATTCAGATTAGAACTTATCAAATGGATGAAGTTGCTGAAAACGGTATCGCTTCGCACTGGGCTTATAAAGAACATAAAGATGCTTCAAAACTAATGCAAAATACCACCGAACAGAAACTACAATTCTTTAAAACAATTATTGAATTGTCTCAAGATAAGATGACGAGTGAAGATTTTGTTAATAGTGTTAAAGATGAAGTTTTAAATAATAATATTTATGTCTTTACACCTAAAGGAGACGTAATGGAACTACCGAAGGGCGCAACACCACTTGACTTTGCTTACAAAGTTCACTCTAAAGTAGGAGAAACTACTGTCGGCGCTATTGTCAATGGTCAGATAGTACCACTTGATTATCAATTACAAAATAACGATATCGTAAAAATCAACACTAATAAAAATGGACACCCTTCCAAAGAATGGTTGAATATCGTTAAAAGTACCCAAGCTCGAAATAAGATTAGGTCTTACTTTACAAAAAGTGAAAAGGAACTATTTATTGAAAGAGGAAAATATTCACTTGAAAAAGAATTAAGAAAGAAAAAATATAGTATTCAAGAGTTTATGAAGGAAGAAAATATAAACACTGTTCTTGAAACTTTAAAAATTGGTAATTTAGATGAGTTATATCTTGAAATTGGTAATGGTAAATATAGTCCTACTACAGTAATTAGAATAATTTATAAAGAAGAAGAACCAACCGAACAAGTAGAAGTAAAAACGAAAAAGATAGAAAAAGAAACATCATCAGATATTATCGTGGCTGGTATTGATAATATCAAGGTAAGTCTTGCTTCTTGCTGTGACCCAGTTTATGGTGACTCTATCGTTGGATATATCACTAAAGGAAATGGTATTAGTATTCATAGAGCAACTTGTCCTAATCTATTACGAATGGATGATAGATTAGTATCCGTAAGTTGGAGTGGTAACCCAGCTAGTAAATACTCAGTTGATCTTGTAATTTATAGTAATACAAGTGATAATAATCTAGCAGATATAATCGCTACTACTAGTAAAATAGATGCTAATATCAATGGCGTTAAAATAATCGATAGAGGAAATAACACTGTTTATGAAATGCAATGTTTCGTAAGAAATTTAGAACATCTAGAAAAAGTGTTATTAGAACTTAATAAGAAACCATATATTAACAATATAGAAAGGTTAATGCAGTAGATGAGAGTATTAGTGCAAAGATGTAAAAATGGCTTTTGTAGTATTAGAGGAGAGAAAGTTGCTAGTATCGATAAAGGTTTAGTTCTCTTAGTAGGTTTTACTGATGGCGATAGTAAAGATACTATTGACTGGATGGTTAATAAAATCTGTAACTTAAGAATTTTTCCTGATAGTGACGGTGTTATGAATCTTTCCATCTTAGATGTCGAAGAAAAGATATTATCAATCTCACAATTTACTTTATATGCCGATACGAAAAAAGGTAATAGACCAAGTTATATAAAAGCGATGAATGGTGCCAAAGCTAAACTTTTATATGATTATTTCAATAAGAAATTAAGAGAAAAAGTTTCATTAGCAACTGGAGTTTTCGGTGAAGATATGGAAATAGGACTAGTGAACATGGGACCAACAACCATTTTACTAGAAAGGTGAAATTATGTATAAGAATAAAATTAATTATAAATTACTTAACTTTTTAATTTTAATGGGACTGCTATACATATGTGTTACTAATATTGGAACATGGTTTCAAATATTTAGTAAAATAGTGAGTGTCTGTCTACCTTTCATCATTGCTTTTGCTATCGCTTATGCCTTACATCCACTTGAAAAGAAATTAGAAGAAAAAGGAGTCAGAAAAAGTCTTGCCATTACTTTCTTAGTTGTTATGACTTTACTAATCATCGTTGCTCTAATAGCAGTAACTCTTCCCTTAATCTATCAACAATTGATTTCTTTTACTTCAAGCTTTGGTTCAGTGATCGACGAAGTTTCAAGAAAATTCAACTTAGACTTATCAAATTTTGAATCGACCGCCCAAGACTCACTCAATCAATTGATTGGTAGCTTAGGCAACATCTTACAAAAAGGAACAATTGATGTTGTTGGAAAAACTGTCTCTATCTTAGGCCAATCAGTTATCGTTTTAGTTGTTACTATCTATTTCTTATCTTATATGGATAAAATTAGACATACAGTTAAGAAATTTTTAAAGAGTTTTGAAAGTAGAAGTTATGACTATGTAAAAGCTCTTGATGTAGAGATAAGTAATTATCTAAAAGGTCTGGGGTTATTTATGGTTATTCAATTTTTTGAATATTCGATAGTATTCTTCATTGCAGGACATCCTAACTGGTTGTTATTTGGAATACTTGCATCCTTAACAACAGTAATTCCATACTTCGGAGGGTTAATTACTAATATACTTGCTTTGATAACCGCTTCTGCCATTAGTAGTAAAGTTTTCTTTGCAACCTTAATAATCTGCTTAATCTTCCCACAATTAGATGGCTATCTTATCTCACCAAAAGTATATGGTAAGACAAATAACGTTAATCCATTAGTAACTATAATGGTAGTATCAGTAGGTGGTACTCTTGGGGGAATGTTAGGAATAGTAGTAGCACTTCCAATTTATATATTAATCTCTAGTAGTTATCGTTTCTTTAAAAAAGATATAGAACGTGGAGTTAGAAAGGTAAAGGAACAGATTAAATGATAAACTTTAAGAAAATAGAACTAGTAGAAAAAGATAAAGCAACCTTTTTGACACATTGCGGAACAATGCACGCTGATGAAGTTTTCGCTACCGCTTTCTTATCTTTTTTATTTGATGTAAAACTAGCTCGTGTAAAAGAAATTACTGATGAAGATAGAAAACGTAATATTATCATCTATGATATTGGTTATGGTAAATTTGATCACCACCAAGAAGATGGTCACGTAAGAGAAAATGGAATTAAATATGCTGCTTTCGGTTTATTGTTTGATTACTATGGTAAACAATTTCTAGAAGGACTTGGCGTAGAAGATGTTGATACTGTCAAGAAAGCTATAGAACAAGACTTTATCATTGGATTAGATGCTATCGATAATGGAGTTTTCCCCTCAATCGATGCTCCTTATAAAGTAAAAACAACTTCTGACTTAATCAAATTATTTAACCCTTCTTATAAAAGTGGACAAGAAGAAAATGAACAATTCTTAAAAGCCGTCAGCTTAGCTCAAGTGATACTATCTTTAGAAATCGAAAGAATCATCGGTAAAGAAAAAGCAAAAGCGAAAGTCATAGAAGAAATTAATAAACAAACCGGTCCTATTCTTATTCTTGATGAATATATGCCTTATGAAGAAGTCCTGTTACAACAAGAAAATGCTAAAGACATTTTATTTGTAATGTTTCCGTCAAATAGAGGAGGGTATGCCGTTAATACCGTTCCACAAGATTTGACTCATAAGGAAGATAGACTACTTTTCCCAAAGACTTGGGCTGGAAAAACTGGAATAGACCTTGTTAAAGAAACAGGAGTAGAAGGAAGCAACTTCTGTCACGTAAATCGTTTTCTAGTAACGGCTAAAGACAAAGATTCAGCCTATAAGTTAGCAAATTTAGCAATTGAAATAGATAAAAATGGAAAAGAGTAATTTTTTCTGTTTTTCTTTTAGTTAGAAAGAGGTATTTATGCGCAGTATAGTTTATAATTCATCTTTAAAAACTGAACTTGGCACTATTTTTATAACAGCAAATGAGAAAGAACTTCTAGGAATTCATTTTGTTAGTTTAGCACCATGTGAGAACGAAAATAAATTAACAAAGACAGTAAAAACTGAACTTATGGAATACTTTGCTAAAACAAGAACAGCCTTTTCCACCTATCCCTTAAAACTTTCTACTATTGAAAGACAAATTTTTAATATAGTTAGAGAAATACCATATGGGGAGACAATGAGTTATTATCAAGTTGCCAAAGAACTTGGTAATGTCAATGCTGTAAAGTCTGTCGCCAAAGTTTTACAAGATAATCCTTATTTAATATTACTTCCCTGTCATCGGGTACTGGGAAAAAATAAAACTCTTTATAATTATCAGGCAGGAATTAAAGTAAAAGAGGAGTTACTAAAATTGGAACAAATGTAATTGTAGAAATGAAAAAATTATGCTAAACTTAAATCATAGGGAAGGGGTATATTTATGAACATAATGATTTCTTTTGCAAATCTAGAAAAAATTTTCTTCTTAATAATTTTACCATTAATAATTACTATTATTTTATTTACTATCTTTACGATATTTTTTAAAAAGCAAAACTTAAAAGATAGACCAGAATATACTATATATGTTATTAATTATTGGTCTAATATAATTGGTATTTTATTTGCAGCTATTGTAACTGGTCTTGCTATTGGCTTTTGTGCCGCTTTTGTAGCAACATTAAGAAAATATGGTGTGATAAGTCAAAATCAATTCTTATATTATTTTTTAATTATTTTCCCAATTGTACCAGTCGGCATACTAATTCTTTATGTTTCTAAACTTTTAAAAACTTTAAAATATCGTGAAGAACATACCCTTGATTATAAAGAAGGTGCATATTATGGCGAGTAAAAATAGTGGGTTAAAAACAGTCCTTGTTTATTTTGCAATGATTCTTCTAGTATTTATTATCATCTTACCACCAATATTTAGAATTGTCTTAAAAGATGATAGTAGTGATAAAACTATTCAAGATAATAAACCAGTAACGAAAAAACAGACAGTTTTACATTGTACTAGAAGTGAGAGTTTAGGGGAAGTATCTTATGATATTCAAACCTTTAGCACTTATAAGGATGATGAGTTAGAAAAAGTTATTATCAGATACACTAGAGCTGGTGAATTAACAGATTTACTTAGCACTAATCCAATAGAACAAGAAATAATTAATTTACGTCAAGACGATGAAATCAGTGAAACATCTAATACTAATGGTAGCAAATTTGAAATTTCAAAAGATTCATTATCACTAGCAGAAAGTGATCCAATAATTGCACTTTATGCTAAGAATTTGGAAGAAGAAAACAGTTTCTTATCTAGCAATAATTATACTTGTGAAGTTAATACCACACCTTAAGGAGTAAAAATGGAACAAATAAAAGCAATCTATATACATATACCTTTCTGTAATACTATTTGTTCATATTGTGATTTTTGTAAAATGTTTTATAATAAAAGCTTAGTTGATTCTTATTTAAGGGAGTTAGCAAATGAAATAAAAGAAAGTTATAAAGAGGGAGAAATAGCAATGATATACATAGGTGGTGGAACACCTACCTGTCTATCAGTAGAGCAACTTTCTTTTTTATTTTCTCTTTTAAAAGATATCAAACTAACTACTAATTACGAATTCACAATCGAAGCAAATGTTGATAGTTTAACAGAAGAAAAAATTAAATTATTAAAAAATAATAGAGTAAACAGAATAAGTATTGGGGTAGAAACATTTAATGAAAACTATCAAAAAACTATTAATAGAAAAACATCTTATGAAGCTTTAAAAGAAAAAGTTAAACTCTTAAGAGAACATGGGATAAGTAACATAAATCTAGATTTAATGTATGGTTTTCAAAATGAAACAGTTGATATCTTAGCAAAAGATATTGATAATTTACTAACTCTTGCTGTACCGCATATTTCGATTTATTCACTAATATTAGAAGAACACACCAAACTGCAACTAGACAATTATCAAAGATTAGATGAAGATAAAGATCAAGAATTATATAAATTCATCGAAGAAAAGTTAAGCAATGCTGGCTACAAACACTATGAGATTTCCAACTATGCTAAAGAAGGCTATGAGTCAAGACATAATTTAGTCTATTGGAATAATGAAGAGTATTATGGTTTTGGACTATCCGCTGCTAGCTACTATAATAATATAAGAAAAACTAACACCAGAAGTATTACTAATTATTTAAAAGGAAAAAGAGAAATAGAAAGTGAAGAATTAACTTTAAAAGATAAAATGGACTATGAACTAATATTAGGTTTACGTCTAGAAGAAGGTATATCACTAGACAATTTTGCAAAGAAATATAACTCGCAATTAAATGATATATACAATTATCAATATTTAATTGATAAAGGGGTCTTAAAAATAACGAAAGGAAAGTTATCTGTAAGTAAGAAATACAGATATGTCTTGAATGAAATACTTAGTGAAATATTGTAAGCAATCACCAACTGCTTACATAATTATTATAAACAGTGAAATTAAAAATTTCTCACTAAAAAACTTGTTGTAATTTTTTTAGTGTGCTAAACTCTAAATATATAATAAAAAGAAAGTAGGAAATAAAAATGAGTAGTTATTTGAATTATAATAGTAAATTATCTCAAGTTAACTCAAAATTAACCTGGGGGGGGGTACTTATTAGTATCAAGTAGTAAAACTACTTTCTTTCATAGTGCAAAAATAATGGAATAGGAAAAATCTTATTCTGTTTTTTTGCGTTCAAAGAAAGGTAAGGTAGTTAAGATGAAAAATAAAAGAGTATATATTTTAGTGATTAGTTTAATATTAATGTTAACAATTATCTTAGGAGTAAGTTATGCACTACTCCAAAAGAATATAGTAGGAGATAATAATAAAGTTATTTATCAGGTAGGAGATCTAGAAGTTAAATTAGATGAAACTAGTTCTGAAGATATAAGTTTAGACAATGCAATTCCAACAGAAGATACTGCTGGAATGAAAAATGCTCCATATAGTTTTTCACTAGTAAATAATGCAGTGACAGACTTAAAATATACTATTTATTTAGAAGATGATACTAATGCCAAAAAGAAATGTGGAAGTGAGTGCGAGTTAATACCGTATAATTTTATAAGATATAATCTAGCAAGTGCTGGCAATTCTTTAAAGACTGACAATTTATCATCTTCATCAACCGAATTATATACTGGAACAATTAAAAGTAAATCGACTGATAAATTTAATTTAAGAGTATGGTTATCAATCGATGCAGATAATAGTGCAATGGGAAAATATTACTTTGGAAAATTAAAAGTAGTACTATCACAAGGAGATGATTATTGCATAAGAAATGGCTTTACAAGATTATCAGATTGTATGCTAGTAATGAACAACCATGAACAATCGGTGGAAGTAGCTAAGCAAAATATTACTGCTAAGGGTACGCCAGACTTTTCTATTTCATCATCAAGCGATGAAGGCTTATTTATGGCGGAAGCTGATGATGGACCTAGTTACTATTATCGAGGAGCAGTAAAGAATAATTATGTGCTATTTGCTGGATTCATGTGGAGAATTATCCGTCAAAATGGAGATGGAAGTGTCAGAATGATTTATTCAGGAAAGAAAACTAATGCTTCAGATGAAGAAAAAATGATTGGAAGTTCCGCTTTCAATAAAAAATATTGGGATCCAACCTATGTCGGCTATAAATATGGTGAAAATTTTCAATTACTTGATAATAATCATTCCCTAGTGCTCAACGGGAACACTTATAATGCTGCAAGAAAGTATCTGTTTGCTAGTAATTATAATTTTGACACCAAAACTAAAAAGTTTGTCTTAGCGGGCGATAGCAAACAGTTGATTTGGAAAGACAACTATCAGGAAATTATAGATAGTTTCCCATATAGTTGTTTATCTTTGGACTGTGATATTCTATTTAAACTTAGGGAGTATAAAGATGAACAGACACTTATAGCAGAACCAATTTCATATAGTAGCAGTAGCTATACGGAAACATTGAATAATGAATTTGATTCAACGATAAAAAAATCTATTGATAGTTGGTATGCAACTAATCTCATTAATTATACTAGTTATTTAGCTGATAGTACATTCTGTAACGACAGGAGTATTTACATAGGAACGGGTTATAGAGTCTTTGAAAATACATTGTATAAAACGTATGATACATTTAAAGGCAAACTAAGTCCAACCCTTAATTGTAGTAATATCAGTGATAGTTTTAAAGTTTCTAATGATTTAGCCAAATTAAATTATCCAGTAGCTTTAATTACTGTCAACGAAGCTATTATGGCTGGAATGATAAACAACTCTAGCTCTCAAAATTATTTATATACTACAGCTCCTTACTGGACAATGACGGCATCGGATTATGATGCTGGAAATTTCTTTGCACATAATGCTTGGATCACGGGAGGAAAGATAGAAATATCAGTTAGGGTAGTTGAAACCGGAGGAATAAGACCAGTTATTAATATTAATAAGGATGTAAATATTCTTAAAGGTGATGGAACATCAATAAGTCCTTATATTTTGACGGAATAGCCCATTAAAATTATAATTAATTTAACTAAGTATGCCTTAAATATCTTTTCTTTTTATTTTTTAAATGATATACTTTAACAGAAATGAAAGGAAGTAATACTTATGTTAGTAGTAAATGACTTTAAAGACTATGAAATAATCGATGCTAGTAATGGCGAAAAGTATGAAAGATGGAAAAACTATTACTTTTTAAGACCAGACCCACAAATTATCTGGGATAATGGAAACTTAAGAGAAAAATATAAAGGCAAAATAGATGCAATATATAATAGAAGTAAAACAGGTGGTGGTTATTGGGAAAATCTAAGACCAACTAAGGAACACTTCTCTGTAACTTACCGTGACTTAATATTTGAAATAAAACAAATGGGTTTTAAACACACCGGATTATTTCCAGAACAAGCTTCTAACTGGAGCTATATGATGGAAAAAATAAGAAATGCCAATCGAGAAATAAAAGTCCTTAATCTATTTGCTTATACGGGAGGAGCAACCGTTGCTTGTTTAAAAGCCGGAGCAAGTGTTAACCATGTCGACTCTTCTCGTGGAATGGTTGATTGGTGTAAAGAAAATGTTAAGAAAAATGGCTTAGAGAATAGTGATATTCATTATTATGTCGATGATGTTGTAAAATTTGTTAAAAGAGAAATAAGACGTGGTCATAAATATGATGCCATTATTATGGATCCGCCAAGCTATGGTAGGGGAGCTAATAAGGAAGTATGGAACATTGAAAAAGATTTATTTTCACTAGTAATTTTATGTAAAGAATTGCTAAGTAACAGACCGCTATTTTTCTTAATCAATTCTTATACAGCAGGACTTTCGCCTAAAGTTTTAGAAAATATTTTTAAAACAACATTTAAAGACTATAAAGGAATAATCGATTGTGGTGAGATAGGTTTGCCTATAACTAAAAACGATTTAGTCTTACCTTGTGGTATCTACGGTAGATGGAGCGAAGAGTAGTGAAAATATTATATGAAGATAATCACTTACTAGTAGCAGTTAAAGAACCATATATTTTAAGTCAAAGTGATGGTAGTAAGACACCTGATATGCTCACTATCCTAAAACAATATCTCAAAGAAAAATATCATAAGCCAGGTAATGTTTACTTAGGACTTGTTCATCGTCTTGATAAAGAAGTTGGTGGTGTAATGGTCTTTGCTAAAACTAGTAAAGCCGCAAGTCGTCTTTCTGAACAGATAAGATTACATAAAATTGAAAAGTATTATCTAGCGGTAGTAAATGGTAAGGTAGAAAGTGCTACTTATAAAGATAAAATATTAAGAGAAGAATATCAAAGCAAGATAGACAAAAACGGCAAAGAAGCAGTTCTTTCTTTTGAAACTTTGAAAGTTATTAATAACACATCACTAGTTAAAATAAACTTATTAACAGGAAGACATCACCAAATAAGAGTACAGTTTTCATCAAGAGGACACTCTTTACTAGGTGATAATCGTTATGGTAAGAAGGAAAAATATCCACTTGCTTTATATGCCTATCACTTAGCATTTTATCATCCAGTGACAAAAGAAAAGTTGATATTTGAAAACTTACCAACAGAAGGTTATTTTCAAAACCTAGATATATCAAGACTTTTAACATAAGATAAAAAATAAAAATCAAAATCGGTTGCAATCTCAAAAAAAATTTGCTATCATTTAATATATAGAATAAGGGAGATGGATGTTATGATATTAGCGACATTTAGTTTAGATTGGTTTATGACAATACCAGGAATGCTTATTACTGGTGGAGTTTTATTTTTAATTATTGCATTGGTTATTTTTATCATTACAGGTAATAAAAAATCAAAACCTAAGAAAGAGGTGGTAGCAGCTCAAAATGAAAGTGCAACGCAAGCAGCAGCCGCTACTCAAACTCAAGAAGTACAACAACCAACTATTGCTACTCCAGAAACAGTAGTGTCACCAGCTCAACCAGTACAGACAGCAGTAGTACAAGCGGTTACACCTCAATCTGTAGTAGAATCAGTTTCTCCGAGTGTTGAACCAGTTAGCGTTGTTAGTCAAAATGATGTACAAGTGGGTTCTCCAATAATTAATAAAGAGCCTGAAGAACCAGCCGTATTTAGTGCTAAGATACCAGAAGAGGTTACTCCTACACCAGTTGTAGAAGAACAAGTTGTTCCCGCTGCACCAGTTAGTGCTCCAGTTGAGATGACTGTAGCAAACAGTGAACCTATAGAAGTGGTTAAAGCTCCAGTATCAGAACCAGTTGTAAATGAAGTACCAACTGCTTCACAAGGACAAGATATGTTTACTACTTCAACTCCAGTTCAACCAGCAGAACCTGTTACTTCTCAAACTGTTGAAATACCAGTTAGTATGTTTAGCACACCAACAGTTGAAAATAAAGAAAGACCAATTTATGGTGGAGTAAGTCAAATAGTACCACCAATTCTACATGAAGCAGCACATAGACCAATCTATGGTGGAGCTAATCCGTTAGAAAATACACAATCTGTTCCAATTGTTGAGTTAAATCAAGAAAAACTAGATCAAAAACCAGTTATGCCTACTATCGATATTCCGACAGTAGCAACACCTAGTGTAGCTAGTGAGTCAGTTGTTCCTACACCTGTAGTTGAACAACCTCAACCTACAGTAGCACCAACTAGTAATATATTTGGAACACAAGTTGTTAATAATCCGGTTGTAAATAATGAGACAGTTCAAGTTCATTCTACACCAGTGGTAGAACCTGCTGCTCCACAACCAGCTGAAGAAATTGAAAGTTTATTCTAGAAACTTTCTTTTTTTTACTCTAAAAAAATAATTTGCAGAAATTTTTAAAAAAAGTATTGACGAACATTTGTTTTTACGATATTGTAGATGTACAACTTTTAAAAAAGTGAGAAGTAATATCTAAAAGTTGTAAAGAATGTACGGCAGCACATGTCGGAATTTAAGTCTGTGGAGAAACAAAAGTTTCTATGAAGCAGAAAGCTCTATACGTTTCTATAGAATAATCCTTTTAAAATTTGTTCTATCGGTTAAACTATCTTCATAAGATAAAATAGATAATGAAAGGGTGATTATTATGGAAACGCTTAAAGTTTCGTCAAAGTCGAATCCAAATTCAGTGGCAGGAGCATTAGCGAATGTTTTTAGATCCAACGGAAGTGTAGAAATTCAGGCAGTAGGTGCCGGAGCACTTAACCAGGCAATCAAGGCAGTTGCTATAGCGAGAGGTTTTTTAGCCCCATCAGGTAAGAATATCGTCTGCATACCAGCATTTACAGATATTTCGATTGATGGTGAAGAAAAAACGGCTATCAAATTGATTATCGAAACTAAATAGTGACTAAGTCACTTTTTTCTTTTCAAGAAATTTACAAATGAAATAGAAAATGCTATACTAAGTTTGTTATTTTAGAACTCAGCTAGAAAAGAGGTATAATATGTATAATTTTAGCAAAATAGAAGCAAAATGGAATAAATATTGGAAGGATAACAACACTTTTAAAACCGACATATGGGACTTTTCAAAACCAAAGTACTATGTTTTAGATATGTTCCCTTATCCATCAGGCGTAGGTCTTCATGCCGGACACGTTGAAGGTTACACCGCAACAGACATAATCTCTCGTATGAAAAGAATGCAAGGATATAACGTCCTTCATCCAATGGGTTATGACTCTTTTGGTCTACCAGCAGAACAGTATGCCGTTAAGACTGGTAACAATCCTAATGGCTTTACCGAGAAAAATATTGATACTTTCACAAAACAATTATATACACTAGGGTTTGACTATGACTGGTCAAAAATGATTAAAACAAGCGATCCAGACTTTTATAAATGGACTCAATGGATTTTCAAACAATTATACCTTGATGGTTATGCCAAAAGAGTAGATATGCCCGTTAACTGGTGTGAAGAACTAGGTACAGTTTTATCAAATGACGAAGTAATCGATGGAAAGAGTGAACGTGGTGGCTTCCCAGTAGTAAGACGTAATATGAAACAATGGGTAATAGACCAAAGCGCCTTCGCTGAAAAACTATTAGCAGGACTAGAGGAAATCGACTGGCCAGAATCAACTAAAGAAATGCAACGAAACTGGATTGGTAAATCAGTCGGGGCCCATGTAAAATTCAAAATCAAAGATACTGATAAAGACTTCACTGTATTTACAACTAGAGCAGATACTTTATTCGGAGCAACCTACTGTGTAATGTCACCAGAACACGAATTAGTAGATTTAATCACTACTAAAGAAAAACAAGAAGAAGTAAAAGAGTACAAGAGAATTTGTGCTACTAAGAGTGACCTAGAAAGAACAGAACTTAATAAAGAAAAAACCGGAGTATTCATCGGTAGATATGCTATCAACCCAGTAAATAATAAAGAAATACCAATTTATATTTCTGACTATGTTTTAGCAAGTTACGGAACAGGAGCTATTATGGCCGTACCTGCTCACGATGAAAGAGACTATGAATTTGCTAAGAAATTTAATATCCCAATCATTCAAGTTCTAGAAGAAGTAACTGGTACTAAGCACGATAATGAAAAGAAGAAAAACTCTATTGTAGCTGTTGTCCATGATAAGAAAACGGATAAATATTTAACTATCAATTGGCATTCTAACGGTGGCAGATTATTTATCGGCGGTACCATTAAAGATGGCGAAACAGCTATCGACTGTGCTATTAGAGAAATCAAAGAAGAAACTGGCTACACAGACCTAACCTTTAAAGAAGAAGGCTTCAAAATCAATCACCACTATTATGCTTATAATAAAGATACATACTTTGAAATCGAAGCAACACCATTACTATTTGAATTAAACAGCGACACACGTGAAAACCAAAACCTAGAAGATGACGAAGTATTTGATGTTGAATGGGTAGGTAAAGAAGTAGTAGAAAAAGAAATTACTGATGAACTTCATAAGAAAACTTTTGATTACGTCTTAAAACCAACTGCTATGACAAATGATGGTATACATATCAATTCCTCTTTCTTAGACGGCTTGAATAAAGAAGAAGCTATCAATAAAGTAATAAGTTATCTAGAAGAAAACAACTGTGGTACCAAAAAGATAAACTATCGTCTTCGTGAATGGATTTTTGCAAGACAAAGATATTGGGGAGAACCAGTACCTATCGTTTATCTAGAAAATGATGCAATTCACGTTTTAGACGATGATGAATTACCATTAATCTTACCAGAGCTAGAAGACTATAAAGGAAAAGATGGAAAAGCACCACTTGAAAATGCTACTGAATGGAAAAAATATAGTCATAATGGAATGACTGGCGTAAGAGAAACTTCTACAATGCCCGGTTCTGCTGGTTCTAGTTGGTATTATTTAAGGTATATTGACCCGAATAACGATAACGAGTTAGCTAATAAAGAACTATTAAAACACTGGATGCCAGTAGATTTATATATAGGAGGTCCAGAACATGCTGTCGGACACTTAATATATTCACGTATTTGGAATAATTATCTATATGATAAGGGTATATCACCAGTTAAAGAACCATTTAAGAAACTAGTTCATCAAGGAATGATTTTAGGTACTAATGGTATTAAAATGGGTAAAAGATATCCAGAATACGCAATCGATCCATTAGATATTGTTAAAAACTATGGTGCTGATACCTTACGTCTATATGAAATGTTTATGGGACCACTTGAAGCTTCTAAACCATGGAATAATAATGGAGTAGAAGGTGCACAAAAGTTCTTAGATAGAGTGTATCGTCTATATGAAAGTGATAAGATAACTACTGCTAATAATAAGAACTTAGAGAAAATTTATCACCAAACAGTTAAAAAAGTAACAGAAGACTTTGAAAGTCTAAACTTCAATACCGCCATCAGTCAGATGATGATATTTATAAATGCCGTTTATAAAGAAGATGCTTTACCAGTAGAATATGCTGAAGGATTTATTAAGTTATTAAACCCAGTCGCTCCACATATGACAGAAGAAATTTGGGAGAAAATGGGTCATAAAGAAACAATCGCTTTCGAATCATGGCCAGTCTATGACGAGTCTAAACTAAAAGATGATGTCGTAACAGTAGTAGTACAAGTAAATGGTAAAGTAAGAGGAAAGATGGAAGTTGCTAGTTCTATTTCTAAAGAAGAGATGGAAAGTAAAGCTTTCGCTATTGATAATGTTAAACAATATACAGAAAATAAAGAAATTGTTAAGGTTATAACTATTCCTAAAAAATTAGTAAATATCGTTGTAAAATAGGAGAAAATTGTATTTAATTTTCTCTTTTCTTGTGATATTATGATTATAGAAAGAATAGTGGAAGGAAGAAAAATTTTTATGAAAGAAGTTATTAATAAGTTAGCTGATACTAAGATATCAACTAGCTATTTGTTCATACTTCTAGGAGTATGTGCATTAATGATGACTGGGTATTTTTCGTATGCCTGGTTTACCGTTCAGGGAGTTCAACAATATAGTGTAGTAACTGGAAACTTAAGTGGTTCTATTACGATAGGAGCTAACTCAGTTGCAATAGAAGGAGCAGGGACCATCAGTTACACACCAGCAACAGATAGTGAAACAGTAACAATTACTGTAACAAATTCTAGCGATAGAACAGTTAAAAATTCAATTTATTATTACACCTTATCAGATAGTTCAATTGAAATAGGTTATACCTCTGATAGTCCAACCATCCCAACAGTTGAAGGAGTATCAGTAGAAAAAGGAAAGACATTAACTTATAAAATAAAGATAAATGGTTCAAAAGGAAAAGCCGTTAAAATCGGTTCATCAATGGGATTAAACAATTCCAATTTGACATTACCAAATGGAACAACAGCATTCTCATTATTAAGTGATCCAATACATGGAACAGCAGAACAAATAATAGCAAAAGCAAATCCAGAAACATTAGATTATAATAAGGCTACAACTGACCAAAAGAATCAAATGTGGACTTTTTCTCATGAAGCAACAGAACAACTAGCAGCTACAACCGATTATAGATATATAGGAGCAAATCCCAATAACTATGTAAAATTCAATGATGAGTTATGGAGAATCATCGGAGTATTTGATGTAGATGATGGAACAGGAAAAATAGAGAAAAGAATGAAAATCATTAGAAATGAGTCTATTGGAAATTATACGTGGGATAGTAATAATGTCAATGAATGGAGTACAGCAACATTAAATACAATGTTGAATACAGGAATATATTATACAGGATTGACAGAAGCAGCAAAAGAAATGATAGGAGATGCGAAATGGTACCTAGGTGGAACTGCAAATTATACAAGTTCATCCAATGGATTAGCATCGCACTTTTACAAATATGAACGAGGAACAACAGTATATAGTGGAAGAAGTACGAACTGGACCGGAAAAGTAGGATTAATCTATCCAAGTGATTATGGATACGCAACAAGTGGAAATAGTAGTGCAACACGAGCAACATGTTTGGTCAAAGAATTGTACAACTGGGATGGTGCAAGTGCATGTTATCAAAATGATTGGTTGTTTAAATCCAGTTATATGTGGTCCCTTTCGCCTCACTCGTCTAATAGTAACTACGTGTTCAATGTCCGCAGTGGTGGGTTTGTCGGCAGCAGTATTGCGAGCAATGCTTTCGGCGTGTGGCCAGTCGTTTATTTAAAGTCAACAATTAAGGTGACCACAGGAACAGGAAGTAGTGACTCACCATTCATCTTGGGATAGAATAGGGAGGTACTAGACCTCCGTCTGATGGGCGACGTCCATCAAGGCTGAGCTGAAATTTTTGGAAAAGTAGTATGAAGAAAATTAGAATTAATAAAGAGAAATGTCCAAATGGTGAAAATTTTTCACCATTTGGACTGCTTAAAATTGGTGTGAATTGTTAATATAAATTTACATGGGTTAATCTTTTAGAATGCGTAGATAGGTTTATTCCTGTCCCTTTCGCCTAACTCGTCTAATAGTAACAACGTGTTCAATGTCAACAGTAGTGGGTATGTCAACAACAATAATGCGAACAATACTAACGACGTGTGGCCAGCCGATAAATTTAGGTGTTTAAGGTTACGGCTTTAGATAGAATGATTAATCGACATAGATTAACCTTGTCTTAGACTAAACTTAGCATACATATAGAGTATGATACGTCAGACTTTAATAGGTGTGTATGATTGTAACAAATAAAGACTATACATTATCTGTATGGTCTTTATAGTATTTATCAACCAATTTATTAGATATAGTTATTAAATGTGCCTTTTTCTTGTATAAATTATAGTTGTTATTAATAAAACATTTCTTTTCAAGAATATCTAGATTATCTATTATTATATAATTAATATTGTTAGCATCAAGAATTTCTGTAACATCATCGCCCGGACCAACTAATATGGATATTATTTTATAATCAACATTAAATGCTATCAGTTTTCTTTTCATCGTAAATAATAGTAAATAGTCCTTATATAATCTTCTGAAAAAAATATATCTATTTTTCATAAAAATTTTTATTAACAATCCTTCTTATTTTATTAACAGATCCAAATTTAAAGCCATAGTAATATGTATTAACAGACGTAAATGCCCTAGATGGTTCTATCTTCTTATTATTTAATAAGTATTTTATTTCTTTAACTCTTTTAGTTACTCTCTTTTTAGTAGAATTAGATACGTTCATTATAGTTTTATTGTTAATAACTCTAAATCTGTAACCACAAAAGGAAAACCTGTCTTGCTATCTGATAATATTGTTTTCTTTTTATTAAGCTTTAATTTATAAATATCCAATAACTCTTGTTCTAATTTACTTCTAACACTTTTTAAGTATTCTTTATCTTCATGCATTAAAATAAAATCATCCATATATCTTATATAATGCTTAATTCTATAAGTATGTACTATTTTATATAAATAATAAATTGATAAAAACTGTGATGAATAATTTCCAATAGGTAGTCCTTTTCCTTTTTCATAATAAGGAATATCTTGAACGGATTTAATATTTTTATACTTATCTTTAATATCCTTAATATGTTGATTAATGTATTCTTTGTCAGTACTGTCTATAATATTAGAAAGATAATTGTAAATATCTTCATCATTTAAGTTCTCAAATAACATCTCCTTTAATCTGTTATGATCAATAGAATAAAAATATTTTGCTATATCTATTTTTAGAATATAAAATTTTTCCTTTCTTTTTAAATATTCTATATCTTGTTTTAAAATTTTAATAGCATAATCTCTACCTTTATCTTTTCTAGTAGCAACATTTCTATCTATTAATCTTTTTTCTAATTTAGGATATAATAAATAAGTTGTTATATAGTGATTAATAAGTTTATCTTTGATATTTAAGCTCATTATAATTCTATACTTAGGATCTTTTATTAAAAAAATATTATAAAAACCACCATCGTAATGCGGATTTTTCAGCTCTTTATAAACCTTATCAATATTCATCATTTTATATCTATCAAACTTATAAATTCTTTCTTTATTTTTTGTCTTTTTCCTAATTATATTTTCATATATATCTAAAATTTTATCTCTCTCTATTTCTATCATAGTTTTTCCACCCATATAACATTTTTGTTATTGCTATTAACTCATATACTTTCTTTTCCAACAATTTTTTATTGATATATTTTCTTTTATAACTTTTTTCTAAATAAAAATCTAACATTGATATTTTTGACAAAATTATGTCTATATAATCATTATTGTTAGTATTGTTAGCAAGAAATATTAACTCTAATATTTCTAAAGAAGTAGTTTCTATTTTATCTTTAAGAATATATTCTCTTTTTGGAAAATTAATTATAATAGTGTCATTATCTAAAATGAATTCTTTCATCTTTATTTCTAAATTAAATTTGTTGTTCATCTAAATACCTCTTAATAATATTCAATAATTCTTCAGTTTGCGCAGCTGAAAGCAAGTTTATCTTCTCCTCTATAGTTTTTTTCATCATTTCCTTAGCATATTTTACTTTACCTAAGTTTAAATACTTCGAATAATTATTATTTGTATATTGTTGTTTTTCACTTTCAGTGATGTAGTAATTAATATGATTGTTTTCTAAAATAGTTATAACTTTTGCAATGATACTTATAGGAAATCCTAATTTATTGTTAGTTATTTTGTAATCAAACAAATAATAAAGAATATAACAATCATCATTATAGGCATTATAAAAACCTCCCTTTTTTATTAGTTTAACAGTATTTTCTTGTTTCATATTTATTTTCTCCTAAATATATAATAGCTTATATTTAAAAAAATTTCATTCTTTCCGCGAGTTGATATTTTGTATCCATCAACTGTTATATTAGTTACAGTATTTGCCAGACAAAAATTTTAAAATGCTTTTTTGTAGAGTAAAATTCACTCAAAATGTAAAATGAAAATTACTTTTTTTGTAAAGTCAGTTCTTAATCGGTTAAATGATACAAAATATCACTTGACAAAAATCACTAGTAAAACCATTCTAAAAATTATATAATATAAATAAAGAAAAGAGTTGATACTATGAAAAAAATTATGGACGGTAATGAAGCTTGTAGTTATGTAGCTTACAACTTTACAGAAGTAGCAGGAATTTATCCAATAACACCTGCTTCCCCAATGGCTGAAGTCGTTGATAAATGGTCAAACGAAGGAAAGAAAAACTATTTCAACCAACCAGTTAAAGTAGTCGAGATGGAAAGTGAAGCTGGAGCTGCCGGAATGGTTCATGGCTCTTTGCAAGCAGGGTGTCTAACCACTACCTTTACAGCTAGTCAGGGCCTTTTACTAATGATACCAAATATGTATAAAATAGCAGGAGAACTACTTCCTTGTGTTATTCATGTTGCAGCAAGAAGCCTAGCTACTCACGCTCTATCTATTTTTGGAGATCATCAAGATATCTATGCTGCTAGAAGTACCGGCTTTGCTTTCTTGGCAGAAAGTTCCCCTCAACAAGTAATGGATCTTACAGCCGTCAGTCACTTAGCAACAATCAAAGGAAGAGTACCATTCTTAAACTTCTTTGATGGTTTTCGCACTAGTCACGAGTTGCAAAAAGTCGAAGTGATTGATACTGACAAAGTAAAAAGACTAGTAGATAAAAAAGCACTAGCAGAATTTCGCGAAAGGTCCCTTCATCCTTCACACCCCGTAACCAGAGGTACTAGTGAAAATGACGATATCTACTTTCAAGCCACCGAAGTTAGAAATAAATATTACGACGCTTTACCTGATATCGTTAATGACTATATGCAAGAAATCAACAAACTAACTGGTAAAAATTATGCCCCATTCAACTACTATGGAGCAGCTAATGCTAACAAAGTAATCATCGCCATGGGAAGTGTCTCTGAAACAATCAAAGAAACCGTTGATTACCTGGTCGCAAAAGGAGAAAAAGTCGGTTTCGTCGAAGTCCATTTATACCGCCCATTCTCTAGTAAATATTTCTTAAAAAGTATTCCCAAAACAGTCGAAAATATCGCCGTTTTGGACCGCACTAAAGAACCAGGAAGTAGTGGAGAACCACTATACTTAGATGTTGCTAGTATCATCAAAGACGTCAATAAAAAGATAAGTGTCGTTGGTGGTAGATATGGTTTATCAAGTAAAAACACTACCCCAAGTATGATAAAAGCTATCTATGATAATATGGGCAATTTAAGACATAACTTCACCATCGGAATTGAAGATGATGTCACTAACTTAAGCATTCCTTACGATAAAAACTTTAACTTAATCATTCCTAATCAAACTTCCTTTAAAGTCTTCGGTTATGGTAGCGATGGAATGGTATCAGCTTGCAAAGACTTCATGAAAATCACCGGAGATGCCACTGATGCCTATGTCCAAGGTTACTTCCAATATGACTCTAAAAAAAGTGGAGGAGTAACCATAAGTCATTTAAGATTTAGTAAAAACGAGATAAGATCAACTTACTATGTCGATAAAGCTAAAGTAGTTGTATGTACCGAAGATGCTTATCTTAAAAAATTTGATGTATTATCTTCCATCGAAAAAAATGGTACTTTCATTCTAAACACCCCCAAAACGAAAGATGAACTAAACAGTCTTTTCAGTAAAGAAATGGTTAACTATCTGAAAAGTAATAACATCAAATTATATATAGTAGATGCTAATAAAATTAGTGGTAATCTAGGACTTGGTAATAAGATAAGTGCTATTATGGAAAATTTAATGTTCAAATATGGACACGTCATCGACTACAACTACGCTAGCAACAAGATGAAAGAAAAACTAGTCGAAAGATTTAAAAATAAAGGTAATAACTTAGCAGAGAAAAACATTAAAGCACTCGAAGAAGCAGCTAATTCATGTCTTTTTGTAGATGAGATAAGTGGAGAAAGCTATGCCAAAGTAGATGATATTGCCGATACTTTCTTTAAGATAATAGATAAAAGAAAAGGAAACGACCTACCTGTTAGTGCTTTCCTTAATCGCCCAGATGGTACCATGGAAGCAGGTTTATCTAAATTAGAGAAAAGAGATATCAGTGAGACCGTCCCTCTATATAATAAGGATAACTGTATCAACTGTAATCTATGTTCCTTAGTATGTCCACATGCGGTTATTAGACCATTCCTTCTAACTGAAGAAGAGAAAGAACAAGCTCCAGAAGAATTTCAAAAACGCTTAACAAAAACTGGTTTAGGAAATGGTTATTATTACACTGTCGGTGTAAGTTATAAAGACTGTACCGGTTGTGGTCTATGTGCCAACATCTGTCCAGGGAAGAAAAAAATAAAAGCACTAGAAATGATAGCTAAGAAAAAACTTATTAAAGAAGAACTAACTGCTAATGAATATCTATTTAATAATATAACAGAGAAGACTCCATTACCATTAACAACCGTTAAAGGAACTCAATTCAAACATCCAAAATTTGAGTTTAGTGGTGCTTGTGCTGGTTGTGGGGAAACGCCATACTTAAAACTAATCACTCAACTATTCGGTGATAGATTAGTAATTGCTAATGCTACTGGTTGCTCTTCAATCTATGGAGCTAGTTCACCATCAACACCTTATAGCATTCCGTGGGCAAACTCACTATTTGAAGACAATGCCGAATTTGGAATGGGAATAAAAATTGCTGACGAAGTCAAGAAAAATCAACTAAAACAAATAATTCGTGAAAATATTTCTAAAGTAGACGAAGAAGAAAAAGAAATCTACGAAGCTTATCTTGAAGATATCAATATGGATACCGCTACTAAACTTTTAGAAATTATTCCACACACAAAGATAAAACCATTGAAATCTCTAAAGAAATATATCACCCCAATTTCTCTTTGGACAGTCGGTGGAGATGGTTGGGCCTATGATATCGGCTATAATGGTATTGACCACTTATTAGCTAGTGGTGAAAACATCAACATTTTAGTTTTAGATACCGAAGTATATTCCAATACTGGAGGGCAAGCTAGCAAGTCAAGCCGTGTCGGTGCTGTCTGCAAATTCGCTTCAAACGGTAAAAAAACCGCTAAAAAAGACTTGGCAAAAATCGCTTTAACTTACAAAAACGTTTATGTCGCTTGTATCTCTTTAGGAGCAAGCCCTCAAACAACTATTAAAGTATTAAACGAAGCTGAAAAATATAATGGCCCAAGTCTTATCATCGCTTATTCACCTTGTATTGCCCAAGGAATATTAAGAGGAATGAAAAATAGTATTATGGAAGAAAAAAATGCTACCGAAACGGGTTACTTCCCAATCTTCCATTATAATCCTGAAACAGATGAATTCAAGATGGATTCAAAAGCGGACTTTAGTAACTATAAAGAATTTTTATTAGGAGAAGACCGCTATAAATCACTTGCCAATTTGAATAGTAATGCCGATCAACTACTAGAAGAAAATCTAGCTAATGCCAAAGAAAGGTACACTTCTTACAAAAACTTAGAGACAAAAGAAAAGGACGCTAGCAGTTAGTGTCCTTTTTGCATAAAAAAATAGGAGATTAGTAAAAACTAACCTCCAAAAAGAATAAAAAGGGGTTGGCTAGTGTGATACTAGCTACCAATTCGCCTAATTCCGAATTGGTGATTTTTATAATAACGGTAAAAGTGTGATTTGTCAATCATTTTTATTAAAAAAAACAAAATAAATTTCTTCAAAAAAAATTACTAATATGTTAGAATTTTTATAGGTGATTTACTTGGAAAAAAAAGAGATATTAATTAATCAATTTAAAATTTACGTAGGAGCTTACTATGGTGTTAACAGTATGGACGAATACGATTTAAAAGTCTATGTATTAAAAGAGATAGAAAAGCTAACTGCTAATTACGTAGAAGTCAATAATTTAGACAAAAAAGAATGTTTAGAGCTAGCTAAAGCAGTCGAAGAGGAGGTATCTTTAAAAACTAAACTACAAGATAGTCTTTTAGTTCTTTATAAAATGAATGCTGCAATGGAACTAATCTTTATGATTAAAAGTAAGTTAAAAAAATACAAAAATTAGAATAAAAAGAGGATTAAATATATGAAAATGAAAAAAATAGATATAGCTATATTAGTTATGATTTTGGTAGTTATAGTATTTTGCATAGTAGTATTTTTTATTACTAATGAAAGGGAAGTAAACTTTATTGAGATAGGTCAGCCACAAAATCTTGAGGTTAATGACTACTATGTTTTTACAAATTATAGTGATTTTAAAGCTAAGTACACTGATAATGTTAGTATTAGTAAAGAAAGTTTCAATGACAGTAACTATCTTTTACTAAAGATAAAATATAATTCTTGCTCAGATCAAGATGTTACTCCAAGCAATTACTATGTGAGTGGCGATAAGATAAAAGTAATAATTAAATATAAAGAATCATGTGGCTATTGTGCATCTTTAGATGAATACTATTTGTTAAAGATAGATAAAAATCTTACAAATCCTAATGTTAATATTGAATATAAAGCGACAAGCAGGGAAGAATGCAACAGCAATGGAATTTACAAGGTTGATAAGCCACTAATTTATCTCTATCCCACAGTTGATCTCAAGGTAAATGTAAAACTTGGAAGAAGTGAAGCCTTAACTTCGACTTATCCTAAATATAAAGATAGTTGGAACGTTTTAGCTAAACCAGATGGAGAATTAGTAGATGATAAAGGTCGTAGTTTTTATGGCTTATACTGGGAAGGGTATAATACAATTGATATTACTTTTGAAGATGGCTTTGTAGTAGGGAAAGATGATTTAATTCCTTTCCTTGAAGAAAAATTAAGTATCTTAGGGTTAACTGAAAGAGAAGCTAATGAGTTTATCATTTATTGGTTACCAAAGTTAGAAGAAAATGAATATAACCTAATTAGATTTGAAAGTATTGATAAAATAAATAAAGATATGCCCCTTATTATTAATCCTAATCCTGATACAGTGATTAGAGTTTTAATGGAATATAAGAAAGCGGATAAAGCTACAAAAGTTAAAACGCAAGAATTAGTAACTCCAGTTCGTAAAGGTTTTACTGTAGTTGAATGGGGTGGCACCCTAGTTAAATAGGGTATTAAAATCACACAAAATTATATATAATTGGAGAGTTAGAAAAATGAAGCTAAAAAGAAATAAGAAAGAGACAACTAAACTAAATATGGCAATAATAATTATTGTGTTAGTAGTGATTATTTTCTGTGTAGTAATATATTTCACTGTTCAAAATAATACTAGTGAAGAAATGGACTTTATCTATTTAAAATCAATACCTAGTTATAAAATAGCTGATGAAATATTAAAAAAAGATAACTATGTTTTTACCAGTTATGAAGAATATAAAAAGGTATTTGGAACTGATAAATTAAGTGAAATTGATTTTAAAAATAATAATTATCTTTTAATTAATATTAGTTATAATCCTTGTGGTGAAAAGGTAACTCCAACTAATTATTCTGTTAATGGTAATAATATTAAAGTAGCAGTTACTTATAAAGGTACTTGTGGAGTTTGCATTAGTGAGAATGTTTATTATTTACTAAAAGTAGACAAAAATATTACTAGTCCTAATGTTAATATTGAATATAAAGAAACGAGTAGGGAAGAATGTAATCCTAATATAGATTATAAACCATTAATTTATCTTTATCCCACAGTGGATACTAAGGTAAATGTAAAACTTGGAAGAAGTGAAGCCTTAACTTCGACTTATCCTAAATATAAAGATAGTTGGAACGTTTTAGCTAAACCAGATGGAGAATTAGTAGATGATAAAGGTCGTAGTTTTTATGGCTTATACTGGGAAGGGTATAATACAATTGATATTACTTTTGAAGATGGCTTTGTAGTAGGGAAAGATGATTTAATTCCTTTCCTTGAAGAAAAATTAAGTATCTTAGGGTTAACTGAAAGAGAAGCTAATGAGTTTATCATTTATTGGTTACCAAAGTTAGAAGAAAATGAATATAACCTAATTAGATTTGAAAGTATTGATAAAATAAATAAAGATATGCCCCTTATTATTAATCCTAATCCTGATACAGTGATTAGAGTTTTAATGGAATATAAGAAAGCGGATAAAGCTACAAAAGTTAAAACGCAAGAATTAGTAACTCCAGTTCGTAAAGGTTTTACGGTAGTTGAATGGGGTGGCACTATAGTTAAGTAATAATTAGCACATAAAGTCCTTAGATTTTATGTGCTTTCTCAAATTATATCGACAAAAAAACTTGCAAACAAATGTTTTTCTTGCTATACTTGTAGTGGAAAAAGTGGTGAAAAGAATGAATAAAAGTCAATTATTTAAAGATGAATTAAACTATTTGAAAAATGAAGATATTAAGAAAAGTGCTGTGGAACTAATCAATATGTTACCAGAGTATTTCTTTCATGAAGCAGCTTCATCTACAGGAAAATATCATCCCAAATATGCTTTAGGAGAAGGAGGCTTATTAAGACATACTAAAGCAGCTTGTTATATTGCGCATGAATTATTAAATGACCCAGCAATCGGTGAAAAATATACATCTCGTGAAAAAGATTTAATGATAGTAGGGTTAATAATGCATGATGGTTTAAAAAGAGGCTTAAAGGAAGAAACATATACTAGATTTGATCATCCATTATTAGCAGCGAATTTTGTTTATGAAAATAGAGAAAAAGCAGGTATTAGTGAAGATGAAGCATTCTTCTTAAAAGAAGTAATTTCATCACATATGGGACCTTGGACTAAAGATTATAATGGTAACGAAGTATTACCATACCCAAAAACTAAGTACCAGAATTTTGTTCATATGTGTGATTACTTAGCTAGTAGAAAAGGTTTACTTGTACCTTTTGATAGTGCTAATAATGTATCATTAATATAAGAGGAACTAAAAATGGGAAAGATAATAGTAATTGAAGGAGTAAATGATTCAGGAAAAGAAACACAAAGTAAGCTATTAGCACAAACTTTGAAAGAAGAAGGCTATAAAGTAGTGGAATTTTCTTTTCCAATGTATAAAAGTCCGACAGGGAAAATATTTAAAGAATGTGTTTTAGGAAAGAATAATAACGGTTGGTTTCCAGAAGGATACGAAAAATTAGATCCATATGTTGTTTGTCTTTATACAGCAGCTGATCGAAAATATCATAAAGAAAAGATAGAACGATATCTAAAAGATGACTATATTGTAATACTAAATAGATATACTAGTTCAAATATGGCTCATCAAGGAAGTAGATATAATGATAGTGAAGAACGCTTTTTTATGTATCAGTGGATAGATAAACTAGAGTATTGGTTGTTGAGACTTCCTAAACCAGACTGTACTATTCTTTTAAAAGTACCAGCCAAATATTTAAATCAATTAGATGAAAAACAAGTATCATTTACTTTTCAAGAAGATATCTTCGACCAAGATTTAGTTTTAAAATCATATATTGAATTATCAGAATTATATAATTGGGATACTATTGATTGTGTTTCTAATGATAAAATGAAATCAGTAGAAGAAATTCATAAAGAGATAATGAAAATAGTAAGAATAAATTTAGAAAAATAGTTAATAATAGTGTTAGGTGATAAATGTGGATTTATTAATTGTCTTAGTCAAAACACTATTTTTTTATTGGGTGATAGTTTTACTATATCGTTTTATGGGAAAAAGAGAAGTTGGAGAGTTAAGTATAGTTGATTTGATAGTATCAGTTTTAATAGCTGAACTAGCAGCAATGTCGATTGAACAATATGATAAGAGTATTTTCTTAAGCTTAATTCCAATGATAGTTTTAGTCTTACTTCAAATAATTCTTGCAAAACTTTCTCTTAAACACCCAAAACTTCGAACACTACTAGATGGAAATCCTTCTATCATTATCGAAAAAGGAAAAGTAAATTATAAAGAACTAGTCAAGCAAAGATATAATCTTGAAGATTTACTAACACAGTTAAGAGCAAGAGAAATTAAAAGCTTAGAAGAAGTTGATTATGCCATACTAGAAACATCAGGTAAACTTTCTGTCTTTCAAAAACAAAAAGGAAAGAGTATTTATCCTTTAGCAGTAATACTTGATGGTGTTATTCAAGAAGATACATTGAAAGCAATTAAAAGAGATAAAAAATGGTTGGAAGAGATGCTTTTACTAGAAAACGTTTTATTAGAAGATGTCTTCTATGGCTTTTTTAAAGATCATCAATTATTCTTGATAAAAAATAGTGACTGTATCACTTAAACGACAAAATAAGTATAGAATAATATATAAAATAAGATAGGTGAAAATATGAAAAAATACCTTATCATTATTTTAATATTTATTCTAGGCTTATTTTTATTATTTGGAAAGAAATCTAAAGAGGTAGAGAAAATGGAAGAGAAAAGATTTATCTTTATATCTTATATAGAACTTGCTAAGTATTTAAAAGATAAAGAAGAAACAGTAATGAAAAATACTATTGATGATATGATAAATCAATGTAAAGATTTCGGTTTTACCGATATAATCTTACAAGTTAGAAGTTTTTCTGATGCTATTTATTATTCTGATATTTTTCCTAGTAGTATTACTATTGTTGCTAAAGAAGGGGATAAATTACCTTTTGATGTGCTAGATTATTTTATAAAGATAAGTCACAAAAATAATATTCGTCTTCATGCTTGGATTAATCCTTATCGAATAAGAAGTAATTTATCAAAGGAAGAAATTAAAGATAATAATCCAGCTTTTAAGTATTTAAATACTAATAAAGTAGAGAAAAATGCTAAAGGTATTTTTTATAATCCTGCTGATGAAGAAGTTAGAAAGTTAATACTTAGTGGAGTAGATGAAATACTTGATAATTATGATATAGATGGCATTCATTATGATGATTACTTTTATCCAAGTGATACTATTGATTTAGAAAACTATAATGAGGCGAAAAAAGATAACCAAGACTTAACATTGCAACAATTTCGATTGGAAAATACAACTAAACTGATTAAGGAAACTTATGAGCGAGTAAAAAAGAAAGATAAGAACATTTTATTTGGAATAAGTCCTGAAGGTAATATTACCAATAATTATGAAGTTAATTATATTGATACTAAGAAATTTGCTAGCGAAGAAGGTTATGTTGATTATTTAATGCCCCAGATATATTTTGGTTTCTTTAACTCTGTCAAACCATTTTATCAAACCGTTAAAGAATGGAATAGTTATATAACTACGGATAAAGTTAAATTAATACCAGCTCTTGCTTTTTATAAAGTTGGTAATGAAGACTTGTATGCCAAAGAAGGTCAATATGAGTGGGTTGAGTCTAACAATATAATAGCAAGAGAAGTATTAACTAGTAGACCATTATCTAATTATCAGGGATTTGCTATTTTTAGATATGATTCTATACTAAGTGATAATTTGACTGAGCAAGCTTTTAAAGAAAAAGAAAATTTAAAAAATATACTTAAAGAGTAATTGTTATGTTATACTTAGATAGTAGGAGGCATTAGATGAATAGAAAAGGATTTACACTAATCGAATTATTAGCAACAATTACTATTTTAGCAATGATTATGTTGGCGGCAGTTCCAAATATAATGAGTACCCTTGATAAGAGTAAACGAAGAACTTATATAGAAGATGCTAAAAAGATGATTTCTCTTGCTGAATATAGATTGAGAAGTGATACTACTGTTAAAAGACCAAGTAATGGTCAAAGTGTTATCTTCTTACTTAAATCTATGGACTTAACTGATTTTAGTGAAGGACCAGAAGGTGGTCAATATGATACTAATTATTCTTATGTTAAGTTAACAAATAGTGGTGGTACTTATGTTTACTATGCAACATTAATAGAAAATTATGGTGATAATAAACATCGTGGTGTAGTTAATCTAACAAGAGATCAGTTACTGAATGAAAATGCTATAAATAAAGTTAGTAAGTTAAATGCAGTTCCAGCAATATCAACTTCAGGCGTTGTACAAACTGTAAATGAATTAAAATAATAGAAAAAATAAATACTAGAAATTGACACAAAACGATATGATGTGTTATCATCAATGTATGAAGATATGGAGGATATATTATGGAAAGAAATCGAGCTAATCAGAAAGGATTTACGTTAATTGAATTATTAGCAGTTATCGTTATTCTAGCTATTTTAATGACTTTAGCTGTTACTAGCATGCAAGGTTATATTAATGGTGCTAAGAAAGATACATATATAACAACCGCTCAACAATTTTTGCAATCTGTAAGATTAGGAATTACTAATGGAGATTATACTTCACCAGTAGCAGGTGAGTGTACAGCTGTTCATATTAATAGTATTCAAACAGAATCTGGAGTAAATAATAGTCCGTTTGGAAAATCACTTGTTGATTCACAAAGTTTCATTGTAATTTATAACTCTACTACTTCAGGTAGTGACAAGTTATTATATTATGCAGCAATGAATGATACACAAGGTAATGGATTTGTTTTAACAGCAGAAGACTCTTTAGATAGAAATATTGTTAAAATTCGTAAACAGGATAGTTTTGCCGGTACAACTTTACCTGCTAAAATCACTTCAACTCAGACTGCTAATCTTAATTTGCCAAAGGGAAAAGGTGCTAGTGTAGTTGCTAGTAGTTGTAAACTAACAAATATTGATGGATAGTAGAAAAAAATACTAGTATAGTTATTTTATATATGACTATACTTTAAATTGACATTGAATGATAAAAATTATCACTCATAGAATAATGGAGGATGTATTATGAAAATTATGAAAAAAAATAGAACGAATCAGAAAGGATTTACATTAATTGAATTATTAGCAGTTATCGTAATTTTAGCTATTTTAATGACATTGGCCGTTACTAGCATGCAAGGTTATATTAATGGTGCTAAAAGGGATACATATATAACAACCGCTCAACAATTTCTACAATATGTAAGATTAGGAATTACTAATGGGGATTATACATCACCAGTAGCTGGTGAGTGTACAGCTGTACATATTAACCAAATTCAAACAGAATCAGGAATTAATAATAGCCCATTTGGTAAAGCTCTTGTTGATACTCAAAGTTACATCATAATTTATAACTCTACTTCATCTGGTAGCGATACTCTTAAGTATTACGCAGCTATGAATGATACTCAAGGTAATGGATTTGTATTAACAGCTGAAAATTCACTAAATAGAAAAATTGTTAAGATTCGTAAAGAAGGCGGATTTTCTGGTACAACATTACAAGCTTCTGGTTCAACAGTAACATTACCAGATGGAAGTTGTAAACTTACTAATATTGATAATTAGTATAAATTAGTCTACAAAAGTAGACTTTTTTTTTTATTTTTGCTATCCTTAAGTAGGAGGTATGCTTATGTTAATAATAGGTAGTCATGTAGGATATAAAAAGGATAGTGGGTTAGTAGGGAGTGTCAAGGAAGCTTTGAGTTATGGAGCAAACACATTTATGTTTTATACAGGAGCACCGCAAAATACTAAAAGGCTTCCTATTGATTTAGTAAATGTACAAGAAGCAGATAAATTAATGAAAGAAAATGATATTCAAAAAGAAAATGTTATTGTTCATGCTCCTTATATTATCAATCTAGCTACGGATGATGAGGAAAAAAGAAGCTTTGCCATTAGGTTTTTACAAGAAGAAATAAAAAGAGTAGAAACACTTGGGTTTACTTATTTAGTTCTTCATCCTGGAAGTCATGTTGGTTGTGGGCCTGATAAAGGAATAGAAAATATTGCTGATTCTTTAAATAAAGTCTTAGAAGACGATAAAAAGGTAGTAATCTTATTAGAAACAATGGCTGGCAAAGGAACGGAAGTAGGAAGAACATTCGAAGAAATAGCTAGTATTATTGCAAAAGTTAATAAGAAAGAAAAACTTGGTGTTTGCTTAGATACTTGTCATATAAATGATGCTGGTTATGACCTTAACGATTTTGACAAGGTCTTAGATAGTTTTGATACGATAATCGGTTTAGATAAATTAAAATGCCTTCATATCAATGATAGCAAAAATGAAAGATCTGCTCACAAAGATAGACATGAAAATATCGGATTAGGACATATTGGTTTTGAAAATTTGCTAAAAGTTATTTATAATGAACGCTTAGATAATATTCCTAAAATTTTAGAAACGCCATATGTTGATAAGATTTATCCACCATATAAATATGAAATAGAAATGATTAGAAATAAGAAATTTAATGAAAATTTATATAACGATATAAAAATCAATTAAAAAGTATTAACAATATTAGAAAGGACGATGCTTATGAAAGAAAAAATAGAATTAATTGTAAAAGCCTTTTTACTAAGTAGTCCTTTTATTGATATGTTGACAGCTTTTGCTCTTCACAGCTTAAAAATAGATTTAACAATGGGAATTATCGTAAGAGTCTTGTTTCTTATCTTTTCTTTATGGTATTTATTCTTTATCTATAAAGGAGAACAAAAGAAACTATATAAAGGTTTTAGTCTTTCTCTCATAATTTATATTGCACTTTTCTTTGGCATAGTACTACTAGATAAAGGAAAAGGAGCGATTATCTACGAAGCAAAAAATACCATCAAGACCTTCTACTTTCCCTTTCTATTAATAACATTTTCGACAATGTTCGAAGAAAAACTAGATATTATTCCGAAGAAATACTTTACTTACATCATAGTTACTTATTTATTAGGAATCTTTATTCCATCACTCTTAGGAATCGGTTTTGATACTTACGAAATTACCAAAAAAGGTAGCTTAGGTTTTTTCAGTAGTGCCAATGAAGTAGGGGGAATAATTTCTATCTTAATGTCATTTTTCTTTCTTAACTTATATAAAGATAGCAACTTTATCAAAATAATGCTTGGTGTTACAATACTTGTCTATGTCTTATTAAGTATGGGAACTAAAACACCACTCTTAGCATTCATCATCATCTTAAGCATTTACTTATTGATATTTCTATATAAAATGGTGAGAATGAAAAACTATAAAAAAGTCCTAGGTGTAAGTTTCACCTCATTAATAACTATTGTTGCTCTTCTTTTAATAATACCGAAAACAACATTCTATAAAAACATCAAAATTCATCTTGATTTCTTAGAAGTAGATAACATCACTGATATCTTCAAAAGTGAAGAGTTAATCGACCACTTCATCTTCAGTTCTAGACTTAAATTTATGAAGAATAGTGTCAGTTACTATAATAACGCACCACTTCTAGAAAAACTGGGAGGAATCGGCTATATAGAAGGATACGGTACCGATAAATTAAGTCTTAAAACCGTCGAAATGGACTACGTCGACATCTTCTTAAGACACGGTATTATCGGCAGTATCATTTATTTAATAATCTATCTTTACTTCATAAGAGAAGCCCTTAAAAGATACAAAAAAGCAAAAGACTTCGATAAAAAGATAACCTATCAAATTTCCTTTCTTTTGACTATTTTACTAAGCTTCTTTACAGGACATATCATTATGGCACCAGCTGTTAGTATCCTAGTAGTATTAATACTAACTGCTCAAGATAAGAAAGGAGAATTAATTTGAGAGATTTAGTTTTCGTTATAATCAACTATAATACTAAAGCCTTAGCAGAAAAATTAGTAGCAAATGTCAAAGACTATCAATCAATCAGTAAAATACTAATTGTTGATAATGCCTCTACTGATGATTCTTATCAAGAATTAAAAAAACTAGAAAATGACCGTATAGAAGTCCTTCAAGCAGAAGAAAATAAAGGTTTTTCCGCCGGAATGAATATTGGTGCCAAAAGAGCTATCGAGCTTTTTTCAAAGTGTGACATAATTTTTTCTAATACGGACATAATTATTTCTAGTGAAGAAACAATCGAAATACTGCAAACCGCTCTTAAAATGCGCCGTGTCGCTGTAGCTTCACCAGTTGTTTTCCAAGAAAATACTATCAGTAGAGGTTGGAAAATACCATCAGCCAAAGAAGAAATATTAATCAACTTGCCAGGAATCGGCAAGAAATTCCAAAAAAAGTATATGTTTTATGATGAAGACCATTATAAAGGCAAATACTCATATGTAGAAGCCGTCTCCGGTTGTTTCTTTATGATAAAAAGTGAAGCTTTAAAAAGGGTTAATTATTTTGATGAAAATGTCTTCTTATATTACGAAGAAAACATACTGGGAGAAAAATTAAGAAATAGTAGTTATACTTTAGTTATTTGCAATGAAGCTTTGATAATTCACGACCACTCAGTAAGCATAGACCATAACGTTGGAACTATTAATAAATTTAAGATATTAAAAACTAGTCAGCGTTATTTTCAAAAAAAATATCACTATGCTACTGAAAAAGAAATCAGAAAACTAAAATTCACTAGTAATCTAACATTAATTACTATCTATATCAGAGTATTTTTAAAAGGAGGATTTAAAAAATGAAAGGAATAATTTTAGCTGGCGGAAGTGGAACAAGACTATACCCACTAACCGAAGTAACCAGTAAACAATTAATGCCCATCTATGATAAACCAATGATTTATTATCCACTATCAGTCTTAATGCAAGCAGGAATTAAAGAGATATTAATAATTTCCACCGAACAAGACCTACCAAGATTTGAAAAACTACTTGGAACAGGGGAAAAATTTGGTGTTAGCTTTAGTTATAAAGTTCAACCAGCACCAAACGGTCTAGCCGAAGCTTTTATACTTGGTGAAGAGTTTATTAAGGATGATGATTGCGCTATGGTACTAGGTGACAATATCTTCTATGGAGCAGGGTTAAAAGCTGAACTAGCTAAAGCAGTTGCAAAAGCCAAAGAAGGGAAAGCAACTGTTTTTGGTTATCATGTTCATGACCCAGAAAGATTTGGAGTAGTAGAGTTTGATAATGAAGGAAAAGCCATCAGTATCGAAGAAAAACCAACCAAACCAAAGAGTAACTACGCCGTAACCGGACTATACTTTTACCCAAAAGGCGTTAGTAAAGAAGCAAAAACACTAACACCATCCAAAAGAGGAGAACTAGAAATCACAGACCTTAACCGTTTATATCTTGAGAATGATTTACTAGAAGTAATCTCTTTAAAAGAAGGATACGGTTGGTTTGATACCGGAACTTTTAAAAGCTTATTAACAGCAACCAACTTTGTCGGAACCATTCAAGAACATCAAAATATAACCATCTGTTGTCCAGAAGAAATAGGTTATAAAAACGGATGGTTAACAAAAGAAAAATTAAAAGAACAAGCACTATTAATGAAAAAAAACACCTATGGTGAACACTTAATGAGTATTTATATGGAGGATGAAAATGAAGATAATAGAGACTAAATTAAAAGATTGTTATATCATAGAGCCAGCTGTTTTTAATGACGAACGTGGCTATTTTATGGAATTTTATAGTGATGAAAAAATGGATAAAGCTAGAAGTGTTTTACCAAAAGTAGTTCAAGGAAATAGATCATTTAGTAAAAAAGGAACACTACGTGGTTTACATTATCAAAAAGGTGATACCGCTCAAGCTAAACTAGTTGAATGCTTGCAAGGAGCAGTCTTAGACGTAGCTGTTGATCTTCGAAAAGATTCACCAAGTTACAAAGAATGGATAAGTGTTGAATTAACTGCTAATAATCATCGTCAGTTACTAATCCCTAAGGGATTTGCTCACGGTTTTTTAACCCTTGAAGATAATACTTTATTCCAATACTTGGTAGATTATCCTTACAGTCCAACCACTGAAGGAGGTTTCCTTTGGAGTGATAAAGAAATTAATGTCGACTGGCAATTTGAAAAATATGGAATAACCGAACCAGTTTTATCAGAAAAAGATAAGGTAAGAAAACCATTAGCAGAAACAGAGGTAGACTTTTAATGCGTTATTTAGTAACAGGAATAACTGGTCAATTAGGCTATGATGTTGTAAGAGTTCTAAAAGAAAATGGTATCAAAGATATCTATGCTCCTAAAAGTAGCGAATTTGATATTACTGATAGAGAAACTGTTCTTAAAAAGACCAAAGAATTTAAACCTAATGTTATTATTCATTGCGCTGCTTATACTAAAGTAGACCAAGCAGAAATAGATAAAGATTTATGTTATAAAGTAAATGTCACTGGTACAGAAAATATGGTCTTAGCAGCTAAAGAAATAGATGCTAAAATTATTTATATCAGTACTGATTATGTTTTCGATGGAGAAAAAAACGAAGTTTATGAAGTAGAGGATAAAACTAATCCAAAATCTATTTATGGAAAGACTAAATTGGAAGGTGAACAATTAGTTCAAACATATCAAAAACATTTCATTGTAAGAATTTCTTGGGTTTTTGGAATTAATGGTAATAACTTTGTTAAAACTATGTTAAAGCTTGCCGAAACTCACAAAGAATTAACAGTTGTTAGTGACCAAATTGGTAGTCCAACTTATACTTATGACTTAGCAAAACTGTTATTTGCAATGAGTGAAACTTCTAAGTATGGAACTTATCAAGCAACTAATGAAGGACTTTACAGCTGGGCTGATTTTGCAAGATTAATATTAAAGGATACCAGTACTAAAGTAACAGATGTTACAACTGAAGAATACCAAAAAATAATTAATAAAAAACAAGCACCAAGACCAAAAAACTCCTCTTTATCAAAAGAGAAGTTATTAGCTAATGGTTTTAGTAAATTACCATCAGTTGAAGATGCACTAGAAAGATATTTAATCGAATTAAAAAAAGAGGCATAACAATAATAATTATGCTTCTTTTTCTTCCATTTTATTTACTGCTTTAGTTAATCTTGATTTTAAACGAGCAGCTTTGTTTTTATGAACTGAACCGTGAGTGCAAGCTTTATCAACTCTTTGAATAGCAATATTTAAAGACTTTTTAGCTTCTTCACTTTTACCTGCAACAATAGCTTTTTCACAGTTTTTAACTGCTGTACGCATACTTGAAGTTACAAGAGTATTTACATCACTTTTTCTTTCGTTACTACGAACTCTCTTCTTAGCACTTTTAATATTTGGCATAATCTCACCTCGCTTCTTGTTTAAACATTTACATTTTACCAAAAAATGTAGTATATTGCAAATGTTTTAGAAATTTCTTTCTTATATATAATACAAAAAAGCTAGGCAAAAAGCAAGCAAATGCTATTACTATTTTCATTTATCTATTTGTCAAAATATACCAGTGAAAAAATTCAAAAATGCATTGACGAACATTTTTTCTATGTTATAATAGGGAACATCACTTAAGAAAAGAGGTGTTAAATGTGAAAATATTAAGAGGTTACGTTTTTAGATTGTATCCAAATAAAGAACAAGAAATATTAATAAATAAGACGTTTGGATGTACTAGATTTGTCTATAATTATTATCTTGAGAAGGCACTTCAAAAGAAAATAAGTTATGGCTATATCAAAGACCTTCAAAGACTTTCACTAGAATACCCTTGGCTTAAGGAAGTAGATGGCTCTGCTTTAACATCTTGTCTTTTTGATTTAGATAATGCTTTTAAAAGATTTACAAAACATAATTCCGCAGCACCAAAATTTAAAACCAAAGATAGAAATAAGTCTTATAAAACTAATAATTTTTTTAAGACTTATACAAACGAATATAGTATTAAAATAAATCTAGAAAAAAGATTAATTACTTTGCCAAAACTGAATGAAGTAAAAATAAGCGGTTATAATAAATTAAAAGAAATACCTGGTACTATAAAAAATGCGGTTATTCGTAAATTAGCTAATAAATATTATGTTAGTATTTTAGTAGAGGAAGAAAAAACAGTTCCTGATTTTAGACCTAATTCAATAGTAGGACTTGATTTAGGACTTAAAACTTTAGTAGTAACATCACATAATGAGAGACTAGAAAATACTATTAAGGTTAATGAAAAAAGAATAAAAGGGTTACAAAAGAAACTTTCAAGATGTCAAAAAGGAAGTAAAAATAGAGAAAAAGTAAAAATAAAAATTCAAAGAGCTTACTTAAAAATAAAAAATGCTAGAAAACATTTAATTCACGATTTAACTAATAAGCTAATAAGAGAACACGACATAATTGTAGTAGAAGATTTAGCAGTTCAACAAATGCAACAGACTCATTCAATAGCAAAATGTCTAACAAATAACCCATTCAGTGAAATAATAAGAGTACTCAAATATAAAGCCCTCTGGAATAATAAAAGATTAATTCAAATTAATAGATATTATCCAAGTAGTCAAATCTGCAATCATTGTGGGTTTCGAAATAGAGCATTAAAAGATTTAAACATAAGAGAATGGGAATGTCCTAGTTGTCATAATAAACTAGACCGTGATTTAAATGCCAGTATTAATATAATGTTTGAAGGATTAAAAGAATATATGAGGAGTTTAACCTAAATGTTGCTAGTTAAACAAACTAATAACTAATAAATAATTAAATATAGTAGGGTGTCGCCCATCCGAAATTCGTCTGTGGAGAAACAAAACGTTTCGATGAAGCAGAAAATTATCAAAGATTTGTTCTGTTTTGTATAGATTTCAAAAACTAGTAAATACTTATTAATGGTGATTACTATGAAACATGAACTAGATCTGTCTTCTTATCAAGTAAGAACAGACTTACTATCAGAAATTTTAGACAAAGAACTAAAAGATTACAAAAGAGAAATCAAATCAGTAGATAATATCAAAGTAGAGTCTATTTTTCTAGATAAGGAGTCTTCCTTGACTATTAATAAAAAGTCAGGTATCTATAAAACGGTTTATTTTGAAGACATAACTGATGAAGACAATTATCAAAAACTAAATAAAGTTCTAATCAGTGAGCTAAAGGAATTTTTTAAATTAAAAAAATTAACTAATTTAAAAAACTGTTTAATAATTGGACTAGGAAATAGACTATCTACTCCTGATGCTATCGGTCCTTTAACTTTAGATGACATAAAAGTTACAAGACATTTATTTACATTAGGTTTTGATGTTCTAGATAAATATCGGTCTATTGCAACTTTTACCCCTGGAGTAATGGGGACAACTGGCATAGAGACTTATGATGCAGTAATGGGAATAATTGATAATATAAAACCAGATTTTATTATTGTCATTGATTCTCTTTGTGCCTCTTCGATTGATAGATTAAATAAAACAATTCAGATAACTGATACAGGTATTCATCCTGGCAGTGGCATTGGTAATAATAGAAAAGAATTATCTTTTGAAACCTTAAATATTCCAGTAATTGCTATTGGTATACCAACAGTAGTAGAAGCCTCAACTATAGTTAGCAATTCGATAGAGTATTTATTTAACCATATCAGTTACGAAATAGACAATAAAGATAAAAAGTCACTAAAGTTTGTTCCTACTATTAGTAGAGATTACAAAGAACACAAGAATAACTTTACTAAAGCCGAGAAAGAAAATCTTCTAGGAATAGTAGGAGGATTAGATAGTGCATCTAGTAAAGACTTAATGCGCGAAGTATTACTACCTTTAGGATATAACTATATAGTTAGTTCTAAAGAAATAGACTTTGTAGTTAAAAAAATATCAGTACTGTTAGCAGATTCTTTAAATAATAGTTTACTCCTTCCTTAATTATCGACAAATATTCTTCACTTTTTTTGGTATATTACCTAAAAAGAGGTGGAATATGGGAAAGAGAATGAATCTTAAGAACAAGAAAAAGAAAAGACACATTATTAAGAAAACAATATTCATTATAGTATTTCTCTTTTCTTGCTTTTTTACTATCAGAATATTAGCTAGTATTTCCATTAAGGATCAATCTGATGAATTTTTAACCTACTTACTAGAAAATCAAAATATATACTTAGAGGATAATCGAAAAGGCTTTAGTTATTTTCATAAATTAATGATGAATATTATAAATGTCGATTTATCAAGTCCATTAACTTTTCTTAATAGAGACTATAAAGGACTAACCAATAACAATATTGTTCAGGTAAGACAAACAGAAACAACTTTTAAGAATAAAGACCAGAGTAAAAAAAATCCAACTATTTATATATATAATACGCATCAAACTGAAGATTATAAGCCAACTAGTTACTTAGAATATAGTGTGAATCCTAGTGTTATGATGTCTAGCTATATCTTAGAAGAACAATTAACCAAAAAAGGTTATAAAGTTTTAGTAGAAGAAGAAAGCGTTAGTAAATTAAGAACATCATTAGGACTAAATTATGCAGGAAGTTATAAAGTCACCAGAAGTATGATGGAAACAGCCAAGAAAAATAATCCAACACTAAAGTATTATATTGATTTACATCGCGATTCACTAACGCACGATAAAACAACCTTAACATCAGATAATAAAAGTTATGCTAAAATATTATTCCTAATAGGATTAGAAAATACCAATTATCAAGAAAATTTAGATTTTACCACTAAAATAAGTACTTCATTAAACGAAAAAGTTCCAGGACTCAGTAAAGGAATTTACAAAAAAGAAGGACCCCTTGTAAATGGGGTATATAATCAAGATTTTTCAAATAGAGTAATATTGGTAGAAGTAGGCGGCAATGAAAACACGATAGAAGAAGTTTATAGAAGCCTAATCGTTCTTGGAGAAGTGCTTGATGAGGTGATAAAAAGTGACTAAAAGTGGCATCGCAAGATTAGTTATTTTAATTTTATTCTTCTTGTTCATGATCCTTTATGGAATGCAACTAACCGGTTATAACGAATATAGACAGAATAGGAAGAGTCTTTTAACAAGTGAAGAGTTATCTAACTATGAAAAAGATATAAAAGCAGGAAAAGATGTTAGTACTAGTGACTACTTAGCTAAAAAGAAAAAATCCTATAAAAATAACCTTTCTAACTTAGGTTTAGACATATCTAAAGGAATCAGTTTTGTTTTCAATAAAACAATGGATGGTTTATTTAAACTAATGGAAGAAGCAGTTAATTCTTAAAGATTCCGATAAATAAAAACAGTAAAATATCTTAGAAAATGTTAAAAAAAATTTTGAAAAAGAAGCGCTACAAGCATTTCAAAAGTTGTTTTCTTATACGAATTAAGGTATACTTTAACTGTGGTGATTTCTAATGAAACAAAAAAACATACGTAATTTTTCTATTATAGCACATATAGATCATGGTAAAAGTACTTTAGCAGATAGATTAATTGAATTAACTGGAGCTCTTGATCAAAGACAAATGAAAGACCAAATTCTTGATTCAATGGACATTGAAAGAGAACGTGGTATTACTATTAAATTAAATACGGTTACTCTAAACTATAACTATCAAGGAGAAGACTATCAGTTAAATTTAATAGATACTCCAGGTCATGTCGATTTTTCTTATGAAGTAAGTAGAAGTCTAGCTTCTTGTGAAGGAGCATTATTAGTAGTGGATGCCCACGAAGGCATAGAAGCACAAACACTAGCTAATCTTTACTTAGCACTTGACCATAATCTTGCAATCATTCCAGTAATTAATAAAATAGATTTACCAAATGCTGAAATTGAAAAGGTTGAAGGAGAGTTAGAAAGCCTTGGCTTTGACAAAAAAGACATCTTAAAAATAAGTGCAAAAACAGGTCAGGGAGTACCATTACTTCTTGAACAAATCGTTACTAAACTTCCTTGTCCTAAAGGAGAAGAAGCAAAACCCTTAAGAGCTTTAATATTTGATAGTATTTATGATTCTTATCGCGGTGTTTTAATGGCAGTTCGTGTCTTTGACGGTGAATTAAAAGTAGGAGATATGATTTCAATGTTACAAACTGATTCCTCCTATGAAGTATTATCTTTATTCATCAATACTCCTAAAGAAAAGGAAAAACAAGTCTTAAAAACCGGTGAAGTTGGATATGTCTACGCTTCTATTAAAAGTATCAATGACATTCATGTCGGTGATACCTTAACAATAACAAAAACTAAAGATGTAATTGAACCATTACCAGGTTATCAGCCAATGAAAAGTATGGTGTACTGTGGACTTTACCCAATAGAAACAAGTGAGTTTGAGCTCTTAAGAAGTGCCCTAGCTAAACTGAAACTAAATGATGCTGCCTTAACTTTCGAACCAGAAACCTCACTAGCTCTAGGATTCGGTTTTCGCTGTGGCTTTTTAGGACTCTTACATATGGATGTCACTAAAGAACGACTTGAAAGAGAATTTTCTATCTCTCTAATTGCAACCGCTCCTTCCGTAAAATATCATGTACTATGTCAAGATGGAACAAATTTAACTGTAGAATCGCCATTTCAGATGCCTGATAAAAGCAAGATTAAAGAAATAAAAGAACCATACGTAAAAGCACATATCTACACTCCTAAAGATTATATCGGCCCAATTATTGAACTATCTAATGAAAAAAGAGGAATAATGGAGACAATTGATTATATAACTGACCAAAGAGTAGTAATAATTTATGATTTTCCATTATCAGAAATAATTTATGACTTCTTTGATAGGCTAAAATCAATCACTAAAGGTTATGCATCCTTTGATTATGAGTTTATTGATGATAGGGTAAGTGACTTAGTTAAGCTAGATGTATTATTAAATGGAGAAACAGTTGATGCCTTAAGTATGATTGTTCATCGAAGTTTTGCAGATAAAAAAGGAAGAGAGCTAGTTGAAAGATTAAAAGAAGTCATTCCAAGACAATTATTTGAGGTACCAGTGCAAGCTAGTGTTGGTGGCAAAATAATTGCAAGAACAGATATAAAAGCCTTAAGAAAAAATGTCCTTGCTAAGTGCTATGGCGGAGATATTACTAGAAAGAAAAAACTTCTAGAAAAACAAAAAGAAGGAAAGAAAAAGATGAAACGATTAGGTTCTGTCGAAGTTCCTCAAGAAGCTTTCCTTGCTCTTCTAACAAAAGATAAAAATTAGTCCTTGAAGAATATATAAATAATTCTTAATACAATATCTAAATTTTCTAAATAAGAGTAATGAGTAGAATTTTTAAAAACGATAAGCTCACTATCTCTTATTTTTTTCTTCATTAAAACACCATCACTTAAGGGCGTAGCAGTATCTTTATCACCCCAAAGAATTAACGTCTCTGTTTTAATATCTTTTAAATAATCAGTTAAATCTAAATTAACAATATTCTTAAAAGTCTCTCTTTCTAAAGCATTTAATGCCAAATAGTCACTAGAAGCAAACAATTTAAAAATCTTTTTTCTATATCTTGCTCGCCATTTCTTAGGAACAACTCTCGCTAAACGTTGTAATAATTTATAACTCTTTAAACGTAACCACTTCCAAATAGTCATTTTTGGTTTTATACCAGCACTATCAATCAAAAGTAACTTTCTAATTTTTATATTGTACAAACCAGTTAGCAAAATAGCTATTCTTCCTCCAAAAGAATGTGCAATGATATAAGGATTAGTAATTTGTTCTTTATCTAATAACGTAATAATAAGTCCAACATAATCATGCATAGTCAAAACTTTCTTAGGAAACGGTGTCTTTCCAAATCCAGGATAATCTACTAAATATACCGTGTAACTGTTTCTTAAAGAACTAATCATTCCTTTAAAAGTATCTTTTGTTTTGCCCCATCCAGGTAGAATAATAACCGTTTCCTTTTGATTACCAAACTTTTCATAATAAAGTTTAACACCTTTATAAGTAATGTACATAATAATCACCTAATTTATCATATGAGAAAAAGTCAAAAAAGTACGTACCAGCTTTTAAAGAAAAAAGCAAAAAACACTTGACGAACATATCTTCAATGATATAATAAAAGGCAACACTTCTAGAAGTAGTGATTACAATCACTTTTGGAAGTTTTCATGGTAGCAATTAAAAATATCTTTAATAGATGAATTTAATTGAGTTGAAAGGTGAGAGAAATGAAAAAAACGTTAAAGAAAGTTTTATACTTAGGATTGCTTTTCCTAGTGATATTGAGTGTTGTATATCTAGGAATAACAAATGAAATGAAAGGCCATATATCACAGAATGCCACAGTTTATCAAACTTCAACGAGTAGTAATGTAACTAGTCAGTACATAAACTTAAAAGTCGGACAAACTTCAACTATTCAATATGATTTTTTAGGAAATAATTTAGAAAATATAAGCTTTTCCAGTCAAGATAACAACATCGCTACTGTTGATCAAACTGGTACTGTTACAGGTGTTTCACTTGGAACAACTGTTATCACTATGTATTATAATGGTGGAAGCTTGCAGTTTCATGTCACTGTTGATAATACTAACACAAATACTAGTACTGTGAAAAATGCGACAAAAATTCACTTTATATCCCTTAGAACTGCAAATAAAATTAAATTTAAAACTTGTGATGCAATATTATTAGAAAGCAATGGTAAATATGCGTTGATAGACACGGGGTTTTATTCCACAAGAGCAAGCTTATATGACTATTTGATGAATTTTGCCACTGATGGAGTTTTAAATCTTGAATTTGTTTTAATTACACATAACCATATTGATCATATTGGTGGTCTGAGCTATCTATTAAAAAAAGACAACATTAAAATAAAAACGTTATATTTAAACAAATATTATAAAAATGATATAAGAGCTTCATTTTTGGGAAATACTAAAGAGGAAAACTATCAGATCTATAATAGTGAAAAAAATAGAAAATATGTTCTTCAAAATCAAGCAAGATATAATAATGTGATAGCATTGATGAAAAAAAGACGTGAAAACGATAATACTAATTTCAAGGTTTACTATCTATCTGGATCTGATGATACTAGAAGAACTGACGGAGGACTAAAAAACCTTAGCTTTGGAAATTATAATATTAAACTTTATAATACAAAACAACAACTTAAAAGTAATAAAATGGATTACAAAGGCTTTAATAGTGGTAATTGCTTAAACGAATATTGTCGTAATGCCGATGGAAACGTAAATAGTGTAGTAGCGAAAGTAACAAGTAATGTCAATGGAATAAAACATACAACTTTACTAACTGGTGATTTGAATTACCCACTTCTTTTAGGAATAACTGAAGATGCCGGACAGGTTGATGTATTTAAAATGCCACACCATGGAGTTTTTGATCAAGAAAATAGAAAAGGATTAACCCCATCAGTCATTGAGAACACCTTAGATAATGCCATAGGACGTAAGACAATAGTAGTAGTTACAACTCTTGAAAGTAAATTTACAAACAGAAATGTATATGGTATGACATATATAAGGGATACTCTAGGTAAACGCCTATATTATACTGGTGGAACAAATGGATATGATGGAAGAACTATCGTCATTGATTATTCAAAGACAAATTTAAAGGTTAAATATAATTAATTATTTATTTTTCCACCTCTATCTGTTATATTAAACTTATTGGAGGAAGTTATGAGATTAAAAGAAATTTGGAAAATGTTTAATTGTAGAGATTATAAAGATATAAATAAGGATAATTCAGCTGATTTTACAGAAGTAACTGAAAAAGAACCAGAAAATGTTACTAAGAAGGGTGACACTGACGATCAGTTTGCTACTGCATTACTTCGAAAATATCGCGAAAGAGAAATGCAGTGTAACATTCTTAACTTCAATGATAGAAGTAATTTAATCGATAAAATGGCAGTTATTTATGAAATTATTTATCCAGATGAAACTTTTTCGAATGACGATGATCAATTTTCTTCTGATGAATATGTTAATCGTACTATGTTTAGAGAAAATTCGTATTTAAATAGTAAGATTGATGATTTTTCTGTTATTAGCTCCTTAAACTGGAATGATTTTTTTAGCGTTGAACTAATGATTAAGTTGCTATCGCCAGAAGAAAGAGAATATTTAAAGAAACCAAGATATGATAACTATATTACATTAACCGATAGAAATTACTATGGTTACGTGGAGTTATCTAATAAAGGTACGATAACGAAGTCTAATATATGTTCTTCACTAATAAAATCAAAAGATTTATGTGGCCTTCAAATAGAAGAAGCAATAGAATTATTGAAAAATAAGAAAGTAGCACCTCAGACTTATTTTAAATTAGAAGAAGAGGTATTAAGAGTAAAAAAACTAAATTCTGAAAGAGAATTATTACTTGATGGTGTTATGTTTAAAATTCTAGAGCGTGATTCTAGCTATATGGGAACAAGACGTGCTTTACTATTTGCCAATGAGTTTAAAAGAGATTTAAATGTTCCACTTGTTCATAAAATATTTAAAACTAGTTATGACGAATCTTCTGAAGCATTTATAGAGAAATACATAGAATTTGGTGGTGATCCAGAATTAGTAAGAAAACTTATAACTTCACCTGAGTCTAACTATATTTATGACAAAGAAGAACTGGATGAAATACTTAAACCAAGAGAAGTAAAACAAAAAGAGCAAGAGTTACGCCAAAGACTGGTAACAAGTCTGTATGGAAGTATAAATCAAGAAGAATTAGCACAAGAAAAGGTAAAGCAATTAAGAATTGAAAGAAAACTAAATAAAAGTAAAAAGAACTAAAATTGTTTATCAAATGAACAGTTTTTTCTTCTGTTTTTTTCTTCTGTTTAATATTTTCACTTCTGTGGTATAATAACTAATGAGATTTGTCTTTAAAAAAAGAAAGAGATATGTTATGATACAATAACTGAAAAGAGGTACTATGAAAAAAATTACAAAAGTTAATTGGTGGCAGCAAAACAAAGGAAAAGTTTGTCTTGTATTTCTAATTATGCTAGTATTTATTTTACTTGTCTTTTTTCTACTGGTACCAAGAATTACTTTAAAAGGAAAATCAACTATTGTGGTAAATAGAAATGGTGAATATAAAGAACCGGGTTATAAAGCAAGCTACTTATTCGACAGCTTAACTGATAAAGTAAAAGTATCAGGAAACGTCGATAGTAAGAAAGATGGCATTTACTATATTACCTATAAAGTAAAAGGACCAATCATTACTATCAGCACCAAACGAAAAGTAGAAGTTAAAGATATAGAACCCCCTGTTTTAACATTAGACGGGGGAGAAGATGTTTTTATCTGTCCTAATAGTAAATATGAAGAACTAGGTTATAAAGCTAATGATAATGTCGATGGTGATATAACTAAAAAAGTAAAAATATCACAGAAAGATAATATAATTACTTATGAAGTAAAAGATAAAGCTGGTAATGAAACTAAAAAGATGAGAAAAATCAGTCAAGGAGATAAAACACCTCCTGTTTTAACGCTTAATGGTGGAGATATTGTCTTCTCTTATCTTGGTGAGCCTTATGTTGAACCAGGTTATAAAGCAATTGATAACTGTGAGCAAGACATCACGCAAATGGTCATAACTAGTGGAAGTGTTGATCAAAACAATCCAAATGATCAAGTAATAACCTATATGATAGAAGATAAATCTCATAATAAAGCGGAAGCTAAACGAACTGTCAAAATGGTTAGAAGAGATCATGCGGGAACAATTTACTTAACATTTGACGATGGACCTAATGCTGGTACTACCAATGTCATCTTAGATATCCTAAAAGAAGAAAATGTTAAAGCTACTTTCTTTGTGACCGGAAAAGGACCAGATGAACTTATCAAAAGAGAATATGACGAAGGACATACAGTTGCACTACATACTTTTTCTCATAGCTATCCAGTAGTTTACCAATCTGTAGATGCTTATTTTGATGATCTAGCTAAAGTTCATGACAGAGTAAAAAGAATAACTGGTTACGATAGTAGAATAATTAGATTCCCTGGTGGAAGTAGTAATACAGTTAGTCGTCATTATCAAGAAGGAATAATGTCCATCTTAACTAACCAAGTCCTTGAAAGAGGTTACTACTATTATGACTGGAATATTTCTAGTGGAGATGCTGGTGAATATAAAGATTCAGAAAGTATTATTAAACAAGTAACAAGAAGCTTATCAAAAGATAGAACTAATATGGTTCTAATGCACGATATTAAACCTTATACAAGAGATGCTCTAAGAAGTATTATAAAATATGGCAAAGAACATGGTTATCATTTTGATAAAATAACCCCAGGAACCAAAATGGTACGACAAAGAGTTAACAATTAGAGGAGGTAACATGTCTAACTATTATAGACCAAATATGTATCTAAAAGATATTTATCAAATACCTATTAAAGATTTGAAACAAAGAAAGATAAAAGCTTTAGTCTTTGACCTTGATAATACTATTGTAAGAACAGATGAAAAAGTACCAAGTACTGAAGTAGTTAACTATTTTGCAACCTTAAAGAAAGACTTTGCACTCTTTATTCTTTCTAATAGTCCAAGTAAAAGAGTAAAACCATTCGGTGATAAATTAAAAGTTAAATACTATTCTTTATCCTTAAAACCAAGTACACGTAATATGAAAAAGCTTTTAAGAGAAAACAATCTAAAGAAAGACGAAGTCATCTTAATAGGAGATCAGTATATGACTGATATGTTACTAGCAAAAAAACTAAAACTTAACACTATATTAGTAGATCCAATATCTAATAATGAATTTAAAATAACTAGTATTAATAGATTTTTAGAGAAGAAAATTCTAAAGAAATTAAAAGAGGCAAAACTGTTAGAGAAAGGAAAATATTATTATGAATGAAGAAAAATGTTGTAAAGGATGTGGCATTAAGCTGCAAGATGAAAATGTTTTACAAGAAGGTTATACCGTTAGTTTAGAACAAGATTACTGTCAAAGATGTTTCAGAATAAAGAACTATGGTGATTATCAAGTAGTTACTAAAAGTAATGATGAATATATTGATATTTTAAAACAAGTCGGTGAAACAAAAGACTTAGTTCTATATATAGCAGACTTACTAAACTTAGAAGAAAATTTTGAAGAAATCAGAAAATATATTCCTAATAAGATGATTTTAGTTTTAAATAAAAAAGATGTTTTACCAAAGTCAGTTAAAGAAGAAAAGATAATTAATTACTTTGTTAATATGGAAATACCATTTGAAAAGGTAATTGTAATTAGTGTAGAGAAAAACAAGAACATTGACTATTTATTAAAACAAATTAAACTATATCAAACTAGTAAAGATGTATATGTAGTAGGTCATACTAATGCCGGAAAAAGTACTTTAATAAACAAACTTATTTCTAACTATTCTGATAATAATGAAGAATTAACAATCTCTCCTTTACCAGCTACTACTTTAAGTACAGTTAAGATTGAACTTAATGATTATTTAACTTTAATAGATACTCCTGGTTTAGTTGATAATGGCAGTATCGTTAATGTTGTTGATAAAACAGTCCTTAAGAAAATAAGTCCACGTAAAGAAATTAAACCAAAGACTTATCAAATCAAAAAAGGACAAAGTATCTTAGTAGATGACTTACTTCGTATTGATTATGTTGAAGGTGAGAAGAATAGCTTTACTTTCTATATGTCAAATGATTTAAAAATAAGAAAAATAGCAAGCCGGAGAATGGACTTGAAAGAAATGGGAAAAACAACACATCAGATGAAATTTGATGAAGACTTATGTATCAATGGTTTAGGTTTTATCAAAATGGTTAATCAAGGAACAGTAGATATTTATACTTACCCAAATGTTACAAGTTATACTAGAAAAAATTTGATATAAGAGGAAGGTGAAAATAATGAATCAACAAGATATCATAAGAGAAATTAGACAAAAAAATGATATAGTTGATATCATTAGTGAAAAAATTCCTCTTGTTGCTCGTGGTAAAAATTACTTTGGTGTCTGTCCGTTCCACGATGATACTAATCCTTCAATGAGTGTTTCTAGAGAAAAACAAATTTATACTTGCTTTTCTTGTCATGCTACAGGTAATGTTTTTAACTTTCTAATGGATTATGAACATAAAGAATTTAGAGAAGTCTTAAAAGAATTAGCTGATAGAGTAGGAATACCACTTGCAGGTTATCACGAGACAAAAAAAACAACTAAGTACGATGCTTGGTATGATATTTATAATCTAGCATTAAAATATTACCAAAACAACTTGATGAGTGGTATGGGAAAAGATGCTAGAAATTATTTGGAAAATAGAAGCATCGATGAAGAAATTATTAAAAAATTTGAACTGGGTTGGTCCCTAGATGATAATAACTTAACTAATCTTTTAATAAAGAAAGGTTATACAATAGATTTACTTAATCAAGTCGGACTAAGTACTGGTAATAATGATTTATATCGAAATAGATTAATGTTTCCTTTGCACGATTTGAATGGTCGTGTAATAGGTTTTAGTGGACGAATTATTACTAATAGCAAACAAAATAAATATTTAAACACCAAAGAAACCGAATTATTTAAAAAAGGAAAACTACTTTATCATTATCATATTGCTAAAGAAGCAGTCAGAATTAGTAAAAATGTTATTATTATGGAAGGATTTATGGATATAATAAGAGCTAGTATCTATGGCTTTGATAATACAATTGCAACTATGGGAACTGCTCTTACTAAAGACCATATCAGTAATATCAAAAGATTATCTCCTAATATAATTCTTTGCTTTGATGGAGATGAAGCTGGTCAAAAAGCGACCATGGCCGCTGGTAACTTATTTGGAGAAGCCGGTATCGAAGTTAAAGTAATAGAACTTCCCATTGAAGATGATCCTGATAGCTTTTTACTTTCTAGAGGAAAAGACGCTTTTACTAGCTTAATTAACAGTGCAATCTTCTTTAAAGACTATAAGATAAAACGGTTAAAAAATAAAGTAAACTTTGCTAGCAGTGAAGAAAAAGCTGATTATATTCATAAAGTCTTAGAAGAAACAAAAGAGATAGATGACCCGATAAGAATAGAAATAATATTAAAAGACCTTGCAAAAAACTTTGAAATAGGTTATAATACCTTGGAAAAAAGTTTTCAAGAATTAAAAGATCAAAAAGAAATAACAACTTTTAAAATTGTGGAAACAAAAGCACCCACTGAAAGATTAGATAAGTATCAAAAAGCTAGCTATGCACTCCTTTCTTATATGCTTGATTTACCTTGGGTTATAGATGATGTTGAAGAAGCGCATCTTGTTTTTCCAAATAGTAAATTGCGCTTATTAGAAAATGAAATAGTAGCTTATTATAGAACAAATGGCTTTATAAACTGGGCAGACTTTTACACTTATCTTGGAACAAATGAAGAATTATTGAAACTCTTATCAGAAATCGATTCATATCCATTGAAGAAGGAAGTAAGCAAGGAAGAAATTTCTAGTTATGAAAGTGTTATTCTAGATTATAGTAGAAAACAACAAATCAAAAGATTAAATAAGAAATTACTTGATACAACTGATCCACTGGAACAAGCAAGAATAGCTGAAGAGATAAGAAAATTGAGAATTGGGGAGAAGCAAAATGGTAAATGAAATTAAAACTATTGAACAAAGAAAAGAAAATCTAATCAAAAAAGGTAGTGAAAATGGTTACATTACTTATGAAGAAATGGCCAATGAACTAAAGGGTTTAGAACTAGATAGTGATAGCCTTGATGATTTATATAATAGTTTAGTAGATGCAGGTATTGAGATAGTTAGTGAAGATGCTAATGATGAAGAAGCTAGTGGCGAAGAAATAACTGATAATACTTTAGTTGAAAATATTACTCTTTCTAAGGACATTAAGATTAATGACCCAGTTAGAATGTATTTAAAAGAAATTGGTCGTATTCCATTGCTTACTTCTGATGAAGAATTTGAATATGCAAGACGTGCTGTAGATGGTGATGAAGAAGCTAAAAGAATCTTAGCTGAATCTAACCTACGTCTTGTTGTATCAATTGCTAAACGTTATGTCGGAAGAGGAATGCTTTTCCTTGATCTTATTCAAGAAGGAAATATTGGTCTTATGAAAGCTGTTGATAAATTTGATCCAGAGAAAGGATATAAATTTTCAACTTATGCTACTTGGTGGATTAGACAAGCTATTACTAGAGCTTTAGCTGATCAAGCAAGAACTATTCGTGTTCCTGTTCATATGGTTGAAACTATTAATAAGTTAGCACGTGTTCAACGTCAATTAACACAAGACTTAAATAGAGAACCAACTGATGAAGAAATTGCCAAAAAATTAGGAATCTCTGTTGATAAAGTAAGAGAAGTTTATAAGATAAGTCAAGATCCTGTCTCACTTGAAACACCAATCGGTGAAGAAGATGATTCACATTTGGGTGATTTTATAAGAGATGAACGTACTGTTAGTCCTGAAGAATATGCAACAGAAGAATTATTAAAAGAAGAACTAGCAGGTGTTTTACTTACTTTAACTGATCGTGAAGAAAAAGTATTAAGACTTCGTTTTGGTCTAGATGATGGACAATGTAGAACTCTAGAAGAAGTAGGGCAAATCTTTGGCGTTACTAGAGAAAGAATTAGACAAATAGAAGCCAAAGCTTTAAGAAAACTAAGACACCCATCTCGCTCTAGAAAATTAAAGGACTTTTTAACTGACTAATGAAGATAAATAAACGTTTAAAACAAGTTGGTGATTATATTAGTGAGGAAAGTATTCCACTTGATGTTGGATGTGATCACGCCAAGTTATCCATCTATTTGTTAAAAGAGCGAAACTTTCCTTTTGTTTATGCTTCTGATAATAAGGAAGGACCTTTAAATCAAGCTAAAGAAAACATATCATTTTATAATCTTGTGGATAGAATAAAACTATCAAAGAAAGATGGCTTAGCTTCTCTTGAAGAAAATATTGATACTATCACTATTACCGGAATGGGTGGACTTACTATTTGTAAGATATTTAAAGAAAATGAAAAAAGTCTTGCAAATATTAAAAGCATTATTTTATCACCTAATAACTTTGTTAAAGAAGTTAGAGAAACTATTTGTTCTTTAGGGTATTACATTAAAGAGGAAACATTAGTAGTAGAAAACGCTAAGACTTATCATATACTAGTATTTGCTAAAGGAAAAAAAGATTATTCTTTAAAAGAATTATCTCTTGGTCCGATACTTATGTTGAAAAAAGATAAACTAGTAAAAGATTATTATCATAATAAATTAAGAGAAGTAAATAATGTACTTCAAAAAAAGATAACGGAAGAAAAACGTGAAGAATTAGAATTACTAAAGAAATATTTAGAAGAAACTTGCTAAATATTCTTTTTTTTAGTATAATATGTGATATTTGTGGGGGATTAGGTATGATATTAAATTATAATGATATAAGAAAAATGTCTTTTGACAATTTTTATAAAAAATTAGAGAACAATATACAAGAAACTGTAAGTAAATACTCTTATGTTATGGAAGAGCCAAAAAAGCTAAATGAGGTAATAAGAACTATCTTAAAAGAACAATATAGCAAAATACTTGCTAGTAGTTCACATAGAGATTTTGATTCTTCGCAATACTTGAGGACTACAATGAACGGGTATATAAGACATGTCTTGGAAAAAAGTGATAATGATTCATTAGAATTATTTAATAGATATGTAAGTAATAAAATTGAGATATGTGAAAGAAATAGCAAAAATCTTAAACAATTAGAAAAAATAGTTAAATTTTTTGAACGCGTTGATTATGAACCATCGGTAGATGATTATATTGAGTTGATAAAAAACAATAATACATTTAACCAAATTATTAAAAGAGTAGTCTCTAAAAATAAAACGTTATTAAGAGTAGAAGGAGCAGAATATTTATCATCAAACTTAGGGGTTGTATCAATAATAGAGGCATACGCAGTTTGTAATAATATTGATCTAGCGGTTAACAACGAAAAAGATGAAAAATCGTTAAAAATATCAGATAATGTGTATGTAAATGATGACTTAAGGCTATATTTGAATTCTATAAGTCATTCTGTTTTGACAAGAAAAGAAGAACATGAGTTATTTGAGAGATTAAAATATAATCATGACGAAATGGCTAGAAAGGAATTAATAGAGAAAAATTTAAGACTGTCAGTGTCAATAGCTAAAAAGCGTCTAGGAAGGGGTGTCCAATTTCTTGATCTGATTCAAGAAGGAAATCTAGGAATAATAAAAGCTATTGAAAAATTTGATCCAGATAGAGGATATAAATTCTCAACTTATGCTACTTGGTGGATTAAACAATATATAGATAGGTATATTATGAATGAAACAGGAACATGTACTACTCCAGTTCATATGCAAGAAAGAATTAATAAATATAACCGAGTTAAAGATGAATTAACAAATAAATTAATGAGAACCCCAAGTGATTCTGAAATAGCAAGCCAAATGAGATTATCTGTTGATAAGGTTTCCTATATTTCTTTATTAAATATGAAAGCAGTTAGTATCAATTCGCCAGTTGCCGAAGATACTAAGGAATCCTGTGAGATTGGAGATCTTATTGCTTCAAATGACGAGCTTACTGAAGCTGTTATAGAAAAAAAGAATTTAGCACAGCTAATGGAAGAAGTTTTAACAAACTGTATTACTGATGAAAAAAATATAGAAATTATAAAATTAAGAAATGGTTATTATGATAGAAGATATACTCTTGATGAAATTGCCAAAATGTTTGGAATTTCAAGAGAAAGAGTTAGACAAAGAGAAAAGGAATCATATCTAAAGATATTGAGTTCCACAAAGGATAGAAAGTCAATAATTAATTATTTGGATAATCCAGAACAGGCGGAAATAAATGCTCAAAATCTATTAAAAAAATATCGATTAAGGGAGCCAAAAACCCAAACTAAGACTAACAGAAATAAGCCAAAATCAGCTGATAACTTATACACTTATTTTGATGAATATCCAAAAGAAACATTAGAGGAAATACTGTCTAATTTGCCAGAAAAGTATTTAGATCTTCTTCACAAAAGATATGGAATGGATTTAGAGCATCCAACAAATAACTCTACACTTACATATGAAGAAAAACAACCAATATATGGAACGATTATTCCGTATATCAAAAGAAGATTGATAGCAAAGAGTGAAACATTTGAAGTTACTTCATATAAGAAAAAAGAAATAGGAGTCTATTATTCTGATATTTCCTCTGCTGATAAGTATTCAGAAATGAAAGAAATGTTAATTAATAATATATGCAATTATTCTAATAATAAATTAAATAGTGTGTTGTTTGCCTTTTTAGATGCTAATGGAATAGATGATGTTACTATTAATGACGAAAGAAGAAAGCTAATAGCAAAGCGACAGGCAAATAAAAAAAATTATCCTGAAAATAAAGAAGCTAAGGTTCTAGTAAAAAATAACAAAAATTAGAGCAATTTACTTCTTTTTTTCTTGACTTAAATTTTAATTATGATATTATATTAATTGATAATAATTATCAATAAGGACTGATTTTATGGAAAGACTAACCAAGCAAAAACAACTCATTTATGAAGTATTGAAGGAATGTCATTTACATCCGACACTATTAGAACTTACTGAGCTAGTCAAAGAAAAAGACTCTAATATTGGTCAAGCTACTGTTTATCGAACTATCAATAAATTAGTAGAAAAGGGTGAAGTAGCCAAACTAGTATCAGTTGATCATAATTATCGCTACGATGTTAGCAAAGATCACTATCACTTTCAGTGTATTAACTGTGGAGTAATAGAAGATATATTTTATAGTAGTGAGGAACTAAAAAAGGTAAAAGAGTTATTTAAAAATCAAAGTGTTAACAGTATTGATTTAATTGGTTATGGTCTTTGTAAAAAATGTTCTAAGGATAATTGTTAAGAGAAAGAAGGTATAAAAATGGAACTAAAAGGAAGTAAAACAGAACAAAACTTAATGACAGCATTCGCAGGAGAAAGTCAAGCTAGAAATAAGTATACTTACTATGCTTCAAAAGCTAGAAAAGATGGTTATGAACAAATAGCAGCTATTTTTGAAGAAACAGCTAATAATGAAAAAGAACACGCTAAACTTTGGTTTAAACAATTACATGGTGGAGAAATTCCTGATACTATGCAAAACTTAGAAGATGCTGCCGCTGGTGAAAACTATGAATGGACAGAAATGTACAAAGAATTTGCTGAAGTTGCTCGTCAAGAAGGGTTTGACAGAATAGCATATTTATTTGAAAGTGTTGGAAAAATTGAAGCAGAACACGAAAAAAGATATTTAACTCTATTAAGAAATGTTAAAGATGATAAAGTATTCCATAAAGATGGGGATAAGATTTGGATTTGTCGTAATTGTGGACATGTTTATGTTGGAAAAGATGCTTTAGATGTATGTCCAGTATGTAATCATAAACAAAGTTTTATGGAAGTAAAAGCTGAAAATTACGAATAATCATAAAAAATTAAATTTTTTAAAAAATGGTGATTTTGCAAATTCAGGTCTAAATTTTCCTGAAAATAGCAAATTCCATAGCTGAAAATGCTAAATTCAGCAAAAAAGAAGGGTGAATTTTAAAAATTCGGTGTTTGCTCTTCTTTTTTATATGTGTTAGATTAAGTCTCACCGAAGGGAGGTGAGAAAATATTGTAAATTTAGATAATGGTAGAGTTTTAAAGTTAAAAGAAAAACTCTTAAGAGAACATAAGGTTATACCAGCTACCCAAGACTCTGTCTTTAAGATAGTGATGGCTTCTTGTCCTAATTATCTTTCTTTTCTAATTAGTGAGTTTACGGGTGTATCAAAAGAAGATATTAAACGTAAATTAGCGATTAAGAATAATGAACTTAATCTAAGTAATGCTAAAGAAAAAAGAAAAATCTCTGATTTTATTGCTGGTATTGATAAGTTATTAGTTAATATCGAAATGAATGGCAAATATTATGAATGGTTATTCATGCGAAATGATGCTTATCTAGGAAAGATTGAAGGAGAAAGTTTAAACTCTGGCAATGACTATAGTACACTTTACTCGTTTTTACAGATTAATCTAAATAATTTTACTTATTTTAAAGGTAATGATTCAGCATTAGAATTTGTTTATACTGATAAAAAAAGTAAACAAATTGAAACGGAAAAAGTTAAAAAATATCATATCAGTCTTCCAAAATTAGCTAAGAAATATTATAATGGAGCTAGATTAAGTAAGCTTGAAAAAGCGTTACTTATACTAAAAATTGATAAGATTAGTGATCTAGAAAAATTAGGGAAAGGAGATAATGACTTGATGGAAGCAGTAGGAAGAATAAAAGAAGCTTCTCTTGATATTAATACGATTGGACTTTACGATGCTGATTTAGAGCGCGAAAGAATTGAAAATGGTATTAGAAGTATATCATTTAAAGCTGGAATTGAACGTGGACTTGAACAGGGACTTGAACGCGGACTTGAGCAAGGAAGTACAAAAGAAAGAATTTCTATAATTAGTGCAATGCTTAATAATGGAATAAGTCAGGAAGAAGTTACTAAAATGACTGGTATACCAATAAAAGAAGTAAAAGCGATAAAACTTTAGGTTTTATCCTTTTCTATTGGGCAAAGATATAACGGGAAAAGCTAAAATTTAAGTAGCTATTAGCAAAAACAAACAAAATAATACTATAATTGTAAGTAGTCTACTTATATTAAAAGTTGATAAAATTAGTGATTTAGAAGAATTAGGGAAAGGAGATAATGACTTGATGAAAACAGTAGGAAGAATAAAAGAAGCTTCTCTTGATATTAATACGATTGGACTTTACGATGCTGATTTAGAGCGCGAAAGAATTGAAAATGGTATTAGAAGTATATCATTTAAAGCTGGAATTGAACGTGGACTTGAACAGGGACTTGAATGCGGACTTGAGCAAGGAAGTACAAAAGAAAGAATTTCTATAATTAGCGCAATGCTTAATAATGGAATAAGTCAAGAAGAAGTTACTAAAATGACTGGTATACCAATAAAAGAAGTAAAAGCGATAAGAATTAACTAAAACCTTACCGCTTTTTATAAATCATTACTCCAGCTTTACTATCATCAAAGTTATAAATTTCCGTATTTGGAAAATTTAAAGTTTGAAAGATATTAGTATTATAAAGATAAGTCAATATTTCTCCATCATTATTTAATGGTAGAGTAGATAGCAATCTTCTATAACTATCTTTAGAGTTGTAATACATAATAGAAGAAAGATTAACTAAATCATAACCAGTTTTTAAACTATCAGCAAGCTTAAAAATATCACCTGTTAAATAAGTAATATTAACACTACTAATCTTTTCTTGTAGTTTTTGGTAATTAACACTATTTTGAAGATAGATATTTTCACCTTTAATCTGAGTAGTAGAAAAAGGTTCACTAGAAAATAAAGTAGAATCTCTTAAATCACTATAATCAAAATAATTAAGTAAACTATCCCAAAATAGCCTTGTATCCCTATCTAAATTAGGACAAACCATATCATACATATCATCATAATCTAAGTCATCAACATCTTGATAGAAAAATTTCATAAACTCTTCCAAAGAAAAACATTGTAAAGCAGCTATCTGTAAATTCAAATAATACTTTGGAAAAGTACTTATATCAAAACCAGTAACATCATTACTACCAGCAAAAATACTATCTAAAATTTGATTACCAGAAGCGATTACAGAAAGAACTTTATCCCTACCATTAAGTAAAAACTGGTACTTGCTAATCTCTTCATTAGTAGTTCTATAGATAAAAGAACTATTGTGGTAAGGAGAAGAAGTGACATTTTTTTTCTTCCTACTCACTATTTCTTGAGCCATTTTTATATCATCATAAAGCATTGTAACCCTTCTTTCAATAGTGACTATTCTAACATTAATAAAAGAAAAAATCTATAAAGAACATTTGTACTCTTTATAGATTTTCTAACTTATTAATAACTATTCACTAGGTTGATTATTATCTTTTTCTTCGGTTTTACTATCAGTTTCCGTATTCTTATTATCATCTTTAGAAGTATCAGTTTTATCATCACTCTTACTATCATCAGGAACAGTTGGTACTATATCACTCTTATTATTATCTTTTACTGTGCTACCACCATTACTAGTAGTAGTGTTATCTTTAACTGTTGTATTTGATTTACTATCAGTAACAGTAGAAGATTCACTGCTACCACCAGATAAAGTAAGAACAACAGAACCACTAATTAAATCAATACGTTTATTAGCTGGATAACTTTGTGCAATTACATGACCAGAATTACCTTTAAAAGTAACTCTTACGCCATTCCTAGTAGCCCAAGCTTGAGCAGTTGCCATCGTATCTCCAGTAAAATCAGGAAGAAGAGTGTACTTAAAAGCAGTTTTATAAGGACCAGTACCAGTTACAACCTTTTCATAAGGAGTATTAATAGAGAAAGAAAACTCTTTAATCATCGTTGGGTCTTTCTTTCCAAGATTAACCTTCATTGCATTGATAATATCTTTTCTACTTTCCTTATTAGGAATATAATCCCAAAGAACAAGTCTACTTCGCTCATCATAAATCATTTGACCAGTACCAGATAAGAATAACTGTTCAATATTAAGTAAATCAGCATCATCTTTCTGTAAGGCATTATTAGTAATATCTTTAGCAATATCGTAGAAAGATAAAATTTGTTTTGTCGTAAAGTTAGTATCTAAGTTATTAGAAATAGCATCTAAAACACCCATTACTTGACTAACACTAGACATATCTTTAACTTTATTAATAAGTCCTTGAATAACAATCTGTTGATTAAGCCCACGGTCCAAATCACCATTGGCAAGTTGTTTTCTATTTCTAGCAAGAACTAAAGCTTGCTCACCATTTAAATGTTGTAAACCTTGTTTAATACAAATATAACCTTCACGATTAGAATCATCAGTACATAAGTCTTTTGGGACTTCAACATCAATTCCACCTAAAGTATTAACTAAAGACACAAGTCCACGGAAGTTAATCTTCGCATAATAATCAATCTTAACATCAAAATAATTTTCAATCGTACTCATCATACAGTCAGTACCATAAGCAGCTGCATGTGTAATTTTATTTTCTGGAGTACCACTCCAACAAGAGATTGGTACATAACTATCTCTTGGAATACTAAGCATCGTCGCATTTAAAGTCTTAGGATTAAAAGTAATAAGTATCAAAGAATCACCATTTGCAACGGTATTCTTAGATAACCCTTCATCAGTTGAATCAACACCCATTAACAAAATAGTAAACGGTTCACTAATACTCTTACCAGTAGAAGCAGTTTCTCTTTTACTAGTAGAACTCTTCAATAATTTCTTTTCTTTAGTATAAATAATCTTTGTATCTGTTGCTATATTTTGATAGGTTTCAATACTTTGGAACAGACTAGGGTAGTCAGTAGTAATAAAAATAGCATTAATAGTACCATCATATAAATCAGCAATCATTGTACTATAGTCATCATACTTCTTAATCGTATTATCACTATCTAAATCATTCTCCTTAATAATTAACTTTGGAATAATATAACCATCGGGAGAAGTCTTATCATTAAGTAAACCAATCTTTGCACTCTTAACATCACTAATACTAGTTATACTACTATTCGCCATAGTAACTAAACTGCTAGAATAAGTTACATAAGTTTTATTAACATTTTCAAGTTTGCCATATAAATACATAATGACAACACCAATAAACAAACTAAGTAACAAATAAAGTATTAAGAAGAAAGTAAGTAACTTCGCTTTATTTTCCTTCTTCTTTCGCTTCTTTTTCATCTTCAAAAAGAAAATTAAATCAATTAATAAAAATACCCCAATAACAATATATCTGATAACTTCTTCAACGGGACCTAATAAATTAATTTCATAGATAGCAAAAAAGTTCGCAAATAAAGTTATTAAAGTTAAAATAAGTAACCAAAGCCGATACTTTTTCTTCTTTTTTTTCTTGGCTTTTTTTTCATCAATTTCCATACACTTTTCCTCCACTTATACCCTATAATTATAGCTAATTTTTTCAATACTTTCAACAAACCACCCTAAATAACAGTAAAATCTAGTGTAAAGTTTCATACAAAATATGAGCAAATAAGACAAATATCATTTATTTAATGATATAATCAAGATACTAGAGGAGGTGCCTTTAATGAAAAGATGGAGTAAATTATCAATTTTCATCTTAGTATTATTATTTATGACGCCTACTGTTTCTGCTAAAGAGTATATCGTTTTAAACACACCTAAAGCCTTTAAAGATAAACCAAGTGGTAGTAGAATTACCTCTATTGGAGATGAAGGAGTCTTACCAACTCTTAGTAAAGTAGTAGTGCTTGATAAAAATAATAAAAGTGGATATGGTTGTAAATCTGCTTGGTATAAAGTATCTTATCAAGATGTTATTGGTTATATTTGTTCAAGTGACCAAGTAATAAAGGAAGAAGTAGAAGTTGATACTGATGGCGACTTTGAAAAGGAAATGTTAAGTAAAGGTTTCAATGAAAGCTATTTATCATCACTAAAAAGTCTTCATGAGAAACATCCAAACTGGATATTTAATGCCGTTAAGACTAATCTGGATTATAATGATGCCATTACTAATGAAACGATTGGAGAAATATCATTAGTAAATGGAACAGATGAAACTTTAAGAAAGAAAGACGACTATGGAAACTATATCGAGTCAGTTAAAGAAAAAGGCTGGTATCAAGCAAGTTCTAGTGCTGTCGGTTATTATATGGACCCTAGAAACTTCTTAACCGAAGAAGGAGTCTTTATGTTTGAAAACTTACAATATAATAAAGAAATTCAAACGAAAGATGCCCTAAAAAGTATTTTAAAAAACACTTTTATGGATAATGATGAATATGTAAATTACTTTATGAAAGCAGCTGATAAATCAGGAGCCAGTCCTACATATCTTGCTAGTCGTGTAAGACAAGAAAAAGGTGCAAATGGTTCAACTGGTGTTGATGGTGCTAAGTTTACTTTTGCTAAAGATAATGAATGTGCTAATCGTTATCGTAATAATGATAACTGGACAATACTTAATAACTGTGGAAATAATCAAGAATATAGTGGCATTTATAACTTTTATAATATTGGTGCTTATGGAACTTACCAAAGTCCTGTTATTAGAGGCCTAATCTGGGCAAATGGAGGTTATGATGCTAGTGTTACTAGTTATATGCGACCTTGGGATAGTAAAGAAAAAGCTATTATCGGTGGAGCCCTTTATATTGTTAATGGTTATATAAATGCTAATCAACATACGCTTTACTTCCAAAAATTTAATGTTAGTCCTTCAGCTTTAAACTCCACTTATACGCATCAATATATGTCTAATATTAAAGCCCCAGCCAGCGAAGCCTTATCAATCTATAAAGGCTATAAGAGTAATGACTTATTAGATAAAACCTATGAATTTTTAATACCAGTTTATGAAAAGATGCCAGGAGTAAGTGAAAGTCCTAAGACTGATGATGATAAACCAGTAACACCTCCAGAAGAAGTACCTGTAATTAAGATAGATGATGCTATCATTGCAAGTAGTTATCGCTTAAATAGTAATTACATTTCTGGAATAGAAGTAAATACCTCTAAGACTAATCTAGAAAATAAATTAAAAACAATCTATGAAGGCTTATCAGTTGTTAGTGTCAAAGATAAATATGGCAACAATAAAAATGATGCCTTAGCAACAAATGATGTAATTACTATCTCTAACTCTAAAGATACAAAAGAATATACGGTCGTTATTTATGGTGATAATAATGGTGATGGAACAACTAGTATCATTGACTTATTAAGAATTCAAAAGTATCTACTTGGTAATAACAACTTAACCGATGCTGAATTAATCGCTAGTGATTTAGATAAAGACGGTTTAATAACTGTAGTAGATTTATTAAGAATGCAAAAAAGTTTATTAGGATATAGTAAAATAGAACAGAAATGAGATGATTTAAATGTCTAAAAAGAAAATATTTGTCTTCCTTCTTTCCTTTTTCTTTTTTTGTGGGGTAGAAGAAGTAAGTGCAGCGACGATTAGTGTAGCTGGAACAACAAGTAGTGGTGTTGTTGGGGGAACAGTTACTGTCAATGTCACTGTTAATGAACCATCAGGACTAGGAGCTTGGGAGTTCAATGTCGCTTATGATAGTGATATTTTAACTCTTACTAGTGGACAAACTCACGTTGTAGATTATGTTCAAAGTCCAGGACAAACAAGAAAAACTTATTCTTATAAGTTCAATATTAAAAAAGAAGGAAATGCTAGTGTTTCTATCGCTTCTTCAAATTTCGTTTCTTATGATGAACAAACAAGAACAGCTCCTAAGGACTCTACTACTATCAACTGTACTAAAAGAGAAACTGTCATCGCTAATTATAGTAGCAATAATAACTTAGCTTCCCTTGGTGTAAAAGATTACCAGATATCTCCTACCTTCAATAAAAATACTCTTAACTATACCCTAGAAGTAGAACATGATGTCGAAAAAATAACTATCGAAGGAAGCAAAGAAGACTCTAAAAGTAGAGTTACTGGTCTTGGTGAAAAAGAAGTTCACGAAGGAGCTAACGCTTTCGATATTACTGTTACCGCCGAAAATGGTGCTACTAAAACTTATCACTTAACCGTAACAGTCAAAGAACTAGACCCTATAACCGTTAAAGTCGATAAAAAAGAAATGACTCTTATTCAACAAGAAAAAGAACTAGAAGGAAAAGTACCAGCTCACTTTGAAAAAACAACAGTAAAAGTAAATGATAAAGATGTTCTAGCTTATGAAAATAAGACCTTAAAATTAAAAATAGTTGCTCTAAAAGATGATAAAGGTAATATCGATTTCTATGAATATCAAGATAATAACTATAAACTATATAATCAAATAAGTAGTGGAAATGTCACAATTCATATCTTAACAGATGAAAAACAAATACCTAAAAACTATAAATTTTACAAATTAAAAATAGATAATAAAGAATATATTGGATATAAACTAAATAAGAAAGATGACTTTTTCCTAATTTATGGAGAAAATGTTGAAACTGGTAGAAAAAGTTTATATAATTATGATGAGGTAGAAAAAACTGTTCAAAGATATAATAAGGTAGATACTAAAAATAGTGTTAATAACAGTAACCAAGAAAAGTATATTATCTTAGGTTTATTAGGACTAGTTTTATTACTTCTTATCATCTTACTAGGACTATTAAATAACAATAAATCTAGTAAGAAGAGACCAAAAATCAAAAAGAGAATTGGAGAAAGAAACAATGGACAGAAAGAATTCTAAGAAAAAAGTATTATGGGCTTTGGGTATAGTTTTCCTTTTATTAGTTATTGTTGTTATTATCTATTTTGTAATTGGGTATAGAAATGACCAGATAGAGTCAAAGAAAAAAATTGATAGTGTGGTTAGTAGTTACAATACTTTTAAAGAACATATTGATAACTTTAATAAAGAACGTGATAACTTCTATCAAGTAGTAATGAAAGATATGTATTACGAAGATTTAAAAAATAATGATACTAAGTATAAAGAGATAATTGAAAGTTATACGGAAACGATTGCACCGTTAGAAGAAGATTATAAAGCGTTAAAAGATAAATGTGTTGATATCTTATATCCTGATGTTTCTGTTAATAATAAATGTGAAGCCTTTGTAATCGGATATGAGAAAGCAATTAATTCTTATGTAAGTGATATTAAAAAATATAATGATAATATAAAAGATTATAATGATTTACTAGATGAAAATGGCGAGAAGTTAGAAACTGTTAAGTTAACAGTTGATTATATTGATGTAGATGGTGATAGAAAATATTTAGGAAAGAACTAAAAGGTGAACTATGGAAGATTTAGAAAAAACAGTTGTGATGCCAAGTATCAAGAAAGAATTAAAAGAAGAGAAAGAAAAAGCTCTAAAGCAAAAGAAAAAGAGTAAGATAAAACCTATTCTTGCTAGTTTAGTTATTATTGGTAGTAGTTTAGGACTATTCCTTTTCTATGGACCTTTTAGTTTCTTTAGAGAGTTTTGGATAACTTCAGCAATGACAACTATGACTCATCAATATTTGGCTACTTGGTTTTATAGTGATGATGTTATAAGTAAGGTAATGGCGAAGAATCAGTTAGTAGAAGTAAATGATACTACTAATCCAGAGTTAGTTAATATCAGTGATTATAATACTAATCAAACTATTTACAAAAATGAATATGAAAAACAAATCTTAGAACATGAAGAAAATGCTTTATATAAAGTCATTGATATTAAAGGAGCTTCTTACCAAGGTTATTTAGTAGCAATTTATGACCCTTCAAGAATATCAATCGCAACTACTAAGTATTTAGGTAAAAGAGGAGAAGCTATTACCACTGTTGCAAAAAGAGAAAATGCTATTATTGCAATGAATGCGGGTGGCTTCTATGACCCTGATTGGAACAGTAATGGAGCACTTCCGCATGGCACAGTTATTTCTAATGGGGTAGTAGTAAGTGACTTTGATGATGCCAATATGGGTGGTGGCTTTGTTGGGTTCACTAAAGAAAATAAATTAGTACTTGGTAAGTTTACGAAAGAACAAGCTGTTAGTATGGGAATTCGTGATGCCGTTGAATTTGGACCTTTCTTAATTGTTAATGGTAAGAGTAGTTTCGTTAAAGGAAATGGTGGTTGGGGTATCGCTCCAAGAACTGCCATTGGTCAGCGAAGTGATGGAATAGTTCTCTTCCTAGTAATTAATGGTCGTCTTGCTACAAGTATTGGAGCTGATATGGGTGACTTAACTGAGATTATGGAAAACTATGGTGCGGTTAATGCTGCTAATATGGATGGTGGAAGTTCTTCTGAGTTAGTTATTAATAATAAGATAGTAAATCATCCGGTTGCAGCAGGTACTAATGGTTTAAGAGACATGCCTACTTTCTGGGTAGTAAAATAGCACTTAGGTGCTATTTTTGTAATTCTTAAGGAGAGATAATATTAGAAAAGAGATGGAAAAATGAAAATTAATTATCACAATGAAGATTATAGTACTGAATTATTCAATATAATAATATATATATTAATTCTAATTTTTTTGATAGTATGGTCAATATTTACTGGAGTTGATATTGGTTCACTTATATTTATAGGAATTTGTATTACCTTTATCATTATTATGCTGTCTTTTTCTATTAGGCAGTATTTGAAAAAGAAAAATCAGAGAAATTTAAATTTATTTATTATGAAAGAAGGTAAATTAATTCAAGGTAAAATTATTAGAATATATGATAATAACAATAATGGTTTTCCAATAGAAAATAAAAAAACGATTCATAATGTAACAGCAGAAATTGAATATACAATTAATAATGATAGAAAAACTATTATTGCTGATCACCTAGCAATTAATGTAAATAGATTAGATAACTATACTAGCAAGCAAGTGAAAATTTATGTATATAATAATATGAGTTATATTGATATTATTAATTGATAAAATGAAGCTTTTTTAATAGAAAACTTTCTATTAAAGATTTTTATAAGTATACTTAAATATAGGGAGCAGGAGTGTATAGATAATTGAACACATCATAATAAGACAAGCAATATTAAACGATTTGAATGTAATCCAAAACTTAAACTTTGAATTGTTTAAGTTGGAAAAAGAAAATTATGATCCAACTTTAGTAATTGACTGGCCTCTATCTGAAGAAGGAAAAAAATATTTTGAAAATTTGATTAACAATGAATATGTTATTGTTGCAATAATAAATAGTAATATAGTAGGATATTTAGCTGGAACAATTAACGAGCAGGTTTCATATGAGATGAAGCAGTATGGCGAGATAAACAATATGTTTGTATGCGATGAATATAGAGGATTAGGAATCGGGAAAAAGTTAATTGATAAATTTAAAAAATATTGATAGTTTAAAAGTAGTAGCAAGTATGAAAAATATCAACGTCATAAAATTCTATAAAAAACAAGAATTAAATGAATTTGATATTACTTTAACATCAAAAATTAAATAAAAAAATTTATTATCAAAAGTATCTAATTACACTTGATCATTAAGGAATAAGGCAGATACCAGCTTTAGAATTTCTAACTGGTGAAATAGAATTGTAGGAGTAGTAAAAATGGTAGAAGAATTAACAAAAGATGAAATGATGGCAGAAGCGCTATCAAATAATGAAATACTAGATAGTGTATGTAAAATAGCTACTAATAAAGATTTCTTTGTAGCAAAAGGAGATAAGAAAACAAATCTTGCTGATTGTTTAGCCGATTTAAGTGATGATGTAATAGATATGTTATATACAAGTTATCAAACAGTTCTAATGAAAAATAAAAATTTAAAAGATTTAACTAGTAGAAAAGAAAAAGAAGAAAAGCTAAAACAATTAATACCAGAATGTTTTAAAGATTATGAAAAAGGCATCGATTATGCTGAAATAAAAACAATCGAAAAATTATTAATAAATAAAGCCAAAAAGGAAGAAGTTTTTGATTTTCTATGTGATGGTTTTGCTTATCAATATAGAAAAGATAATAATGATATCTTTGTTTTACCAGATGAATTAGCAACTATCTATCAAGAATTAAAAGATAATGGGGTAATTGCTAAAAGAGTAGAAGAAATAGGACAAATTTATTTTTCAACTTATCTATTAATTAATGGTGTAGTAAAAAAGACAGTTATGTATGATATTTTAGTTAATCATCATAAATTACCTTTAACTGAAGAACAAATGGAATCTTTCTTTGAAAAAGAGCTTGATACTCCGGACTACTATAGTCTTGGTGGGGAAGAGTTAGTAGAACAATTATCAATAATCAAAAATGAAAAAGCTTATTTAAGATTTACTGATGCTGAAATAAATGACTATTTTGAATTTATTACTTCCGTTATGAAAAAACTTAGAAATCTATTAAATAATAATCATAAGAATCAAGCACTTGTCTATATGATGATGATATTATCTTCAGAACTAGATGGTGAAGCAATCAATGATTTAAATTTATCAAAGAAGGAAACAAAAGCTGTACAAGAATTATTAGAAGAATATAAATCTGAGATAAGATATTGGTGTTATGATGGTAGAACAATAGGAGAAGCTGATTTTCTAGAAATAGCAGAAGATGTTGCATTTAAAGAAAAATTAACTCCTTCTACTATTGAAAACTGTTTAGCAAATGTTGATGAGTTATATTATGATGAGGCATTATCAAAAGATGATGCTTTAGAAAAATTAGATGAATTATTGGATAGATATATTTATATAAAACATTTAGCAACTCTTAACAATAAAAGTATATATGAAATAAAAGAAAGTTTTGATTACTTTAGTAAAGGTCTAATATTCTTTTATCATGATGATGATGTAAAAGACCAATACTTAAATACTTTAGTAACTGACTATCTAGAAATGAATGCAGTTCTTCGTAAAGAAAAGTTACAAGAATTGTTAAAAAGTAATGCCTTTACAGTTGATATTAAAGAGCTAGATAAATTAGTTAAAGATAATGATTATTATATTTTAAATGACAACTACTATAGTATTTTTGATGAAATGGATGACGAGGACTTAGGAGAACTATTAAAAACTAAAGATAAATTTTCTAAGTATAAAACAGCAGATTTAGCAAAGTGTAGTGAAGAATTTGATTTTTATGAAAAGCTTTGGGAATTAGTAAATACTGATATTTCTGATAATAAAGACGAGTTATTTAATGAATTAAGACTTCTTGCTAAAAATAATGGTTTTAGTAAAAGTAATTTAGAAGAGTTAGCATATAATTATGGTATTAATTTATCAGTTAAAGTTAAAGATAAGCTACTAAAACTATATAATAATTATAAAGATTCAATTGGTATTTGGGAATATAACGGTTATACAGCTACCGAATATCTTGCTATGAGAAAGGAAACTAAAAAAGTAGGTCGTAATGAACCCTGTCCATGTGGTTCAGGACTTAAATATAAAAAATGTTGCGGTAAGTAGCATAAAAGAAAGGTATTAACAGAAAAGAATATGTTTAGGATATATATGAAGAGGTTTTTAACTATTGTAGGAAGCACAATAGTATCATTAATATTAACATTTGTACTAGCTGAATTATTAAGTTTATATCACTTTGGAACGGTTCCAACAACTCTAACTATAATATATTTAGTTTCTTTATTTTGTATTTTTGAATATTTAATACTTGCGGTAAAGTTTATTATTAATAAAAAGAAGAATCATCAAACAACTTCACATAAAAATATCTTTAGTATGATTTTATTCTTCCTCTCCTTACTACTAGTTTTGTATTTCATTTTTGCTACAAATATTGATTGGTTAAATTGTTATTCAAGAGGAGATTCTGCACCATTTTATTTGACAATAATAACTAATGGAATAAAAATCTTAATACCATCTATTATTTCATTCTTATTAGGTATATTTATATCAAAGAAGAAAAAGTAATGTACAAATACTTATTAAAGATACAAAAAAGCATATAAGAAAGCATACAAGATAATCAAATGATAATTATAAAGAAGTTAATCATATATATAAATGATTTAAAATAATATACGTTTTTTATGTTATGACTGCGCTTAGAAAGAAACTGTTTTTTATGAATGATTAGCAGTATAAGTTAACATACTTTAACACATATTCTTAAGAGTTTAGAAGTAATTAATTGTCAGTACTTTTTAGTTAATGTATAATATAAATAGAAAGGAGTAATTAAGTTGGAAGTAAAGAAAAACAAGAATGTAGGTTTAATCATCATTGTAATTATTTTATTATTAGCATGTATCGGAATGGGAGCATTTATCTTTATCAATAAAGATAAACTAACAGCACAGAAAAACACTACTACAACAATAACTAATGATAATAAGAACGTAGAAGATAAAACAACAGAATGTGCTAAGATTAACTATGATCTTGATACAGATCAATATGGTTTCTCAACAAATGTTGTGGGAATTAGTGTTTCAGTAGATAAAACAAGAAAAACTGCACGAATTTCATATAATGGTGCTACTGTTTCTAATGCGCTTGGTTTAAATTGGGTTACAGCTACAGATACTTCTACTTATGAACTAATTGACACAAAGTCTTTCGATAAGAAAATAGTTCAAGTCTTAATCGATGGTTCCGGACAAGATGCTAGTAGTGTTGCAATTTTATATTTAATGGAAGATGGTACTGTTGAATATGTTCCTATTCTAAAAGATATAAATGCTAATTGGAGTCAATCTGATAATACTAAGAAATTTAACTCTTATGGTAAGCTAAATGAAATATCAGATATTATTAGCTTAGTACCTGCAGAAGCACAAGGATATCATACTGTTCTGGCTAGAAAAGCCGATGGAACTGTAATTAACTTAGCTGATACATTTAAAGCAACTGGAAATTTTAATTAAAAAAGAATTGTTTTCAATTCTTTTTTCGTACATAAGAGAAAAGTGCTATCTGAAATGTTTAACTAGTAGAAATTAAAAGTTAGTTGCAAATTTTAAGCAATATTTCTTTGACAAACAGCTACTTTTATAGTATAGTATGTACAGTTACCTGTTCCAATATTAAGCAGTTCTTCCTACTACTTTTTATTAGAATATGGTGTATTTAAAAAAAGAAAGGAAGTGTTAAAGATGGCTTTAACAAAAGTTGAAAAACAACAAATCATCAAAGAATTTGCAAGAGATGAAAAAGATACTGGTTCAACAGAAGTACAAATCGCTATTTTAACAAAAGAAATAGAGAAGTTAACAGCTCACTTGAAAGAACACAAGCACGATTATCATTCAAACCGTGGACTTTTAGTGAAGGTTGGACAACGTCGTAGCTTACTTAAGTATTTAGCTAAAACTGATGTACAAAAGTATCGTGAAGTTGTTAAAAAATTAGGACTTAGAAAGTAACACTAGATACTAGTGTTTCTTTTTCTATAGAGTAGAAATGAGGTATATATGAAGAAAGTATTTGAACTTGATTTTCATGGGAGAAAGATAGTTGTAGAACAAGGAGAATTAGCAAAACAAGCAACTGGTTCTGTTTTAGTTCGTTATAATGATACAGTAATACTTACTGCCGTAGTAGTAGGAAAAACAGCTAACTTATTAAGTGACTTCTTTCCATTAACAGTTAATTATCAAGAAAAACTTTATTCTGTCGGAAAAATCCCTGGTGGTTTTATTAAAAGAGAAGGAAGACCAACTGATGCTGCTACTCTTGCAGCTAGAATGATTGATCGTCCAATGCGCCCTTTATTTAAAGAAGATTTTAAACATGAAGTTCAAATTATTAATACAGTGTTATCAGTAGACCAAGATTGTTCACCAGAATTAGCTGCTATGTTTGGTTCAAGTCTTGCAACAATGTTAACAGGAGCACCATTTGCAGGCCCAGTAGCAGGGGTAAAGATTGGTTATATTAATAATGAATTTGTTGTTAACCCTACACAAGAAGAATTAGCAGAAAGTACGCTTGACCTTACGGTTGCTGGTACAATTGATGCAATTACTATGGTAGAAGCAGGTAGTAAAGAACTAGATGAAGACACTATGCTTGATGCTTTAATGTTAGCTCATGAAGAAATTAAAAAGCTATGTCAGTTCCAATTAGATATTTTGAAGAATTATGATATCAAAGAAATGGAATATGAAAGAATAGAAATTGAAGATGAGTTAAGAAGTGAAGTAGAAAGTCTTTGTTCTAAAGATATCGATGAAGCTTTAAGAATTAAAGCTAAACAAGAAAGATATCAACGTTTAGATGAAATTAAAGAAACTATTCTAGATAAATATAAGGAAGAAAATAAAGATTTAGAAGATATTGATGTTTTACTTTATAAAGTAAATAAAATAATTAGTGATATAGAATATGAATTATTTAGAAAAATAATTGTTAAAGAAAAACTAAGAAGTGATGGTAGACGTTTTGATGAGATTAGACCGCTTAGTGCTTCTATCGATTTATTACCAAGAACTCATGGTTCTGCATTATTTACAAGAGGTGAAACACAAAGTCTATCAGTAACAACACTAGGAGCTTTAGGAGAACATCAAATCTTAGATGGACTATCTTTAGAAGATGAAAAAAGATTTATGTTACATTATAACTTTCCACAATTTTCAGTTGGTGAAACAGGAAGATATGGAGCACCAGGAAGACGTGAGATAGGCCATGGAGCACTTGGCGAGAGAGCATTATTGCAAGTTATTCCAAGCGAAGAAGAATTTCCTTATACCATAAGGGTTGTATCAGAAATATTAGAAAGTAATGGAAGTAGTTCCCAAGCCTCTATTTGTGCTGGTTGTATGAGTTTAATGGCAGCAGGAGTTCCTATTAAAGCACCAGTAGCAGGTATCGCCATGGGACTAATCACTCATGATGATGATTATATAATTCTAACTGATATAGCAGGTATGGAAGACCACTTAGGAGATATGGACTTTAAAGTAGCAGGTACAGAAGAAGGTATTTGTGCTTTACAAATGGATATAAAGATTAAAGGAGTTACTAAAGATATCTTAAAACAAGCCTTAGCACAAGCTAAGAAAGCTCGTCATGAGATCCTTGGAGTAATAACTTCTACCATCAAAGAACCAAGAAGTGAAGTATCCAAATATGCCCCTAAGACAGAAACATTTTATATTTCTCCTAATAAGATAAGAGACGTTATCGGTAAAGGTGGAGAAATGATTACTAAAATCATTTGTGAAGCAAGTAATGTCAATGATGTTAATAGTATTGGAGCAGTTAAAGTTGATTTAGAAGATGATGGTAGGGTAATTATTTATCATAGTGATAAAGAAGTGATAGATAAAACAAAAGAAATGATCTTAAATGTTTCAAGAGAAGTAGAACAAGGAAAGATTTATTCCGTTAAAGTTTTAAAAATAGAAGACTTTGGCTGTGTTATTGAATTATGGCCAGGTTGCGAAGGCTTTGTTCACATCTCACAATTAGATAAGGAACGTGTCAATAAGACAGAAGACGTTGTAAGTGTAGGAGATACAATCTTAGTTAAAGCAATGGGATTAGATAAAAGAGGAAAACAAAGCTTTTCAAGAAAAGAAGCAATGAAAGAAATGAAACAGTCAAAGTAAAGTGACTGCTTTTTTCTTGCAAAAGGACTAGTATAATTAAAAAAAATTTGCTATACTTTAACTAGATTAAGAAGATAGGTGATTAAATTGGCAGAATTTAAAAGAAGAAAAAAAAGACAAGATTTTAAAGAAAAAAATTATAAAAATAATACTAATGACTACCACGAAATATCTTTAACAAAAATGGGTAAAAGACAGTTAGTGCTCACTGTATTATCTATTTTTGGAGTAACAATGTTGTCAATAGGCAGTACCTTCGCTATATTTACAGTATCATCTAAATCTGCCGAATACAATGTAATTAAAACAGGTACTTTAAACATCAACTTTGCAGCAGATGCATCCTCAACCGTAGGACTTAATAATGCGCTACCAATGTCTGATACAGATGGCTTTGCACAGTCAGGAACTACTTTCACCATAACAAACACCGGAAGTCTACCTGCAAATTATTCGGTATCTTTAAAAGATGATACCGATATGGTAACCCAAGATAATTGTAGTGCTAAGCAATTAGCAAAAACAAATATTAAATACAGCTTAGACGGTTCAACCGCCAGTCTTTTATCAACAGCAATTGATAGTGAATTAATAAGTGGAACATTAAATTCAGGAGAAAGTAAAACATTTACCTTAAAACTATGGATAAAAGAAGATGCTACTAACGAAGTATTAAATAAACATTATCACGGAAAAATAGTAGTAGATGCTATACAAGAAGGTGCACCAGTTCTTGCTACTACAGCATTAATTAAAAAAGCAAATCCAGAAAGCTTAGATTATAATAGTGCAACAGATGAACAAAAGAATCAAATGTGGACATTTACTCATGAAGCAACAACTCAATTAGGAGCAACTACAGATTATCGTTATATCGGAGCAAATCCTAATAACTACGTCAAATTTAATGATGAATTATGGCGAATAATCGGTGTCTTCGATGTCGATGATGGAACAGGGAAAATAGAGAAAAGATTAAAGATTATAAGAAATGAATCAATAGGTAATTATTCGTGGGACAATAAGGATACATCAACAGGAGCAGAAACTGATTATGGAAAAAATAATTGGCCTGACGCTAGACTTAATTATTTACTAAATGAAGACCATGATAGTGAAACCTATGGTGGAAGTTTATATTGGAATCGAAAAAGTGGAACTTGCTATATAGGTCAAAATAATGCAACTACTTCCTGTGATTTCACGTCTGCTGGTTTAAGTGATAGTGCTAAAGAAATGATCGGGGATGCCAAGTGGTACTTGGGAAGTACTGCTAGTTATACTAGCTCATCAAACGGATTAGCATCACATTTTTATGGATATGAGAGAGGAACAACAGTATATAGTGGAAGAAGTACATCATGGATAGGAAAAGTAGGATTAATGTATCCAAGTGATTATGGATATGCAACAAGTGGAAATAGTTCCACATCAAGAGCAACATGCTTAGCCAAAGCGATGTATAGCTGGGATGGAGCAAGTGCATGTTATGAAAATGATTGGTTGTCTAAATCCAGTTATATGTGGTCCCTTTCGCCTTACTCGTCTAATGGTGGCTACGTGTTCGGTGTCCGCAGTAGTGGGTATGTCTACCGCGATGATGCGAACTATGCTTACGGCGTGTGGCCAGTCGTTTATCTAAAGTCAACAATTAAGGTGACCACAGGAACAGGAAGTAGTGATTCACCATTCATTCTAGAATGAGAGTGATGAGATCTTAAAACTTCGACTAATACATAAAATAGATCTAAAGTTATTTAAAAGATTGACTTTAGATTTTTTTATGAGAAAAGATAAATTATCAGGATAAAAAAACTGGTAGCATGTTTATTTTTAGAACTTGAAAATTTAACAGATGTTTCAAATATATAATATTTTTATCTAGATTTATGATATATTAGTTGTAGTTAGTGAGGGATTAATATGAAGTGTAATATTGTTTCTTATGACCATTTTGGTAGAGGTATTACTTATATAGATGGAAAAATAACTTTTATTAAAGGTGTAAGAATTGGTGATGAAGTAGAAATAGAATTAATTAAGGATAAGAAAAAATATTCTGTTGGAAAAGTTAAAGAAACTAAGAATTATTCTAGTATTTTTTGTCCTTATTATTATACTTGTGGTGGTTGTCAGATAGAGCAGATGACTTATCAAGAACAACTAGAATTTAAGAAAAAGAAAGCTCTTGATATATTAACAAGATATGCTGGTATTAATCTAAATAAAATAGATATTATTCCTAGTAAAGAAAAGTATTATCGTAATAAAGTTATTTTTCACATCGAAGAAGATAAAATTGGTTTTTATGAAGAAGAAAGTAATAAACTACTAGATATTGATAAATGTTATTTAGTAAATGATAAGATAAATGAAATATATTTAGCTATTAAAGAATTTATTAAAGAAAATAGAAATCTAAAAGAGGTAATGATAAGAAGTTTTGATACAGAAAGTATGCTTGCTTTTAAAGGTAAATGTGAGGTGACTAATCTTTATTACTTTAAAGATAAAGTTAGTTCTTGTTATTTAAACGATAAATTGGTATTTGGTAGTGATAAGATAAAAACTAAGATATTTACTATGGACTTTTATGTTGGACGTGATGCTTTCTTTCAAGTTAATTCTAAAGGACTTGAAAGTATCTATCGTGAAGTTATTGAAATAGTTAAGAATAAAGATATAAATACTATTTTAGATTTATATTGTGGAACAGGTACTATTTCTTTATTAGTATCACCTTATGTTAAAAAAGTTTATGGAGTAGAAATAGTTGAAGAAGCAATAGTAGATGCTAATTATAATAAGAAGGTAAATAACATTTCTAATACAGAATTTTTCTGTATGGATGCTAAAGATTTTTTAGAAAAGTATAATAAAGAGATAGATATGATTATAGTTGATCCACCAAGAAGTGGTCTATCAAGTAATGCTAGAAAACTATTACTTGCTAAAGAATGTGATAATATTATTTATGTTTCTTGTGATTTAATGAGTTTTGCAAGAGACATAAAAGAACTAGGTGAGAAGTATAGGATAGAATCAATTAAACTAGTAGATGAATTTCCTAATACCTATCATTGTGAAAGTATTGCTGTTTTAAAAAGAAGATAATTTTTTTAAGTTTATGTTGCATGAAAAACAAATGTTTGTTATGATGTAACTGTATTAATTACTTGGCACGTTAATATGACAATTGAGACGATAAAGTATGTAATTTTTAGCCAAGAAAAATTACATGCATGCTGCGGGTATACCTTTTCGAAGGAGAGGTGTACCTTTTTTGTATAGAAAGGAAAAATGATATGAATGATATTTTAAAAGAAGAAAAAATAGAAAATATGATATATGAGGTAAGAGGTAAACAGGTAATGCTTGATTCTGATTTAGCAAGATTATATGGTTGTAAGAATGGTACAAAAGAAGTAAATCAAGCAGTAAAAAATAATATTGATAAATTTCCTGTAAGATATAGTTTTCAACTTACCGATGAGGAAAGTAATAACTTGAAGTCAAAATTTTTGACCTCAAGTTTAGATAATAATTATGGTGGAAGAAGAAATAATCCAAGAGTTTTTACAGAGCAGGGAGTATATATGCTTGCAACTATACTAAAAGGAAAAAAAGCGACTAGTATGACATTATATATTATGGATGCTTTTATAGTTATGAAAAAGTACATTTCAAATGATTTATTTAAAAATAATAATATTCTAATTAATCATGAAAATAGAATACTAAAATTAGAAGAATCATTTGATAAGTTATCATCAAAACAATCATCTATTATTTATGATGGTAAAATATACGATGCTTATAGCATTTTAGTTGATATATTAAATAAATCAAGAGAAGAAATTATAATTATAGATAATTATGCTAATAAAGAGTTGTTAGATGTATTAAGAAACATTAATAAAAATATCGTTATATTATCTAAGAATTTAGATTCAATTTTAATAAAAAAATATAATAATCAGTATGATAATATTTCGTTTGTAGACAATAATCCATTCCATGACAGATACATAATTTTAGATAAAAAAGATGTTTATGTAAGTGGAATGAGTTTAAAAGATATTGGTAAAAAATATAGCTATATCTATAAGATAACCGAAGAGTTATTTATAAATGAGTTGTTAAAAAGAATAGACGGCATATTAAAAACGTGAATAATATAGAAAAAAACGGTATCATATAGTAAAATATGTATTAGGCGGGAGTGATTAAAATTATAAGATGTAAATGGTGTAATCTAGATAATCCGTTATATGTTAAGTATCACGATGAAGAGTGGTGTCATCTTAACCTAGATGATAATTATCTATTTGAAATGTTATTATTAGAATCATTTCAAGCTGGACTTTCGTGGGAATGTGTCTTAAATAAAAGAGAAGCCTTTAGAAAAGCTTATGATAACTTTGATTTAGATAAGATATGTAGTTATAGTGATGATAAAATTAATGAGTTATTAAATAATAAAGATATTATTAGAAATAAGTTAAAAATTAAAGCAAGTATTAATAATGCTAGAATATTTAGAGATATCAAAAAAGAATATGGTAGCTTTAAAACCTATTTAAAAACATTTACTAATGAAAAAGTAATTTATGAAATTGCTAAAACAACTAATGAATTGTCTGATAATCTCTCTAAAGATTTACAAAGCCGTGGGATGAAATTTGTCGGAAGTGTTATTATCTATTCATATTTGCAAGCGATAGGTATTATCTATTCGCATGATAAAGAGTGTTATTTATATAAAAAGAAGTAAAGAGGTTGTAGTAAGGTAGTATGAAAGAGAAGTATTTAAAATATTTAAATGAAGATATAAAATTTGATAAGACAACAATGATAGGAATATTTAGTTTGCTAATAGTAATAACAGGAATATTTGGTTTTCTTTATGAATTTATCTTCTATTATTTTAATGGAGGAATGAAAACTTTTTATTGGCGAGGTGGTAATTTTTTACCTTGGATTAATATCTATGCCACAGGATCAATTATGATTTATTTTTTAACTTATAAGGATAGAAAGAAACCAATAAAAGTCTTTCTACTTAGTGTTATTTCTACAGGAATACTTGAATATTTTTCAGGACTTGGTATGTATAAGATTGCTGGTAAAAGGTGTTGGGATTATAATCAAGAAATATTAAATTTTGGTAATATTGATGGCTTTGTTTGCTTAAGAAGTGTTTTAATCTTTGGTATATTTGCCTTATTACTTATGTATATAGTTTTACCACTTTGTTTTTATATAGCAAAGAAATCTAATAAAAAGGTATTTGTTACTATTAGTGTTATTCTATGTTCTATAATTATGATAGATGAATTTTATAACCTGTTAATAGCGAGAATTTTTCATCTACCGAGAGCCTATAATGTTTATTCTAAGTTAGGTGTTCCATATGTTAAATTTAAATAGTTTTTGACATTATTTTTAGTTTCGTGCAAAAAGAAACTAAGAATGTAAATTAGTATTAACTTTTTTCTAATGTAAAAATATATATTAAATTTTAAAAAATGGTTTATAATAGACGTAATAGGAGGAAAATAATATGGAAAAAGCAAAAGTTTATTTTACAAAAAATATCACTAGTGAAGGACTAATAAAAATTTATGACGCCTTAAATAGAGAACTAAAAGGAAAAGTAGCCGTTAAAATATCAACTGGTGAAATGGGAGGACATAATTATCTTGATCCTAATTTGATTAAAGATTTAGTGCATAAACTAAATGGAACAATTGTTGAGTGTAATACTGCCTATCCTGGTAAAAGAATGAAAACAGAAGACCATTTAGCAACTGCTAAAGCACATGGATTTTGTGATATAGCAGAAGTTGATATTATGGATAGTGAAGGTAGTGTTGAAATACCTGTTAATTATGAAGGTCATTTACAAAATAAAAATATAGTAGGAAGTCACATTAACAATTATGATTCAATGTTAATGCTATCACACTTCAAAGGTCATGCTATGGGAGGTTTTGGTGGAGCTTTAAAAAATATGAGTATCGGCGTTGCTTCTAGTAACGGAAAAGCTTGGATTCACTCTGTTGGTAGAACAACTTCACCTGCTGAATTATGGAATTATACTGAAGACCAAGATGGTTTCTTAGAGAGTATGGCAGAAGCAGATAAAGCCGTTGTTGAACATTTTGGTAGTGATAATATGGCTTATATCAATGTAGCTAACAAAATTTCTATTGATTGTGACTGTGACTCTAATCCAAGTGATCCAGAAATGGCTGATATTGGAATTTATGCTAGTTTAGACCCAGTTGCTCTTGATAGATGTTGTTATGATGCTATTATTAATTCTTTAGATGAAGGCAAAGCTTCACTAATCAAAAGAATGGAAGAAAAACATGCTATTCATATTGTAGAAACAGCCGAAAAACTTGGTATCGGTACTACTGATTATGAAGTAATTAATATTGATTAATAATTAATTGGAGTAATGATGTATACCATAGTTGATTATTTAAATTACTATAAAGATTTAACATTAGAAGAAGCGGTATTTAATAAAATTGATGATTTATTATTTGCCATACTAGTATATCTACCAGTAGAATCTTTTAAAGGAGAAATTACTTTTGAAGAATTCTATCTTCTAGCTAAGAAATATCAGCAAGAAAATATTGGTGTTATGGTTCCTAAAGCGTATGAGTTATTAGAAATAATAAATAATTCTAAAAGATATAAAAATTTAAAAATAGCAAATTTTATTAGAAGAAGAGATAGTGATACCCAGTTTGGTGCTGCTACCTTTATCTTAGATGATAAGAAAATAATTAGTTTTAAAGGAACAGACGGCTCTTTGATTGGTTGGATTGAAAATATTAGAATATCTTATAAGTATCTAACAACAACTCAGAGCCTTGCAGTTTCTTATCTTAAAGATAATATCAAAGAAATAGATAAAACAGTATATGTCACTGGACACTCTAAAGGAGGAAATCTTGCTTTAGTAAGTGTCATGGAACTAGATGATGAATCTTTCCAAAAGATAGTAGCAGTAGATAACTTTGATGGACCTGGTTTGAGATTAAGTGAATATAACTCTTTAAAATATGAAAGGGTATTACCTAAACTTAATAATATTGTTCCAGCAATGTCTTGTGTTGGTATATTATTAAATAATAGTAATTATCAAGTAGTAGCTAGTAATCTTTTTGCTTTTGAACAACATTATCCAACTTCTTGGAATGTTTTTGGACAGCTGTTTGTAGAAGCCGAGTTAGCAAAATCTAGTATTCAGTTACATGAATCTACTACTGCTGGACTTGAAAATTTAAACCAAGAGAAAATAGAATATGCTTTTGAAACTTTATTTACAAATCTAGGAAAAGAATATACTCAACCAGTAAAAGTTACAATGGAAGACATAAAAAATATTTTAAAGAATATGAAAAATATAGATAGAGAAGTCTATAGTTATATGGAAACTATACTAAGTGCAATGTTTAGTGTTTCCTATAAAGATAGCGATTTAGAGGTATTATGAAAAAGAAAATATTAATTACCATAGCAGTTGTTATTGTTATTTTAATAGTTACTTTTTCAGTTATAATCGGTCATTTCGTAAAAAGTGATTTAACGATGGAAAGTGATTTAACAAAAGAAATAACAGAAATTAATTTATTAATAGAAAACAATAGTAAAGATACTAGTAGTATTGATCAAAGATTAAATACTATCAATACTAGTGGAGATTATGTTTTGGTAGAGAAAGCTGCTAAAAGATATTTAAAAGATAAGAAAGAACTATTTACATCTTTATATGCTACTTTAGATAATACTGATAAGATAGAAAAGGTCTTAACGATTGAAAATATTAAAGCTGATGCTAAAAACTTTACTAATACAATGAATCTTTTAAATACAACTGGTTTAGAACTAACTAGTCTAAGAGAAAAGTATGTTAATTTAACTAGTGAGAAAACTATTCTTAGCTATTTAAATAAGAATTTAAGAGAAGATAATTACTATAAAGAATATTATCTTAACGAATTAATGCAAGATATGACTAAGAATGAAGAAGATTTAAAAGCAATTGATGATTTATTAGATACAATTGTTGATTTAAAAGAAGTATTTAACTTTTTAATAACAAATCAAAATAACTGGAATATAGAAAATGATAAAATAATGTTTAGTAGTGAAGAGTTATATAATACTTATAAACGGTTATTAACTAGCATAAGTGAAGAAACCAAAACTACTAATAACATATAATTTACAGAAAGGTTGTCAATTATAAATTATCACTTTTAAAATATTAGAAAATTCTTGCTAGTATTAAGTATCTTATGATAATCTTTAAAAGAAAAAGGTGATGCTAGATGGATGAAGAGTTTTTAGATATTATTAAAGATATAATAGAAAATGATGAAGTTAAGAAGATGAAAAATTATCGTCAACATGCTGATACTAGTTGTTACGAACATTGCTATAATGCTGCATATTACTGTTATTTACTTTCTAAAAAATTTAATTTAGATTATAAATCTTGTGCTAGAGCAGCTATGCTTCATGATTTCTATTTATATGACTGGCGCGTAAAAGATAAAGCTCATAAATGGCACGCTTTTACTCATCCAAGAAAAGCTTTAGATAAATCTCTTTCTATCTTTTCCCTAAATGAAACAGAAAAAGATATTATCATAAACCATATGTGGCCTGTAACAATTAAACTACCAAGGACAAAAGAAGCCTTGATATTAACTTTAGTAGATAAATACTGTGCTACTTATGAAACATCTAACTATTTTTTAAAACAATTAAAAAAGAAACCAACCTGGCAATATGCTTACTTAATGCTTTGGTTAGTTATTAGAAAATAAAGAAGAAATGCTTATTATTCAAGTATTTCTTCTTTTTAATAGTACGGGAAAAGCTAAAATGTTTCTATTTTATTGTTTATAATAATCATTAATAGTATAATAGCGACGGAAATACTTAATAATTAGAGTGCTTGCCTTTTTTCTTTAAGGAAAGGAGGCTTGATATTATGTCAAAAAAGACTTTTTAATACCATTTTTAGTAATAATTATCATTTTACTAATCGGCCTACTTTATAGATAGACCAGTAAAAAAGCACTCAATCTAATAGATTGTAGTGCTAACCAAAACTTAAAAAGTAAGTACTCAAAATCTGGATATTAAGTATTTCCTTTTTTATTATATGAAGTCTCCTTCATCTATATATATACATAGTAACATAGACCTACCTTTTCAGCAAGTAGATTGCTAAAAAAGTAAAAACATGTTAAAATACGTAGGAAGGGAGATTTTTTTGTGGAAGAATTATTTGAAAAATTAAAAATAAGTCCTAAGAATCTTACACTTTATAATACAGCAGTATCTCACTCATCATATGCTAATGAACATAAAGCTAAAAAAGATTATGAAAGATTAGAATTTTTGGGAGATGCTGTAGTTGATTTAGTAGTTGCTGATTATTTATATCGTTATGAAAAAGAAACTGAAGGAGAAATGACTAAAGTAAGAGCAAGCTACGTTTGTGAAAATGCTTTATATAGATATTCAATGGATATGGGTTTTAATAACTATATAAAAGTAGGTCATGGAGAAGAAAATAGTGGAGGAAAATATAAAAAAGCAATTGTTGCTGATATATTTGAAGCTATTATGGGAGCTATTTATTTAGACCTTGGTTATGAAACTGTTAGAAGAGTAATACTAGATATAGTAGTACCATATATTCAAAATCCAAATATAGTTTTCTTTGAAGACTATAAATCAGCACTTCAACAAGCAGTACAAACAACAAGACAAAGTGTAATTTATGAAGTAGTAAAAGAAGAAGGACCAGCACACGATAAAACATTTACAATCGAAGCAAAAGTAGATGGAATTATCTATGGTAAAGGGGTAGGCAGTAGTAAAAAAGATGCTGAACAAATAGCAGCAAAAGATGCTTTAGAGAAGTTGGCAAAGAATTGAAAGTAGAGCATTTAAGAATATTTTCATTCTTAAAAAATTCCTGTATATCACAACAGGAACAAATTGATAGATCCAAAATGATACTAGTAAAGGATTTATTAGTTAATGGTGATTTGTTAGAAAATGAAGAAATTAAGATGATCTCTGCTAAACTAACCACTACTTATAATAATGGTAGTGAAATAGTAGAATTTTATAAAGAGTTTATCGATGAACTAGAAGAAACTAGTAGTACTTTATTACTTGGAAGTTTATTGACTGATAACATTGCAGTTGAGAATTATTTGATTTATCAAGAAAAATATCATGAGTTATTTTATCGCTATTTAGAAACTGATATAGATGATGTAATTTCTGTTTTTTCTAATCGTGAACAAGAAAAAATATTATCTAACACAATAGATGTGGAAGAGAAAAAACTATATAAAAAAATAAAAACTTATAAGGAGGGAAAATAAATGAGTAAAATTAAAATATTTAGTTTAGGTGGACTAAACGAAAATGGTAAAAATATGTATATCGTTGATGTCGATAAATCATTATATATATTTGATGCCGGTTTAAAATATGATGTTGAAATGAATCTTGGAATAGATTATATTATTCCAAATTTTGATTACTTAGTAAAAAATAAAAAAAGAATAAAAGGAATTTTCTTAAGTCACGGTCATGAAGGAAATATTGGTGCTGTACCAGATTTAGTAAATAAACTAGGTGATGTTCCAATCTATGGTGGAAAGTTAACACTTGAAATATTAAGAATAGATTTAGAAGAAGCAGGAATTAAAAAAGCTAATTTACATGAGATTAAAGCACATCGAAAATTAAACTTTGGTAGTGAAAGTATTTTTCCAATTGCTATGACTCATTCTATTCCAGATGCTTTCTGTTATGTTCTATACACTAAAGATGGAGCAATTGTTTATACTGGAGACTTTACTTTTGACCATGCTACTAGAAGTTTATATCAAACCGATTTAGGGAAATTAGCTTATGTTGGGAAGCAAGGAGTTTTATGTTTATTAGCTGAATCATTATATGCTGCTCGTCCTGGTTATACTAGTCCAAACCATCGTGTACAAGACTTTATTAGAACAGTACTTACTAAGAATGAGGATAGAATAATTGTGACAATCTTTCCAGCCCATTTCTATCGTATTCAAGAGTTATTCGATGAAATATCACAAACCCATCGTAAGATTGTTATCATGGGAAAAAGTTTACAAAGTATGATTAACTATGGAATTGAAAATAAATACTTAGAAATAAATCCTAAAGTTATCGGAGATTTATCTAACTTAAATGATAAAGACGTAGTAGTATTTATTTCCGATGAGAGAGAAAAACCATTCGCTAATTTAGAAAGAATCATTAAAGGTTACGATAAATTCATTAAGCTAAAAGATACAGATACTATCTTTATTAGTGAACCAAGTGCTGAAGGAATGGAACGTCGTCTTGCTCTTATTATGGATGAAATTGCTATGTTAGGAGTTAATGCTATCAGCTTATCAAGTAAAAAACATCTTTTACATCACGCTTCTAGTGAAGACTTAAAGATGATGCTTAACTTATTAAGACCAAAATATCTATTTCCTGTAAAAGGTGAATATCGTAATCAATACGCGTTTGCAGAGATAGCAGAAGAAATGAATATTCCTAAAGAAAATATCTTTTTAAAACAAAATGGTGATGTTGTAACATTAGAAGACGGCATCTTTAAAGATACAAATGAACATATCAATGTTGATGAAGTATTAATAGATGGAAAAGATTCTAGTGATATCGGTAACCTAGTCTTAAAAGATCGTGAAATGTTAGGAGAGAATGGAATCGTTATTATCAGTTGTACTTTAGATAGAGAAACTAAAGAAGTAATAGCAGGACCGAAAATCTTAACAAGAGGATTTATCTATGTAAAAGAAAATCAAGATTTAGTAGAAAATATTAAGAATCTTTCTAAAGAAGTAATTGAATCTAATATTGAAACAGGTACTAAAAAAGTTGATTATGCTAAGATAAAAGCTGATGTTAGGGACCAGCTTGGCAAGTATTTATATCAAGAAATTGGTTCTAAACCAATGATTATTACTGTAGTACAAGAAGTGTAGTTTTAGGTTGAAACACACTTCTTTTTGTGATAAAATTTTTTTAGAAATAAGAATAGAGGTGTGTTATAAAAATGAACAAAAGCAAATTAGCTATAGTAATCGCTTTAATAGCAGTTAGTATGGTTACTTTAGTAGGCAGTAGTTATGCATTATTTACCAAAAGTTTAGAAGGAACGAAAAAAGTATCAATTCAAACTGGAACTTTAAAGGTGGATTTTTCAGAAGGAGATAGCATCAAATTAGAAAACTCTGCTCCCATGAGTGATAGTGCTGGAACGAATACTACTCCTTATACTTTTACTATAGAAAATACAGGTAATGTAAATGCTTTCTATACAATTAGAAATGAGGAAGACAGTGCTAGTACACTAGATACTGTTTATCTAAAATATAGATTAGTAGGTGATAATGGCTATGACTCTGGTATAAGAGTGTTATCAGCAGCGGGAACTGATGGTTATTTAGCAACTACTTCAACTTTAGATACAGGAAAGACTGTTACTTATAAGTTATATATGTGGATTTCTCAAGATGCCACAAATGATATTCAAGATAAGATTTATCAAAGTAAAATAGTTGTTCAAAGTGTAAGTAATCTAGTAAGTCACTATGCTTTTGGAAATCCAACAGAAGCTGATAAGATTAACTATCTAGATGTCATTAATGCGAATGGTTATAAAGTATTAAATAGATTGTATGGAACAGAAAAAGCTGTTTGTATCTATAAAGATGATACTTTAGAATGTTTCAAAGAAAATAATTATCAAGAAGAGGCTAGTCATTTAAAAAGTGTCTTTGGAGAGAGTAATTGTACTACTACTGAATCTGGTACTAGTTGTACTGTAACAACAAATAATGATACATTCTACTGTAATGCTGATAGTAGCTCATTATATTGTGTTTATAACTCAGAAGCAGCTGTTTGTAAAATTGACAGTTCAGGTACAGCTTCTTGTTCAACAAGTGTTAAATAATAAAAAAACTCTAGGCATTTCTCCTGGAGTTTTAATTTTCATCTATTTCAGTTTCATCAGTTTCTATCTTTGGAAGATCTGATTGTGTTTCTTCATCATCTGGATCATTAATAGGAATTATCTCTGGAACTTCATCATCATTGTCTTCATTTTCTTCCTGTTCATTCTTTTGAGAAATAACAGTGGCATCTTCACTAATTAAACCAATCTTCATCAAAGTATCTAAGTCATCATCAATATCAATAATACGATAAATTTCTTCAAAGGAAGTAGTACCATCAAGGACTTTATAAAGACCATCTTGTAACATCGTAATAACATCAGAGTTGTAAACTATTTTCTGAAGATTTTCTTTCTTCATTTCCTCTTCATTTAAAGCATTTCTAATTTCATCGTTAATCATTAATACTTCTTGAATTGCAACACGGTCGTGATAACCACCAGAACAGTATTCACATCCATCATGATTAGCAACATAAGTTTCTTCTACATCTTGATGAAGTGCTAATCTAAATACTTTCTTTTGATATGGAGTAGTAGCTTCCTTCTTGCGGCAATGTTTACAAAGCATTTTTGCAAGTCGTTGAGAAATAATTCCTGTTAAAGCACTAGATAATAAGTATCTTTCAACATTCATATCAAGTAGACGTTCGATAGTGCTTAATGAGTTATTAGTATGGACAGTTGATAAAACCAAATGGCCAGTGATAGAGGCACGAACAGCGATTTTTGCTGTTTCACTATCACGAATTTCTCCGATAAGTATGACATTCGGGTCCTGACGTAAGATAGATCTTAAAACAGTCGCAAAGTCAAGACCAATTTCACTATTAACTTGGACTTGATTTAAACCTTCAAGATTCATTTCGATTGGGTCTTCAACTGTTATAATGTTAGTTTCCTTCTTATTAAGAACTTGTAATATTGAGTAAACAGTTGTACTTTTACCAGAACCAGTAGCCCCAGTTATTAAGATAATACCATTTGGTTCTTGAATCATCTTTTTAAGTTTTACTAAGTTTTTTTCATTAAATCCTAAAGAATCAATACCTGCTAAGCTTCTTGAATAGTCAAGAATACGGATAACGCACTTTTCTCCTTCATTAGTTGGAAGGGTAGAAACACGAGTTTCCATTGGAACTCCTTTAATTACTCCCTTGATAGCACCATCTTGCGGAAGACGACTTTCCGTAATATTCATATTAGCTAGCAGTTTAATTCTAGTGATTAAATTTCTTTCATATATTTTGTCAATTTTTGTATAATCTCTTAAATCTCCATCGACACGCATACGTACCATCAAGTATTCTTCTCGAGGGTCAAAGTGAATATCACTTGTACCATGAGTAGCGCCATATGCTAAGATATCATCAACGACATTAACGACGGGAGTTTTAGTCATATCATAAGAAACCATGTTATCAACCCCTTCAATTTTGATATGGTATTTTACTATAATCTATTATATAATAGGTTTAAGATTGGTGCAAGGGGTGAGATGTGTGAAAAGAAAACATCCATTAAACAAAAGAGGCTTTATGCTTTTAGAAACCTTAATTGTTAGCATTTTTGTAATGACTATTTTTGCAATGCTTTACACTAATTTATTTCCATTACTTGGTGAATACGAACGATATCGAACTTATGATAGTGTGGAAGGAACTTATATTGCACACTGGGCGAGAAAAATAGTTTTAAATGGTTTAGGTGATTGGTTATTTACAACTGCAGATAATAATGGTTATGTCAATATTTCTGATTGTAAACTGTATACTAAAAATGAAATGGATAGCTGGTGTGCTAATTTCAAAAGAACTAATAAAGTGTCAAAGATCTATTTAACTACTTACTCAACGCAAAAATTTAAGAATCATGTTAATAGTACATCTTATCAACGTGACTTTAAAGATTACGCCAGTTATATACCGACATATAGTAGAAATACTACAAAGATAAATAACGGTAAGTATTATCATGTTATTGTTGAATATGCCAAAAATGATACTAATAACTATGGAATAATGGAGGTTAATAGGAACTAATGAAGATTAATAATAAAGGAATGACTTCTATTGAACTCTTAATCACTTTTGCTATTTTGTCATTTGTTGTAACTGGTATGTTTGATGTTGTTTTAAACTATAAAGATAAAGAACAGATAGAGTCAATTAGAGGAAGTGTTGTTCAATATGAGAACAGCTTAGAAAAATTAATACAAGATGATTTCATAAAAGGTCATTTAAAAAGTGTAGCAGTAAATACTACTAATACAAACTTACTAACTGCTACTTTTCAGATGGAAAAAGATGTGACTACTGGTAGTGCTTATGCCACCACTCTTCAAATCGATATTGTAAATGGCGTAATTAGTTATGGTAAAACTGCTGAAGTCATTAAGTACCCAATCCCAAAGTTTGATACTAGTTATGGAAGTAATTCGACTATAACATTAGCAATTGATAAGAGTAGAACGTTGATTGAGACTAGCGGCGATAGTAAAAATCAATTTGTTAAAATAAATATTGCTTTTACTCATCCGAACTTCGAGGATGGCGAATTAACTTTCACCATTGCTAGTCCGGTTAATTACCCTTATAATCTTTAACAAAGGAAAAGGATAGAAGCGATTACTGATTGTAGGACTCTACCGATTAAGAAGTTATAATAAGATAGGTCAGTCTTCTTAATTGCATTAATAACTTGTAAATGCACCGATAAGCTTCCAAAAGTAATAAAATTTAACATGATTAAAGCTTTTATTTTCAAAGAAAAATCAAGTGTTGGAACAAGACTTATTCCCGTAGTAAGGTCCATGAAACCAGAAAAGATTACTTTCGTAAAGTTAGATTCGTTAAAAAAGAGAAGGAAGCAATTAGTAAAAAACTGAAAGATAGTGATAGAACCCAGCATAAAGATTAATACTTGCATAGCTTCATTTATAGCATCAGGTAGAAATAATAAAATATTAGGAGTAGGAGGAAGTTCTACTTCTTTTTTAACGGTTTCTTTTCTAACTTTAGGTCTTAATAAAATACCAAGAACAATATTAGATATTAGTTGAATAATAAATATTTTATAAGCAAGTCTTTTATTTCCTAGAAGTAAGCCACAAGTTCCAAGAACAAATAATGGATTAGCAAAATGTGTAAATACTAATAAATTATTTCCTTCATCTTTACTTATATAACCAGCTTCATAATCTTTAACAATATATTTAGCACCAGAAGGAAAACCAGAAATCATACTCATCAACAGAATAAAACTTGAATTTTCTCCAAGATGAAAAATACAATTCATTATCTTCTTAAAATATTTACTAAGTATAACTGGATAACCCATATTGATAAATAAGAATGATAAAACAAAAAAGGGAAAGATAGAGGGAAATATTTTTTCTCTAAAAATAAGTAGGGCATTAATAGATGTATCAATCATTACTGTTGGAAAACAAAATATTCCAAAGTAAGCAAATAAAAGGATAATCGCTCCTAGCAAATAGTAATATTTTTTCTTCATATTTTTTAAACCTCTGCTATAATGTATTATAAAGGTGTTGATAAAATGTTTAATAAACTATATGAAAAATTTAAAAACTTTATGTCAGAAAATCTAAAAACTATCATTGTTTTTCTTCTCCTTTATTTAGTATTAACGATACCATTACCTTATTATGTCTATGCTGGTGGTGGTACCATCGATATAAGTAGTAGAGTAAATGTTAAAAGTTCTAAGAAAAATAAAATTGATGGCAAAATGTACTTTGCTTATGTAAGAGAATTAAAAGGAAATACAGCTACTTATCTGTTATCAAAAATAATAAAAGATTGGGATTTAGAAAAAGAGGAAGATGTAACTCTTACTGATGATGAAACAATGGAAGATGTTACTTTTAGAGACCGTATTTATCTAAAAAGTGCTAATCAAAGTGCTATTTTACAAGCTTATCAAAAAGCGGGTAAGAAGGTCACAATCAAAGCAAGTCATCCTTATGTTTTATATGTCACTGAAAAAGAAGAGAATGGTCTTAGAGTAGGGGATGAAGTCGTTAGTGTTGAGAATGAGAAATATGTTGATATTACAGAATTTAGAAAGTTAATTAATAGCAAAGAAGTCGGCGATAAGATAAATTTAGTAGTTAAAAGAGATAAAAAGGAAAAAAATGTTACTGTCACTATTAAGGAAAATGAAGGCACTAAACAAGCAGGTGTTAGTATCATGACGATTTATGATTATGATACTGATCCTAAAATAGAGTTAAAATTCAAACAAAGTGAAAGTGGTCCATCTGGTGGATTAATGTTAACGCTTGCTATTTATAATAATTTAACAAAGAAAGATATTACTAATGGTAAAAAAATCGTCGGTACTGGAACTATTGAAGAAGATGGTAGTGTCGGAAGTATCGGTGGTGTTAAATATAAATTGAATGGAGCAGTAAGACAAAAAGCTGATGTATTTTTAGTGCCTGCTGGTGAAAACTATGAAGAAGCGATGAAGGAAAAAAAGAGAAAAGGCTATTCAATTAGAATAGAAGCAGTAGCAACTTTTGATGATGCTCTAAAAGTTTTAGAAAAATTTTCTTAAACTATAGTGTATAATATTAAATAAAGGAAGTGATTTTTAGTGGACTTGAAAAAATTAAAAACTGAATTAATTGAACAGAAAAAGTCAAAGTTTAAAGGAAATATCTATCATTTTTCCCAAGTTAACTTTGCTTTTAACTCTAATAAAATAGAAGGTGGACACTTAACAGAAGATGAAACCGAAGAAATCTTTGAAACTAATTCATTTATTCCCAAGGCTGATGATGCTATAAAACTTGACGACTTAATTGAAATGAAAAATCATTTTCGTTTGTTCGATTATATGTTAGATATCATTGATGAGGAACTTAGTAAAGAAAATATCATTGAAATGAATAAAATTTTAAAGAGAAATACTACTGATGAAGACAATCCAAGATATAATGTTGGTGGTTTTAAAGTAGTTCCAAATAAAATAGGGCTAATCAATGTCATTAACACTTCATCGCCTGCTGATGTAGAAAAAGATATAGAAACTTTATTAGAATGGTATAAAAGTATAGAAAATGTAACACTAGAAGATATTATCGAATTTCACGTAAGATTTGAAAGAATTCATCCCTTCGGTGATGGCAATGGTCGTGTCGGCAGAATAATAATGTTTAAAGAGTGTCTAAAAAATAATATACTTCCTTTTATCGTTTTAGATACTGATAAGCCATACTATATGAGGGGATTAAAAGAATATAAAAACGATAAGATGTATTTAATAGATACTATAAAAAATGAACAAGATATCTATGAACAAGTCTGTAATCAGTTACTTGATTTCGAATTATAAATTATTAAGACATATAAAAAATTCTAAAGATATACTCTCTAGAATTTTTCTTATAATAAAGATAAACAAATCAAGATACTGTTATGTATCATGTGCATCATAATAGAAGTAAATACCGTATCTGTTTCATAATCAGCTAGTGCAAAGACAAATCCTAGGGCACCATATGGGACGATATAAAGAAGTTCTAATGGATTGGTACTATTCATAACATGAAGATATCCAAATACTAGAAAGGAAATAATTGCAAAGACCCACTTGTTCTTGAAAATCGTTTGGAAAGTCTTTCTAAAAGTAATCTCTTCTAGGATTGGTGCAAATATTCCTGCTGCAATAAACATAAGTATTGGACTAGCTGGTATTAAACTTTGGACATTTTGCTCATTAGTAGAATTACTTAATGATGTAAAAAGAGAAATTGCTATATTAGAAGTCATCATAATACCAAGACCTATCAACCAGTATTTTAAACCAGTATCGAAACATTTAGCAAAATTATCTTTGAATCTTTTAAACTCTCTTTTTAAATCCTTTCGATAGATGAAATAAAACATAAAAAATAACACAATATCAGATAAAACAGTTAAGATTAAAAAATTTAAATCAGAAATATGTTTTAAATCAATTCTTAGAATTACTGCAAAAAAAACTTTAAAATAACTAGATGCAAAGAAAAGCAAGATAACACTAATCGCTTTAACTATATATATAATCTTTTCTTTAAGAGTATCACTCATATGTCCACCTCACTATAAATATAATACCATCAGCAAAAAGAAAAAACTAGACAAAATTAAATTATTTGGTTATAATGAGTAGTAAGAAAGGAGTGGGAACTAAAATGATCCCACTCTTTCTAGTTGAAGGAGGTACTATGGAAGAAGAAATTAAAAGCTTAATAAGTGATGCCATCAAAGACCTTAATCTTAGAGTAAGTAGTGTTTATGACTCTAATGAAGAAGGGGTTAAAACAAGAAATATTGAGCTTGATAGCGATGAAGTTATTGATGTTGAAAAAATAACTTTAGCAACAAAAATAATTAATCCAATACTAGATAAAACTAATCTTTTAAATGATGTAGAAGTATTAGATATTCATTCTAAAGAGAAAGGAGATATAAACAATGAATAGTAAAGAGTTTTTAAAAGCAGTTGATAATATTGTAAAAGAAAAGAATATTGACAAAAGTATAGTTTATGAAGCTATGCAACAAGCACTAACTTCTGCTTATAAGAAAAACTATAATACAAAGAATAGTAATGTAAAAGTATTAATTAATGAAAAAACAGGAGAGATAAAAGTATATTCTTATTTAACCGTAGTTGAAGATGAAAAGATGACTAGAGAAGAATATGAAGATTATCTATTTGAACATTATACAGATGAAGATGAGGAAGAAGGAATAGAATCTAAAGAAGAGGATGAGGAGCAAGAAGAAAAAGAAAAAATTAGTTTCTTTAATCCAGAATGTGAAATTAGATTAACTGATGCTAGAAAGATAGATAAAAGTTTAAATATTGGTGATACTATTGATACTGAAGTAACTCCTCATGATTTTGGAAGAGTAGCTGCTTCTACTGCTAAACAAGTTGTAGTTCAAAAGATAAGAGAAGCTGAAAGAAATAGTATTATGGCAGAGTTTGGTGATAAACAAGATGAATTATTAATCGGAACAGTTGCTTTAGAAGATACTGATAATTATTATATTGATTTAGGACGTTGTAACGGTATTTTACCAAAGAAAGATATTATTCCTGGTGAAAAGATTGAGATGGGAAGTCAGTTAAAAGTATATGTTAGTAAAGTTGATAATAATGGACGTAGCTTATTAGTATTACTTTCTAGAACACATTATGGTTTTGTTAAACGTTTATTTGAACATGAAATACCAGAACTTAGAGATGGTACTGTTTTAATGTATGCTGTTGCAAGAGATGCTGGTAACCGTAGTAAAGTAGCAGTTTACTCTGAAAATAATAATGTAGATCCAATCGGTGCTTGTATTGGTGAAAAGGGAAGTCGTATTGCTAATATAATTACAGAATTACATGGTGAAAAAGTAGATATTATTAAATATGATAAAGACCCAGTAGAATTTATTCGTAATGCTTTATCACCTGCTAAAGATTTAACTGTATTATTAACAGACCCTAATAAAAAAGAAGCAATTGTAATAGCAGATGGTGATAATTTCTCTTTAGCAATTGGTAAAAGAGGAATGAATGCTAAACTTGCTAGTCGTTTAACTAAATATAATATTGATATTAAAACAAGAGAACAAGCAAAAGAGTTAGGAATTAATATTAAAAAAGAAGGTGAGTAAGAGATGAAAGTAAGAAAAATACCTTACAGAACTTGCTCCGTTACTGGTGAGAAACTAGAAAAGAAAGACCTTCTTCGTATAGTTAGAAACAAAGAAGGAGAGGTCTTTGTTGATATAACTGGAAAGAAAAACGGTCGTGGCGCATATATTAAAAAAGACTTAGAAGTCTTAAAAGAAGCCAAGAAAAGAAAAAGTCTAGAAAGAAAGTTAGAATGTACTATTCCTGATAGTATATATGAGGAAATTGAAAAAATAATTGAAAATTAAAGAAAGAGGTGAAGTGTATGAATATACAAGATTATGCTTTAGATATTGGAAAGAGTGTAGAAGATGTTTTAGCTAAGATGGCTACTTTAAAACTTATCACTACTGATCCTAATCGCCTTTTAAGTGATGATGAGGTTATTCTTCTTGATAATGCTTTTCAAGATGAAGAGGATTATGTTCCAAGTGAAGATGTGAATGATGAGATAGTAGAAGATATTGCACTTTCTATGAAAGCTGAAGAAATTGCTTATGGTAATAGTTCTTATAATAAGGAGAGTAAGAAACCTTCTAAAAAGAACAAGGTAACTAAAGGTTCTAATACTAAATTTAGAGAAGAAAGAAAAAAACTTTACAAGCATAGAGAAAAATTACAAAGTAATGAAACAGCCAAAGATGATTCTGTTATTCTTTATAAAGAAGGAATGACAGTAGGAGATGTGGCAAATTGTGCTAATGTTTCTCCTAGTGAAGTTATTAAGAAACTTATGGGTTTAGGAATCTTAGCAACAGTTAATAAAACATTATCGTTTGATGATGTTGAAGTTCTTGCTTTAGAGTTTAATAAAACTGTTAAAAAGGAAGAAACCCAAGATATCTCTAATTTTGAAAATTATGAACTTGTAGATAGTGATGATGATTTAGTAGAACGTCCACCAGTAGTAACTATTATGGGACATGTTGATCATGGTAAAACTACTTTACTTGATTATTTAAGAAAAAGTAGTGTAGCTAGTGGTGAAGCTGGTGGTATCACTCAAGCAATCGGTGCTTATCAAGTAAAATGTAAAGGTAAAGATATAACCTTTATTGACACACCTGGTCATGAAGCTTTTACCGAAATGCGAGCTAGAGGAGCATCTGTTACTGATATAGTTATAATTATAGTAGCAGCAGATGATGGAGTAAAACCTCAAACTAAAGAAGCAATTGATCATGCTAAAGCAGCAAAAGTTCCAATTATTGTTGCAATTAATAAGATTGATAAACCAGAAGCTAATATTGATAGAGTAATGACGGGTTTAGTAGATGCTGGACTTACTCCAGAAGAATGGGGTGGAGATACTCTAGTTAATAAAATATCAGCAGTTACTGGTGAAGGTGTTGAAGATTTACTTGAAAACATTTTATTAATAGCAGAAATGCAAGAGTTAAAAGCTAACCCGAAAAGATATGCAACCGGAGCTGTTTTAGAAAGTCAAATGGATAAGCATATGGGTAGTGTTGTAACTTTATTAATTCAAAATGGTACTTTAAGATTAGGTGATCCAATCGTAGTTGGTACATCTTTTGGCAAAGTTAGAACATTAAAGAATGATTTAGGTCAAAATATTGTTTCGGCGACACCATCTATGCCAGTAGAAATTACTGGATTATCTGAAACACCAAAAGCGGGCGATAAATTTATGGCTTTTGAAACAGAAAAACAAGCTAAATCTATCGCTGAAGAACGTAGTTTAAGAGCTAAAGAAGCGGATACTAATCGTACTGGTATGACTCTTGATGATTTATTTGGTCAAATAAATGAAGGGTTAAAAGAGATTAATATTGTTTTAAAAACAGATGTTACTGGTAGTTTAGAAGCTGTAAGACAATCTCTTGAAAAAATTGATGTTGAAGGAGTTAAGGTTAATATCATAAGAGCAAGTGTTGGGGCTATTACAGAAAGCGATATTGTTCTTGCTCAAGCTTCAAATGCCATTATTATTGGTTTTAATGTAAGAGGTAGTGGCAAAGTAATGGACCTAGCTAAAGAATATGGTGTATCTATTAGAACTTATGATATTATTTATAAAGTAGTTGAAGAGATGGAAGCTGCTATGAAAGGTATGTTAGAACCTGAGTACGAAGAAGTTGTTACTGGTAACTTAGAAATTCGTCAAATATTCAAATTTTCTAAGGTTGGTTTAATTGCAGGTTGTCACGTAACTAACGGAACTATTAAAATGGGAGAAAATGCTAGACTTATTCGTGATGGTATAGTTGTTTATCAAGGCAAAATCAAGTCACTTCAACGTGGTAAAGATAATGCTAAAGAAGTTAGCAAGGGTATGGATTGTGGACTTACTTTAGAAAATTGTCAAGACTACAAAGAAAATGATCAGATTGAAGTGTATGATTTAGTAGAAGTTAAAAGATAAGAAAAAGAATGAACCTATAACTGGCTCATTCTTTTTATATCTTCTAATGATATATTAATCATTCTTGAAATTTCTTCTAGTGTTAAACCATAATTAAGCATCTTTGAAATTGCTTCTCGTCGACCTTCTTCGTATCCGATTTTCTCGGCATATTCCATCTTTGCTCTTTCTTTCCACTTCCTATCTTTCTCCGCATCATAAAGACCAATAGTGTTGATATCAAAAGTATCTTTTTCAATTTCTTTTTCCATTTCTTTTGTCTCTCCCTTTTAAATCTTATTATAGTATTTCTTTTCTAACTTTTGAAGATTGTAGAGTATTTTCTGGGATTTCCCGTTATATTTTTTTCATAGTAAAAGATGGATTATAATAAACCTATCTTTTTAACTTTCTCAAATGGAACTCCAGTCATTTCTACTATGTTTTTTGGTTTTATACCATTATTAAGCATTGTAGTAATGATAGAAGCCTGTCCTTCTTCACGTCCAAGTTCAATACCTTCTTCACGTCCGATTTTTTCTCGGTAAGCTAATTTTGCTTCTTCTTTCCATTTTCTATCTTTCTCTGCATCATAAAGACCGATAGTATTGATATCGAAAGTTGCTTCTTTAATTTTTTCTACTGCTTCCATTAAATCTTCATCTCCTTTGCTAATTTCTTCTAAATCACTGATTTTATCAAGCTTAAGGATAAGTAAAGCTTTTTCAAGTTTACTTAACTTATCCCCATTATAGTATTTCTTTTCTAACTTGGGAAGACTGATGTGATATTTTTTAAGATTTTCCGTTTCAATTTCTAATGTATCTTTATCTGTATAAACGAATTCAAGGATTGGTTTATCACTTTTAAAGTGCGTAAAATTATTGAAATTCACTTGTAAAAATCTTTGCATGTTACTAAAACTTTCAGAAACATTCAAACTTTCTCCTTCAAGTTTTCCAAGATAAGCTTGATTTCTGATTAGTAGACCATCATAGTATTCACTATTCATCTCAAAGTTTATTAAAGACTTATCAATCTTAGCGATAAAGTCAGATATCTTCTTTCGCTCTTTAGCATTACTAAGTGGTAACTCATTGTTTTGAATAATAATATTCTTAAGCAAATCATCTTTATCAATATTAGTAAATTCACTAATTAGAAAAGTAACATAAGCAGGACAAGAAGACATAACAATCTTGAACATAGTATCAGTAGTAGCAGGGATAACCTTACCATCTTTGATAAGTTGTTCTTTTATTTTGTTAAGCTTTTTAGAAATGTCAATCTCTTTCGTCATGGTGTCATCACCCCCTTTCGCCATTAATCTAACATAAGAAAGATTAGAACGCAAAAAGGGAAAAATGACAAATTCACCCCCTAAAAACTCCTGAATTTGCTAAATTGCTCGGTGAATTTGTTAAATTCCGCACTATAACATGCCTGAAAATGACAAATTGACCTTAAAAAGCATAAATTTAATTTTTTTAAAACTACCATATTGACTTCCTTTTTTTACGGCCTGATGTTATACTATTCTTGGTTAAGGGAGGAGAAAGGTTTTATGGCTAATATTAAAATAGAGAGAATTAATCATGCCGTTCAAGAAGAACTAATGAGTATTTTATTCTTAGAAGCAAAAGATGAATTATTAAAAAAAGTTACTATTACTGATTGTGAAGTATCAAGTGATTTAGGTTATTGTAAAGTATATGTAACAGTGATGAATGATGAGGAAAAAGGAGCAATACTAAAAGCATTAAATGATGCTAAGAGTTTCTTAAGAGGGGAGTTAAGTAAAAGAATAGATATTAGACATACTCCAGAATTAACGTTTATATATGATGATTCTATCGCTTATGGATCTAGAATTGATGAAGTATTAGAAAAAATAGAGGATGAGAAGAATGAATTATCAGGTTCTAATAAATAGAGAAAATGAGTATGAAAAGCAAGACTTTCAAAATGCTAAGTATGCAACTTATACTAATAGTTTAGGAGAAGATATCATCTTAGAAAAAAGGACATTACAAGCATTTTTTAATCTACAAAGTGAATTTATGGCAGATATTAAACTAGATATAAATAGTGGGTATCGAACAATAGAAGAACAAGAAAAAATTTATAATGAAGATAAAATTTATGCGGCAGAACCAGGTTTTAGTGAACATCATTCTGGACTTTGCTTTGATTTGTTTTTAATTGATAATGGGGTAGTAGTAGATGATAATGAAACACTAAAAAGTGCTAAGTATCAAGAATTTTTCAAAAAAGTAGAGAAGAAAGCTAGTAAATATGGACTTATTTTAAGATATCCATTAGGTAGAGAAGTAATAACTACTTATCCATATGAGCCTTGGCATTATCGTTATGTTACTATTTCTACTGCAAAGATTATTTATGATAAGAAAATAACTTTAGAAGAGTATCATAGGTTATTCCGTCGTAGTGGTATCTTATTACTTAATAAGAAAAAAGGTATGACTTCAAGAGATGTAGTAAATATTGTTAGTAAAAGATTTGATACTAAGAAAGTAGGACATAATGGAACACTTGATCCATTAGCAACTGGTTTATTAGTAGTAACGATTAATAATGCTACTAAAATTAATGAGTTTTTAACTGCATATGAAAAAGAGTATGAAGCGAAAGTACTTATCGGTACTAGAACAGATACAGGAGATGTTACTGGTAAGGTCTTAGCAAAAGAAGAAGTAACTTTATCAAAAGAGCAAATAGTAAAGATGATAAATGAATTTCCAAAAGAGTATTTGCAAGAAGTACCAATCTATTCAGCTGTTAAGATTAATGGAAAGAAACTATATCAATATGCTAGAAATGGTGAAGAAGTAGAACTTCCTAAAAGACAAGTTGAAATAAAGAGTCTAGAATTACTAGCAACAACCCCAACAACATTTTCTTTTAGAACAACCGTATCTAAAGGTTGCTATATAAGAAGTGTAATAGAAGATATGGGTAAAATATTAGGAGTTCCTCTTACTATGTCTGCTCTTAAAAGAACAAAACAAGGTGATTTTTCTTTAAAAGATGCTTACAACTTAGCAGGAGTAGATGAGAATGTAGAACTTATTACTATTACAGATGCTTTACAAGTGAAAACTGAAGAGTTAGATAAAACCTTAGCAAAAAAGATTAAATCTGGTAATAAAATAAGAATAGATGAAAATATGGTTTTATTCTTAGAAGATGGTAAGGAACTAGCTTTATATTTAAAAACTGGTGAATATGCTAAACCTTTAAAAATGTTTAGTAATAAATAGAAAAATTTTCTTATTGTTAAATGTCAAAGATTATGATATTATTAAAATGTCAAAAATACTGATATTTGATAATAAGGAAGGTAGGAGACAGTTGTGGTAGTAGTAAAAAACTGTCAGCAATTAAATTCTGATTCAAGAAGTAGTAAACCTACTTTCTTTTTTCAATGATAGATTAATATCAAAAAGGTATAAATCTATCTTTTTTGTTAAATACTAAAATAGAAAGTGTAGGTTTTGATCATGAAGAATAAAAAGAAAGATTTCATTTTAATATTAATAGCTTTTGTCTTACTAATAGCAATAGTAGGTATCAGTTATGCAGCATTTAACTATGTGGGAACTGGTCAAAAATTAAATACAATCACAACCGGTACAATAACTATGGAATATGTAGAAAGTACCAATGTTATTTCTATGAATAATGCCCTTCCAACAACAGATGCAACAGGAAAGAAAAGGCTAAATACTGGAGAATATTTTGATTTTACAGTTAAATCATCAATTGCAGGAAATACCGATATCAACTATGAAATAGCAGCCAAAGAAGAAAGTGGAAATACTTTTAGCGGAAGTAATATCAGATATTATTTGACAACAGTAGATGCCAATGGAAAAGAAACAGAGGTAATGGCACCTCGTACATATTATGAAGAACCATCAGGTAATGGATATACAGGCCGCCCTGCTGATATGATGAGTCTATATACTGGAAACTTAAATCAACAAGGAACAACAGAAGTAAAATATAGATTAAGATTATGGGTAGATGAAAGTTACAATCCTCAAAATGATAATGGAGGACTAATTTACAAAGTAAAAGTAAATGTTTATGGTCAAACAAGTGACACTGTAGCTCAAGCAGAAGATACATATTGTAAAGATAATGGCTTTACAAAACTATCAGATTGTATGCTTGTTATGAACAATCACGAAGCATCAGCAGATGCAGCAGGAGCAGCAATCGTAGCAAAAGGAACACCAAACTTTGCAAAAATTGCACCCAATAGTAGTGAAACAGATGGATTATATGCAGCAGACGATGATGATGGAACCAGTTATTATTATCGAGGAGCAGTAAGAAACAACTATGTATCATTCGCTGGATTTATGTGGAGAATAATCCGTCGAAATGGTGATGGAAGTATTCGTTTGATCTATTCAGGAAAAACAACATCAGATACAGGAACAGCAGTAACAATTGGAAACTCACAATATAATGAAAAATATTGGGATCCAACATATGTAGGATATAAATATAACGAGAAGTTCTCACTACATGAAAGTAATGGAACAACAGGATATAATTGGTTTACCAATACACAAAAATATAACTATGGAACAGGTTATACATTTGATGAATCAACGAAGAAATTCACATTAACAGGAGAGATCAAGCAACTAACCTGGAAAGATAATCATGACGAAATAGTAAAAAATAATTTATATAGTTGCTTAAATACCTCATGTAACGTAGTTTATAAAGTAACAGGATATCAGAATGAAACAACAATGACGGTACAACCAATCTCATATAGTAGTGATAGTTATGCTGATACTTTAACTAATACAACAAACTCAACAATAAAGACAACATTAGATACATGGTATAAGAATAACATGACAGCATATACATCATACTTAGCAGACACAACATTCTGTAATGATAGAAGTATAAATTGGGGATCAGGATATTTAACAACACCAACTACCACATATGGTGCATATGGACGTTTAGCAGAAAGAAGAACACCAAGCTTAAAATGTGCACAAGCTAATGATAAATTTACACTTACAAATGAGAGTGCAAAATTAGATTATCCAGTGTCATTAATAACAGCAGATGAGGCATCAATGGCCGGAGGAGTTTATAATATAGCAAATAGTAATTATTATCTATATAATGGCCAATACACCTGGACGCTGTCTCCGTCTAGCTTCCGTTCTAACAACTCTATTGCGTACGTTTGGAGCGTGCGTCCTTCGGGCAGTTTGTACGCTTGGTATGACGTTACTGGTCCCATCGGGGCCCGTCCAGTTATCAACCTAAAGGCAGATACACAGATAACTAAGGGAGATGGAACCTCCTTAAATCCATATGTTGTTAAATAATAGAAAGGAGGAAACATTTTATGAAAAAACGAAGAAAAGAATTTTTAATGATCTTGTTTGTTTTAGTTTTATTAATTACTATAGTAGGTATCAGTTATGCAGCATTTAACTACGCGGGAACTGGTCAAAAGTTAAATACAATCACAACTGGTACAATAACTATGGAATATGTAGAAAGTACAAACACAATTGCAATGACAGATGCATTGCCCACAACAATAGCAACCGGAAAAACAAGGTTGAAAGCTGGTGAATATTTTGATTTTACAGTAAAATCATCAATCACCGGTAATACAGATATCAACTATGAAATAGCAGCCAAAGAAGAGAATGGAAATACTTTTAGCGGAAGTAATATCAGATATTATTTGACAACAGTAGATGAAAACGGAAAAGAAACAGAAGTAATGGCACCTCGTACATATTATGAAGAAACATCAGGTAATGGATATACAGGTCGTCCTGCTGATATGATGAGTCTATATACAGGAAACTTAAATCAACAAGGAACAACAGAAGTAAAATATAGATTAAGATTATGGGTCGATGAAAGTTACAATCCTCAAAATGATAATGGAGGACTAATTTACAAAGTAAAAGTAAATGTTTACGGTCAAACAAGTGACACTGTAGCTCAAGCAGAAGATACTTATTGTAAAGATAATGGTTTTACAAAACTATCAGATTGTATGCTTGTTATGAATAATCATGAAGCATCAGCAGATCTAGCAGGAGCAGCAATCGTAGCCAAAGGAACACCAAACTTTGCACAAATTGCACCAAATAGTGATGAGACTGATGGCTTATATGCAGCAGACGATGATGATGGAACAAGCTATTATTATCGAGGAGCAGTAAGAAATAATTATGTGTCATTCGCTGGATTTATGTGGAGAATTATCCGTCGAAATGGTGATGGAAGTATTCGTTTGATCTATTCAGGAAAAACAACATCAGATACAGGAACAGCAGTAACAATTGGAAATTCACAGTATAACGGAAAGTATTGGGATCCAACATATGTAGGATATAAATATAACGAGAAGTTCTCACTACATGAAAGCAATGGAACAACAGGATATAACTGGTTTACCAATACTCAAAAATATAATTTTGGAACAGGCTACAGTTTTGACGAATCAACAAAGAAATTCACTTTAACAGGAGATATCAAGCAACTAACCTGGAAAGATAATCATGACGAAATAGTAAAAAATAATTTATATAGTTGCTTAAATACATCATGTAACGTAGTTTATAAAGTAACAGGATATCAGAATGAAACAACAATGACGGTACAACCAATCTCATATAGTAGTGATAGTTATGCTGATACTTTAACTAATACAACAAACTCAACAATAAAGACAACATTAGATACATGGTATAAGAATAACATGACAGCATATACATCATACTTAGCAGACACAACATTCTGTAATGATAGAAGTATAAATTGGGGATCAGGATATTTAACAACACCAACTACCACATATGGGGCATATGGACGTTTAGCAGAAAGAAGAACACCAAGCTTAAAATGTGCACAAGCCAATGATAAATTTACACTTACAAACGAAAGTGCAAAATTAGATTACCCAGTGTCATTAATAACAGCAGATGAAGCATCAATGGCTGGAGGCGTTTATGGAATAGCAAATAGTAATTATTATCTATATAATGGACAATACACCTGGACGCTGTCTCCGTCTTACTTCTACTCTTACTACTCTTTTGCGTACGTTTGGCGCGTCGGACCTTCGGGCAGCTTGGACGTTAGTATTGTCTCAAATTCCTTCGGGGCCCGTCCAGTTATCAACCTAAAGGCTGATACACAGATAACTAAGGGAGATGGAACAGTTCTAAATCCATATGTTGTTAAGTCTTGAAAAAAATAAATATTAGAATAGAAAACGACAAATTTCTCGTTTTCTTTTTTGTATGATGAAAATGGAGGTAGGAATGAAAGTTTATCTAGACCTTGTTTTTATACTTAACTTTTGTTATGATTTTCTTCTTCTCTTATCTGTAACAATAGAAACTAAAACTTATCCTAAGATTAAAATGCTAATATCAGGTGGTTTAGTTGGTTCTTTGACACTCTCTCTTTTGTTCCTACCCTTAAATAATTTTTCTTTACTAATTGCTAAAATATCAACTAGTATCTTGATGATATTAGTATCATTTGGAAGAAAAAATATTACTAAATATCTAAAATCATTCTACGGGAATAGTATTATTCTTGGGGGAATTCTTTATGCTTTAGATCTTACTTTTAATACCTCTAAAAACACTGCTATCTTGTTATTACTAATCGTAATTGCTCCCTTAATTCTTTTTCTTTATTTAAAGGGACGAAAAACTGATATTATTAAACAAAATTACTTACATAATATTAGTTTTAAATATCAAGATAAGACATATAATCTAGTAGCATTTTTAGATACTGGTAATAAAGTACAAGATCCATATAAAAAAAGAAATGTAATAGTAGCTTTTCTTGATGATTTAGATATTGCTGATATTGATACTATCTATGTACCGTATGAAACATTAAGTGGGAAGGGTATTTTACCTTGCATAAAAATAGAAGAGTTAAGAGTAGATGATAAAACAATAGATAGTAGTAAATATCTAATAGGAAAGAGTAAAGAAAAAATTAATTTATATGGTGCTAGTTGTATAATACCAGAAATATTAAAGGAGGAATAAATTTGATTAGCTTATTGCTACTGATTGGTAGTATTATAACTCATAGTAGTTATCTATATTATATAGGAAGTAGTGATACCTTACCTGAACCTTTATCGAAAGAAGAAGAGGAAGGGTATTTGATAAGAGCTGAAGATGGGGAAGTATTTGCTCGTGATAAATTAATTGAACATAACTTACGCTTAGTCGTTTTCCTTGCGAAGAAGTATGAAAATACAGGAGTGGATTTAGAAGACTTAGTAAGTATTGGAACGATTGGTTTAATTAAAGGGATAAATACTTTTCATAGAGATAAAAATATAAAACTAGCAACTTATGCTTCAAGATGTATTGATAATGAGATATTAATGCATTTAAGAAAAATAAAAAAAGTAAAAACAGAAGTGTCAATTGATGCTTCACTTAGTTATGATCAAGATGGTAACGAATTAAGACTTGAAGATATTTTAGGAACTGATGCTGATTTAGTAACTAAGGGAGTAGAAACAGAAGATGATAAAAAAGTAATGATTAATGAAGTATTAAGATTAGATCCAAGAGATAGAGATATTATGATATTAAGATATGGTCTTTTAGGACAAGAAGAGAAAACTCAAAAAGAAGTTGCTGATATGCTAGGAATAAGTCAGTCTTATATATCAAGAATAGAAAAGAAAGTAATAAAAAGACTAAGAAGTTTAGTCCATTATAGTTAGGAGATATGAATGATGAATGTTAAACAGTATTTTTTTGAAAAACAATTAGAGTGGGGATTTTTAGAAAAATTTGACCATTTTGCTTACCAAAAACTATATCAAATTAATAATAAAAATTAGTTTTGACGTTTACCATCTATTTGTGTTATAGTAGTAATAGAATAGAAAGGTGAGGTAAAGTAGAATGAAGAAGAACATGTCGAAAAAGAGAGTTGTTAAAAAAGAAGAAATAGGTTCATGGGTATATATCCTTTTATTAACTTCTATTACAATTCTTGGCTGGGTTCTAGGTAAATTTGATTTTACTATTGGAAAAGCAACCTTAACAGTAGCTGTATTTGCTTATCCATTCCGTTATTTTGTAGCTAATATTATTACTAAAAAGTATGGTTATAAAGAAACAATGAATGGTATTAGTTATTCTGCTTGTTTACTACTATTATTTGCTATCGTAGCAGGTCTTTTAGGAGAACAAGATATCAACTATATTCCACTTACAGGTGAATTATTTGGTTATATGTTAAGTCAAATGCTTAACTTATCAATTTATTACTACTTATTAATAAATTCTGATAATAGTAAATTCCCATACTTAGGTTCATATGTTGCTGCAATGCTTGCTGATACACTAGTTAGTATGTTATTTGCTAGTCGCTTAGTAATACTAACAAACTTCTGGAGAACATATTTTGTAACTGTTTGTATTGAAGCAATCATTTCTATTTTCTTAATTTACTTTGATGATAAGAAAATATATAATCCAAAGAAAAAATAGATAAATGAAAAAAGTAATCTATAGAAAGAACTGTAGGTTACTTTTTTCTTGTTGATTAGTCGTTTGATAATTGTTATTATTAGGCGTATTGTTGCTTTCGGGTTCATTGACAGCATCAGCAATTCTAAATAAAGTTCTAGCATTAGACACAAGTGGTTTAACTTGATAAATAATAGGTATTGCTTGGTTAATAACATTTAAAGTTTTTTGAGTATTGTTTAAAATATTACTCCAGTTAACTCTTTTAAAAGCACTAAGACCGGTCCCTGGCATTTGATAGGGATTAAACTGATTATACATTTTTACCACCCTTATTTTAATATATGTTAGTTTTATTATCTTGTGTCATTTTCCTAATAATGATATAATTTAAATAGTAGGAAGGTGCTTAAATTTATGGAAAAAGCGATGCAACCATTTATCTATGTTTATCATGCTGTTATGTATGTATTTTCAATTCCTTCTAAGATTTTGTCATATTCTTATAAAGGATTTCTTGCCTTTTTATCACTCTTTAAATTAGATAAAAATACCAAAAGTGATAGTGAAGCAGCGATAGAAGAAGCAGAAGTTAAGAAGCTGATGGAAGCAAGAAAAGTCGAACAACCAACCAAGGAAGAGCCTTTATTTTCCTATCGTTATAAAGCCAAAGGCATTAACGGAAAGATCTTTAATGCTACTATGGAAGGAAGTAGTATATCTGATGTTACAGAATTTTTAAAAAATGAAGGTTATGAAGTTATTGATGTTCAACCTAGAAAGGCTTATGATATTGATATCAATATTGGCGGTAAGTTTGGTGCAGCGGATTTATCCTTTACATTGACTCAACTATCAACTTATATAAAAGCTGGAATTTCTTTGATTGATTCAGTTAGAATTCTTGAAAAACAAGCTGAAAAACCTGAGCATAGAAAAGTTTATCAAAAGATGGTTTATGAACTATTAAAAGGAGAAAGCCTATCTGTTGCCATGGAAAAACAACAAGATAAGTTTCCAAAATTATTAGTAAATATGGTTAAGACTAGTGAACTTACTGGTGATTTAACATCGGTTTTAGATGATATGGCTGACTATTATACTTCTAAGGAAGAAACTAGAAAAACGATGATTTCAGCAATGACTTACCCAGTTATTGTTCTATTGATTGCTATTTGTGTAGTTGTTTTTATCCTTACTTCAATAGTCCCTAAATTTGTTGATATGTATAGTGCAAATGACGCTACAATTCCAGCTATTACACAAATGGTTATGGGAATTAGCAACTTTTTAACCCAAAAGTATTTAATTTTAATTGCCATTATTGTTGGTTTAGTAGGATCTTTCGTTTTATTATATAAGCATGTTCAAACTTTTCGTAAAACTGTTCAAATTATAATGATGCACGTTCCTGTTATGAGTAAAATAATTATCTATAATGAAGTTTATAATTTTACTAAAACTTTTGCTTCCCTTTTAAATCACGGTGTATTTATTACTGATAGTATGGAAATACTTGCTAAGATTACTAATAATGAAGTTTATAAAGGATTAATCAATAAAACAATAATAAACTTAAATAAGGGTGCTAATATATCAGAGTCATTTAAAGGATCATGGGCTTTCCCTGTTGCTGCTTATGAAATGATTGTAACAGGAGAGTCAACTGGACAGCTTGGCTTGATGATGGAAAAAGTAGCAAATTACTATCAAACATTACATAAAAACTTAGTTAAACAATTACAAAGTTTACTAGAACCAATGATGATTGGTTTCCTAGCCCTGGTAGTAGGTATTATCTTATTATCAGTAGTTATGCCAATGTTTGATATTTATGGAAAGATTCAGTAGGTGGTTTGATGGAAAATATTTATTTAATCTTTTTCTTCATTTTAGGGCTTGCTATGGGCTCTTTTCTTTGTGTTGTAGGACTAAGACTTGGTAGAGAAGAGGATTTTATTAAAGGAAGAAGTTATTGTGATTATTGTCATCATGAACTTCAAACTTTGGACTTAATTCCTCTTTTTTCTTATTTATTTTTAAAAGGAAAATGTCGCTATTGCAAAAATAAGATTAGTCCACTATCATTCTTTTTAGAACTCTTCACAGGGCTTCTATATATGATCGCTTTCTATTCCTTTGGCTTTAGTTTAGAGTTTATTATTGTCTTGCTAGCAATTAGTTTATCAATGATTATTTTTGCTAGTGATTTAACTTATTTAATCATTCCTGATGAGGTTTTAATTTTCTTTGGAATTGTTTTTTTTATCATGGAATTATTACTTAGGGGACCAATTGGAGCAATAAAAATGTTATTTAGTGGTATATTTTTATTCTCTATAATGTATATAATAATGTTGATTGGTAATTTTATTTTTGAAAAAGAGAGCCTTGGCGGAGGGGACATAAAGCTTTTATTCGTGATTGGCATAGTTTTAGAGCCGCTTCTTGGGGTGATTGATATTTTTTTAGCTAGCTTTATAGCTCTACCGGTTTCTTTACTTCTTTATAAAAAAAATAAAGAACATATTATTCCTTTTGGACCGTTTTTATTAATTGCTTTTCTAATTATTCTCTTCACTAAACTAACATCTGGTGACATAATAAATTTTTTCTATAAAATTTAAAAAAACTATTGACGAATATATGTTTTACATTATAATAGGATTTACTACGAAAAAAGAGCGTAGTTGCTAGGCAAAAAAATAGAGGCTGTGTTATAATAAAAAACACTAAAAAGAGATTTGTTTTAGTTTTAAAAATATTAAATGGAAAGGGATCAATTTAGGATAGTTGATCAAAATAAGATTATGAAAATAACTAATGGATTAGAGGAAAAGTCAATTTATTTACAGGGAAGAGACGTAAAATATCTGAAAGATAATTACAAAATGCAATTTCCACAGGAGTCAGCTTGTCAAAATGACGATGCTTTCATTCTAATCAATGATGAAAAGCTAGTAAAGGCGATTAAGGAAAAGGGAGAAATTTTAGAATTAAAAACTTTCTTAGAAATGAGCAGAAAAGAAGCATTTCGATTTTTAGAAGATTCAGAACAAGAATATGAAATTAATCGTAGACGAAAAATTAAGGAAGAAACTTTGAAGAAATATAAATATATTTATGGCAGTGCCGTTATTGCTTATTCAGAAAAAATGAATGGAACTTTATCATTTCCATTACCTTTATCAATAGATATGCTAAAGGATTACTTACTTTTTAGTAGTGATGGTACTTATTACGCTTCATCAACTACAGTTCCGGGTACTTTTATGATAGGTAGAAATGATGATAAAATGCTTGACTACTATGACAGAAAATTAGTTTCCTTTGCTAAAGAAAAAGAAAGTGACATGATTAATTATGTGAATAATCATGACGAAAGTTTGGAAGCTGAGAAAGTAGAGATTAAAAAGTTAAGAACTAATGATTATAAAAGATTATATTATACTATCAGGAAGAAGTGATTAGATGAAAGTTGGTATTTGTACTTTAGGATGTAAAGTTAATACATATGAAAGTGAATATCTAGAACAAGAATTAAAGAAGAGTGGTTATGAAATAGCTTCTGTTGATGAGACTTGTGATGTCTATATTGTTAATACTTGTACTGTAACGAACCAAGCTGATGTTAAGAGTAGGAAGATGATTCATCGTTTTCGTAAGAATAACCAAGATGCTTGTATTGTAGCAATGGGCTGTTTTATTGAAACTAATTTAGGAAATATTGATCCGGCTATTGATATTGCCATTGGTAACAAGAGAAAAGGTGAACTTGTTAATTTATTAGATGAGTTCTTTACAAATAAAAGTCAAATAGTAGCAAAAGATGGCTCAAAGACGAAGTTTGAAAATATGTATTTAGAAAACTTTGAGGGTAGAACAAGAGCTTTTGTAAAAGTACAAGATGGCTGTGAGAATTTTTGTAGTTACTGTATAATTCCATATGCTCGTGGTAAATGTTGCTCTAAACCTTTAGAAACTGTTGTTAGTGAAGTTAAAACTTTACTTGCTAAAGGATATCAAGAAATAGTTTTAACAGGTATTCATACAGGAAACTATGGTGTAGATATTAATACTAACTTTGCTGAACTTCTAAGAAACTTGGTAAAATTAGAAGGCTTAAAACGTTTAAGAATATCTAGTATTGAAGTAACAGAATTAACAGGTGAAGTATTAGATATTATTAAAGAAAATGATGTTATTGTAAATCACTTTCATATCCCACTACAAGCTGGTAGTGACAAGATTTTAAAATTAATGAATAGAAAATATGACCTTGCTTATTATGAAGAAAAGATTAATAAATTAAGAGCTATACGTCCTTTAGTTTCAATTACCACTGATATTATAGTAGGTTTCCCAAATGAAACTGATTTAGACTTTGAAGAAACAGTTAGAAATGCTATAAAGTTTAACTTTGCTAAGATTCACGTCTTTCCTTATTCTGTTCGTACTGGAACAAAAGCTGCTACTATGCCACAAGTTGATGGTAATGTCAAAAAAGAAAGAGCAAGAAAATTATTAAGAGTTTCTAATGAGTTATCTAAAGAATATCAAGATAAATTTCTTGGTAAAGAAGTAGAAGTTTTAATTGAAAAAAATAATGAAGATGTTTCCTTTGGTCATACTGACAATTATTTAGCGGTAAAAGTAGCTGGTAGTCATAAACAAAATACTTTTGTTAAAGCTAAAATATTTGCAATTGATGGACTAAACTGCCTAGCTAAGGAGATATAATGGCAGAGATAAAAGGAAAATTATCAAAGATTATTTTTCAAAATAGTCAGAATGGTTATACAGTTGGTCTGTTAAAAGTAAAAGAGGCAGATGTTGAATCATTAAAGAATAAGATTGTGACTTTTACCGGGTGTTTACCAGATCTTAATGAAATAGATACTTACGTCATGACTGGTGAAGTAACAAATCATGATAAGTATGGTGAACAATTTCAAGTAAAATCTATTGATAGAATTATGCCACAAGAGACTGATGCGATGATAGATGTATTATCAAGCAATTTATTTAAAGGAATTGGTAAGAAAACAGCAGAGAAGGTAGTATCTTTATTCAAAGAAAAAACTTTTGATGTAATACTTAATGAAACTAGTAGCTTATTGTTAGTTCCGGGAATAAATGAAAAACAAGCAAAAGTTTTAAAAGAATCGTTAAAACAATATCAGGGTAGTTATGAAGATATCTTAAAACTTAATAAACTGGGGTTTAGTACTGCTGATAGTATGAAGATATATCATTTTTATAAAGATAAAATAAATGAAGTTTTAGATGGTAATTTATATAAAATATATTATGACATTGATGAAATACCTTTTGCTAGAGTAGATGCGATATTTACATCTCAATATGCTAAAGATGCAATGTATCGTGTAGCTAGTAGTATTATCTACATTATGCGTACCTTATCACAGACTTATGGTCATACTTATTTCTTAGAAGAAGAGATTAATTCCTATTTATATCGTGTTTTAAAAGTAGCAGTTAGTAAAGAAACTGTAGATGAAGCTTATTATAGTTTACTAAATGATGGATTAGTAGTTATTCGGGATGAACGTTTATATTTAAGTGAAATGTATGAAGCAGAAACTTTGATTGCTAGTCGACTTCGTATGTTGGCCCATGAAGAAAAAATTTCTTATAAAAATCTAGATGAAAAGATTAAAGAAATAGAAACACATTATGGGATAGTTTATACTGATGAGCAGCTAGAAGCAATAAGACTTGCTCTTACTTCTAAAGTAGCAATTATTACGGGAGGACCAGGGACAGGGAAAACGACTATTTTAAAAGGAATTCTTGATTTATATAAAACACTTATCGCCTCAAATAAACTTCGCTTAGAAGAACAAATTGCCCTTTTAGCACCGACTGGTCGAGCTAGTAAAAGAATGAGTGAAGTAACAGGAGTAGAAGCATCAACTATTCATCGCTTTCTAAGATGGAATAAAGATGCTAATCGTTTTCAAATAAATGAATATAATAAGAGTAGTGTTTCTTTCGTAATAATTGATGAAGCAAGTATGATAGATACTCAACTTTTAGCAAATCTTTTAAAAGGACTAAGTGCTTCTTGTCATATTGTTTTTGTAGGAGATGCTAATCAGTTACCTTCAGTAGCGGCTGGTGATGTTTTAAACGATATGATAGAAAGTAAAGAAATACCAGTCTATGCTTTAAAAAATTGGCATCGTCAAGGAACTGATTCTGCAATAATCCCTTTTGCACATAAAATTAATGAAGGAATATTAGATGAAGGACTTTTGAATAGTAAAGAAGACTTAGAGTTTATTTCTTGCAGCGATGGTGACATTATCAAAAAAATCGAAAAAATTTGTAAAAACTATAACTCGGCTGAACTTCAAGTTTTAGCACCTATGTATAAAACTAGAAATGGTATAGATATGATTAATAACCATTTACAAAAATTATGGAATGGTAAGAGTCCCGTCAAAAAAGAATTAGAAGGTAATGGAGTAGTTTATCGTGAAAATGATAAAGTTATTCAATTATCTAATATGAAAGACGAAGCCGTTTTTAATGGTGATATAGGAATTATTGATCGAATTAAACTTTTAGGTAGTAAAGAATTATACATAGATTATGATGGCAACCTAGTTAAATATACGAAAAGTATGATTTCTAATTTTACTTTAGCTTATGCTATTTCTATTCATAAAAGTCAAGGAAGCGAATTTGATGTGGTTTTAATTCCTTTTACGCTTGAATATAGAAAGATGCTATATCGTAAACTTATTTATACTGCAGTTACTAGATGTAAGAAAAAATTAATATTAGTTGGTGATATAAAGGCTTTAGAACAAGCTATTAAAAATAATCAAGAACAAAAAAGAAGAACGTCTTTAAAATTTTATTTAGAAAATGGTATACTTTAAAAAAAATTACTCATAATAGGATTAGGGAGGAATATTATGAGTAAAAAAATGATGATGACTTTGTCAGTAATGGCAGGAATGGCCGGCGGAATGTATTTATATTTCAAAAGTAATCCTGCTAAACTAGAAAGTTTAAAACATAAGATGATTGCATCACTATATGATTTAGAAGATGACATGATGATGTAGTCATCTTTTTATTTTGATTTTTCTTGTTTTTATTATTTTTTGCTAATATAATAAAAACATTACAGGAAATGCCAAATAATGAAAAGAACAAAATATGAAATACTAGGGGTAGAATACTCATCTTCTTTAGAAGAGATAAAACATGCATTTAGAGAAAAAGTAAAAACTCTTCATCCAGATGAAAGTGGTGGTAATAGTGATGCTCGTAATGAAGAATTACTAGCAGTTTTAGAAGCTTATGAAATATTAAAGGATGAAGAAAAAAAGAAATACTTATAATAAAACACTGACAGCTGAAGAGTTAGAAAGAATCAATTTAGGTAAAAATAAAAGACAAGAAAATAAAGTGACTTACACTAAGAGTTTTTTATTACGAAATAATCACATAAAAAGTTTAATCGTCAGAACATTTTATGATGATGCCGTTGCAATTAAATATGTTTTAGGAAAAGGCAACAAACTTTGTTACTATATCAAGAACTATCAAAACTCAAAAGAAACATATGTTGAAAATGATTGTTACAATAGATATTTTAAGGAGGGACTATTTACTAAAAAACATCCAGTAGCAGACTTTTTTATAGGTGGCCATCCAATGTACACACCATTAATTAGATAAGGAATAGAAACTAGAATACTTTTCTTTAAAAATGATGTATATCTAGCAAGAAGTGATAGTATTTATCGAAAGATTGGTCAAAAAGATGAATTTGAAATAGAAAATGGTTTTATCTATCATAAAGAAAGTGGAGCAAGTCTTTTCTATGATAGTTTTGAAGGAACACTATTAGACATTACTGGTTTACTAGATTGGCCATTTGAAAAAAAACAAATTGCAGAGAATAAAACAAAAGTAAAGAAAAAATTAACAAATAAAATCTTGACTGGTATGAACAAATAATTCATACAACTTTTTTTAAATTATTATGCTATACTTATGATGAGGTAGTAAAAATGAATAGAAGAAGTATTAAAAAACGTGCATTTAAAGATTTAAAACGACAATACTTTAAAGCAGTATTAGTCTGTTTCCTTTTTACCATTATCTTTGGAAATGGATATACCTTTGTAACTAAAATATTTCCTAATGAAACTCCAAGAGAAGTAGTAGCAACGGTCGAAGAAAACAAAGATACTATAAAAAACAAATCAAAAGAAGAAATAAAACTAGATATAAAAAATAATATAGAAGAAAGAGAAAAAGTCAAGAAAGAAAAATATACAAGAGGAGTCTTAGCAGTCTTTGCCAATCAAGTATCATCATCTAGTTCACTAATGATAGGTATCTTAAAAGCATTTAATCAGTTACTATTTAAAGGCAATGTTTCCTTATTCTTTATTTTATTGTTAGGTTTTAATTTAAATGTTTTAGCCCTTATCTTTATAAAAAATATTATCGCCGTCGGTAGATGCCGTTTCTTTCTTGAAAGTACAAAATATCGAAAAGTTCGCCTTGATAAAGTTTTATTTATCTATAGAGTAAAGAAAACACTAACAACAGCGAAAAGTATGCTTTTAACCTCAATTTATCAATTTCTTTGGAACTTAACCGTTATTGGCGGAATAATAAAGCGCTATTCCTATCTATTAGTACCATATATAATCGCTGAAAATCCTACAATCAGTGGCAAAGAAGCTATTGACCTATCAAGAAAAATGATGAACGGTCGTAAACTAGAAGCCTTCAAACTAGAGTTATCACTATTTCCTTGGTACTTATTAGGAGTAGCAACTTTTCAGTTCAGTGATTTACTATTTCTAAATCCTTATCATCAAGCAATACTAGCTGAATTTTATATGAATGTAAGAAGTGAATGTTTGGAAGAAGATAGTAGCTTAGCAATTTATCTAAACGATAGATATCTAGATGGAAATATTAAAAACAGCTATTATCCAATGGATAAATTCACCATTCCTGAAAAAGAACATCGAACATGGTTGAATTTTGATTATAAGAAAAACTACTCAGTCGTAAACCTTGTTCTTTTCTTCTTCACCTTTGCTATGATAGGGTGGCTTTGGGAAGTAGCTCTTCACTTATTTGAAACAGGCCATTTTGTAAACCGTGGTACCTTAATGGGACCATGGTTACCAATCTATGGTTATGGAGGAATTCTAATCTTAGTTTTATTAAAACCATTCCGAGATAAACCATATATCTTATTTATATTGACTTGTCTTTTATGTGGAATAGTAGAATATGGCACCGCTTGGTATTTAGAAATAAAATATCACCTACGATGGTGGGATTATACCGGTTATTTTCTAAATCTAAACGGTAGAGTTTGCTTAGAAGGACTCTTAGTATTTGGTCTAGGTGGATGTGGCTTTACCTACTTAGTAGCACCATTCTTAGATAATTTGTATAATAAAATCAAGCCAAGTATAAAATATTTAATAGCAATAGTGCTATTGTCACTATTTGTTATTGATAACATTTATTGTCATAATAAACCAAACATCGGCGAAGGCATTACAACCTATAAAAGTGATTGTAATTTAGAGGCAAAAATACTATAATATTAAGTAATGAAAGGAAGAAGAAAATGTTAGACATAAAATTTGTAAGAGAAAATAAAGACATTGTAAAAGAAAATATAAAGAAAAAATTTCAAGATGAAAAACTTCCTCTTGTAGATGAAGTAGTAGAATTAGACCAAGAAATCAGAAATTTAAAACAAGAAGGCGATACTCTTCGTCAAGAAAGAAACCAAATAAGCAGTGAAATTGGTTTATTAATGCGTGATAAAAAAATCGAAGAAGCAAATGCTAAAAAAGCTTCAGTTGTGACAATTAATGAAAAACTAGTTGATATCGAAGCTAAAGAGGCAGAACTAGCAAAACAGTTAAAAGAAAAAATGATGGTAATTCCTAATATAATGGATCCATCTGTTCCTATCGGCAAAGATGATAGTGAAAATGTAGAAGTAGAAAGATTTGGTGAAGCAACAGTTCCAGCTTATGAAATTCCATATCACGCTGATATTATCATGAATGTTAATGGAATGGATAAAGAAGCAGCAGGACGTACTTCTGGTCAAGGCTTTTATTATTTAACGGGTGATATAGCAAGACTTCACGAAGCAATGATTGCTTATGCCAGAGACTATATGATTAATAAAGGTTTTACTTACTGTATTCCACCATTTATGATTAGAAGTGATGTAGTAACTGGTGTTATGTCTTTTCCAGAAATGGAAGCAATGATGTATAAAATTCAAGACGAGGACCTTTACTTAATCGGTACTAGTGAACATTCAATGATTGGTCGCTATAAAGACCAAATTATTAAAGAAGATGACTTACCAATAACTTTAACTAGTTATTCCCCTTGCTTTAGAAAAGAAGGTGGTTCTCACGGCTTAGAGGAACGTGGACTATATCGTGTTCATCAATTTGAAAAAGAAGAAATGATTGTTATTTGTAAAGCTGAAGAAGCAATGGACTGGTATAATAAAATGTGGAAATATACTGTTGATGTATTTAGAAATATGAATGTACCAGTAAGACAACTAGAATGTTGTAGTGGCGACTTAGCGGATTTAAAAGTAAAATCTTGTGATGTAGAAGCTTGGAGTCCAAGACAAAAGAAGTATTTTGAAGTAGGAAGCTGCTCAACTTTAGGTGATGCTCAAGCAAGACGTCTTGGTATTCGTGCTAAGGGAGAAAATGGCACATACTTTGTTAATACTTTAAATAATACGGTAGTAGCTTCTCCTCGTGGAATGATTGCTGTTATTGAAAATAATTATCAAGAAGATGGTAGCATAATTGTTCCTGAAGTATTAAGACCATATATGGGTGGCCTTGAAGTAATTACTCCAAAAAGTAAATAATTTTCGATAAATACCTGTTTCTTAACGAAATAGGTTTTTCTTTGTCAAAATATACCAGTGAAAAAATTCAAAATTGCATTGACGAACATTTTTTCTATGCTATAATAGGGAGCATCACTTAAGAAAAGAGGTGTTCAATGTGCGAGTATTAAGAGGTTACGTTTTTAGATTGTATCCAAATAAAGAACAAGAAATATTAATAAATAAGACGTTTGGATGTACCAGATTTGTCTATAATTATTATCTTGAAAAGGCACTTCAAAAGAAAATAAGTTATGGCTATATCAAAGACCTTCAAAGACTTTCACTAGAATACCCTTGGCTTAA
>CAKPDM010000004.1 GCA_934148995.1 uncultured Bacilli bacterium
TCAATCTTTCTTTTTAATTCTTCACTTATTACAAGTTTTTTAGTTTCTATTGTCATAACTCAATCACTTTCCTTTCTTAAATAACAAAAAAACTAACTATTTCTAGTTAGCATTTATTACTTAAACTCGAAAAGTTCGAGTTTCCTATCAATCTGGAGCGGATGAGGAGAATCGAACTCCCGTAGTTAGCTTGGAAGGCTAAGGTTCTACCATTAAACTACATCCGCATTAATTAAATGTCTTCCTTCTTTCAAAAGACAATATTAATTATACAGGATTATTTCTTTATGTCAATACATTTGTTGAAAATAATTTAAAAAATTTAGAAAAGATAATGAATATCTCGTTTTTTAGGTATACCATTACAAAGATTATTTATAGAGATATTAAAAGTACTAGATAATTTAACCAATTTATCTGTTGGAATTCTAGCTTGCCCATCTTCATAATAAGAATAACAAGACTGATGAACCCCTAAAATGCTGGCAAATTCTTTTTGTGTTTTCCTTAGTTTTAACCGCTGTTTTTTTAATTGGTAAGCTATAAAAGAATAATCAATATCTTTCTTATAGGTCATAGGAAAATTATTTTTACTTATATCTAAAAGATATTCAATATTTGTATTGTACAACTCTGCAATGGTAACTAGTTTTTCTATAGGAAAATTAACATCGCCCAGTTCCCACATAGTATAAGTCGTTCTTTTAATACCTAATTTTTCCGCTACATCTTTTTGAGTTAAATCATTATCTTCTCTCAAATTTTTTATATTTTGATAGTACATCTTTACCACCTTGGTAATATTTTAGTACATATTGGTAAAATCTGGTAATTTTGTCAAGATAACTGATAAAATGTGACCGTGAGTTAAAAAAAATCAATTTATTGTTTAATATATTTTAGGAGGTGGTAAGATTAGATACATTTCGCATATAAAACAGGAAAATCAGTCAGATTGTGGTATAGCGTGCATGCAGTGTATTTTGTCATACTATAGTATTTATCCAGCAAGGGAATATTTGATGGAGCTTTCAATGTATGATGGAGTAAGTACTAGTTTATATGGTATCAAAAAGACACTTGAATTTTTTGGCTTCAAGTGTGATGCGTTAGAGGGAACTATTAATTCCAACTTAATGTATACAGTGCCTTTCATTGTTCATCAAACGGTTGATAAAGTAAAGCAAGTTTATCATTATGTTGTAGTTTATAAAATCTGTCAAAATAAGGTTCATATAATGGATCCCGCGGTAGGTAAATATAATTTAAGTATAGAAAAATTTGTAGAGAAAAATACTGGTTATTATTTGTTTATCAAACCAACATCGAATCTTAAGCAGATAAATAGATATATGATTATAAATAAAACTTTGAAAAGAAAACTAAAATATCATGAAAAAGAGTTAATCTTTATTTTGATCTTAATTACAGCTACTTTGTTTTTTGATTTATTGACTTTTTATCAACTTAAAATTATCTTAAACTATGCACTAACTCCTTCTAATATTGGAAATCTGTTTATACTTATAGTTATGTTCTTTTTCGTTTCGGTTTTAAAACTATATTCGAATTATCTTATATACAGTTTACAAATAAAAATTAACTATGATATTAGAACGAATTTAAATAATAAAATAATAAGTCAATTTTTGTCACTTCCACTAACTAGTTTTAGAAGGAAAGATAATTCTATGATTTTATCATTATTTCAGGATGTAGAATTTGTTAGTACATTTTTTGTAAGTGAAAAAATTATATATTTGCAAGCTGTAACATTATTGATAATTATATATGCTATATTTTTGAGAGTATCATCTAAAGTTTTTATTTTCTTATTAATGAGCAATTTATTATTTTTAGCTCTAATAAAAATCAAAAAAAAGAAATTGGGGTTAAACTTTCAAAACTACTTAATAGAAAAAGATAAATTTACTTTTCTTGTATCTAATATTTTTCATAATTTTGAATCAATAAAAGGCTATCACTCTGAAAATTTATTTTTAAAAAATCTCAAGCTAAATAGCAATGATTTTTTAGAGACTGATTACAAATATGAAAAATATAAAGAAAAAACAACAAATCAATTTTCACTAATTGAAACCACTTCCTATTATTTTATATTTTTCCTTATATCTATTTTATTGATAAAAAATACCAGCATTAATAGTTTGGGAACATTTATTTTATTAGAAAATTTGATACAAGTAGTTCTAAAAAATGAGGAGAGATTAATGCTTGAAATTTTATCACGAAAAGAATATAAAGAATCAGTAGCAAGATTAGATGAGTTTCTTTTATCTAAAAGTGAGAAACTTCTCAAATATTCAGATAATATTTATCCTAATAAGATGAATATAGAAATTAAAAATTTAACATTTTCTTACAATTCTAACACTATATTAAAGAATATAACTATCTCAATCCCATTAAGAAGTCATATTCTCTTTACTGGTCAATCAGGCAGTGGAAAGAGTACTTTATTTAAGCTGTTAGGACGTTATTTAGAACCTGATTTTGCTTCTATAAAAATCGACGATATTGATATTACACACTATAACTTAGAAAATCTAAGGAAAAATATTACCTATGTTACTAATGATTCGATAATAAATAATGGTTCATTAATCGACAATATTACATTAGGTAGCAAGAAAAACATTAATAAGATTAAAAAGGTTCTGAAAATAACAGGATTAGCTAAAATTTTAGAGAGTAAAAAACTTACTATTTATTCTGTAGATGAAACAGAACTTAGAAACCTTAGTTCAGGTGAAAAAGTCAGACTTTTTTGTGCTAGAGCTCTTTATAAAGAAAGTAAAGTTTATCTTTTTGATGAATGTTTTAGTAATCTAGACATAGAGAGTGAACGAGAAATTTTAAAAAATATATTTACTGAATATAAAGATAGTACAATTCTTTACATTTCTCATCGTCTACAAAATAAAGATTTGTTTGATGAAACCTATGAACTAAGAAAGGGGATACTTGATGAAAAAAAATAACATCTTAATTTTGAATATAGTTTTTTATTTTTTCCTTTTGATTTTACTATTGCTCTTTTTAAATAGAATAACACTTTTTGAGTATCAGCAAATAATGTGTACCATAAAAGATAAAAATGTTGAAATATTAATATCTAAAAGCAACACTAAATATGTAACACAAAATATCTTCTTTTATTTTAAAGGGAAAAAATATTTTTATAAAATAGATGAAAATCTGAATAATGATAATTTGTCTCTTCTAAAATTAACAACTTATAAAAAAGTTACTATTAATAAAATTGACAATATCTATATCCCAAAGAAAAAGGTATCATTGGGAGAAATACTAATAAAATCTTGGAGGTTAGACTGAATGAAACAAATAGATGAAGAAAAACAAAAGAAAATCAAAGGTGGTTTTTCTGTATGGGCATTTGTTGGTATAACAGCTTTAGTTACTTTTCTAGTAGGAGTAATTGAAGGATATACCAATCCTATAATTTGTGATGGAGGTGAATAAATGAAACCAGTAGAAAACAATACTTTAAAAAAGATAGTAGGTGGTAGTAGCACTACTCTTAGTGGAACAATACTTAATCAGTTAAATAAATTGATAACAATTTTAGTTGATTCAGGAAAAAGTCTTGGTTCCTCAATTCGAAGAATAAGTGAGGATAAAGTATGTCCACTAAAGTAAATTCAAAGAAAAAATTAATTATTAGAATAATTCTTATGATTATATTTCTCATTTTTTGCTACCTAATAGGATATTATTTTGGACGAAATATCATAAAGCATTGTTAAAAGGTGAAAAAAATGTAAATTTATAGTTGTCAAAAATAGTAACAAAGTGTTATAATCAGTTGTAGAAAAAAACGAAGGGAGGGATAGCCGAATGACACAAACAAAAGAGAAGTCAAATAATACAACTAGTAGCTTAGATTTCAAAATCAGAAAATATAAGCAAAAACTTGCTCGTAGTGGTGTCCCTTCAGAAGCAAAGAAACACGATGCTTATGATAAACCAGGGGTTAGAAGAAGAAAAGCCAGAGAAGAAGCAAAGAAAAATGCACGCAAGAACGCACGTAAACAATCTGGAGGAAATAGAGACTAATATATTGGTCTTTATTTTTTTTTTGAAACATAAATTTATATAGGTGAAAAAATGATAGGATACAATCGAATAAAAAATTATATTGAAGATAATGAATTTCATTTTGATATATTTCTAAATCGTATTCATATTGTTAACTATGCAAAAATAATATCGCTTTCAGATACTAGAATTATTATTTCATCAAGAGATAAAAAAGTAACATTTACAGGGAATAAATTATCTTTAGTAAAAATGCTTGACGATGAGCTTTTAATCAAAGGAAACTTACAAAAAGTAGAACTAGAGTAATGAATCATTATATAATAAAAATTGAAGGCCGTCGTCCAAGCTCACTCCTATCACTTTTAATAATTTTAAAGATTCCTTTTATCAAAAAAGATGAAACAAAAGATAGTTTAATATTAGAAATAGACGAAGAAAACTTTCAACGAATAAAAAAACTAGCCCCAACTTATGAAGTAACAATTCTTAAACGAACTGGAATATCTTATCTATTAAATTTATATAAAACAAAGAAAGTATTTCTCTTTTCAATTCTTTTTGCTTTCCTAGTAATTACAGTCCTCACTAATATAACATTTTCTATTAGAATAGTAGAAACCGATTCAGCTATCAAAGAAATGTTGCTTGACGATTTGAAAGAAAATGGAATAATTAAATATCACTTCAAGGTTCCCTATAAAAAGAAAGAACAAATAAGACAGAAAATTCTTGATAAGGAAAAAGAATCTCTCGAGTGGCTAGAAATCGAAGAAATTGGAACAATGTATCAAGTTAAAGCCATTAAAAGAGTAAATAATCCAAAAGAAGAAACACTTACTCCAAGAAGTATTGTTGCGAAAAAAAAAGGACGTATCACTAGAATTGAAGCAGACTATGGTGAGGTAACTGCTAAGAAAAATGATGTAGTAGAAAAAGGTGATACCTTAATAAGTGGTCTCATAAAAAATAAAGATGAAATAAAAACTAAAGTAGCAGCAAGAGGAAAAGTTTATGCCGAAGTATGGTATCAAGTTAATTTAAATCTACCAACCATTTATCAAGAAGAAACAAAAACTGGTAATCAAAAGAACATCTTAGAAATACTATTTCTAGATAAAAATATCTTCATTTCAGAATTATTTAAGTATCAAAACAGTATCAATAAAGAAAAAGTAATTTATCAAAGCAACCTAATACCCTTTCGAATAAGTTTCACTAAAAAAGAAGAAATAAACATCAAACAAGTAACTTATCAAAATAAATCATCTCAAAAAGAAATAGAACAACTAGCCATTAAAAAATTAAAGCAACGATTAGGTAACAATATAAAAATATTATCAATAAATGTTTTGAAAAAAAAGACAAGTGCTGATAGAATAGAAGTAGAATTGTTTTTCAAAGTAGAAGAAGATATAACTAGTTATTCATCACTGGAAAATATTGATATTACTTTAGAAAATCAGAAAGAATGAGGTACTTGTTATGTTAAATAGTCTTGGAAATTCTATTGAGAGTGTTCTAGAATTTAGTTTACCAATGGTTATTTTATCAGTAATAATTGCTGTTTCTTTACGAATTGCTGATATTATTAAAAATAAGAGAAAAATAGTTTTATATAAAGAAGTACTAGCGCTATTCTTTATGATTTATATTCTTTGTTTATTTCAAGTCGTTACTTTTCAAGATACCACCTATGTGACAAATAATAACTTTATTCCTTTTAAAGAAATTTTTAGGTATTCAATTGGAAGCAGATTATTTATAAAAAATGTTATTGGTAATGTAGTTATGTTTATTCCTTATGGCTTCTTTTGCAGTTACATATTAAAAGAAGATAAATATCAACCAATCTTAGTTTTAACCTTGATAGCATCAATTTCTATTGAAACTACTCAGTTAATGATTGGAAGAGTATTTGATATTGATGATATAATTTTAAATACCATCGGTGGAATGTTAGGTTTCTATGCATATGTTTTACTTCTAAAAATAAGAGAATTCTATAAACCATTATTTTCTAAGGAATGGATGTTAAACATAATAGCAATTCTCTTATTGATAGGATTTGTTAGAATAATGCTTTAATACTAGCGCATAAAGTTTCAAGCTTTATGTGTTTTTTAGGTGAAAATTAAAATGATATAGATGACAATTTTTTGGAAATTTGTTAAACTTATATTGGTGATGAACTTTGAAAGAAATAGGAATTTATAATGAAACAAAGGAAGACGTTCCTTACTTAGCAACTGTAGAAAAAGTAATAAAAACAGCGATGAAGATGGAGAAAGTCGAAGCAGAGTTGAACATTATTATAGTAAATGATGATTACATTTGGAAACTAAATAAAGAATATAGACATATTGATAGACCAACTGACGTAATAACTTTCGCCCTAGAAGATGACGATATCTGCAAGTTACCAGCTGGTGCAAGAGTGCTTGGAGATGTCTATATCAGTATTGATACTGCCAAAAGACAAGCTGAAGAATATGGACACGGTCTAGAAAGAGAACTTAGTTTTCTAGCAGTACACGGATTTTATCACTTATTAGGATATGACCACCAAACTGAAGAAGAAGCAAAAATAATGTTTGGAAAACAAGAGGAGGTCTTAGAAAAGTATGGAATTACAAGAAAAAAGTAGAAAATTTGGTCCAAAACGAATAATAAATGCTACTAAAAACTCTATTTCAGGCTTAGTAACTGCTCATAGATCAGAACCTAGTTTAATGGTTTTATTAATTACATCTATTTGTATTGTTATTTTGGGTTTTGTTTTTGAGATAGAACTATTTGAATGGCTATTTGTTATTATTTCAATAGCTTGTTGTGTTGGAGCAGAACTAATCAATACAGCTATAGAAAATGTTGTTGATCTTGTAACTAGGGAGATTCATCCTCTTGCCAAAGCAGCTAAAGATACCGCTAGTGCCGCTGAATTTGTTTTTGTAATAATGACTGTTTGCACTTTAGCAATTATATATATACCAAAGATAGTGGAGATGTTTTAATGAAAAAATGTGGATTTGTAACAATAATGGGACGCCCAAATGTTGGGAAAAGTACTTTACTAAATGGTCTTTTAAATATTCATTTAGCAATAACGACTGATAAGGCTGGAACTACTAGAAACAGTATAGAAGGTATTTATCAAGATGATGAGTCACAAATTGTATTTATCGATACACCAGGTATTCATAAACCAATTCATAAATTAGGAAACGTTCTAAATAAAACCGCTTATCTAAATATGAATCAAGCAGATATAATTTTATTTATGATAGATGCTAAAACTGGTTTTGGTAAAGGTGACCAATTTATTCTAAATAAAATTAAAGAAACCGAAGATGTACCCGTATTTTTACTATTGAATAAAGTTGATAAAATCGAGAAGGAAACTCTATTTAAAACAATAGATAAAGCTACTAAAGATTTTACTTTTCAAGAAGTCATACCTATATCAGCTTTAGAAAAAGATGGTCTTGATGATTTAGTAAAAACACTTAAAAAGTATTTACCTGATAGTGACCCGATTTTTGAAGATGATGCTTTGACCAATGTTTCAACTAAATTTATTATGGCTGAATTTGTTCGTGAAAAAGCTATGCAATTAACAAGAGAAGAAGTTCCACACGCTATTACTTGTTATGTAGAAAATTATAAAGAAACAGATGACCTTATCAAAGTTCAAGTTTTAATAGTAGTTGATCGACTTCCTTTGAAAAAAATTATTATCGGTAAAAATGGTAGTATGTTAAAGAAAATCGGTACATCAGCAAGATATGAAATGGAAAAATTTATGGGTAAAAAAGTTTATCTAGAAACTTATGTAAAAGTAATTGAAAACTGGAAAGAAGAAGAAAAATATTTAAAAGAATTCGGCTTTGAAAATGAATAAAAAAAGTTTCTTTCTATCATATTAATAATAGGTGATATAGTGGATAAATTAATTTGGAAATTATTTAAAGAAACAGGGGACATTAGGTATTTTCTTCTTAATAAAAGATTAGAGGAAAGTGATAAAGATGAAAATAGTAGATACGAAAGGGATAATTCTAAAAGAAGTTAACTATAGTGATTCTAGTAAAATCTTAAAAGTTCTAACAGAAGAATATGGTCTAATTAGTATCTTGTCAAAAGGTTGTCGTAACTTGAAAAGTAAATTAAGAGGGGTAAGTAGAAAACTACTTTATGGCACTTTTCATTTTTATTATAGAGAAGATGGCATATCTACTTTAGCTAGTGTAGATGTCATTAATGCTTATCCCAAAGTAATGATGAATCTAGAAAGTATCAGTTATGCAACTTTACTACTAGATTTAACGAATCAAGTCGTCAGCCAAAGTGATAGTAAAGAAATAATGCCTATTCTAATTAGTGCTCTAAACAAGATAGAAAATGGTTTAAGTCCAGAAACAATTACTAATATAGTTCAGTTGAAATATTTAACTTATCTTGGTGTAACGCCTATTCTTGATGAATGCACATCTTGTGGTAGTAAGACAAATATTGTTGCTTTAGATGCAACTTTAGGAGGATTTGTTTGTAATTCCTGTTATCAAAATAGAGGTTATAATAGTGAGAAAACAATTAAACTAATTAGAATGTACGCCTATATAGATATAAATAAGATTACTAAAATAACAGTTTCTGAAGAAACAAATCAAGAGATTTATCGTTTTTTGGAAGAGTATTATGATAGATATACAGGAATTTATTTGAAAAGTCGAAAAACTTTAATGACAACATTAGCGTTGTTAAAGGAGTAAATTATTATGAAATATCGTTTAAAAAATTATATAATTATTGCGTTATTTGCTTTCATTTTAATAGCAACTTCAGTCTTACTAGGGGCAACCATGCGTGAAGATTTATTATTATATTATTCCCTAATATCAATTAAAAATAACCTCTTGTTAGCATTTGCAACTTTGTTATCATTTTTTGCTTCCTTTGAAGGCTTGATAATAGTTTTATTTTTTCTAGTATTTTTGTTGCAATCTAATAAAAAAAGAACATTTCTTTTTCTTGACCTGTTAGGTAGTGGCTTAATTGTTTATCTTACTAAAAATATTTTTATAAGAGAAAGACCAATTATGGGACAGATGACTCTGAAAGATTATAGTTTTCCCTCAGGGCATTCCTTTTTTGCAGTTTCTTTCTATGGCTTTTTACTTTATTTACTTTTAAAAGACAAAAATGTTAAACATCGAAAGTTAAAGATTGGAATACTAAGTTTTTTGATAACAACCATTCCACTTAGTAGATTGATTTTGGGAGTTCATTATTTAACAGATGTTTTAGGAGGAATAGCACTAGGACTTGCTTATTTATTTGCACTATTAATGCTTTATGAAAGTAACTTTATCAAAGAAGAACAAGATAAGAAAGAATTAACTTTTTCCTTTAAGTATGCAATAGAAGGAATTATCGCTACTTTAAAAAAAGAAAGAAATATGTTCATTCATTTTTTAGTTTCTATTTTAGTAGTAATAGCTGGTATATATGTTAAGTTATCTGTGACTGAATGGTTGATTTGTTTATTACTTTTCGCTTTAGTCTTTAGTTTAGAACTAATCAATACTGCTATTGAAAGCACTGTTGATTTAGTGACATTAAAGAAAGACAAAAAAGCAAAACTTGCTAAAGATGCAGCAGCTGGAGCAGTCTTAATTGCTTGTATTTTTGCTAGCATCATAGGAATAATTATCTTTTTACCAAAATTTATTGGTTAATAATTAGAAAAACAAGGTTTAGTGTATATAATAATGATAAAGATTTATCTTGTTTAGAGATAAAAAAACTACTATAATATATAAGAAAGAAAAGAGGAAGTTTATGGAAAAATTAACAATGGAAAAGCTAGTAGCTTTTTGTAAACAATATGGTTATGTATTTCAAGGAAGCGAAATATATGGTGGTCTTGCTAATAGTTGGGACTATGGTTCTTTAGGAGTTTTACTTAAAAATAATATAAAAAGTGCTTGGACTAAGAAATTTATTCAAGAAGATATAAACTGCGTTGGACTTGATAGTGCTATTTTAATGAATCCAAAGACTTGGGAAGCATCTGGGCATATCGCTACATTTTCAGATCCCCTAATCGATTGTAAAAAATGTAAGACAAGACATCGTGCTGACAAGCTAGTAGAAGCTGATGGAGTAGAAGATGCTGGAGGAATGAATCACGAAGAATTAATGAACTACATTAAAGAACATAACGTGACTTGTCCAAATTGTGGTGCTCTTGATTATACTGATATTAGAGAGTTTAACCTTATGTTTAAAACATTCCAAGGTGTTACTGAAGATGCAAAGAGTACAATTTATTTAAGACCAGAAACTGCTCAAGGAATCTTTGTTGATTTTCTAAACGTTCAAAGAAGTATGCGTCTTAAAGTTCCATTTGGTATTGGTCAGATAGGAAAAAGTTTTAGAAATGAAATTACGCCGGGAAACTTTATTTTCCGTGTGCGTGAATTTGAACAAATGGAAATGGAATTTTTCTGTAAGCCTGGTGAAGAATTAAAATGGCATCAATATTATAAAGATTACTGCTATAACTTCTTACTATCATTAGGAGTAAAGGCTGAAAACTTAAGATTAAGAGATCATTCTAAAGAAGAATTATCATTCTATAGTAATGCTACCACTGATATTGAATACAAATTCCCATTTGGATTTGGTGAATTATGGGGTATAGCTTCACGTACTGATTATGATTTATCTCGTCATCAAGAAGTGTCAGGAGTAAGTCAAGCATATTTAGACCCAGAAACAAATGAAAAATATATTCCTTATGTTATTGAACCAAGTGTTGGTGTTGATAGAATGTTTTTAACAATATTATGTGATGCTTATGATGTAGAACAACTAGAAAATAATGAAACAAGAGAAGTATTACATCTTCATCCTTATTTAGCACCTTATAAAGTAGCAGTTTTACCACTTGCTAAAAAGTATCATAGTGAGAAAGCACATGAAGTATTTAAACAACTTGCTAGCAGTTTTTCTTGTAGTTATGATGAAACAGGAAGTATTGGAAAAAGATATCGTCGTAATGATGCTATTGGAACACCTTTTTCTGTAACAGTTGATGATGAAACGATAAATAACAATACTGTAACAGTAAGAGATAGAGATACAATGGAGCAAGTAGTAGTAAAACTTGATGAGTTAGAAAACTATATAAGAGAAAGAGTTAAATTCTAATGAGACCAGTAATTGGAATACTTACAAGATATGATGCTAATCAAAGAGGTAGATCTTTAAATTATGTCTTTGATAGTACAAGAACAGCTATTTTAAAGATGAGTGGTAACCCACTTCTCTTATGTCCAATGCAAAATATTGAATATTATGATACAAAGTATCGTGATTATGTCGCTTTGACAGAAGAGGAAAAACGTCTTGCTTTATACTGGCTAGATATGTGTGATGGGCTTTTTATTCCAGGTGGAAGCAAAATAAGCCCTTACGATTTCTTTATCTTAGAAGAAGCACTTAAAAGAGGTTTGCCAGTTCTAGGTGTATGTCTTGGAATGCAACTTTTAAGTAATTATCATAAGGAAGAGTTTATTTTAAAAGAAGTAGAGAATAAACAACTTCATAATACAGTTTGGGTAAGAGAAAATGAGGCTAAACCAGTTCATAAAGTTTTAATAAATAAAAATAGTAAGCTTTACGAAATTATTGGTAAAGAAGAAATAGCTGTTAATAGTTTTCATTCTAAAGAAGCTTTAAAAAATGATAATTTTAATACCGTTGCTTTTTCAGAAGATGGTGTTATTGAAGGAATAGAACTTAAAAACTATCCATTTTGTATAGGAGTACAGTGGCATCCAGAATTAATGTTAGATACTGATATAAACTCAGTAAAAATATTTGAATATTTTATGAAGGAAGCTCTAAAGCATAAGAACAGAAGGGAAGTAGTTTATGAATAAAAGTGAATTAGCTAATATTGACAAATTTAAAGGTGTAATAATAGAACCTAACGGAATTGCCCATTCATTTGGACACTGTCTAATGATACCTAATGAGCACAATATAACTGGTGAGGAACACGAAGAAGAATTTAAGAAAACAATATTATCTAGTCCTTGGTGGGCTAACTACAATGTTTCTTATGATGATAGTAAAAACTATTATTCACAATTAGAGGAAATAACAAAAACTGGACTTTCAGTAATTCAAAATAACAGTAGTGTAACCGCTAGAGGAAATCGCTATGTTTCTTACACCTTCGCTCTTAGTACGGAAGGATTAGAAGGACAGAAAGATTATCTTAGCAGTGTTTATCCAGTAATTAGTAAATTAATGTCTAACGAAGACAGTCCATATGCTGAATTTGCTTTATATGAGAATGGTGAAATCATTACAGATGTATTTACTTCAGATATACAAATGTTAGATGAGGTTTACAAAAATTTAGGTATAGAACCTCAAAAAGAAGAAAAAATAGGGAAAATCAAGTAAAAACTGTCAAAAAAGTTTGACTTTTTGACTTTTATTGCATATAATATTAGCAGTTAAAGAAAAGGAAAGAGATTTTTATCCACCTGATCAGCCCTAATAGAGGCGATAGGTCAAAAGCCAACATATTAATCTTAATAAGAATATATGGGTTTTTAAGTGGATAAATATTTATCCACTTTTCTTAATTTATGGAGGTGTTAATTATCGCAAAAGATAAGAACAGTCTAATGATTAATGATGAGATTAGAGCCAAGGAAGTATTAGTTATTGGTCCAAATGGAGAACAAGTAGGAATTAAATCAATAAGCGATGCTAGAACACTAGCAAATTATGCCAATCTTGATTTAGTACTTATGAATCCAAATGGTAATCCACCTGTTTGTAAGGTAATGGATTATAATAAGTATCGTTATGAAAGACAAAAGAAAGAAAAAGATGCTTTAAAAAAACAAAGAGCTAGTCAAGCAGAGTTAAAAGAGTTTCGTTTATCTCCCGTAATTGATGTAGGAGATTTTGAAACAAAATTAAGAAATGCTATTAAATACCTTAAAAAAGGAGATAAGATAAAACTTAGTATTCGTTTTAAAGGTAGACAAATGGCACATACTGAACTTGGTAAAGAAGTCTTAGAGCGTTTTGCAGAAAGAGCAAGTGAATTTGCTGAAGTAGCAGAAAGTGCAAAATTAGACGGTCGTAATATGACGATGATGTTAGTACCAAAAAAAGATAAGTAGGAGGAATAAATTATGCCAAAAATTAAAACACATAAGGGAACAGCAAAAGTAGTCAAAAAACGTAAAAATGATATTAAAATTGGACGTCCAGGAAGTCGTCACAACACTGGTTACAAACCAACTAGTGCAAATCGTAAAAATAGAAAAGGATCTAACTTAAGTAAAGCAGATCAAAATCGTTTAAAGAATGTTCTTTAAAATGAGATGAAGGAGGAGAAAGTATGGCAAGAGTAAAGAATGGAGCAACAACAAAAGCTCGTCATAAAAAAGTATTAAAACAAGCAAAAGGATATTTTGGAAGTAAGCATAGATTATATAAGACAGCTAAAGAACAATTAATGCATTCAGGACAATATGCTTTCCGTGATAGAAAACAAAAGAAAAGAGAATTCAGAAAACTTTGGATTACTCGTATCAACGCAGCATGTCGTTTAAATGATATTAGTTATTCAAAATTTATTAATGGATTAACTAAAAATGGAATAGAAGTTAACCGTAAGATGTTATCAGAAATAGCAATTAATGATCCTAAAGCATTTACAGAATTAGTTAATGTTGCTAAAGGAGAAAAGAAAGTAGCTACTGCAAAAACAACAACTAAGAAAGAAGAAGCAAAAAAAGAAGAAATAAAAACTGAAACTGTAGATTATGATAAGATGACAGTAGCAGAATTAAAAGAAATAGCAAAAGAAAAGAATATTTCTGTAACAGGACTTAAAAAAGCTGAAATTATTGCAGAATTAAATAAATAAACATATTTTGGAATTAGATTGCCTAGTGCCAGAAATGGTGGTAGTCTTTAGAACAAAATAGAAGATAATAAAAACGAAAAGGAGAAATTAATATGACAGTTGTATCAATGAATTATTTATTAGAAGCAGGTGTTCACTTCGGACATCAAAAGAGAAGATGGAATCCTAAGATGAAGGAATACATCTATACTACAAGAGATGATATTTATATTATCGATTTACAAAAAACAGCTAAATGTATGGAAAAAGCTTACGCTGCATTAAAAGAAATAGCTGAAAATGATGGAAAGGTTTTATTTGTAGGTACAAAGAAACAAGCTCAAGAAGCAGCAGAAGAAAATGCTACTCGTACAAATATGTACTTCATCAATGAACGTTGGTTAGGTGGAACTTTAACAAACTTCAAAACTATCAAATCAAGAATCAGAAGAATGGAAGAAATCGAAAAGATGGAAACTGATGGAACATTTGATTTACTTCCTAAGAAAGAAGTAGCAGGACTTAGAAAAGAATACGAAAAGTTAAACAAAAACTTACGTGGTATTCGTGATATGAAGAAAATCCCTGATGCTTTAATTATTGTAGATCCAAGAAAAGAAGAAATCGCTATTAAAGAAGCAAGAATTTTAGGAATCCCAGTATTTGGTATTGTAGATACTAACTGTGATCCTGATATGGTTGATTATGTAATTCCAGGAAACGATGATGCTGTTCGTTCAGTAAAATTAGTAATCGGAGCATTAACTAATGCTATTGCAGAAGCTAATGGTAATGAAGTAATTGATTATGTTTCTGAAGATGATAAAGCAAAAGAAGCTAAGAGAAAAGAAAAAATGGCTGAAAAGACTGCTCAAGTAAAAACAGAAGCTAAAGAAGAAGTAAAAACTGAGACTGTAGATTATGATAAAATGACAGTAGCAGAATTAAAAGATTTAGCTAAAGAAAGAAATATTTCTGTAGCAGGACTTAAAAAAGCTGAAATTATCGAAAAATTAGCAGCTTAATTAATGATAATCAATTATTTACTATAGAAAGAGGAATTTATTATGTTTAAAGCAAGTGATGTAAAAGAACTAAGAGATAAAACTGGTGCTGGAATGCTTGATTGTAAGAAAGCACTAGAAGCTACTAATGGAAATATGACTGAAGCTGTTGACTGGTTAAGAGAAAAAGGAATTAGTAAAGCTGAAAAGAAAGCTAGCCGTGTAGCAGCTGAAGGACTTTGTAAAATAGTTACTGACGGTAATAAAGCTGTTATCCTAGAAGTAAATTCAGAAACAGACTTTGTTGCTAAGAATGAAGAATTTACAAACTTCGTTGATTATTTAGCTAACACAATCTTAGCTAACAACTTAAAGACTCACGAAGAAGTATTATCATTTGAAGACAATGGAGAAACAATTGAAAACAAATTAGTTGCTTTAACAGCAAAAATTGGTGAAAAATTATCTTTCCGTCGTCATGAACTAGTTACAAAGAATGATAATGAAGTATTTGGAAACTATTTACATATGGGTGGAAGAATTGGTGCATTAGTAGTTCTTGCTAATACTAATGAAGAAGTAGCAAAAGATGTTGCAATGCACGTTGCTGCTATGGCACCAGTTTGTGCTACTAGAAGTGATGTACCAGCTGATATGGTTGATCATGAAAGTAAAGTAATTAAAGAACAAGTTATGAATGAAGGAAAACCAGCTGATATAGCAGAAAAAATGGTAACTGGAAGACTTAACAAATTCTATAAAGAAATCTGTCTTGAAGAACAAGAATTTATTAAAGATTCAAGTGTAAATGTAGGTACATTTGTTAAAAACAATGGTGGATCAATCGTTTCTATGATTCGTTATGCTGTAGGTGAAGGAATTGAGAAAAAAGAAGAAAACTTTGCTGATGAAGTAATGAGTCAAATTAATGGTACAAAATAATTAATAATTGATATACCAAATAGTACTGATTAAAAAAATCAGTACTATTTTAGTATAATCGCTAGTAATTATTAAAAAATTATGTTATAATTTAGAACGTATTTTGGAGTGTGATATATATGAAAAAAAGAAATATAGCAATTATTGCGCACGTTGACCATGGAAAAACAACTCTTGTTGATGGAATTTTAAAAACATCAGGAATGTTTAGAGACAATGAAGATGTAAGTAACGTTTCAATGGACTCAAATGCTCTAGAAAGAGAACGTGGTATTACAATTCTTGCTAAAACAACTGCTCTTGACTATAAAGATTATCGTATCAACATCTTAGATACACCAGGACATGCTGACTTTGGTGGTGAAGTTGAACGTATCATGAATATGGTTGATGGCGTATTATTGGTAGTAGATGCTTATGAAGGAGCAATGCCACAGACTAGATTTGTTTTAAAGAAAGCTTTAGAAGCCAAAGTAAAACCTATCGTTGTTATTAATAAAGTAGATAAGCCAAGTGCTCGTTGCTCTAAAGTAGTAGATGAAGTTTTAGACTTATTTATCGAATTGGGTGCTGATGAAAATCAACTAGAATTTCCAGTTGTTTATGCTAGTGCTTTAAATGAAACTTGTAGTTTGAGTGATGATATTTCTACTCAAAAACCTGGTTTTGAACCATTACTTGATTTAATCATTAGTGAAATACCAGCTCCGACAGGAGATAATACTAAACCATTACAATTCCAACCAGCTTTATTAGACTACAACGAATTTGTTGGAAGAATAGGAATTGGGCGTGTTCATAACGGAGAAATTCATACAGGTGAAATGGTTAACTGCGTTAGATTAGATGGTAGTACTAAAGCTTTCCGTATTCAAAAACTATTTGGTTACTATGGATATAGTAGAGTAGAAATAGACCATGCTGAAGCTGGAGATATTGTTGCTATTGCAGGACTTGCTGATATCTCTGTTGGTGAAACAATCTGTTCTCAAGGACAAGTTTTACCATTACCAATCTTACATATTGATGAACCAACTTTACAAATGACTTTTGGTGCTAATACTTCACCATTTGTCGGACGTGATGGTAAATTAGTTACTGCTCGTAAGATTGAAGAAAGACTTTTGAAAGAAACTCAGAAAGATGTAAGTTTAAAAGTTGAAACAGCTACTAATGATAGTTTCTTAGTATCTGGTCGTGGAGAATTACACTTAGGAATTTTAATTGAAAATATGAGACGTGAAGGTTTTGAACTTCAAGTATCTAAACCTAAGGTAATTATTAAAGAAATAGATGGTGTTAAATATGAACCATGGGAAGATTTACAAATCGAAGTACCAGAAGACTGCGTTGGTTCAGTAATTGAACAATTAGGACTACGTGGAGCTAAACTACTTAATATGGAAAACTTTGAAAATCAATCAAGATTAACATATAAAGTACCATCTCGTGGTCTACTAGGATTTATGACTGATTTTATGACAATGACTAAAGGTTATGGAATTATCAATCATACTTTTGCTTCTTATGAACCATATGAAAGTGTTGAAATTGGAGAAAGAAAACTTGGTGTTTTAGTATCAGTTGATAGTGGACAAGCTACTGCTTATTCAATTGGAAACTTAGAAGACCGTGGTATTATGTTTATTGAACCAGGCTGTGAAGTTTATGAAGGAATGATTATTGGTGAATGTAATAGAGATAACGACCTTGCTGTTAATGTTACTAAAGGAAAACAATTAACTAACACAAGAGCAGCAGGAAGTGATCACACAGTAGTTTTAAAAAGACCTCGTCCAATTACTTTGGAATATGCTCTTGATTATATCAACTCTGATGAATTAATCGAAGTAACACCAAATAACATTAGACTTCGTAAGAAAATACTAAATACTGAAGAAAGAAAGAAATTTGATGCTAAAAAGAAAAAATAGGACTTTAACTTAAAGTCCTATTTTTTTGTCTTTAATTTTTTATATATTTAGCATCTTTTAGTTTATTATATAGTTCTTTATCACTGACAGCACCAACAATCTTATTCATGACCTCTTCATTTCCTTTTTTAAAGAAACAGACAGTTGGTGTTCCGGAAACTTCAGTTATTTCATATAACTTATTTTTTTCTTCTTCTGTTAAATTAGAAAGATTAATTGAATAGCCAGTCAAATCATATTTATTTAAGACATCTCTAAATCTAGGTGAGAATTCTTCACAATGAGAACAACCGGTCTGAATAATTTCTAAAATAAAAGTTTCCTTATTTTCAATCTTACTTTGTAAAGTGGCAAAGTCAATTTCCTTTACAGTATTTAAACTGTTTTTACATCCAGTAAGAAATAAAACACCTACTAATATAATCAAAAAGATAATTCTCTTTTTTTTCATTTACTACACCTCACAAGTAATTATAACAACCAAAAATACTATTTGTAAATAATTTACAACTCAAAATATTTTTGCTATACTAAAAATGATAATAATAAGGGGCGTGAACTAGATGATATTAAGAAAACCATATGCGTTTTTGATTCAGTATTTTCAAAGAATACATCTTGTTTTGTTAGGACTTTGCTTTTATATCTTTTATAAAACAAGTACATTACGTACTTTTGTCAGTGAATTTATTAGAACAGAAAGCTATAATGCCGATTTAGAGCCGATAAAAAATTATATAGGATTTTTACCAATTATCGTGATATTACTGTGCCTTGGTATTTTTCTTATTTTGATGATTTTATTGCGACATAAAAAGAAACCATGGAAAATTTATTTAGTACCATTCTTTAGTTATATTTTCCTTTTAGGAGTAATGCTTTATATAAGGAATTTTTTTGTAACATATAATGATATCTCCGATATAACTAAAATAATGGCCGGTCGAGATTTATTACTGATCGCTTATTTATTACAATTTGCAGTTTTTCTACTATTAATTCTTAGAACATTAGGAATAGATTTAAATAAATTTGGTTTTAAAAATGATCAAGAATATTTAGAAATTAAAGAAGAAGATAGAGAAGAATTTGAACTTAGTTTACAATTTGATAAAGATAGAGTTAGACGAACAGTTAATAAACTTTTTAGAAACATTGGTTATGTATATCAAGAACATAGATTTATACTTAATACGTTAATGACGGTACTAGTTGTTATTTTAGTCGGCTATACTTATTACTACTTTGGAATACTTCATAAAATCTATAAAGAGAATCAAACCTTTAAATCAAATTTTTATGAGGTAACTGTTTTAGATAGCTACCTAACTAATCGTAAAGACAATGGTGATTTAATTGAAAAAAATTCTAAATATTCTTATGTTATAGTTAAGTTAAAAGTAAAAAATTTAGCTGGTGAAAGAAATATGTACACAGATAGGTTCCATCTTATTAATAGAAGTAATGAGGCCGATAGAACACCACAGTATCAGACTTATTTTTCGACTTATGGAAAAGTATATGATAACTCTTCCTTTGATTATAATGAAACAAAAGTATTTAACTTAATCTACCGTGTTGATAAGGATTGGAAAAGTAAATACTACACTTTATATTATCAAGGCCTAGACAATTCTTTCCTTTTAAGAAAAGTTAAATTAAAGGTAAAAGACTATCAGACACCTGTCAAGACTTCAACTAAAAAATTAAATCAAGAGATGAAGATAGAGGATAAGGACTTTACTTTTATAAATTATCAAGTAAGTGATAGTGCTATTTATAATTCATATAAGTGTTTTGGAACTGGTTGTAGTATCAGTCCAAGTACAGTTACATCTTATAATAAAGCTATTTTAAAAATTGATTATATAAGTGAGTATTTTGAACCAAAAACTTTTGTTGACTTTTCAACTAAGTATGCTAAAATTAAATATGAAGATAAAGATGGTAAGACTAGCAGTATAGATTGTGTTAATGCAGTTTCTAAAGATTATACCGATAATTCCTTGTATCTTAAAGTACCACTTGCTGTGAAAGAGGCTAATAAAATAGATTTAGTTTATACTGTGAATGGTAGTAAATATACCTATCATGTAAAATAGGAAGGAACGAATATGAAAAATAAAGAATTAATTAAAAAGATAATTTTAATAGTAGCTGTTTTTGTATTATTATTTCTTCTATGGAATTTTGTACTTTACCCATATCAAATGTTTAAACATAATGAAAAAATACTAAGTGAAGCTGGAAAAAGATATTTTTCCATCAATAGACGAAATTTACCAACAGAAGAGGGACGTGTTTCTACCGTTTCTCTTGAAGTGCTTATTAAGCAAAAATATTTAGACGAATTAAAAATAAAAAATAGTATTTGTGATATAAAAAACAGTAATGTAAAGTTAAAAGTAGAAAGTGGAAAAGATGAGTATTATACTCATTTACAATGTGGCAATAGACATAGTAATATCGACTATAAAGGGCCAGTTATTACACTCAATGGTAAGAAAAATATGACTGTTAGTCTTGGAGATACTTATACAGAACCTGGAGTTTTAAGTGTTAAAGATAAAACAGATGGTACTATTAATAATAATGAAGTAGTAATCAAAGGAACAGTTGATACTAGTAAAATTGGTACTTATGAAATTACTTATAAAGTTGCTGATAGCTTAGATAATGAAACTACTGTTAAAAGAACAGTAGAGGTAATAGAATCACTTAGTAAAGTGGTAACAGAAGATACTAAAGGTACTAACAACTATTATAAAGGTACAAGTTCTGATAATTATGTAATGTTTAATAATATCTTATTTAGAATGGTTAAAATAAATAGTGATGGAACAGTAACAATTGCTAGTGAAAATCCTTTAGCTAATATTGATTATGGAGCAAAAAATAATAGATTTGATGGCAGTAACATGGATGAATGGTTAAATAATTATTTTTATCCACAGTTAAATAATAAGAGTAAGAAATTAATAGTTTCTTCTAAATGGTGTGATGATATTTATACTGAAGGAAAAACAACATGTGATAGATATAGTAAAACTAAAAATGTAGGTATTTTATCTTTACAAGATTATGTAAATTCTTTAGATGATTTAGGAATGAGTTATTTAGGAATAGTAGCAAGGGTTTGGTATAACAATTTTGATAGTAACAATCAAGTTTGGTCTGGAAAATCAAATAATCAAACAGCCTATAATGATAATATTCTCCTTAACATTAGGCCGGCTATTACCTTAAAGAAGGACACAAAAATAACTAGTGGTTCAGGAACAAAAGAAGATCCTTATTTGATTGGAACAGAACAAGAAGTAAAAAGGAACATGAAAGTTAATAAACTTGATATTGGAACAGTAATCAGTTACTCAGGTTATAACTTTGTGGTGGCAGGACATCAGGAAGATGGTACAACAAAATTAATAATGAAAAGTGTTTTAAGAAATGAAGAGCATGCTGCAATTCAAATTTCTTACGATAATGCTAGTAGTGTAAAAATTTATAATCCTAAAGAAAAAGGAAATATTGCTTATCAGATAAATAATAATTTATCTAAATACATTGATACAAGTTACTTTGTTAAAAAAGATGTAGTTGTTCCTATTTATGATAAGTTAGTTACTTATAAAGGAAAACATGAGACTAAAACATATAAATCAAAATTAAGTATTCCATCGGCTTTTGATTTATTTAGTGGAGCTACTAATAATGCTGGAGAACCATTCTGGTTGATTGAATCTTCTAAGGAAGAAGAAAATAAAACCTATGTAGATGCCGATGGAACAACACCTTTCTATTATAAACATGTTGGTAGAAAAGTTGGTGTTAAACTTAAGGTCTATCTTGATAAAGATGCTTATATTAAGAGTGGAAATTGTAGGCATGAGGATTGCACGATTGCAAAATAGATGAGAGGTAAACTATGAAGAAAAAACAGAGAGTTATTTGTTTAACTGTTATAATCTTTATTTTAGCTTTTATTCTTTACTTTGTTAGTACAAGACCAAAGATAAGTAAATTTAAGTTAGAAGATAAGACAAAACAAATAGAGGAAGTTAAAAAATATGGTGATACCATTGTTGGCTGGGTCACAGTAGAAGGAACTAATATTGATTTACCTGTTGTTCAAGATAATGATTTATTAAATATGCAAGCGAGAGATTATGATCATATTTCAATATATTCAATTCCTGGAAGCAACAGTAATCATGTAAGTTTTATTTCACACAATATCAGAAATGTTTCTAGAAAACCAATTATTCATGATGATACTATGGAGGGGTTTGAACAACTGGTAAGTTTTATATATCCATCATTCACTGCTGAAAATCAATATATTGCTTATACAGATCGTGATGGAAATCAAGCTATGTATCGAGTTTATGCAGTGGCTCTTGTTAATTATGATCAATCCGCATCATATAAAAATGTTTATACAGAAAAAGAACAAGAAGAATATATAATTAAATCAAAAAAAGAAAGTATGTATGACATGGATATAGATGTATCAAAAGATGATAAATTGATTAGTTTACTTACTTGTACTAGATTCTATGGTGCAAAAGATATATACTCTTTTAGAGTAGATGCTAGAAAATTACGTGATGATGAAAAACAAGAACTAGTTAAAGTTAAAACTAATAAGAATTATGAAAAGATTGAGAAGAGAATGAAAGAAGGTGATACAAATGAAGAAGCGTAGAGTAGTGTTGGCAGTTACTGCTATTCTTCTTGTTTGTGTTATAGCAAATCCCTTAAGGACAAAAGCTGAAGACGGTGTTAACTGTCCAAGTAGAGAACAATTTTTGGAGGATAACTTTAGTGTTGTTAATACACTTAGTGATGGAACTAAAGTAGCATATACTCAAAATGGTAATACAATAACTTTATCTGAAAAGGCTGCGAATATGCCAGAAGTAAAGGTATATGTAAATGGTCGGTTAGTTACTACTGATGAACATGGTAACATAACAATTGACTTAACCGCAGAAGAAGCAGCTTCTGGTACCAGTACTACAACCTTAATTGTTTCTTTTTCAAGAGTAGTTAAGGAAGGAGAAAAACCATGTACTAATGAAATTAACTATAGTTTCAATACAATTAAAGAAGCTCCTGACGAACCAGATGATGATGAGACTAAAGAGATAGAAAGAGAACTTGGTACTTTGCCTAATGAATCATCACCCATTGATGATTTAGAAGATGAAAGTTTTACTAAAGTCAGTGATCCTACAAAAAGCACTAGTTTAAGTTGTGAATATGGTAAAAATGATGGTAAAACAATTAAAAAGTATACGCACAAAGGTGTTGTTTCTGATACTGGTGATTGTAAAACTACTTGCCGTGAAGATGTAGTAGTAACATTAGATCCACCAGTTATTACCCAATCAGGAATGTGCTTTAGTTACGTTGCTGATATCAAAACAAAGACAGTTTGTTCTGCAAAATTTACTGGAGTAAAACCGACAAAAATAAAAGGTTGTATTGCTCCTACTAACTGTTCAAGTGGTACACATGAAGGTGGACCAAGTTCATCATTTGATACTTGTATAGATTCTTGTGATGGAGGAGAATATACTCAAAGTTGTATTAATAAGTGCTATAATCAAGTTTATGGTAAATCAACTACAACAAAAAAAGTTAGCGCTACATCAAAAAAAGAATCAAGTGTTAAGTATCTTAATAGCTTGAAGGAAGATAATGCTATTCCTACACCAATGGCTAATAAATTAAAAACTGTTAAAGTCACCCCTGATAAGGAAGTAACTTGTTACACAGATGAATATTTTAAAAGTACAAGAAATATGAGTGCTGATGAGTTAAAGGCATTAGCTCAAAAAGTTTATGAATCTAAGAAATATTTACCTGGTGGTTATTATGGAACTGGTACAGAAAGTACTTGGACTCAAAGCGCTGGCCATTTCTATTATAATACTAGTAAAGGAACATGGTCATGGAAAAAGAATGGTGGATGTTCAAGTGCGATAAACTATTATTATTTTAGTACAGTAGATGAAACATATAACACTATTAAAATGCTTAATGGCTCAATTAAGTCAACTTCACCTACTTATTCAGCACTAGGATATTATAGACAATATGAATCATTTGACGGTTCTTTGAAAAGAGCAAGATATTTAAAATCTGATGGATCTATTGCTTTTGCAAGTGAATGCTCAGATACTTGTACTATTACTACTAACTGTTCTGAAAAAGTTAAAAACTATACTGATGATAAGAAGTACATTGTTACTAGTGCTCAAGGTAATATGATTTATAAGGCAGAACTTAAGGCATATAAGAAGGCCAAACAAGCATGCATTAAGACTGCTAATTCATGTAAAACAATAAATAGTAGTTATGTTATTAAAACAGATGAAACTAGTAAGAACACTGGTAATAATTTGGGTCATGAGTATAATTCTTCTCAGAATATTAATCAAGCTTCTTCATCTTCAAATAAATCTACTAAATCTGGAAATTTCCCAAGTATGATCATCAATACTAATGGATTATGTATAACTGGCGAATGTGAGAATGTAAATCAGGAATACTGTAGTAGTCTTAAACCAGAATCAGCTGAATATGAAGCATATTGTAAAGATAAGCAATCTTGTAAGTCGGCTGGAATAGCTGCTTGTAAGAATGGAGATACTTGTTATGATTATCATACGACGATTTCATTCCCTAAAAATTATATCAACGTTAAGACTGGTCAAACAAAAGTTGAAATATCTAAAGATAAATTACCTTATTATGTGGCAGTAGGGAATGCATATTGTACAAGTTTAACTACTAAAGATGTTAATATAAATTGGTATAATTATAAATTAGATGATACTAATACAGTTAGTAAACCTACAAAGATTAATAATTATAATATTACTGGTAAAATAAATAGTTATGGTGTGTTTGGTTGGAATTTTGATTTCTCATGTTTCTTTGCAATTAAAAATCCATGTGTACAGGGTACTAAAAATTGTCCACCTGAAGAACCGGACAATCCTGACACTCCTGATAATCCTGGCAATCCTGACAATCCTGACACTCCTGATAATCCATTAACTTCGAAAGTTAAAGTTCGTTCTGTAAATCTATCTAATCTATTCCCTAATAGAGCAGCAAGATTTAACTGGTCTGCAAATGCAACGAATAAAAATAATGTTAATTATAAAGTTGATCCAATAACACTTAGAAAAAATATAGAAGCAACTGGAGATGCCGTTTATGACTCAGCTAATGAAAATAAATATTTAGATTATCATATTAAATTAACAAAATCAGCAATAACTACAATCAGAAACTACAACAGTGGAAAAACTTATAATGATACAAGTGATGGAACAGGACTTAATAGACTATCTGGTCAAGGTACATGGGGGGTTACAGTTTATCGAAGTAAACTTTTAGATCAACTAGGAACGTCAGTTATTACTAAACGTGGACTTATCGGATGTAACAACCAAACAAGTTCTACAACTTGTAATACAGAAGGAGGTAATTAGTAATGAGTAAAGCAATGGCTATAGTTGGAATTATACTTCTTGCTATATTTACCTTTGGAGTTATTAATATCGCATCTAGTTATCAAACAGGTAATGAACTTGATTATTACTTATTAAAAGAAACAACAGAAGCAGCTATGGTAGATGCAGTAGATATTGGGTATTATCGTTTAAGCGGTGGATTATATCGAGTAGATAAAGAAAAATTTGTTGAAAGTTTTGTGCGCCGCTTTGCCCAAAACGTTTCTAATGATAGAGAATATGATATCAAAATTTATGATATTAATGAAACCCCTCCAAAAGTAACAATAAAGATTGATTCATATACAGCAGAAGGTTTTAGTGGAGACAATCTAGAAATCTCTAATAGAATTAGTAGTATTATGGAAACAGATTATGAAACAAATGAATTGATTACTAAAATGGTAAATAGTGGGCAGTTAGATTATAGTAAAATAGATGAGACTTATACGAGAGCATTAGCTGCAAGTTAGAATAGAAAGGAAGATGTAGAAATGAACAATATTAGTGTAGGAATCAAAAAATTTCTCGCCAACAAGAATACTGTTACAGTTGTTGGTGTAATACTAGCAATAATAGTTTTATATGTAGGATATAATATGCGTGTTAAAAATGCTATTAATCCTGTTAGTGTACCATATGCTTTAAAAACAATTAATCCAGGTACACAAATTACTGATGAAATGATAGGAACAATGGAAATACCTCCTGCTATGTTAAAGGGAGATGTAGTTACCAAAAAGTCCAGTGTAGTTGATATGTATTCTGCTATAGATAGTATAATTCCAGAAGGTAGTTTATTTTATGGTAGAAGTGTCGTAAGTAAAGAATCACTTCCAGGTAGTATTATCTTAGATTACCCTAAAAATTATGTTTTATATAACTTAGAAGTAGATATGGCAAGTACTTATAGTAACTCTATTGTACCAGGTAATTATATTGATATTTACTTAAAGGTTATGAACCATGTTGATAATAATCAAACAGTAACTGAAGAAAATGATAAGATTATGGTTGGTAAGTTATTACAAAATGTTAAAGTACTAGGAGTATATGATAGCAATGGACAAAGTGTTTTTGCTAATAGTGAAGAGAACAGAACTCCAGCACAAATCATTTTTGCGGTACCAGAAGAGTATCATATCTTATTACGTAAAGCTTCTTACTTAAGAGCATACGATTCTGAAATTATTCCAGTACCAACTAATGAAAGTCTAGAGAAAAATCCAGGTGAAGTTAAGCTTTCAAATGAAGACTTGAAGAACTTTATTAATAAGGTAACTGCAATGACAGAAGCAGATTTAGCAACACAATAATATAGGAAAGAGGAAATAAAAATGAATGGATCTATTTTTGATAAATTAGACTTTGGAGTTTTAAAACCATTATTAGACGATGATGATATAACAGATATCTCTTATTCTAATCATGGTCAAGTATGGATTCGTTCTTTAACATATGGTTCTAAGAGAGTAGAAGTAGAAGGACTTAATGATGCTTTTATGGAAAAACTTGCCTTTCAGTGTTCTAATGTAATGGGAACAACATTCAATAATGCAAAACCATTCTTAGACGCTGAAAGCGCAGAACTTCGTTTAAACTTTGTACATGAATCTATTGCTACTAATGGTATTGCTGCTGTTATTCGTAAAACACCAGCTAAGATTAGACTTTCTAAAGAAAAGCTATTAAAAGAGGATTATTTCACTGCTAATATTCACGATTTATTGATTAAATGTGTTGAAGGACATTGTAACATAATGGTTAGTGGTGAAACTGGTTCTGGTAAAACTGAGTTTGTTAAGTATTTGGCAAGTCATACAAAGGAAAACGAAAAGATTATTACAATTGAAGATACACTTGAACTTCATTTGGATAAAATATTTCCACATAGAGATATAGTAGCAATGAAAACTAACAATATTGCTAGTTATACAGATGTATTAGTTACTTGTATGCGTCAGAATCCAAAATGGATTTTATTATCAGAGGTTCGTAGTGCTGAAGCAGTTACTGCTGTTCGAAACTCAATATCATCTGGACATAACATTTTATCAACAATACATGCTGATAAAGCAAGTGCTATTCCGTATCGTTTGTATTCATTACTAGAAACAGATATTGATGTTGATCAGTTCTTAAATACTATCTATCGTTATGTTCAATTGGGTGTTCATATTAAAGCTTATTATAGTAAAGAATATGGAAAATTCCATCGTGAAGTAGATGAAGTAGTAGAGTTTTATGTTGATGATGAAAATAAGCCGATCGCTCATACTCTTTATCAAAAAACTTATGGTAAAGCGCCAGTTCAAAATATGCCTAGTGATCACTTAAGAGAGTATTTGGAAAATCAAAATATCAATATAGATAATTTATTAACTTCTAAAGGTGATTCATTACAAGATTTAGAAAATGAACTAGAAAAGATAAATACGGTAGAAGAAGTTGCTAATTCTAGTAATCAAGCAGTTCAAACAGCGCCAGCTAATATGCAAGTGCCACAAATGCCTGAACAAGTACAGCAATCTAGTAGTCCAGTTTTTCAAACACCACAGACAAGTCCACAATATGTAAATACGCAAAATTATAATACTGGTGTTAGCACTACTAATACGGTAGTAATGCCAACTGAACCAATAAAAGATGAAATGTCTTTACCAAAGATTCCATTTCCAAATGAGGTGTTATAGGAAGGAGGAAGCGTATGGTACTTTTCTTATTAATATTAATTGGAGTAGGGGTACTTCTTTATAGAAACTATCAAGGTCAAAATGTTTCAAAATATATAACTTCTCAAGTACAAGTTATATATGACAAATTTGCTCCATATTCATTTAAAGTAGTTAGAGAGAAAGCCAAGGAATTAGGCCAAGAATTTACACCACGTCAATATGCAATGCAGGTGGCTATATTAGGTGGTTTTGCCGGGCTAGTAACTTATTTATATTTTTATAATATTTTAGCCAGTATTCTTTATATAGTAGCAGCTGTTGCTTCGGTACCTTATCTTGCTTATTTAAGATGTAAAAGAGTTTATAGTGAGTTCGTATTTGAACAAATTCAAGTTTATACAACAAACGTTATTATGGAATTTGCTACCACTCAATCTTTTGTTAAATCTTTAGAGGGAGTAAGAGATTCAGGTATATTGGAAGACCCTGTTCTATCAGATGTTAATACCATGATCGAGATGGCTTATGAAAACGGTTCTATCGATGAAGCTATTAACTATATGAACGAAAAATATCCTTATTATATAGTAAAAAATATGCATCAATTATTCTTACAAATTACTAAAGAAGGTGCAAGAGATACTGGTGAAAGTTTGGAAAACATGCAGTTAGATATCGATACTTTAGTTGAAAGTGTTTATAGAGATAGAATGGATAGATCAAACTTTCATAAGAAATTTTTACAATATGGTGTTATTCTTTACTTGTTGGTTATGCTTGTTCAATATATGCTTGGTAGAGAAAATTATTTAGCATTAATTGATAAAAGGTATGTTAGGGTAATACTACATGGTATAATTCTTTTCAATGCCTATTTCCTTCTTAAAGGTGAAAAATATTATAATGAGAATGTGGGGGCTGAGTAGATATGGAAGTAATTATTGTAGCAGTTATTATAATTGGTGTTCTACTTTACAATCACACAATTGATAAAGATAAATTTATCAAAGATAATGCTAAATATTTTAATCTTTTAAGAGAAGATGATTATAACTTTTTAGTAGCTGCAAAATATGGTGACAAAGCTGATAGTGATGTATTATTTCAAAAAAGAATTAATCTTGGTGTTTTAACAATTTTTTTTGTTATGTTTATACAGCTTAATTCATTAAGTCTTTTAAATATATTGTTAGCGGTAATAATTGGTTTTTTAGCTTTTAAGTATCCTTATATGACACTTAAAAATTATTATAAAAAACATTTGCATGATATTGATGTAATGTTGCCATACTATTTAAAGGGACTAGAAATTTTAATTCAACATTATACAGTTCCAGTTGCTATTGGTAAAAGTATTCCTGATGCTCCAGATATATTTAAACCAGGTCTTACTGATATGATAGAAAAAATTAATGCAGGTGATTCATCAATTCAACCATATATGGATTTTGCTAACGAATATCCAGTAAGAGATTCAATGCGAATGATGCGTTTACTTTATCGTTTAGGTATTGGTGGGCAAGAGAAGAAACAAGAAAGATTATTAATGTTTTCAAAAACGGTATCAAATTTACAAGCCAAGGCACGTGAGACTAAATATAAAGAACGTCTTGATCATATGGGAAATCAAACAATGATCATGTTAGTTGTTACTGGTGTTAGTGTTATGGTGGTAATATTAATTTCTATGATGTCTATGGTTATGTAAAGAATCAAGAAAATTAGTTACAAATAAATAAATATTTGCTATAATGTTTATATGATAGGAAAGGAGAATGATATAAATGAAAGAGGCAACAGGAGAGTTAAACATGACAGTAGTTACAATAGTTTTGATAGGAGTTATAACAGCTTTCTTTACAGCTTTTTGGCCAACTATCAGAACTAAGATTCAAACTACTTGGAATAAAACAAATAATACCCCTCAAAATTTACGTTAAAGAGGTGAAGTACAATGCGTGAAGCGATTGGTGGAGTATTTACATTACAAATTATCTTAGTGTTTGTAATACTGATAAATGGGTATATGGCATATTCTGTCAATTATACTCGCGCCTTTCGAGTTAAAAATAGTATAATAAATATTATCGAAGAACGAGAAGGTTTTTCGGAAGGATCAAAGGCTGCAGAGGAAATTAGTTCCTTAGTAAAAACGGCTGGTTATGGTCTTTCTTCAGTTCAACAACAAGCAGTAAGAAATATGAATCATCAAAATGGTTGGTATTGTAGCGGAGCAGATGGCTATTGTGTAAAGTGTATTGATAATACTGGTAATAATGCAATTAACGTTGACGATGCATCTTATCGCGGAGTTTATTATACTGTTAAGACTTATGTAAATATGGATATTCCTATTCTTAATAGAATATTTACTGGTTTACCAGACTTCTTATCAGTAAGAGGAGATACTAAAACAGTATATGCTAAGAATGGATGTCAAGCTATGAATTAGAAAGGAGGGAACGACATGTATGTAATAGTTGCAAATGAAGCTAAAGATATGTTATCCCGCCTTGATATTGATGTAATGAAGAGTGTTGAGGGAGTTCATACAGCAGAAGAGATTGTCTCTATGTTTAAGAACTTCTTTTATGCTAGAATGATTCTTGATATTACAGCTATTCAGGATTATGATAATATCACTAATATTCAAAAGATTTCTATTGGTTTAGATGCAGAGAAGATAATTCTTGTTTTACCAAATAACGAAATTTCAACATCTAGTAGCTATTTATCAAAAATTATATCAATGGGTATTTATAACTTTACTACTAATTTAGATGGTATTAAGTATTGCTTAGAACATCCAAATACTTATAAGGATGTAGCACATATTCAACAGCTTAATACTTTATCTAGTACAATTAATGAGAAAGTTATGAGTGGTAACCAAATTATTGGTATCAGGAATGTTACTGATCATGCTGGTTCAACAACACTGATTTATATGTTAAAGAAAGAGTTAGAGCAAACTTATGGAATGAGTGTCTTAGCTCTTGAAATAAACAAACATGATTTTCTTTACTTCAATGATAAAAATATGATTTCAACGACAGATTCTAATTTAATGACAGAAATAGTTAAACATAAAGATGCTTCTGTTATATTGATTGATTTAAATGATTCTGATAATGATGGCGTATGTAGTGACGTGCTATATCTATTAGAGCCATCTAGTATTCGTCTTAATAAATTAATGCGAAGAAATAGAAAAATATTTGAAGAATTGCGAGGAAAGAAGATAGTTTTAAATCAAAGTTTATTAACTAATAAAGATGTAATGGACTTTGAATATGAAGGAAGAACTAAAGTCTTTTATAATCTTCCCCCTTTGAACGATAGAGAGAAAAATCCAGTTCTTACCGATTTTTTAGCAAAATTAGGACTTTTAAGTAAAAATGAAACTAAAGATGATGGTAAAATTTTTGGATTATTCAAACGTTAATAATTGACAAATAATATGATTTTTTATATCATAGTAGGTGAGAAGGAGAAATTGGTATGAATTTAGGTTTACAAATATTAGCTGATGTTGGTGAGCCAACTGAAACTTGTAAAGGTTTATTATTCTTAGTAAGAATTGTTCGTAAAGGTATATTTCCTATTTTACAAATTGGTATTCCAATTATCTTAATTGTTTTAGGTACCTTAGATTTAGGAAAGGCAGTTATTGCATCAGATGATAAACAAGTTAAGGAAGCTCAAGGTAAATTAATTAAACGTTGTATTTATGCTGTTGCTGTGTTCTTTATCGTTACGCTTGTTAATGTTATTTTATCTATGGTGGCTACAACTGCTGGAGATGAAGTAACGGGTATGACTGATTGGCGTGACTGTTGGAATGCTGCCGGTAATTAATATTTGGGAAATAGTAAATATAGAAATTGCTATTTTCTTTTTTTTTTGGTACAATTATTTTGATTAGCTTGTTTTTGAGAACATGCTTTCTTGGAGGAACCCTTATGAGAAAAAAGAATGCTATTTATTTCGTTATTATTAGTTTAATATTTTGTGTGTTTTTGACTCCTAGTGTAGTAAATGCGGATGGCTCTTGTACATACAAATTAGATGTAGATTCTTTGGGATTGTCTGCAGCGTTGAAATCTGCATCTTTTACCATAACTGTTAAAGATAATGGTAAAGTTACTAAGGGAAAATTAAAGTTTGTTAATATTAATGATACAAAGGAAGAAGCCGAATTAACGTCAGGAGTTAATTTAGATGGCCAACATACTTTAATGTATAAAAAAATGTTTGATGACAATGGGGATTTTTATAAAGCTTATAAAAAGAGAAATAACTGTCCATCAATGCAGTTTATAAATCAAGATAGTTCCGGTATCTCAGCAATTAAGATGGTGTTAAATGGACAAGAGACTACTATCGATAATAGTAATTCGACCAGCACTCCAGAAAGCACTGATCCAAATAGAGCTCAAAAGAAAATTTATTGTAATAATATAGAGAAAGATATGCGTGATGTAAAATCTGGTAAAGTCTATTTTACTACTTATGAGGTAAATGGGGTAAAATTGTTTAGCGTAGTTTTAAAATCTAAAGGAAAAAAAGTTGGAGATGCTACTGATATTAATTATAATGCTACTGCTAATATTCTATATGGTGGAACGAGCTTTAGCTTTCTTGTAAACTCTGCAGATTATGATACTTATTGGAGTACAAAATGTTCTGACACATCTACAAATATATATATGAAGGCGGATGGAGGTTCTGCGAGTACCACTAGAGTATTCCAAACTACGCTTCCATCGACAACTGAAAATGGTTCATACAATGCGGCGGAGGCAAAATATGATACTGGTAAATCAACAGCTCCGACATATAAAGATAAGTCTTCATTGAATGATTTAAACAAGAAATATGATCAATGCAGTCAAATAATAGATATGTCTGAGGGAAAATTTGGATGGCTTCTTCAAAAAATATTAAATTATATAAAAATAGCTGGCCCAATACTAGTTGTACTTTTAAGTGCTCTTGATTTTATTAAAGCGGTTGCTTCTAGCGATGAGAATGTGTTTAAAAAAGCTCAATCTAGACTTGTTATTAGGTTGGTTGCGGCACTTGCTTTATTTTTGGTTCCTACACTTGTACAATTATTACTTGGTTTAATTAATGGTATAACTGATTCGTCGTGCGGACTTAAATAGTAAGGAGTTGATATAAATGAGTTCTAGTAGTACTGTGCCAGGTTTTTTTAAAGATGGTTTCCGAATTTTTTGTACAGTTTTTGATGGCATAGGGGTATCATTACTTGGTGGCATATATAAGGTATTTTATTTAGTTGCAAACGCTACTATTATAAAAGGTGACGTTTTAAAAGTTTTTTATTCCAGAATTCAATTGATTATAGGAATACTAATGATTTTCAAACTTGCCATGTCAATTTTGAATATTATAATTAATCCCGATCTCGTTAAAGACCAAAAACAGGGGGCAGGAAAAATAGTGACAAGAATTGTTGTTGCTTTGTTTATGCTCACACTTGTTATTCCGATTAATATTCCTGATGCAGAAGCTGGTAGTTTAAATGGCTATATTAATGATCATGGTATTTTGTTTGGCTTTTTATATAAAGCACAAGATTCTATTTTATCAGAAAATATTATTGCTAAGCTTGTTCTTGGTATTCAATCTGATACCGAAGATAATTCTATGGATGTTAATAGTCTTAGTGATATTGGAAATACTATGGCTTCTACAGTTTTAAAGGTTTTTATAAGAATCAATGTAAAAGATGATACTCAACCAGCGTGTGATTATTCGTCTGATGATGATCCTTGTTCAAATACTCTTTGTCCAGCTGAGGTTAATGCATCACATTATGCCGAAGAAAATGTTGATCCTGTAATTATTTTAGATCATATAAATGAGTCTTGCAAACCTAATGGTGAAAGTGGAGAAAGATATGCCTTTGTTTATACTTTTCTTTTAAGTGGAATTGTTATGATAATCATGGCTCTTATTATCCTTGGGTTTACAATAGATATAGCCGTTCGTGCCATTAAATTAGCAGTTTTAAGGCTTATTGCGCCAGTACCAATTATTAGTTACATTAATCCTCCAAAACAAGGGGGCGGTGCTTTTGATAATTGGACAAAATCGTTAATTTCTACTTATGTTGATTTATTTGTGCGCTTAGCATTGGTTTATTTTGGCTTATTCCTAATTAGAACAGTAATAGATACTGGTTTTGACATCTTTGGTGATCAAGCAGCACAGGGCTCGCTTTTCTACAAGGGAATAGCATTAATCTTTGTTATTTTAGGAATACTTGTGTTTATGAAACAAGCTCCAGCATTTATTAAAGATGTTTTAGGTATAAAAGGCAAACCAATGGGAAATGTCGGACTTTCTAGCGTACTTGCTGGTTCTGCTGCTTTCATTGGTGGAGCAGGTTTATCTGGTGTAAGTACCGCAGCTTTCAGTACATTTAGAGCTGCAAGTGAAGCTGCTTCTCAAGGAAAACCTATGCCAGGTGGTTGGGGAGCAGGTCGTGATTTTGCTGCTCAACTCAGAACTGGTGATCCTAAGGCTAAGGGTGGTATCTTAAATAATTTGCAAGATAGTTTAGCTAGAAGGGCGAATATTAGAATGGCCAGAAATTATGGTGTAACAGCAGCTGGACTTGATATAGCCAAAGATAAATCATTAGCTGCAGATGCAGAGGCTGCAAAAACGAAGGACTTTTATGAAAGATTTACTCAAGGCCATATGGATGATTATGAACGTGCTAAATATGTTAGTGCTAATGGTTTAACATTGACTGGTACTAGAGAAGAGCAAGATGAGATCATTAGAAATGATATGTATACTAAGATGAATAATGCAGCTGCTGAAGCATTTAAGGCTAAGAAGAAATGGGATGAAGGTAAAGAATATGCTAAAACTCATAGAATCAGTCCAAGTTTTGAGGAAGAGCATAGACCAAGTAGATTTGGTGAACGCCGTATGACTGATGATAAGAGAAAAGGAAGACCAGACATGTATAATGCTAGGGGTAGAGGTGCAACTGCTCATCAAACTATGGCTGATAGAATTTATGGTAGTCATGATAAGTGGGATGATCCTACAACACCAAGAACAGAAAACAGATGGAATCCTGGTAGTGCTAAAGATGTTGATAACGACACATATAATGATAGTCCATTTGGTCCACCTGGTGCAGGATCTGCAACTGGACGTGGGGGCCCATTTGGTCGTGGCGACCCAGGCCCTGGCGGCGGCCCTAGACCTTAATCTAAGAAGGAGTGTGACTAGTTGATGAATTATTTAATACCGGCTAATACTAAAAAAGGAGAGTTAATCTTAGGAATATTTCGTTTTTATGACTTAGTATTATTTGGAATTGGAATACTATTGACATTGATTCTGTTGGTTACTATGCCAATGAATGATACTATGCAGGTGGTTCTTGTTATGCTACCTGCTGGTATCTGCACATTCTTAATAATTCCAGTACCAAATTATCATAATATATTAACTATAATTTTAGAGTGTTATGCCTTTATAACAAATAGACAAAGATATATATGGAAGGGTTGGTGTGTATCAGATGGCAAAGAAAATAGGTAGTGCTTATACAGAGGATTGGTTACCAGTTGAATCTATTCAAAATGGTATGATTGTCTGTAGTGATAAAAATAAAGTAACAGGAGTTAAAATTGCTCCGAGAAATATCTTTATCTTGGATGCGCAAGCACAAGATAATGTCTTAATCAGTTTGAAAAACTTTTATAATATGATTGATTTTGAATTTTGGTTGGTAGTAGCAGATCGCCCTGTTGATATATCTGTTTATATGTCACAGCTACAACTTTTATATAATGACACGCCATCTCCTGCTATTCGTAAGATAATAATGCAAGATATCGAAAAGGGTAATACCTTTATGAATAATAGTATTGTTGATACTGAGTATTATATTTTATTTAAAGATAAAAATCCTGATAATCTTCAAAAGAGAATTCGTCTTTTGATAAATGGTCTTGCTAGTTGTGGACTTAATGCTTCACAGGTTAGTAATGATGATTTAAGATTAATTCTTGATAATTTCTTGAATGGGGGAAATACTACTGAGTTTGGGACGGTGATGCCATTATGAGTATAAGTTTAAAAAGTCAAATAGCACCTAAGGGATTACACTTCAATCCAAGTGATTTCTTTATAAGTGATAAGTATGCTACTATTTTATCAGTTGTATCTTATCCTAAATATATAGCACCTGGTTATTTATCAACTTTGACATCTATGAGTGGAATTAAAATTGTTATTAAACATATTCCGGTTCCATTTAGTATGATGTCTAAGATGATTAATAGACAGATTGCGGATTTAAGAGAAAAGTATCGTCAAGAAAAAGATCAAACTGCTAAGGAAAAGATTAGACAAGATGCTGAGAGTTTAGAGTATTTCGTTTCCATGCTTGCTTCTAGTCAATCTAAGATTTTTGATTTCCAAATGCATATTATGATTACAGCTGATACAAAAGAAGAACTAGAACTTAAGAAAGTTAATGTTAAGAACTATCTGGATGCGATGGAGTTACGTGCTGTTTCCCTTCGTTTTGAACAAGAAAAGGTTTTAAAAAGTATTTTACCGATCTTTCCGTCACAAGATATTGAACAAAGGATTGGTACACCAATTCCTTCTCCAACAATAGCTGCTATGTATCCATTTATCTTCGATAGTATTAAAGATCCAGGACTATCTGTTTTATTAGGAGTAGATTTCTCTGGTGGTGTAATTTTATTTAATCAATTCTTATATCAAATTAGAAAAGAAAATAATAGAAATAATGCTAATATGATAATACTTGGTACTTCTGGAAGTGGTAAGAGTACTGCTGCTAAGTTAGTATTAAGAAGCCATATTAGAAATGGTTGTCAGATAGTAGCAATTGACCCTGAAAACGAACTTGAAGAAATTACAAGAACTTTCGGTGGAGATACAGTTGATATTGGTAAAGGTGGTCAGTTTGGATTAATTAATCCCCTTGAAGTTATTATTGATGCTGATGAAGAGGAAATTAAACAAGGACTTGGTTATACTGTTTTGACAAGAACTTTACAGTCATTGAAAGCTTTTATGAGATATTATGATCCATCTATTACAGAAGATGTTTTAACAATGTTTAGTGAAGTAGTACAAGATACTTACAAACGATTTGGTATTGATTTTGATACAGATTTTTCACACTTTACTAGTAATGATTATCCAACATTTACTGATGTTTATGCTACTATTAAAGGGCGTATTTTATCAATGCCTGAACAAACTCATGAAAAGGATATTTTACAAAGATTACAATTAAAAGTTAAGCCATTAGTTACAGAACTTAAATTCTACTTTGATGGAAAAACAACTATTCGTAAAGATAGTGACTTTATGGTATTTAATATTAAAGAGTTGATGAACTCAGAAGGAAATACTAAGAATGCGTTGTTCTTCAATATTTTACGTTTTGCTTGGGGATTGTGTCTTGATACTAGTGTAAATACAATATTGATGGTTGATGAAGCTCACGTATTGTTAGGTGCTAATAACGAATTAGGAGCTGATTTTTTAGCACAAGTACAACGTCGTGCTAGAAAATATAACACTGGTACAATAATTATTACTCAACAACCAAGTGATTTCTCAGATCCTGCAGTTATTACGCAAGGTAAGGCAATCTTTGATAACTCATCATATTACCTTGTTATGGGATTAAAGAAACAAGCAGTTGATGATTTATCATTGTTAATTGATTTGAATGATAATGAACGAGATAGTATTAAAAGGTACTCTCAAGGTGAAGCATTGTTTGTCTGTGGAAATAGACGTATGCGTATAAATGTTGTTGTTACTAAAGAAGAATTAGAATCATTTGGTGATGGCGGAGGATTTTAGAAGTAGTTAGGTGGTGAAGAAGAGATGAACCAAAATAATAATGGACAAAGTAATTTAGGAAATAATAGAGCAGGTCAAAATCCTAATCAAGGTGTTCCAAATAATGGTCAAAATGGTTCATCTTTTATTAAACCGACTAGAGAAAATTATCGACCTGGTCATTCTTCATCATCATTCCAAGATAGTTTATCAAAAAGACCAACAAGAATGAGTGATGATAAACCATCTGCTAAGGAGATGGCCCGGGATAAGATACTTGACTTTATACCAGGTGGTAGAAAAGCTAAGAAGGCAATGGATTGGTCGCGTAAGGTTGGTAATGGTTTAGATAATATTAGAGCTAAAAGGGGTCCACAGATTCCTATTATTCCTCCTAATGATAATAATACTAACAATAATAATCAAGCTCAATCTGCTAATAATAGAAATAATTTTTCAAATAATCAGAATGGTTCTGATCGAGTTTTAGATAGGCCATCGTTCTTGCCCAAAAGGCCTAATTTGTTAGGGAGTAATAGTGATAATGATTATAATGATGAAGATGGTGATCAAGAAGAAAAAAGACCTCGTAGCTTTCTAGGAGGTAATAAACAGAAGAATAATTCTAAGGGAGGTTTTTCTTTCTTAGGAAAGGGCTTCTTACAAATGTCACCAATAGTAAAAATTGTTTTATTAGTGCTGGTAATAATGCTTCCTTTTCTTTTCATGTTTATGGCATTATCTCCTTTACTGGTTTTAAATAGTACTAGTGCTATTGGAATAGCTGATGGCAATAGTGATTATAAAGCTAATGAAGAAGAGGAGAAATTTCAAGAAAGAATAAATGAAGTAAAACAGTCATATAGTAATGATGGAAAGAATTTTGAAGCTAAATATATTGGAGCAGTTTATACTGTCCTTTCCACTTATGGTGAAGGTTATAGTTATAAAAAGATGACTAAATCAAAGATTGAAGAAATTGCTGATTTAATGTTTGATGATAATGGTTCTTTTAGTGAAGAAACTTTTAAAAATAATTTGATTAATAAGTATTTTCCAAGTAAAATACCAGGTAAAGATGAGAAGACATATAAAAGATATGTGTCAGATATGTTTGAAATTCTAAAGTATTATAATGATAATAAAAATGGTACGACTGCTTCCTCTGGTACTACTGGTGATGTTTGTACTTATAAGATAAATGATGTTAATGCAGAACTTTATGGAACTGGTATTAAATCTTTAAAAATAACTGCTAGTGATATAAAAGTAAGATTAATGTCAGCTGGAGATATGTGTGGTGGAACCTATGGGCAACCATTGGAAGGGGAAGAACTTGTTCCATTTGAAAAATATATTTTAGGTGTTGCTTATAATGAAATTAATACTAATTATAAAGAGGCTGCTTTTAAAACACAGTTAATTGTTGCTAGGAGTTATGCACTTTCGATTGCTTCTGCTACTGCTAGTACTAATGGACGAAAATTAGTTGAAGAGGATGGACAATGGATATTACAGATTCCTAACTGTGTAGTTGATATGGGTTATTGTGATCCTGATAGAGGTTGTAGTACGTACGGAGCAGCAAATGATCAGAATCAATTATATTATAGTGGAGTAGATACTAAACCAGTTAAACGTTTTGGACCACTTGCGGCTGATGCTCCAGAAAGACAGTGGGCTAAAGAAGTAGCCGGAAAAGTCGCTCTTGATAGTTCCGGTCGTGTTTATTTGACAAACTTTGTAAATACCGATCAGGAAAGATGGGAGGAATTGGCCCAACAGGGACTTGATTATACGCAGATTATTATGAAACATTATCCGAATGTCTCTTCTATCGGTGATAGTGATTGTGTTGATAATGGCTCTGAAGGTACTGGCGAGTATACTGCTTGGAAACAATACGATAGTAAATGGAGTAGTGTAGTATTAGGCGGTGGTAGTGATAGTTCTAGATCAATTAATAGTATTGGATGTTTAGCTACTAGTATTTCTATGTTAATAGAGAAGAGTGGTGCTTTAAATAACTTATCAATGGATGCTAATTTAAGAGATAACTTTAATCCAGGTACTTTTGTTGAAGCAATGAATAAAGTTGGTGGCTTTGATTCTGGTGGTCGTTTATATTGGGCGAAGGTAGGAGAAGTTGTTCCAGGATTTAATTATGATGAGTCTGAGAAAAAGGATCTTTCAGGATTACCAAAAATTCGAAAACTTTCAGAAATTAAAGAAAGAACATCTAAAGCTAATACTTACTGTGTAGTAGAAGTTAAAGGTAATGAAGGACAGCACTGGGTAGCAGTCGATACTGTTAATGAAGGTACAATTAAGATATTTGACCCAGGAAGTAATGCCACTAGTATGTGGGATGAATATAAATGGGGTAATACTTCTACTATTCAATGTTTTAAAAAAGGTTAGGGGAGATAAAACATGGCTGAAAAAAAGCAAAGATATTATGTACTAATTTTTCTCTTATTTGTTTATTTAGTATTGATGTTTATTTTCTTCCTTTATCCTAGCTATAAAGATAAACATAACAAGACTTCAATAATAGTTGATAAAGATGCAAAGTGGTATTATGAAGATAGTAAATGGAAAGATATGACTAGCACTAACCAGTATAACTGGCAGAAGTTTGATATATATCAAGATGGAAGTTATTTTGGTAATTATTCACTTTTATATAATGATAAATGGTATGCTTTTGGTGATAATAGAACACCAATTACAATGGATGGTACTGAAATATTTGCTATAAAAACTAATCAAAAATATAAATATGGTAGTTTTATCTTAGAAGATATTAGTGAAGCTGATGAAAAATATGTAAGAAAAGTCTTAGAAGATAATGATATTACTGCTTTTACTTTCACAACCTTAAAAGAAGTAAATTTTGATTTAGATAGTGATGGTGAGGATGAAAAACTTTTTGTAGTTTCTAATATTTTTACTGATGAAACTGTAAGAGATATTTTTAACTTCATATTTACCGTCAAGAATGGTAAGATAACCATAATCAAAAAAGATATAAACACCTACGATAATATGTATAGAATGTGTAAGGCTTACCTTTCACATTTAGTTGATATAACCGGGGATGGTAATTATGAAATAATTACTGGTTGCGGTTATTATAGTGATAAAAAGCAATGTATTGAAATGTATCAAAAGAAACGTAATAAATACGTTAAGGTTAAATCGTGTGAAGAAAATTAGGTGATACTAATTTTCTTTCTTTAACTGATTGTGAGACATTATTTTCTATGATATAATTTAAATAGTAATTGTGTATTTTGCTTTTTTGATGTATAATATGTTTCAAAAAAAGAAAGAGGGTTCTTAGATGAAATTAAAAATTCGTGCAGATAAAGATGATTTAATTATATTTTGTGTCTTTGCTGTTTTCTTATTATATATAATAGCAATTGGAATTGTTAATCTTCACACTTTTGCGACAGAAGGTGTTTTTAGTGGGTTAAATCCATTACCAGCTTTTGCGCCAGAGTTTTTATGGATGACACTTATAATTTATTTTGTAGCTTTAATTGGCATGCTTTTAAGTGTTAAGTCTTATTTTTTTGAAATGGAAAAAGGTTTTGGAATAACTACAGAAAAGAAAGACAAAGGTTATTCAAGATGGGCTAAAGATAAGGAACTTCAAGAAGAGTTAAAAGAAGTTTCCCTAAAAGCAGATACTGCTACTGCCGGCGGTGTTCCTCTTATTTTAAAAGATGATGTTGCTTGGGTAGATAATAGCGAATACCATACTTTAGTAATCGGTGCTACTGGATCTGGTAAAACACAAACAGTTATAAAACCAACAGTTAAGTTACTTGCTAAGAATGGTGAATCAATGATTATCACTGACCCTAAAGGTGAGATTTATGAAGGTACTGCTTCTATGTTACGTGAGAAGGGCTATGATGTACAGGTTTTAAACTTTCGTAATCCCCAAGCAGGTAGTGGTTGGAATCCATTAACATTACCTTATCATATGTATAAATCAGGTAATCAGGATAAAGCGATTGAGTTACTTGATGACTTGGCTTTGAATATTTTGTATGATTCATCTAATGCTAATGCCGACCCTTTCTGGGAGAAAACCAGTGCTGATTATTTTTCAGGAGTAGTTTTAGGGTTATTTGAAGATGCTAAAGAAGAAGAAATTAACCTTAACAGTGTTAGTTTAATGACTACTGTAGGAGAAGAAAAGTTTGGTGCTAGTACTTATATTAAAGAATACTTTGATGCTAAAGATCCAGCTAGTGCAGCAGCAATTAATGCTTCTAGTACCATATCAGCTCCAACAGAAACTAAGGGAAGTATTTTATCAGTATTTAGACAAAAGATTAAGCTATTTGCTTCTCGTGAAAACTTATCAGAGATGTTAAGTCATAGTGATATAGATTTAGCTGGTATTGGAAAGAGAAAGACTGCTTTATTTATCGTTATTCAAGATGAAAAAACAACTTATCACCCATTAGTTACTATTCTTTTGAAGCAATGTTATGAAACACTTATTGATGTTGCCCAAGCTAATGGTGGAGCTTTACCAGTTAGAACTAACTTCTTATTAGATGAATTTGCTAATATGCCAAAGTTAAAAGATATGACAACTATGATTACAGCTGCTCGTTCAAGACATATGCGTTTTACGATGATTATTCAAAACTATGCACAGTTAAATCAAGTATATGGTAAAGAGGAAGCTGAAACAATTCGTGGTAACTGTGGTAACATTATTTACTTAATATCTGCAGAAATTGCTGCTCTTGAAGAAATCTCTAAGATGTGTGGTGAGGTTAAGAGTAAAAAAGACGATAAGACAGCATCAACTCCTCTTGTTACTGTGTCAGACTTACAAAGAATGAAACAATTTGAAACAATTATTCTTCGTATGCGTAAACAACCATTTAAAACAAAAATGACTCCAGATTTTAAAATTGATTGGGGAAAAACTTATCCGAAAGCAGTCTTTACTGAGCGTGAGAAAGTTCCAGTTCAAACTTTTGATATAAAAACTTTTGTTAAGGAACAGAAAAAGCAAAAACTGCTTGAAATGATGAATTCAACTGGTCTTGGTAATTCTAGTGATGATGGTGGTATACCATCGTTTGTACCACCAAACTTATTTGCTAATAATAAAAGACCAGAACCTAATCCATTTACTATGGATATGGAAGCACCAACAAAACTACCAATTAATAAAGCTTTGGAACCAACTAAAAAGGAACCACCTATGCCTAGTTTTGATGTAGATGAGTTGGTTAAAAAGATAGATGCCAAGATTGCTGAACTTGAAAAAGAAGAAGCTTTGGCTAAAGAAAAAGAAGAGAAGGAGAAGAAAGAAGAAGCAACAAGAAAAGAAACTTCTCCTATTGCCGAGATTGTTAATCCTAATCCAAGATCTGATATCAATTTGAACTTAGATGATAGTGATAATGAAAATGAAGATGATTTCTTTGATGACTTTTTTGATTAGTGGGTGAAAATATGTTTAATAAATTTAATGATTCTTTAAAAAAATTAACCGAAAAAAAAGAAAAGAAAGTAAGTGCTACGCCTACTTCTGATAAAGAAAGAGCAAGAAAAAAATTATTAAAAATAGTAGGAATGATTTCTGCTTTACTAATAGTTATATTCTTAATAATATTATTAGGTACTGTTTTGATTGGTACTAATTACTCATTTGATCAAATGGAGTTAGAACTAAAAAAGGCTGCTATAAAATACTACCAAGTTCAAGATGTCTTACTTCCTGCTGATGAAGGAGTAACTACTGAAGTTGATGATAGTACTTTATCAAGTGAAAATTACAAGTTGATGAAACCACTTAATAAAATGAGAAAAAATGTTCAATGTACTGGTAAAGTAGTTGTTCAAAAAATAAATAATGAATATATTTATACACCTTATCTTGATTGTGGAAATAAGTATAAAACTGAAGAGTTGTATCAAGCAGTAAAGTCAAATAATAAAGCTGTTACTAGTGGTAATGGACTATATGAAATGAACGGTGAATATGTCTTTAGAGGTGATAGCGTAGATAACTATGTTAAGCTTTCTAAGGGACTATTTAGAATAGTAAAGATAACTAGTGAAAATAAAATACTATTAATTCCAGAATTTGATGAATATTATTATAGTGTTTGGGATGATAGATATAATTCTACTATTGGTTATAGTACCGGTATTAACAACTATCGCTTGAGTAGGTTAAAAGATGATCTTTTCAATATCTATAATGATAATATAGAAAAATTTATTCTGTTGTCTAATACCGATAAAGAAAAATTAACTACTTTTTCATTATGCATAGGTAAAAGAAGTGATGCAGAAACTAATAATACTGGTGCTGTTGAATGTGCTGATACTCTTGATAATCAAATGATTGGTTTGTTAACTGCATCTGATTATATCAATGCTTCTTTGGATCAAAACTGTGTTGCTACTAATTCAAAAGCCTGTCAAAATTATAACTATTTGAAGATTAAAGATACTTCATGGTGGTTAATAACTTCATCAACAAAAGATACAGCTTCTGTTTATCGTGTGAATAATTATGGTTATATTGTTTCTTCTAGTGCTTCAACGCTTAGTAGAATTAGACCTACTGTTATGTTAAATAACAATGTAATGATAAAGAGTGGTAAAGGAACTAAGAGTGATCCATTTATTTTAAAATAATATTTGTTAAAAGTCATATTAAATTATGGCTTTTTTCTGTGATTTAGTATAAAAATAACTATTTCATGAGAAAATATCTCTTGAAATGTTGAAAAAATTATGAATTAGTCAGTGATCGATTAAAAAATATACTATGTTAAAGGCATATATTTTAAAGATCTTTTATAGTATTAGGAAAGTTGTACAACTGTTTATAAATTTTTTGAAGAAATAGATGAAAGATTAAAGTAACTAGAATGAAAATGACTTTTATTCATTTTTTTGTATATCTAGCAAAAAAGCATCCATACTATCAATAGGTGAATAAAATGAAAGAAAAAAAATATCAAAGAATAGTTGATAGACATAAACCTAGAGAAGAAAAAGGGAAGTTTGCTTTGATTGCTTTTTTAGTTGGTGGTTTAGTAGGAATGATTGGTGAAGGAATAATTTGTTTTTATGTAAAAATATTATCAATTTCTAGAAGTGATGCTTCAACCTATATGATAGTAACCTTAATATTTATAGCATCACTATTAACTGCTCTTGGAGTATTTGATAACTTAGTAAAAAAAGCTAAGTGTGGACTACTTATTCCTATAACTGGATTTGCTCATTCAATGACTAGTGCTGCGATTGATTATAAGAAAGAAGGCCCTATCTATGGAATAGGTAGTAATATCTTTAAATTAGCAGGATCAGTTATTCTGTATGGAATTGTTTCTTCTTGGGTATTTGGAATGATTCGTTATGGAATCGAGGTGTTAAAATGATTCTAAGATTTAAAAATGTTTATGTTAAAGAAGCTGCTACGGTAGCAGGACCATATGAATCGAAAGGGCCACTTAGTAATTATTTTGATAAGAAGTATCGGAAAGATTTATATTGTGGTGAAAAGTCTTTTGAACAAGCTGAAGTAAAATTACTAGAGGATAGTTTGAAACTAGTTCTTAAAAAAACTAACTTAAAAGAAGATAATATTGACTTAGTAATAGCAGGTGACCTGTTAAATCAAATAACTTCTTCTTGTTACTCATCATTAAAGATGAATAGTCCTTTTCTTGGTATATATAGTGCTTGTGCTACTAGTGCTGAAGGAATATTACTAGCTTCTTCTTTAATAGATGGTGGTTTTGTTAAGAATGTTATAGCGGCAACTTCTTCACATAATATGTCTAGTGAAAAACAGTTTCGTAATCCGACAGAATATGGAGCACCGAAACCGAAGACAGCAACTTTTACTGCAACAGGTGGAGCTAGTATTTTACTTTCTGATGAACCTAGCAAAATAAAGGTTAGTGAAGGCGTAATTGGCACTATGGTTGATTATAATCAAAAAGATCCCTTAAATATGGGAGCAGCAATGGCAGGGGCAGCGGCACATACTTTAGCAGAATATTTTAAAGAGAGTAAATATAAACCAGCAGATTTTGACTTGATTTTAACAGGTGACTTAGGTAGATATGGTAAAGAAATATTGAAAGATTTTATGAAGGAAGAATACAAGATTGAGTTAGGAGCTAATTATAATGATTGTGGAACAATACTGTATGACTTAGATAGGCAAAAAGAGGTGATGGCTGGTGGTAGTGGACCAGTTTGTAGTGCACTAGTTGCTTATTCTAAAGTCTTAAATTCTTTAAATAAAGGTGAATATAAAAGAGTATTATTAGTAGCAACAGGAGCTTTATTCTCACCAACTTTTGTTTATCAAAAGAAACCAATTTTATCAATAGCACATTTAGTATGTTTGGAGGCGATTTAAATGTATTTTCTATATTCATTCTTATTCTGTGGAACTATTTGTTTAATAGCAGAACTTATTCTCGATAATACTAAACTTACTCCTGGCCATATAACTAGTATCTTTGTAGTAGTAGGAGCAGCCTTAGATGCTTTTGGAATCTATGATTACTTCATTGCTACTTGTGGAGGAGGAACACTAGTACCAATAACATCCTTTGGACATTCTCTTATTCATGGAGCATTAGCAAAGGCAGAAACATTTGGTTTCTTAGGACTATTAATGGGAATGTTCGATCTTACAGCATCGGGAATAACTTCAGCAATAATATTTTCTTTTATTTTCACTTTATTCTTTCAAGCAAAAGATTAAAAAATTGGTAAGTAAATATCTTGTATCTTTATAATAAAGAATGCGCGCAATTTATATTGACTAAAGTATCTAATAAATTATTTTATCTATAGGTACCTTTATATATTGATATAAACTTCTTTTTTATCATATTAATACATCTTTTTTAATTATTAGAGTTGGAAATAGATAAAAAACTTCATTTAATGTAAATAATATAGATAAGGAGGTACTTATGCTAACTTATCTATTTTTATCATTATTTATCACTAGTGTCTATGCTGAAACAGTAGAAACACCATATCTAGTAGCAGATACTTCTACTGCTAAAGAAAGAGAAATAATAAAAGAAGAAGATTTATACTATTTAAGAAAAGGAGGGAAAACTAGCAATAATTACTATAGTAGTAAACCAAAAAACTACGATACTAAAACAGACATGTTTATCTATGATAAGTATAGTAAATATACAACTAAAGAAATCAATAGTCCTGATTACTTAAAAGAAGAGATAACTTACTATCATTATTTAGAACTAGAAAAAATTAATTATCTAAAAGTATTAACTAGTAGTAATATAACTATTTTAGATATAAAACTTAATAATAATAATATTAAATCTAATAACAATACTTATCACTTTAATAAAAGTAAGATAGAAGATAGTATTTTAGAAATAAAACTAATGGTATTAGAAAACTCTAGTAATAACTATTTATTAATAGAAAACGATGACGTCTATCTAAAAGGAAAAATAAAGTTAAAAGAAAAAGGGGTAGTAACTAAGAAGATAAGATTAATTAACTATTTAACTAAATTAAAAATGAATAATAAAGTAAAAGTTACCACTGATTATAATGATTTACCCTATTATAAGTTAGTTAAAAAAGAAAAATTATATAGATATAGAAGAAAACTATATAAATATAAAAAGAATGATATATTATTAACTAGTAATAGAGTTTTGGATGGATATAAAGTAGATAGAGTAGAAAAGATAAATAGAATATATCGAAAAGAGGTATTTACTTTCTATGATAATATTAAACTAGATTATTTAGATTGGGATAAGATTTTAGTAAGTTCAACTGTACCTTTGAAAGAGTTAAAACTATATAAGAGTAAAGAGTGTGGAAAAATGAAATTAAAGCTAGTATATAAAACTTTTAGTTATCTAAAAGATATAGACTTTACATGTTCTTAAAAAAAAGAAATTCTACTTTTGTCGAATGGATTGTCTTTTTAAAAATATATAAGTATTCTTTAGGGGAAAGGAGGAGGTATGGACGAGTTACTCTTAAAGTATGATAAATTGATCTATATGATGGCTAATAAATATAAGAGCTATGCTAGCATAGATGATCTTTATCAAGCAGGATGTATTGGACTAAAAGAAGCATTAACTCATTATGATGAAAGTAAAGAAAGTGATTTAACTAGTTATATTTGTCTTTATATTAAAGGGGAGATGCTAAAAGAAGTCAGTAATAGTAGAGAAATAAGAGTAGGATATGATGTTTATAACTTTTCAAAGAAAGTAAAGGAGGCAAGAGATTATTTAACTCAAGAGTTTGGAAGGGAAGCAACTACTTATGAAGTAGCATACTATATGAATGAGAATATAGAAAAGATAGAGATGGTTGCTAGAGTAAATATGCCAGTTTATCACTTAGATGATAGGAATGAAGATAATTTATCTTTATATGATAAAGTTAGTTATGTAGAAAAAGCATATGATACTGATATTTTAGATTTAAAAAGTGCTTGTGATAAACTTAATTCTTATGAGAGAAGTTTAATCAATAATAGATACTATCTTGATAAAACACAACAAGAAGTAGCAGAAAGTCTTGGTATTAGCCAAGTAAAAGTAAGTAGAGAGGAGAAGAAGATTTTAGAAAAATTAAGGGTTAGTTTAACGACTAATTAATTTACAGCTATAGGTAGAAATGATATAATTTCATTAGGAAATGAGAGATGTGTATGGATAAAGATTATCAAATGATAGATCATTCTATTAAGATAGATAAAGAAGAATTACCTAAACTTTTGCAAAATATAATTAAAGATTTAGAAAAATATGATAAGGAAGGTAATATGGAAATGTATGATGGCTTTTCTTCTGGCTTTTATGCTGTAGCAAAAAACTTTTATGCTGAAGGGGTTATTAGTGAAAGTGTTTTTAAGCAATTAATTAGGAAGTATGGAGGTGATTATTAATGATTAAAAACTTTAATAATTTAAAAGAAAGTGGCATCCGTTATGGTGGACATGCTGGTAATAAGTTAGGAGTAGTTATAGATGGAGAAAATTGGTTTTTAAAATTTCCAAAATCTACAAAAGATTTACTTAGAAAGGTAGATATTTCTTATACTACGTCCCCTTTATCTGAATATATTGGTTCACAAATATATAAGTCACTTGGTATTCCAGTACATGAAACTATGCTTGGAATAAAAGATGAAAAATTAGTTGTGGCTTGTAAAGACTTTAGAAAGAATCAAACTGATTATAGATTAGATGATTATAATTCTATAAAGAATGACTATGTTGAGGGACTAGAGAAAAAGTTAGAATCTACCTCTTCTAGTAATCCTCATGCTATCAATATTGATGAAACAATAATTATAATGAATAATAATCCATTATTTAATAGAGTAGCAGGTTTAAAAGATAGATTCTGGGATATGTTTATTGTTGATGCTTTGATAGGAAATAATGATAGAAATAATGGAAACTGGGGAGTAATAGTTGACAATAGAACAAACGAAACAAAAATAGCTCCAGTTTTTGATAATGGTGCTTCGTTTAATACCAAATCTAGTGATGAAAATATTGAAAAAATATTAAGTGATAAGGAAAAATTTGAAAATAGTGCTTATCATTCAAGAATATGTGCTTTTTCTATTAATGATAAAATAATAAATCCATTTAAATATATTGAAAGTCTAGAAAATGATGAATGTAATAAAGCATTATTAAGAATAGTACCTAAAATAGATCTTTCAAAGATATATAATATTATTAATGATATTCCAAATGAATCTGAAGGAATAAAAGTAATAAGTGATATTAGAAAGAAATACTATTTTGAGTGTATTAAGTATCGTTATGAAAACTCATTATATAAAACATATTTAAAATTATTAGAGAAAAACAAATAAAGTAGAAACTTTTTTGTTTTTTTCTTTTTGTAACTTAGTTGTAACTTTAGTTATAATATAATACTAATAAGAAACGGAGGAATTAAGTTATGGAAATTTTAAGAGTAGATAATTTAACTAAAATTTATGGTAAAGATACAACTAAAGTAGTAGCATTGGATCATGTGTCTTTCACAGTAGAAAAAGGAGAATTTGTTGCTATTGTTGGAGCATCAGGTTCTGGTAAATCAACTTTATTACATTTGATAGGTGGAGTTGATCGACCAACTTCTGGTAAGGTGTATATAGATGGAAAAGATATCTTTAAATTTAATGATGATAAACTTGCTATATTTAGAAGAAGACAAGTAGGATTAATTTATCAATTTTATAATTTAATACCTATCCTAAATGTAGAAGAAAATATTACTTTACCCCTTGCCTTAGATAATCGTGAAGTAGATAAAGAAAGATTAGCTAGTCTATTAAAATTACTAGGACTAGAAAATAGAAAAAATCATCTTCCTAATGAACTATCAGGAGGACAACAACAAAGAACAAGTATTGGTCGTGCTATAATTACTAATCCAACAATTATCTTAGCCGATGAACCAACTGGTAATTTAGATTCAAAATCAAGTGATGAAATAGTAGCATTATTAAAAAAATCTAATAAAGAACTTAATCAAACAATAATTATGATTACTCATAATATGGAAATAGCAAAAGTTGCTGATAGGATAATAAAAATTGAAGATGGAAAAATTGTTTCGGAGGTATAATTATGACATTACTTAATAAATTAACAATTAAAAATCTTAAATTAAATAAAAAAAGAACTATTGTTACAATTATTGGTATTATGTTATCAGTAGCTTTAATTACAGCAGTAGCATCTATGTATGCTAGTGGAATTAAATCTTTAATAAAATATGAAACCATTATCAAAGGTGACTTTCATACTGCCTTTTATAATGTTCCTACTAGTGATATTGATAAATTTATAAATAATAGAAATATTGAAAAATTAAATATAACGGAAGGACTTGGTTATGCTAAAATAGATTCTAAAAATGAAGATAAACCTTATGCTTATCTAAAAGGATTTACTAAAGACGCTCTTAATAATCTATCCGTTAGATTAGTTAAGGGTAGATTACCAGAAAATACTAATGAGATAGTTATACCTACACACTTAAAAACAAATGGTCGCTTGGATTTAAAACTTAATGATAGCATTACACTGGAAGTTGGTAAAAGAATAGATTCTAAAGGTAGCGAACTATCTCAAAGTGATAAGTATCAAAATACTGATGGTGAATACTTAGTTGAAACGCAAACTAAGACTTATAAAATAGTAGGTATTATAGAAAGACCTGCTACTAATATTGAATATTATACTGCTCCAGGTTATACCTTTATTACCTATATAGATAATAAAAACTTATCTGGAAATGTAGATATCTATGCTAAGTTTACAAAAGATGGTGTAAAAAACTGGGATAAAACGATTGCTAATATTTTAGGAGTATCCCAAGTATTATTTAGAAAAGTCTATAATCAAGAAATAGAATCAGAAAAACTAACTGAACAATTAAAAAAGACGTATATGTTTGATATGAATAAATATCTTATTGATCTAGAAACTAATCCTATTTCAAGTACTAGTATGGGAGACTTAGGAAAAGTACTTGCTATTGTGATAGTTATTATAGTATTTACCTCTATATTTTGTATTAAAAATAGTTTTGATATATCAATTACTGAAAAAATAAGACAGTATGGTATGCTAAGAAGTATAGGAGCTACTAAAAAGCAGATAAAAAGAAATGTTTTTTATGAAGCTACTATCCTTGGTTTAATAGGTATACCCTTAGGAATAATCTTAGGATGTTTAGCTACCTATATATTAATCATTATTAGTAATTATTATTTAACTGATGTAATTCAAACTGGTTTTAAATTAGAATTAGTATTTTCAACTTATGCTATTTTAGTAGCTATAATATTAGGTATAATAACTATCTATTTCTCAGCATTAAAAAGTGCTACAAGAGCTTCTAAAGTATCAGAAATAGATTCTATTAGAAATAGTGCTAATTTAAAGATTTCTTCTAAAAAAATAAAATCTCCTAAATATATAAAAAAACTATTCGGTATAGGAGGAGTAATATCTTTTAAGAATTTGAAAAGAAATAAGAAAAAGTATAGAACTACCATTATATCAATAACAGTTTCGACCTTTGTATTTATTGCTTTATATAGCTTTATGGAATTAGCTTTTCAAAATGTAAATAATGAATTAAAAGTATCTGATTTTAATATCTCATTAAGTACTAATGCAATTAATGATTATTCATATAGTAAGTTTCTTAAAACAGTTAACTTATCTGGTGTAGAAGATTATGCTATATTAAGAAATAGTGAATTATCTTTTACTGGTTCTCATTCTAGTAAAGAATATTTAGAATATTTTGGTACTAAAAAAGAAAATGATGCTGAAGAAGATATTACTATTTTTGCTATAGGTAAAAAACAGTATGATAAATACATTAAATCATTAGGGTTAAACTATGATGATATAAAAGATAAAGTGATACTTTTTGATAAGCAATATATAACTAGTTATGATAAAAATAATAATAGAATAACAAAGAATATTAGAGTTTATGACTTTAATAAAGGTGATGTAATTACCTCTACTAACAACCAATTAAACTTAGAAATAGGGGCTATATCTTCTATAGAACCTAATCTTCTAAAAAATCTATCTAACAGCTACTTAATAATTAGTGATGAAATGTTTGATAAGATAGCTAAAACTAATAACTTAGATATTTATTATAAAGCAAGTAATGCTGATAAGTTACAAGATGAACTTGATAGTTATTTAAATGGGGAAAGTTATAATATTGACAATAAAGAAGAAAATGTAAGAATAATGAATAACTTATTTACCTTAATCGCTATATTTCTATATGGATTTATTATTGTAATCTCATTAATTGGAATAACTAACATCTTTAATACTATTACTACTAATATGGAATTAAGAAAACAAGAATTTGCTATGTTAAAATCTATTGGTATGACTTCAAAAGAATTTAAAAGAATGATAAGATTAGAAAGTTTATTTATGGGTATTAAATCATTACTATTTGGTATACTTATCGGAATAGTATTATCTTATTTGATTTACTTATCTTCAGATTCTGATATACCTTATAAATTACCTATCGTTGCTATTATAATATCGATACTAGTAGTATTTATACTTATTTCCTTAATTATGAAGTATTCTCTTAATAAGATTAGTAAACAAAATACTATTGAAACAATTAGAAATGAAAATATCTAGATAGGGAGCTTCTGCTCCTTATATTTTGCTATAATATTAATGAAGGGAGCTACAAATATGAATATTTTACTAGTAGAAGATGCAGAATCAATTATTAAAGGACTTACATATTCCTTGGAAAAAAGTAATTATAAACTAGTTATTAAAACTACAATAAAAGATACTAAAGAATACTTACTTTCTAATACAAATATTGATTTAATCATTCTTGATATTACTTTACCTGATGGTAATGGTTTTGATTTATTTGTAAATACTATTAAAAACTTAAAGATACCGACTATTTTCTTAACAGCAAAAGATGAAGAAGATGATATTGTTAAAGGTCTAGATATAGGAGCAGAAGATTATATAACTAAACCTTTTTCTACTAGGGAAGTAATAGCAAGAATTAATCGAATATTATTAAGATGTAAAAAGAAAAGTATTATTAAGATTAAAGATATTTCTTATGATATGGATAAATTAGTTTTAATGAAAAATAATACTCCTATAGAATTAACAGCATTAGAGTTAAAACTAGTTAATCTCTTATTTGTAAATATAAATAAAGTTGTAAGTAGAAATGTTATCTTAGATAAGATTTGGGATTGGACTGGTAATTATGTTGATGACCATACAGTAACCGTTTACTTTAAGAGAATAAGAGAAAAGATAGGAACTAATATAATTACTACTATTAAAGGAATGGGGTATAGAATAGATGAAGAATAAACTTAGATTAAAACAATATATTACTTCTACCTTAATTGTTTTTATATGTTTGTTTGTTATGTTTCTAATTTTAAATATCTATGAATATAAAACTTATACTAAAAACTTTAATAATAAAATTAGTGCTATTATAACTTTGGTTAAAGATAAGTATCCAGAAATAACTGATAAAGAAATTATAGAAATAATAAATAGTAACAAACAATCAGATGATTCTTTTTTCCTTAAATATGGAATTGATATAGATAATAAAGCAGTACTACTAGAAAATGATAAGAGTTATCATACATTTTTAATTATTAATATGTCTTTTCTAATAATAACTATTGCTAGTTTATGTATATTATATTTTAGATACAATTATAAAAGAAAAAATGATATAAAAGATATTATTAAATGTATAGAACAAATTAATAGAAGGAATTATGAATTAAAGATAGATACAATTTCAGAAGATGAATTATCAATTTTAAAAAATGAAATATATAAGACTGCTGTAATGTTAAAAGAAGCAGCTTTAAATTCTAATAAAGATAAACTTAATCTAAAGAAGTCATTAGAAGATATCTCTCATCAATTAAAAACACCTCTTACTAGTATATTAGTGCTATTAGATAATCTTATTGATGAACCAGATATGGATTCTAGTATTAGAAATGATTTTATTATTGATATAAAAAGGAATGTTATAAATATTAATTTTTTAGTACAAGCACTTTTAAAATTGTCTAAGTTTGATGCTAATACTGTCCACTTTATAAAAAAAGAAAATGATTTAGAAATGATTGTTAAGGAAGCAATTAAGAATGTTTCTACTTTATGTGATTTAAGAAATATAAATATAAAATTAAATACTTTAGAAAATGCTAAAGTAAAGTGTGATGCTAAATGGCAAATAGAAGCAATAACTAATATAATAAAAAATGCTATAGAACACTCAAAAGATAATTCAAATATAGTAATAAATATAGATAACAATAGAGTTTATTCTAAGATTGAAGTGATTGATTTTGGTGATGGAATATCTAAAAGAGATATTAAGCATATTTTTGAAAGATTTTATAAGGGAGAAAATGCCACATCTAATAGTATAGGAATTGGTCTTGCTTTAGCAAAAACTATTATAGAAGAAGATAAGGGAACTATAGCAGTAGAATCAAATGAATCTAATACTAAGTTTACTATTAAATACTTTAAACTTACATTTGAGTAAGTGAATTAAAAAAAAATTCAGTTGATGAAGAAATACATAATACTGGTTGTTGGAAAAAGTATGAAAATAAACTAAGAAATATTGATTTAAAGTTAGCTTATCCAGATGAAGTTGATAATCTTATGTTTAATTTACTAATGGACTGGAATGAACTTATAAATCCAACAATAGAAGATATAGCAAAGTTTCATTATCGTTTTGAATTAATTCATCCTTTTCAAGATGATAATGGTAGAATAGGAAGATTTATAATACTAAAACAGTGTATTGAAAGTGATATTGATTTGATTGCAATTGATAATGGGTATGAAAAAAATATAAAGAAGCTTTATATAAAGCTCAAAAAATAGATGATGTTTCTTTTCTAGTTGATGTATTTAGTAAATGTCAAAAAAGATTAGATGAAAAAATGATAGACTATAAAAATACTATTGATTTAGTTAAGAGAGAAATTGAAAGTGAAGACAGATGATGACTAATGTCTTTTTTCGTATATAATGCTAAATTAATTTTAATTTTAGTCTTTCTTTGCTATAATATAGTAGAAATGTGGTGATTAAACTTGAATATATATAATTTAACAAAAGAAGAGATGATTAGTTATGCTCTAGATAAAGGATATAAGAAGTTTTATGGGGAAGAACTATTTACTTGGTTATATCAAAAAAGAATTACTAATTTAGATGAAATGACTAATCTAAAAAAAGAATTTAGAGAAATGATAAGTGAAGACTTTGTCTTTGGAACTGTTAAATTAACGGTAGTAGAAAAAGATAAGGATGTAGAAAAATACTTATTTACTTTAAAAGATAATGAACACATCGAAGCAGTATTAATGAAACATGATTATGGCTTATCATTATGTATTTCTTCCCAAGTAGGGTGTAATATGGGATGTAAGTTTTGTGAATCTGGTAGAAGAAAGAAACAGAGAAACTTAACAACAGGAGAGATGGTAGAACAAATACTTTTAATAGAAGATAACTGTGGTATGCGAATAAGTCATGTAGTAGTAATGGGAATAGGAGAACCATTTGATAATTATGATAACCTATGTAATATGATAAGAATAATCAATGACCCGAAAGGACTTGCTATTGGAGCTCGTCATATAACAGTATCAACTTGTGGTATAGTACCTAAGATTAAAGAATTTGCTGACTTTCCTTATCAAGTAAACCTTGCCATCTCTCTTCATGCCCCAACAGATGAATTAAGAAAAGAAATAATGCCGATTGCAAAAGCATATTCTCTTAGTGAGCTAATGGATGCTCTTAACTACTATATTAAAAAGACTAATAGAAGAGTAACATTTGAATATATTCTCTTAAATAACGTTAATGATAGTGAAGAAAACGCTAAAGAATTAGTTAAGCTAATAAAAGGAATGAATGCTTATGTTAATTTGATTCCTTACAATGCAACAGAACATTTACAGTTTAAAAGATCAAACTCTTTAAATATTGCTAAATTTTATGATATACTAAAAAAGAATAACATCTGTGTAACTATAAGACGTGAGTTTGGTTCGAAGATAAGTGCAGCGTGTGGACAATTAAGAAGTAAAAAGGAGGAAGTATGAAAACATTTTGTTTAACAGATCCAGGAAAAGTGAGAGATCATAATGAAGACAGTGTTTTAATAATAAATAAAAAATCTGGTGAAGTTTTGTTAGCTATTGCAGATGGAATGGGAGGTCATTCTGCGGGGGAAGTAGCTAGTAATATTGCAATTAGTTATTTAGGTAATCACTTTCAAGAAACATTTGAAAATAAAGATAAACTGCAAGCAGCGTCTTGGTTACGCGATAGTGTAGATGAAATAAATGATTTAATATTTGAACATGAAAAAACACATCCTGAGAGTAAAGGAATGGGAACAACCTTAGTAACAGCTATAGTTACTAAAGATTATATTTTATTTGGTAATATTGGTGATTCATCTGGGTTTGTGATGAAAGATGGAACACTTCATAAAGTTACCTATGATCATACATTAGTTAATTTATTAGTATCAGCAGGAGAACTAACAGAAGAAGAAGCAAAAGATCACCCTAAGAAAAATGTTTTAATGAAAGCGCTTGGTGCTAATGAAAAAGTAGATATAGACATCTTTGATTGTGATATGAATATAGACGAAATATTATTATCTAGTGATGGACTTACTAATATGCTAGAACCTAATCAAATAGAAGGAGTCCTATTAGAAGATATTGATATAGAAGATAAAGTTATTAAATTAATAAGAAAGGCTAATAATCGTGGTGGAACAGATAATATTTCTGTCGCATATATGCAATTAGAAGAGGGTGAAGAAAAGTGATAACAAAGGGGCAAAAAATAAATAATCGTTATGAAATAATTCGCACTATTGGTGAAGGTGGAATGGCGAATGTTTATCTTGGTTATGATACTATCCTAGACCGTAATGTAGCAATTAAGGTTTTAAGAGGAGATTTATCGAGTGATGAAAAGTTTGTAAGGCGTTTTCAAAGAGAAGCTTTATCAGCATCTAGTCTTTCTCATCCTAATATAGTGGAAGTTTATGATGTTGGTGAAGATAATGGACTATATTATATCGTTATGGAATATATTGATGGGAAAACACTAAAGCAATTACTAAAGAAACGTGGTAGTTTAACACTTAGTGAAGCAATCGATATTATGTTACAGTTAACTGATGGAATGGCTCATGCTCATGATAGTTATATTGTTCATAGAGATTTAAAACCACAAAATATAATGATTAAAGATGATGGTCAAATTAAAATTACAGACTTTGGTATTGCAATGGCTTTAAATGCCACGCAACTTACCCAAACTAATTCCGTAATGGGAAGTGTGCATTATTTACCACCAGAACAAGCAGCAGGAAAAGGTGCTACTATTCAAAGTGATATTTATTCAATGGGAATTATCTTTTATGAATTATTAACAGGAGAGTTACCATTTAAAGGTGATAGTGCTGTTGAGATAGCTTTGAAACAAATGAAAGAACCACTTCCTGATGTTCATAAATTAAATAAAGATATACCCCAAAGTATTGAAAATATTATTTTAAAAGCTACGGCTAAGAATCCAAAGAATCGTTATCAAAATGTTAGAGAGATGTATCAAGATTTATTAACTGCTCTAAATGATGATAGAATGAATGAAGAGCCTTATGTTTATCCTTATAAAGAGCATGAAATAGATGATGCTACTAAAGTAATGAAACCAATCGAAGAAGGCGAAGCAATCGCTACACCGATTGTTGATGATAACGTCAAAAAAACCAATAAATGGGTAAAGATATTAGCTGGTGTTTTAGCAGGTATTGCTCTTATTTGTTTAACTGTTTTCTTTATTATTCCAGCAGTTACCACCGAACCAGATGTTATTGTTCCTGATGTTAGTGATATGTCTTTAACTAAAGCTGAAAAAACATTACAAGATAAAGGGTTTGAAGTAGCAACTAAGATAAAAGAAGTATCTAGCGATAAGATTAAAGAAGGAAAAATAGTTAAAACTGATCCAGAAGCTGGTAGAAGTATTAAAAAAGGAACAACTATTACGCTTTATCGTTCTAAAGGTGAAGATAAATATACAGTTAAAGACTATACTGGTCAAAATTATATAGCTGTTCAAACAGAACTAGAAACAGTTTATGGTATTGATGTTAGTATTGAAAAGAAAGATGTTGATACTTCTCGTGAATATGATGAACAAGAAATAGTTGGTCAAAGTGTTAAAAAAGGGGAGAAACTTGCTAAAGGTGACAGTATAATATTATATATACCAAATATTAGTGAAGTTTATCCTGATATGCAATCAGAAGGTTGGAGCAAAGATGATGCGGATGCTTTTGCTACTAAGTATGGTCTAAATATTGTTTTCCAAGAAGAAGAAACAACAGCTTATGAAGAAGGAAAAGTAATAAGACAAAGTAGAGCAGCAGGAAGTCCAATCATTAAAAATGCTACTATTACGGTAACAATTGCTAAGAAACCAAAAGAACCAACAACTAATAATAACACTACTACTGATAGTAATAAGAAAGATAATACAACTTCATCAGATAGTAATAATACTACAAATAGTGGTAATACTAGTAATAATCAAAGTCAAAGTGATAGTACAACCAAACATAACAATTAATTAAGGAGATCTCAATGAAACAAGGACAAATTATAACTTTACAGAAAAATCAATATATTGTGAAAAGTGATGATTTAAAAGTTTCTTGTGTAATAAGAGGAAAAATCAGACAACAACAACTTCTTCCACGCGTGGGAGATTTTGTTTTGTTTGATGAAAATAAAAAAGTGATAGAAAAAATATTACCAAGAAAAAATAGCTTTTTAAGACCATTAGTAAGTAACATAGATCAAGCGATAATAGTAACAAGTGTTAAAGAACCAGACTTTTCTTTATCTCTTTTAGATAGACTTTTAACTTTAATGGAATTAGCTAAAGTAGAAGGAATTATCTGCCTTACTAAACTTGATTTAATAAGTGATATAGAGAAAAAAGAGATATTAGAAAAGATGAATTACTATCAAGAATTGGGTTATAAAGTAGTAGTTAATACTGATTTAGATAGTATTAAAGAATTATTGAAAGATAAAACTAGTGTTTTTATTGGGCAGACGGGAGCAGGTAAATCAACACTATTAAATAAATTATCACCTGATTGGAATTTAAAGACAGGCGAAATATCTAAAGCTTTAGGAAGAGGAAAACATACTACTAGAACAGTTGAGTTATTTGAATTTTTAGATGGTCAAGTTCTTGATACACCGGGATTTTCGGCTCTTAACTTTGAAGGGTATAAAAGGGAAGATATTAAAGAAGCTTTTAGAGAGTTTAAGTTATATACTTGTCCTTTTAAAGATTGTTCGCATACTAAAGAAGGGGAATGTGAAATTAAAAGACAAGTTGAAATTGGTAATATAATGAATAGTAGATATCAAGCTTATTTACAGTATTTGAAGGAGGTAAAGTAATGTTAGTTAGTGCATCATTTTTAAGTAGTAAAGATATTCCTAAGTTTTTAACTAAACTTAATGATACAGACATTAATTATATTCATGTTGATGTTATGGATGGCGTTTATGTTAAAAATAAAACAATGCCTTTTAGAGAAATGCGTCATATAAGTGATTATACTAGTAAGAGACTAGATGTTCATTTAATGGTTAAGAATCCATTAAAGTATATATCTGATTATGCTTCACTTAATACTGAATATATTACTATTCATAAGGATATAGAAGATGATTTATTAACTTGTCTTAAGGAGATAAAGAGTTATTATATAAAGACAGGAATTGCTCTTAAAGAAGAAGATGAAATCAAAGATATAATTTCATATCTACCTTATATAGATTTAATTTTGATAATGTCTGTAACACCAGGAGCAGGTGGTCAGAGTTTTCAAGATGAAGCCGTTTCTAAAATGAAAGAAGCACAAATCTTAAAGAAGGAATATAGTAAAGATTTCTCTTTTATTGTTAGTGTTGATGGTGGAATAAATGCCGATACTATTGCAAAAGTTAATAACTATGTTGATATGGTAGTGAGTGGTAGTTATTTATCTAATTCAGCTAATTTACAAGAGACGATTGCTACTTTACGATAGAAAAAAAATAGTTTATAATTGAAAGAGAATAGGGAGGGAAGCAAATGAATAATAATGAAAATAATACAAATCAAGTAAATACTAGTCAGAACATAGTTCCTAGTAATAATGTAGTTCCAGTACCTGATAATACTGCTTCAAATTTAAATCAACAAGTGGCTCCTCAACAACAATTTGAAAAAACAGCTGAAATACCAGTTCTTAATGGCAGTAATGAAGTTCAAAATCCAAGTAATATAAATACACAGCCGGTAATAAATCAGCAACCCCAACAGGTAGTTACTAATCCTCAAAATGTTACTCCGCAGACTAAAGTGGTTAAAGTGGAACAAGTAAAGGAAGTAGTAAAAGAAGTACCAGTGGCAAGTGTTAGTACCCCAAATGTATCACAGGTACAACAACCAACTACACCTCCACAACCAGAGGTAACTCCAGAGGCTGCTAAAACAGAGGTAGTAGTTAAACAAAAATCAAGTAAATTCAGCTCATTTTTATTGATATTATTTATCATTTTCTTATTTGCATTTGTTTATTATTTACCTGATATAAGTCAGTTCATTGAAAACTATAAGAAAGAAAAAAGTGGTATTGAAGATGGTTCTATGAAGAGTGGAACTATGACTTGTACTCTTACTAAAGAAAACAATGGTGATTTAAGTACAACTTATGAAATGACACTTACCTACACTAAGAATAAATTGAAAAAGACTGATCAAGTAATTTCATATAAGTTAACTGATAATGCTAAAAGTACAGAGACACTAAGTGACTCACAAGCAACTTGTCAAAATTTAAAAGCTGCTTTAGATCCTGTAGAAGGTGTTGATGTTGCTTGTACAGAAACGGCAGTGTTACAAAAAACTACTCAAAGTATTGATTATACTAAGTTTAATGCTGATTCATTTGATACTAATGTAGCAGAGTATGAGGGGTTCTATCCTGAGTATCAATTAGATCAAAGTGCCGTTGCTATTAGAAAAAATCTAGAAGAAGCAGGTTATAGTTGTATAGCTAGAGAATATTAATTCATGAGTACTAAACTTATGAATTTTTTTTGATTGTAAAATGTCAAAAATACTGATATTTGATAAGATAGGAAGTGACTGTTAGTAATGTATCATATTTCTTTAGTTAACTCAAAATTAACCTGGGGGGGGGTACTTATTAGTATTAAGTAGCAATACTACTTTCTTTCATAGTGTAAAAATAATGGAATAGGAATAATCTTATTCTGTTTTTTGTGTTTAAAGAAAGGAAAGGTAGTAAGATGAAAAAGAAATATATTTTAATAATGAGTTTGATATTAGTATTAATAATTATCTTAGGAGTAAGTTATGCATTATTACAAAAAAATATAGTAGGAGATAGTAATAAAGTTATTTATCAAGTAGGAGATTTAGAGGTTAAATTAGATGAAACTGGTTCTAAAGATATAAGTTTAGAGAATGCTCTTCCAACAGAAGATAGTGATGGATTAAAAAATAAATCATACAATTTTTCAGTGATAAATAATAGTAAAACAGATTTATTATATACAATATATTTGGAAGATGATACTGACGCAAAGAGTAAATGTGGAAGTGATTGTGAATTGATGTCTAAAAATTATATGAAGTATAGTTTAGAGCAAGCTGATAAAACAGTTGTTACTAGTAATTTATCATCAGATAAAATATATACTGGTATTATTGGTGGTAATGCTAAAAATGAATTTAAATTAAAGCTATGGTTATCAATCGATGCCGATAATAATGCGATGGGAAAATACTATTTTGGAAAGTTAAAAGTAGTGATAGAGCAAGTTGGAAAAGAGAAAATCAACCAATTATGTAAGGAATCAGGTGGGGATTTTGTTGTTGATTCTGAATGTAGAAAGTATTATGTTAAATTAAACAATTTTATTAAAAACTCTGATTTTTCGGATGGAACTAATGGTTGGGCGCTTAATGATGGAGCTGTTTTTAAGGAAGTCAGTAACTCTATTGTTAAGATTGATTGTTCAAAAGGGACAAGCTCTTGTGGTATTTATCAAAATCCGTTGGCACTTTCAACTTTAAACCATAAATACTATATTTATCAATCAATTAAAAGTACATCACCGACTAAATTTTTTGTTCTTGGTATAGAAAGTATTTATACACTATTAGCTGGTACCTTAAACGATAACGAATGGCATAATTTCTCACACATATTAACTTATGATGAAAATATGAAGAAAGTTGTTGACAGTAATGCTTATCATGCCTATGTAATTTATACTCAAAGTGAATTTTCTAAAGAGTTTTATACAAGAAATCCACTCTTTGTAGATTTAACTTTAATGTTTGGTGAAGGAAACGAGCCATCAAAGGAGTGGTGTGACAAAAACTTAAATAGTTATATTAAATATAATACTGTTGGAACAGAGGTTTCCATTAGTGATATAAACTATACTGGTAAGACTAGTTATTATGATGTAATTAATATTTCTTGAAAAAATTAAAATTTTACTTTTTTAGGGTAGATTTTGCAAATTCGGGTACTTGTTCGACCTGAATTTTTCATTTTGCCAACGAAATTTAGTAAATTGAGGGGTATATACTAGGGGAAAATACAAAATTTCTGATTTGCTATTTGGTTTTGAACCTGTTAAGATGGTGTCACTTTTTCGAAAAAGCAAAAATAATCATCTTATGAAAGGAGCCAAATATGAACAATAATTTTATTAGTATCTTATCGGATACAACTATGAAATATCTTATGAAAGAAGAAAGGACAAGAAATATCTATCTCGAGTTATTCAGTCATATAATTGGTATTGATTTATCTAATTATAAGATTATTGATAATGAGTTAAATAGCGGCAATAAAAGAAAAGATTATCGTCTTGACTTATTATTAGAAGAAGGAGATATTATTGTTAATGTCGAAATCAATAAATCGATGGAGAATTATACGACTGTAAAGAATCTTACTTATGCTTTTCGTCTGGCGGGTAGTAGATTAGAGCAAGGTGAAAAATATACTACTAAAGAAGTAATTCAAATTAGTTTAAATAATGATAAATTTGAACATAATGATACCGTTTTAGAATATGAATTAATGAATAGAAAATATAATTTAGTAAAAAATGGTATCAAAATTTATGATGTATACCTAGTAAATTACAAAGACATTTGTTATACTGGAGCTAACGAAGACGAAATGCTATTAGCAATGTTAACAGCACAAACTGACGAAGAGTTAAAAAAGATAACTGGTAATAGTAAGAAAGGACTGGTCATAATGGATGAGATTGAAAAATTGAAACTTAATGATGAATTTAATGCTTGGTATAATGCTGAAAAGGTAGAAGAAAAATGTCGAAACTCTGCTTATTCAGAAGGCGTTGATAATGGTATTATTGTTGGAAAAACAGAAACAAAACTAGAAATAGCTAAACTAATGTTAAGTAACAATGAAAGTTTAGATAAAATTTCTACGTATACCGGACTTTCTATTAGTGAACTAGAAGAAATTTCTAGTAATAATAGTTAAGCTTGAAAGGACTGGTCATAATGGATGAGATTGAGAAATTGAAACTTAATGATGAATTTAATGCTTGGTATAATGCTGAGAAAGTAGAGGAAAAGTGTCGAAACTCTGCTTACTAAGAAGGCGTTGATAATGGTATTATTGTTGGAAAAACAGAAACAAAACTAGAAATAGCTAAAAACTTACTTGCATTAAATATAGATAAAAATACAATCATTAATGCAACCGGTCTTAGTCTTAATGAACTAGAGGATATTTCTAATAATAGTTCTATTTTATAAACTTAATTTTCTTTCTTTAATTTTTTGTATAGATAATTTAATATTAAAAGAATAAGTAAAATAATTATAGGAAGCTTTAATTTCTTTACGAAACTATCTAATATTACCCAATTGTTTCCTAGGGCATAGCCAACATAGACAAAAGCAAAAGTCCAGGGAATTGATCCTAAAGTTGTATATAAAATAAATCTTGGAAAGTTAACTTTACTAATTCCCATTGGAAGAGATATTAATGTTCTAATAATTGGAAAGTTTCTTCCAAGAAAAGCTGCTAAAGGACCATATCGTTCAAACCAAATATCACATTTTTCAATATCTTCTTCCTTCATAAAGAAGAATTTCCCATACTTTTTAACAAATATTCTTCCCCCAAAATATCCAATTAAATAAATAATAATAGCACAAAAAACACTTCCTAAAAGTCCGACAAAGAAAGCCATCCAGAAAGAAAAAATACCTCTTCCTGCTAGTATTCCTCCAGTTGCTAAAATCACTTCACTAGGAATAATTATAATAACTGCTTCTAATACCATTCCAAGAAACATTCCAAAATAACCAAAATTGGTCATTAAAAAAGTAACATAACTTTCCATTCTATCACCTTGTTAAAGTATATGTTTATAAAATATTGTCTATTAAAAATAGTTGCTAATCTATTTTATTATTTATATAATCAAGATAGGTGGAATGTATGAAAAGAAAAATTATCGTGATTAGTTTATTAATATTAGGAGTAAGTTCGCTTTTACTTGGTTTTGCTTATCAAAATAAAGTTGAAGTAGAGCGAAAAAATAAGTTAGAGAAAGAAGCGGCCTTGAGAGAAAATGAAACTAAAAAGAAGATAAAAGAGGCATATAGTGAAAATGTGGTTATTAGTAAAGAAATAAATTTATATAAACTAGAAAATAAAAAATATATAAAGAGTGGTAAAGCTTTTAAGAATGTAATCTTTAATTTGGAAGATAATGATAATTTAGATGGGTATTATAAAATAAAGAATAGTGATTATTATCTTTATTATACTGATTTTGTAGAAACTACTAATACTAATGATGATAGATATTCTAACTATATTTATTTTCCTAGTGAAATCACAACAAAGGAAGATAGTAAGTTTTATAATAGTGATGGAGTAGAGGTATTTACTTTAAAAGATGGTATTAAACTACAGGTGTTGGAAAATTTAGCTGATTCTTATGGAGTAGTATTGTTTGATAGATTAGTATTTATTAAAAAAAATAGTATTTCATCAGTTGATGAATTAAAAGATACTGCTGAAGTAGCAGAACAAGTACCTGTTTTAAACTATCACTTTATTTATCTAGAAGGTGAAAGTTGTGATGAAATGATATGTCATCCAGAGAGTCAAATAAATGAACAGTTTGCTTATCTTTCTGCCAATAAAGTATTTACTCTTACTACTAAAGAGTTAGGACAGTTCATAAGTGGTGAAATAAGACTTCCAAAAAAATCTATTTTATTAACAATTGATGATGGTGCAAGAGCAGAAAAGTTTATTCCCTTTCTAGAAAAATATAAAATAAATGCTACTTTATTTCTAGTATCGTCTTGGTATCCAAAAGAAACTTTCACTTCTAATTATTTAGAACTTGCTAGTCATACCCATGATATGCACACTAATGGTGTCTGTCCAATGGGTCAAGGTGGTGGAATAAGGTGTTTAAGTGAAGATAAGATACAAGCTGATTTAAAAGCTAGTAGAGAAACACTTAACAATACTGAAGCTTTCTGTTATCCTTTTTATGAATATAATGACTATGCCGTAGAACAAGTCAAAAAAGCTGGCTTTAAACTTGCTTTTATTGGTGGTAATAAAATGGTCACTAAAGATACTAATCCATACTTAATTCCAAGATATGTTATTTATAAAAATACTGGATTAGGTTATTTGAAAAATTTATTAAATTAAATCATCTAAAATCGTTAAAAGAGTAATCAAGCTGATTACTCTTTAATTATGTCTTTTAAAGAACTTTTATATTCAGAAATTTTCTCTTTATACTCTTCAATCTTATCCTTTAATTCTTCATTTTCAACTGTTAATTCATCATTTTTTTCTTCTAGTTCTTGAATAGTATTTTCATAACTATCAATTTTTCTGTTATATTCATATTCTTCTTGTTCTAATTTATTAGCTTTCGTCTTTAATGTCTCGATATTACTACTACTTCCGTAAATAGTAACTGTATAATCATAAAGTTTATTATAGTTATGAAGTTTCTTTTTAGTTAAATCAGAAATAACTAAATCTTTTATTTTCTTAAAATTATTCTTATCAACAGATGTTATAAAGAAAGTATCATTATCAGGAGAAAAAGTAACCTTACTGAAATCACTATAGTATTTAACTTCTATTCTAAAGGTATCAGTAAGCGTTTCATCAACTTGATAAGTTGTGTTGTAATGTGTAAGATAAGTTAAATTGCTAGTGGCACTAACAGTTTTAACAATCACACTTTCTTTTATAGAATCAGGTATCTTATCAGTGTAACTAGTATTAGCAATATCAACCATTAGAAGTCCAAAAGAAAGACCAAGTCCTGCAACAGATATAATGAAACAAATAGCTAATCGTTTAAATGCCAACTGTCTATTAAAAATAAACTCTAAAACTACTTCTAATACTACTAAACAAAATAAAATAGAAAAGATAAGTCCAAAAGTAATACTACTAAAAAATACTCCTCTTATTATTAATAAGAAATTTAGAAGTAGACCTGTACATAGGAAGAAGAAAAATATTAAGATAGGGAAGCTTAGGCAGATAATAATAAATTTAATAAAACCAATAATTACTTTTCCTAAAATACTAAAAAATACACTGGAAGAATTTTTATTATAAGTAATTATTGTTTCTTCTTTACTTTCTATTTCCTGAACCTTTGCTTCTTTAATAACTGTTTTATCTAAATAAATTATTTTAAATAGATAGATAAATAAAAACATAAAGATAAACAAATAAGAGGTTTCAAATATTAAATGAAATATTTCTTTAATAATATTTGCTATTTGTCCACTACCTATATGATAAATGACACTTCTAATATTATTTTCTAAAATCATAAATGGTACTTTTAATAGTATTAATAAAATAAAGATTATTCCCATTACAAATACACATTTAATAATATCTTTAAAAGACATTGCTCTAAACATTTGATAAGTTTTATTAACTAGTTCTAAAGTATTATCAATAAAGTTATCAAAGTTTAGTTTTTTCTTATTTTCAAGGCCAATCTCTTTTATGTTATCATTTGTTAACTCTTCTAAGCTGCATTTAAATATTTTACATAGAGAGAGTAGTTTATCCATTTCGGGATAAGTAATACCACTTTCCCATTTAGAAACAGATTGTCTTGTAACATCGAGCATACTAGCAAGTTCTTCTTGTGAAAGATTGTTTTTCTTTCTTAACATTTGGAGTTTTTCATTAAAACTCATTTTTATCACCTCGAGACAATTTTATTATAGAACGTCAGTTGCTATCTACCAACTATAAGTTGTTTTTTGTAAATTTTCGGTTGCACTTATTATTTTATCAATAAAAAAACTCTTATTGTAGAGTTTTTTGCTTAACTTTAACTTCTTTTTGTTGTTTGAGTTTATCATCTAGATCATACATCATGTTTTCAACTAGTGCCCTATCATAAATAGTAGTAGCTACTTTCTTATTGTAATATGTTCTGGCATTTGTTTCATAATGTTCAAAAGTTTTTCTAACACATTCTTTCAAGTTGTTATTTAAAATTAAATTGCCATACTCTTCTTTTATTGAATCTTTAACTTTACATATTTCATCTTCTTTTGCATCAATAGTAATTACTCCATCCATTAATCTATTGTAGAAATTTTGATTGCTTTCAAAAGATTCAATAATATAATTATCTGGTGTTAATGTAACCTCCTTATTTGTTATTAATTCAATTGCTTTTTCTTTTCCTAGATACTTAAAAATTAGTGGAATACTATATTTCTTAGGAAATAGTTTCCTCCATTCTTGACTTATCTTAATATTTTCAAAATGCCTTTTATCATCATCAAAAGCAAATCCTAAAAAATTAGGTTTATATTTATCGTGTTCAATAACTACATATATAGCAAAATAATTACCAGCTTTTAATACCGTTTTATCATTATATTTTAATTGTTCCATTTATTTGGCTCCTCCTTTTCTAAGTATTATATAATTAAAACTTAGAAAAATAAATTAAAAAAAGCCTTAAAGGCTTATTTACAACTAGCACCAAGTTGTTCGTATAAACTCTTGACACTGCTTACTTTAACTTTTCCATCATTAATCAATTGACTATTAGCAGAATCAATTTTAATTAATTCATCAGTATCGATTTTCTCGTAATTGATATCAACAGTAGAAATTAATTTGTTACCATCAATTGTAACATCATACTGATAGTATTTAACATCTTTATAAGGATTGTAAATTTTTTCTATCTGTTCCTTATAAGTATTAAGAGTAGAAGTATCACTAGTTTCGATCGATTCTTCGCTCTTTACACGAGTAACATAGTCACCTTTGTAAGAAATTTTGTAACTTAAACTTGTTTTCATTTCATTCTGATCCATAGTTCTAGAACAAGTCATTGTTTTTTCTTCACTATTAGAAGAACAACCTGTTACTAAAAACATAACAGAAATAATAACTGCCAAAAATAAATATTTTCTTTTCATAGATTTCCTCCTAGCATTACTTTATCATAAAACAAATACAATTTCCACACCTTTCGACAAATTAATTAATTGTTATTTGATAGATTAATATTGGTGATAATTGTGAATAAAAAGTTTATATTTTCTTTAATAGTAGCAGTTGTTTGTGGAGCGTTTATTGGTCATACTTTATTTGAAAAATTTAGGAAAGAAGAAGAAACTGTGTTCAGTGAAAATACTACACTTTATTTTTTAAGAGAAGGTGTCTATGATAATTTAAAGTATGCTTTAAATAGTGCTAATAAGTATGACACTAAAATTATAGTAAAAGAAAAGGCTAAATATTACCTTTATCTAGCAATTTCTAAAAATGAAGAAACTTTGGCTGAATTTAAAAAGATTTATAAAAATAATTTTTTAGTAATAGAAGATAGAAAGGTTAGTAATGAAAGTTTTTTAACTGCCTTAGAACAGATGGAAAATTTACTTAAGAAAGCCACTAGTAATGAAGAAAAGGAAACGATTGAGAAAGTAATTCTTGCTAATTATGAAGAATTGGTCTTAAAAAATTAATGGAACAGTATAAATTTTGTAGTTATTGTTTATAATTAAATTATAAGGAGAAAGTTTATGAAAGTTAAAGAAATACCATCTAATGAAAGACCAAGAGAAAGGTTAGAAAATTATGGACCTAGTAATTTATCAACCTCTGATTTATTAGCAATTATCTTATCTAGTGGACTTAAAGGAAAGAATGTTACAGAGCTTTCTTTTGAATTATTATCTAAAGTTGATAGTGTTAAAGATTTAGCTAATCTAGAATTAAAAGAATTATGTAAAGTAAAAGGAATAGGTAAAGCGAAGGCTACTACTTTATTAGCAGCGATAGAATTAGGAAAGAGAATTTATTTGTTACCTGATGCTAAAAAAGTAAAATTAATTACAGCTGAAGACATCTTTTCTTATAGTAAGTATTTATTTTATGGAAAGAAACAGGAATGTTTTTATTGTCTATATGTAGATAAATTAAGAAATTTAATTACAGCTAAACTTCTTTTCATGGGAACAATGGATAGAAGTAGCGTTCATCCAAGAGAAATATTTAAAGAAGCTTATAAAGTATCAGCTACAGGAATAATCTGTATTCATAATCATCCATCAGGTGTATTGTTACCAAGTCCTAAAGATATTGAATTTACTAATGACTTAATAAGTCTTGGTAATTTTCATGGTATATATATACTTGATCATTTAATCGTTAATGAGCATAAATATTACAGTTTTGTAGAAAATAGAAATAAGAATAATTGAAAAAAAAATAGGTTTCAGATATACTAGATAAGGAAAGAAAGGGAGCAAAAGATGTATCAAAAGAAAAAGAAAAGAAAAAAAATTATTATTATATTTGCTGCTATTTTTATTTCATTTTTCCTTCTATTTTATTCTTTAACTTCTAATAGAAAAGTAGGTGCAATTGAAGGTGTATTAAAAGATGGAGCAACAATTATTTCTAAAATTGTAATGACACCATTTACCACTTTGAATAAGGAAAAAGATAAAGATGCTAGTAAAAGTTATTTAATTCAAAAAAATATAAATGTTCATTTAGAAGAGGAAATAGAACAATTAAGAGATACTCTTAGTTTAAATCAAACTTTAACTGGTTATAATATTGTAAATGCTACTGTAATAAATAGGAATAGAAGCTATTGGTATCAAACTTTAACTATTGATAAAGGTAAGAGTTCTGGTTTAAAAGAAAATATGATTGTTATAACTAAGAATGGTTTAATTGGTAAATTAGAAAAAGTTACTAAGTATTCTGCTACAGTTAAATTAATAACTGCTAATGATGTTAATAATAAAGTATCTGTTTCTATTACTACTTCTAGTGGAGAAACTAATGCTATTTTAAGTGGTTATGATAAGAAAAAAAATGAAATATTAGTTAGTGGTGTTGATAGTAGTATTGATATTAATAAAGGTGATGCCGTAACAACTAGTGGTTTAGGGGGAGTATTTCCACGAGGTATTTATATTGGTAAAGTAGAAAGTGTCTCTTTAGATAAATATGGTTTAAGTAAAACTTTAGCCATAAAAACTGACCAAAATTTTAATAGTATTCACTATGTTACTATTCTAAAAGGAGAAAAATAACTATGCTTTTTGTTTATATAACTGTCATTATTTCTTTTCTTTTAGATGGCGTTTTATCTAATTTTTTAAATTATATGTTGGGTGATATATCTATCTTTAATCCTTTATTAACTATTGTAGCAATAATAATGATTTATCCATATTTTAAGAAAGATGAAAATAAGTACTTTATTACTTCCTTTATTTTAGGACTTTTATATGATTTATTTTATACTAATTTATTATTTACAGATGCTATTTTGTTTTTACTACTAGCATTAATTTATAGCTATTTATATAAAAAGTTAGAAGTAAATGTTCTAACGACAGCTTTTTCTATTTGTTTAATAATTAGCATTTATGAAATTATTTTAGCATTCTTATTATTCATCTTTGATATTGTGCCAGTGACACTTTCAGAAGTTTCATATTTAATAGTTAATAGTTTGCTATTAAATGTCATCTATGGAGAAATATTATATCTAATATCAAGAATAACAAAACGCAAAAGACGTCTAAATTAGTCTTTTCTTTTTTTGATTTTTTTTCATATTATTTACTAGGTGATGATAATGGTTGAATCAAAGTTTTATAAAAATAGTAATAATAAGAAAAGTAAGAGTAATTTTTTTAAAAATATTCTTTCTAGAATTTTAATAACAGTTATAGTAACACTTCTATTATTAATTTGTTTTAAAATGAATAATAATTTTAAGAAAAGTTTTTATCATTATACTTATGAACAGAACTTTCCTTTTTCAGTCGTTAAAAACTTTTTACAAGAAAAATTTGGAACTAGCTTAACTTTTGATAAGATAGTGACAGATCAAGAAGTTTTTAATGAAAAGTTATCTTATAAAGATAAGAGTTTATATCATGATGGGGTAAAGTTAACAGTCAGTAGTGAATATATGGTACCATCTTTTGAAAGTGGAATAGTTGTATATATAGGTGAAAAAGAAAATTATAAACAAACTGTTATTGTGCAGCAGATGAATGGTGTAGATGTTTGGTATGGAAATATTAAGCAAGCGAATGTTAAGCTTTATGATTATGTTGAAAAGGGTGCATTGATTGGTCAAGTTAGTGATAAGACTTTGTATTTAGTATTTCAAAAAGAAGGGAAGTTTATAGATTATCAAAGCTATCTTTCAAAAAGTTAAATTTCATAAGTCTTGTTTACTATTTCTATTTCTAGCAGTTTTGACGGGGCAATTTTATTTAATTTTTCTTTCTTTTTTATTATTATTTACACATGAATGTGGACATTTCTTTACAGCTTGTCTTTTTAAATGGAAAACTAAGGAGATAACGTTTTATCCTTTTGGTGGTATTGCTCGTTTTGCTTCAATGATTAACTGTCCCATTTTAGAAGAGTTACTAGTGTTAGTAATGGGACCTTTGGTTCAATGTGTTTTTTACTATTTTTTTAAAGATTTATTAATGACTCCATATCAAACAAAATTATTTACTACTATTCATTATAATATTTTAGTATTTAATCTTTTACCAATTTATCCTTTAGATGGTGGTAGAATTATTGAAGTACTTTTGTGTTATTTTATGTCTTATCAAGATAGTTATAAAGTTACATTTTTAATTTCTTATTTATCACTTCTTTTAATTTTTATTTTCTTTTTAGTTTATCCGAGTACTTATTTTTTACTAATGTTTATTTTAATTTTATTAAGACTTATTAAAGAAAAGAAATATTTAAAGTATTATTATGAACGTTTTCTACTAGAAAGGTATTTGAAAAAATTAGTTTATAAAAAAAGAAAAATAGTAAGAAGTGAAAAGAAGTTTCGAAGAGAATATTCGCATATTATTAAAAATGGCGATTGGTATCAGAGTGAGGAAGAGTATTTAAAAGATAAATATGTAACTTAAATACTAAAAAAATTCATACTTTTCTCGTACTATTATTTCATCTTGTTCTATTGTTATCTATCTATCTATATATTTGTTACTATTATTTCGGATACATTTGAAATATCAGGTGCTTTCCCTTCTATAAAATTTAAATTAAATAGAAGGGTGGTGATATTTATGACAAAAAACCAAACATTTGTCGTAATATTACTTTTATTTTTGGTAATATTTATTATTATTTTATAAAAATAGCACCTGATTTCAACTTTTGTTGAATTCGGGTGCTAACCACAAAAAATTGGGAAGCATCTGATTACCACAATCAAATGTATCCTTTTTTATTATATGAAGTTTCCTTCATTTAGATACATCTTATCACAGAAATAATTTAATAACAATGTATCATTTATAAAAAAATTGTGTAGAGAAAAAGTTTATACTTTTCTCGTATTATTATTTCACCTTGTTCTATTGTCATCTATTCATATATCTGTTACTATTAGTTCGGATACATTTGAAATATCAGGTGCTTTCCCTTCTATAAAATTTAAATTAAATAGAAGGGTGGTGATATCTATGACAAAAAACCAAACTTTTGTTGTAATATTACTTTTATTTTTGATAATATTTATTATATTATTATAAAATAGCACCTGATTTCAACTTTTGTTGAACTCGGGTGCTTGTCCCAAACTTGGAGAGCATCTGATTACCACAATCAAATGTATCCTTTTTTATTATATGAAGTTTCCTTCATCTAGATACATCTTATCACAGAAATTATTTAATAACAATGTATCATTTCTAAAAATACTAATATAAGAAAAAAATTTACTTTTCTCGTATTATTTTAAAATGTAGTTTTTAATTTCCAAGTGCAAAATATAAGTTTCAAAGTGCAATTTTTGCACTTTGAAATTATTTATACTATAAATTAAATAGAAAAGTGCGAAAATCTTCACACTTCTCTAGTAATATTTATAATACTATTCAAATAAAAAAAGACACCTAATCCAACTTTTGTTGAATTTGAGTGACAAACCAAATCTTGGAAAAACACCTGATTATGGTCTATCAAATTTAGATCTCTTTAGCAAAGTTTTCTTTGCTAAATACATATTACAACAAAGAATAAGAAATAACAATATCCTTTTCTAAAAAACACTATTCAAAGATAAAATTCACATATTTCTCGTATTATTATAGAGTTTTTATTATCTAATTAAAGCATTCTAAAAAAAATAATGCTATAATTATGGCGGTGAAGAAAAAATGAATAAAAAAATACTAATAGTAGAAGACGATATCGGTATGCAGGAGGAATTAAAAGCTTTATTAGAAAACACTTCCTATGAAGTATCGGTATTAAAAGACTTTGCAAATGCTAAAGAAATAATTTTAAATTCCAATGTTGATTTAGTATTATTAGATGTGAATATTCCTTATCTAAATGGAGAATTACTATTAAAAGAACTAAGAAAAGAAAGTAATATACCCGTTATAATTCTTACTAGTCGTGCTAGTGAATTAGATGAAGCTTTATCAATTTCTTATGGTGCTGATGATTTTATTACCAAACCTTATAATCCAACTATATTATTACTTCGTATTCAAAACGTCTTTAAACGCTTAAACCAAATAAAAGATAAAATTAAATATCGTGACTTAATAGTTTATCAAAATAAAGGAACATTAGTAAAAAATCAAGAGACGATAGAACTTACTAAAAATGAAATGATAATATTTTTATATCTTTTAACCAATCAAAATAGAATAGTAAGTCGTGATGAGTTGATGAGTGAATTATGGAATAACGAAGAATATATAAATGATAATGCTTTAACGGTAAACATCAGCAGATTAAGAAGTAAATTAGCAAGCTTTGGTTATAGTGAAGCGATTGAAACTAGAAAAGGACAAGGGTATATCTTATTATGAGACTTAAAAACTATTTAAAAGATAAAATACTTTCTATAATTATCTATTTTTTAGCTACAATATTAATAATTAGTATCTTATTAGCATTTAAAATGTCTATCTACTTAGTATTAATAATTTCTACTATTCTTTTAGTAACTGGTATTAGTATTCTTCTCTTAGAGTATTTTCGAAAGAGAAACTTTTATCAAAACTTAATAACTAATCTTGAAGCTTTAGATAAAAAATACTTAGTTTTAGAAACTGTAACTACTCCTAATTTTTATGAAGGAAAACTACTAAGTAAAATATTATATGATATAGATAAATCTATGATTGAAGAAATTAATAGATATAAAGCAAACTTAGAAGACTTTAAAGACTATATCGAAATGTGGATTCATGAAGTGAAAATGCCTCTAGCTACTCTTATTCTAATGACTCATAATAATAAAGACTTAGATAGAAAATACCTTTATCAATTAAAAAGATTAGATAACTATCTAGACCAAGTATTATATTATGTACGTAGTAACTATTTAGAAGAAGACTTTACCTTTCAAGATGTTAGTTTAGATAAGGTAATTACAGCGATAGCTTTAAAAAATAAAGATGATTTATTAGAAAATAATATAGATTTTATCGTTGATACAAAAGGAATGAAAGTTACTACTGATTATAAATGGTTGGAATTTATCTTGAATCAAATAATCAATAATAGTATTAAATATGCTAGTAAAACTAAAAATAGCTATATCAAAATAACAGCACATCAGTTAGATGATAAAGTTAGACTTAGTATTTTAGATAATGGTAAAGGAATTAGTAAAAGTGATTTACCCAAGGTCTTTAATAAGTCATTTACTGGTGATAATGGAATTTATAATACAAAATCAACTGGAATGGGGTTATATATTGCTAAGAAATTATGTGATAAACTAGGTCATAAAATAGAAATTACCTCTTTAGCAAGTGAATATACCTTAGTAACTTTAACCTTTGGTGTAAATAACTATTATAAAATACAAACTAATATTACAAAATTGTAATGAACTGTAATATTAAACAAACGACAAAGTAATTACTCTTCATCTAAAATGGTAACAGAGGTGAGAAAAATGAATGATTTATTAAGAATCGATAATATTGAAAAGTATTATGGAACAAAATCAAGTTTAACAAAAGCTCTTGATGGTTTATCATTTTCAGTAGCAAAAAAAGAATTTGTTGCTATTATGGGAGCGAGTGGAAGTGGAAAGACAACGTTATTAAACTGTATTTCTACTATTGATAAAGTAACTTCTGGGCATATCTTTTTAGGAGATACCGATATTACTAAATTAAAAGGTGAAGATTTAAATAGTTTTAGAAGAGAAGAGTTAGGTTTTATCTTTCAAGACTTTAATCTTCTTGATACTTTGACGGGGTATGAAAATATTGCTTTAGCATTATCTATTCAAAATGTTCCTTTCTTAAGTATTGATAGTAGAATTAAGAAAGTAGCAAAAGAATTAGATATTACTAATATCTTAAATAAATACCCTTATGAGATGAGTGGTGGTCAAAAGCAAAGAATAGCAGCAGCTAGAGCAATAATTACTAATCCTAAACTAGTTTTAGCAGATGAACCGACTGGTGCTCTTGACTCTAAAGCTAGTAAAATGTTACTAGAAAAGTTTAATTATTTAAATAATGAATTAGATGCTACGATACTAATGGTTACACATGATGCTTTTACAGCTAGTTATGCTAAAAGAGTAATTTTTATTAAAGATGGTAAAATATTTAATGAATTGCATAAAGGTGATTTATCACGAAAAGAATTCTTTGATAAGATAATCAATGTTGTTACTGTCTTAGGAGGAGACTTGAACGATGCTTTGTAAACTATCTTTTAAAAACATCAAGAAAAGTCTTAAAGACTATGCAATTTATTTCTTTACTTTAGTCTTAGGAATTAGTATCTTCTATCTTTTTAATTCTATTGATAGTCAAACAGCAATGATGAATTTATCAGAATCTACTTCTTCTATCATTGAATTAATGACTAGAATGATGTCAGTAGTAAGTGTTTTTGTCTCCTTTATCTTAGGTTTTTTAGTAATATATGCTTCAAGATTTTTAATTAAAAGAAGAACTAAAGAATTTGCTATTTATCTGACGTTAGGAATGAGTAAGAGAAAAATATCACTAATCTTATTCTTTGAAACATTAATAATAGGTTTTTTTTCCTTAGGAGTAGGTTTGTTATTTGGTGTTATTTTATCACAACTGATGAGTGTTTTAGTAGCTAGTATGTTTGAAGTTGATTTAACTAGTTTTAAGTTTGTTTTTTCAAGTAGTGCTTTTATAAAAACAATTATCTATTTTGGAATAATTTATTTAATTGTGATGTTATTTAACACTATCATTATTAATAAATGTAAATTAATAGATTTAATTAATTCTAATGTAAAAAAAGAAAAACTTAAACTAAAAAGTCCCGTTTTATCTTTCTTATTATTTATAGTAGCAGTGATTATTCTTGGTTATGCTTATTACTTAGTTATCACTATTTTTGATAGGAATTTAAATGATTTAAATATCTTTCTCCCAATTATTCTTGGAATAGTTGGTACCTTCTTAGTGTTCTTTTCTCTATCGGGTTTTCTTTTAAAAATATTAAATAAAAAGAAAAAGTTATATTATAAGGAATTAAATAGTTTTGTTATTAGAGGAATAAGTAGTAAAGTAAATACAACTGTTGTTTCTGTAACGGTTATTTGTTTAATGTTATTTTCAACTATCTGTATTTTAGCTAGTGCTTTATCGATTAGAAATTCCTTAAATAACTCTTTAATAAAGTATGCACCTTATGATATTGAAGTAAGTAAAACTTATAATGCACCGAAAGAGTTATATGGTTATACAGAAGAGCAGGCGAAAGATTCTTTTCTTACCATTAATGAGTCTTTTGATAATACTAATTTTAATTATAAAAAATACTTTACTGATGTAATTGATTTTACAATATATAGTGATGATAGTATAACTTTACAAAGTTCTCTAGGTAGTTACTATAAGATAGCTAAGAAAAAATATCCTTACTTAGAATATGCTTCTAATGTCGAATTGATGAAAGTAAGCGATTATAACAAAATAGCTAAAGCTTTTAAACTAGATAGTTTAGCTCTTGATGATAATCATTATGCTTTGGTTGCTAATTATGAATCAATGAAAAATCTTAAAGAAGAAGCTTTAAAAAGAAGAGCAGTAATTACTATAAATAACAATGATTATTATCCTAAATATAGTTATGCAATTGATGGATTTTACGAAATGGCTAGTAATGTTACTAATCTTGGTTTCCTAGTTTTACCAGATGAAGCTTTAGATAATGCTAGTCTTTATAAATACTTTAAATTAGCAAATTATAAAGAAGATAAAGAAAAAACAGAAAAAATGATAAATAATCTTATGAAGACTGATTCTTTTTCTAATACTATTTTAAGTTTTAATACTAAAGAAGATATTTATGCTTCTAGTATTGGTATTGGGGCATTGGTAACTTTTATTGGTCTTTATCTAGGAATTATTTTCTTAATATCTTGTGCTGCCATACTTGCTTTAAAAGAGTTATCAGAATCAAGTGATAATAAAATGCGCTATAACATTTTGCGTAAAATAGGTGCTAGTGAAGAGATGGTAAATAAAGCTTTATTTAAACAAATAGGTATTTTCTTCTTATTACCATTATCTTTAGCTGTTATTCATTCGGCCTTTGGTATTATGTTTTGCAATAAAATTCTTGTTTTAGTAGGGGCCAATGTTAAGATATTTTCTATTATCATAACGGCATTATTTATTGTTTTAATCTATGGAAGTTATTTCTTACTAACATATTATTGTAGTAAAAATATTATTAAAGATAAAAACTAATTTATTACTAAAAAAAATAGTCCTATCTATATCAAGTAGATAGGATTATTTGATTTTAACTTTTTGATTAAGCATCATACTATTATCATATTCTTTACCAAGTATTAAACTACTGATAAAGAAAAGAACTAAACCTAAAATGAAAATTAGTAAAAGTAATTCTAACATTTAAACCTCCTGTCATAATTATTATATACAGCGTGTTATCTTTTTATTCTTACTATCATTATAAAATTCTTGATTTACGAAATTTGTCAAAAGATGTCGATAAAATATGTTTTTTCTAAATCTTTCATTTTGGAATAAACAAAATCTACGATATACTAAAGTAGAATAGAACGAAAAGAATAGAAACTATTAAATATACTTAAATTTTAATTGACAAGATGGTAGTATTAAGTATATTATATATAGCGACTGGGAGGGGTAATAATATGGAAGAAATCAATCTTATGGAGTTTTTTGACTATTATTTAGCAAGAGTTGTTTATGTTCTAGCAACTATTTTTGCATTTGTACTTTTAGGCAGTATTTACAGTTTAGTTATAAAAACACCATTATATCAGAGTAGTACAACTGTTGTTTTAGCAAGAGAAAGTGACGATACACAAAAATATACGCAAAGTGATGTTTTATTAAACCAAAACTTAGTTCCAACTTATAGTAACATCATTAAAAGTCGTAGTGTATTAAGACAAGTCATCAACAATGAAAAACTAGATTATACAACTGATGAATTATCTAGTTTAATAACTGTTTCAAGCGTTGAAAATACAGAAATAATTAAAGTAACAGTTAAAAACAAAGATAGGGAACTAGCTAAGAAAATAGCTAATGGTATTGTGCCAGTTTTCTCTAACAAAGTAAAAGGTTTCTATAACATTGATAATGTAAGTGTACTGGATACAGCAGAACTAGCAAGTAAACCTTGTAATATTAACTATTCAAAAGATCTTGTTATTTATACAATGTTAGGATTTGTACTATCTAGTGGTGTTATCTTTGTAATTTATTACTTTGATACAACTATCAAGAGTACATCTGATATTGAAGATAAGTTAAAATTAACTGTTTTAGGAACAGTACCAAAAGCGAATAGGGGGTAAGTAAAGTGATATTTAAAAAGAAAGAATCTTTAAAACCAAAACAAGCTGATTTATTATTAAATTTAAATAAAAAGACTAGTTTTACAGAATCAATTAAAAGTATTAGAACCAATTTAGCTTTTTCGGAAGTAGATAAGAAAATGCAAGTAATATTAGTAACTTCTGCGCAACCAGGAGATGGAAAGAGTTTTATTTCTGCTAACTTAGCTCTTGCTTATAAAGATGAAGATAAGAAAGTATTATTAATTGATGCTGACTTAAGATGTGGTAGACAAAATCAAATATTTAGAATTGTTAACTCTGCTAATAAAGGTTATTCTAACTTGATTTTAAATTATCAAGAAGCTAGTTCTAGTAAAAGCAAAAAATCAGTTGATAAAGCAGTAGATTTTGATATTAAAGATTACATAGTAAAAACAAAACAAGGAATAGATTTAATTCCTAATGGACCAACACCACCTAATCCAATTGAACTATTAGCAAGTAATAATAATGAAAAGGTAATAGCACAATTAAAGAAAATGTATGACATTATTATTATTGATTGTACACCAGTTCTTGGAATAAGTGATGCTATTGTTATGACAAAATATAGTGATGCAAACATCTTAGTAGTTTCTAATAAGAAGACAAAATTAGAATTAGTATCAAGAGTTGAAAAGATATTTAGCCAATCACATGCTAGCTTAACAGGAGTAGTAATTAACAAAGTTGATGTTAGTGAAGGTGGATATTACGGATATTATTCTAATAGTTATTATGGAGAATCTGAATAGTGAAAGATTTACATAATCATATTTTACCAGGTTTAGATGATGGGTGTAAAAGCGAAGAAGAAAGCTTGAAAATGTTAAATGACTTGATTAATAGTGGCATTAATGAAGTCGTTTTTACACCACATTATGTTTCTGGTACTAAATATACGGCGAATAATAAAGAAAAGAAAGAGGCTTTTCTTAAACTAAAAAAAGTCATTGAAAAGAATAAGTTACCGATTAAAGTTTACTTAGGTAATGAGATTTTATTCTGTGATAATATTTTAGAGTTACTTGCTAAGGGGGAAATATTATCTATTAATAATTCTAAGAATTTACTTATTGAATTTCCAATGATGAATTTGCCGCATAATGCTAAAAATGTCTTTGATGAATTAATAAGTGCTGGTTATAATGTGATACTAGCACATCCTGAAAGGTATTATTTCGTAAGAGAAAACATTAACATATTAAATGAATTTGTAAGTATGGGAGTGCACTTACAAGGAAATTATACGAGCCTATTTGGAAAGTATGGTAGGACAAGTAAAAAAATTCTTAAAAAGCTTTTAAAAAGAGGAATGATTGATATACTTGCTAGTGATACGCATCATGAAGTGATTGGAAATGAAGTAGCACTAAGAAGAAAGTTAAAATGGTATTTAAAAGAGGAAGAAATCAATCGACTTCTTTTTGAAAACTTTGATTTGATTGTTAATAATAAAAAATAAGAACAGTAAAGAGGTATTAGGTATATGTATAAGTATGTAAAACGTGGTATAGATTTAGTGATGGCAGTGTTATTATTAATAATTTTCTTAATTCCAATGTTAATCATTGCAGTATTAATTAAACTTGATAGTAAAGGGCCAGTATTATTTAAACAAAAAAGAACAGGGTTAAAAGGTAAGGTATTTAATTTATATAAATTTAGAAGTATGGTAACTGATAATGATGTTCACGATTTTAGTAAAGGTGACCAACATACAAAAGTAGGAAACATACTTAGAAAAACTAGTTTAGATGAACTTCCTCAAATAATAAACATCTTAAAAGGAGAAATGTCTTTCATTGGTCCTCGTCCTTGGATTACAGATTATTATGATAACATGAGTGAAAAACAAAGACATAGAAATGATGTTTTGCCAGGTATAACTGGATTAGCACAAGCTAAAGGAAGAAATAATATTAGTATTAATGAAAAAATTAATTATGATTTAGAGTATGTTAAAAATTATTCTTTTAGACAAGATGTAAAAATAGTATTTCTAACTATTAAGACAGTTCTTTCTAAAGAAGGAGCAGATGCTGGTAAGAATACTATTCAAAATGAATTAGAAGACTTAAAGACACAAAATCTTTCCTTAGATGATATAAGAGAAGCACAAGGTCATATATAGTCATTAATCAAAGAAGAAACTGATAGAGATTAATTTTTTACCAGTCTTTTCTTTTGTAATAATGATTTTGTTGACATAACAAGGAAAAAACGTATAATAAGTGTAAAAAAATTATTATGTTTTCTTTAACTTGTATGTAATGTAAATATATTTTAGAAAGTTGGTATTATTTTGGAAAAAGATTTAGTTAGTATAATTGTTCCGGTTTATAATGCAGAAAAATTTTTAAAAGACACTGTTGATACTATTTGTAATCAAACTTATAAAAATTTTGAAGCAATTTTTGTTGATGATTGTTCCACCGATAGTAGCTTTGAAATATTAAGTAAGTATTCTAAATTGGATGGTAGAATTAAAGTTTATAAAATGAAAAGTAATTCTGGTAATCCGTCGTATCCAAGGAATTATGGAATAGATAAAGCTAGTGGCGATTTTCTTTGCTTTATAGATGCAGATGATAAATGGGATAATGATAAAATTGAAAAACAAGTAAAATTTATGAAGGAAAACGATATTGCATTTTCATATACGTCATATGAATTTGCGGATTCATTATGTAATCCTACAGGTAAAAAAGTTGTAGCAAAAAGAAAATTAACATATAAAGAATGTTTAAAAAATAATATTATTTCTACAATTACAGTTATGTTTGATTTAAAAAAGATAAATAAAGATTTAATTAAAATGCCAGATTTAAAATATGTAGAAGATACAGCAACATGGTGGAAAATTTTAAGAAATGGATATGTGGCTTATGGTATTGAAGACACTTATTCATATTATAGAAGAATTCCAAATAGCAATTCATCTAATAAGTTTAGAACATTAAAATCACTTTGGTATCTTTATAGAAAAGAAGAGAAATTGAGTTTATTATATGCAATCTATGTTTTTGCTTGGAAGAATATTAATGCAGTTTTAAGGAGATTATGATGAAAAAAGAAAAAATAGGTATATGTACATTATACACTGGTTATAATTTTGGCTCTGCACTACAGGCTTATTCTACTAAAATGATATTAGATGAAATGGGATTTGAACCAGAGTTATTTAAGGTATCTGGCAGTTTAGTTCGTGGAAGAGATATTAGATTAAAGAAAACTCTAATATTATTTAATAGAATGTTGTTATTTTCTAAAAATAAAATTAATGTTATCAAATCTTTTAGTGGAAATAATAAATCAAATGTAAATATAAAAACATTAAATGAATTTGATGACTTTTATAATAATAAATTAAATCCGACAGTTATTTCATATAAAAAATTGAAAAAAATATCCAAAAATACGGAATACATTTCATTTATATGTGGAAGTGATCAAATCTGGAATTCTACTGCATTTTATGTTGATCCATTTTACTACTTAAGCTTTTGTCCTAAAAATAAGCGCATTGCTTATGCACCTAGTTTTGGAAGAACATATATTCCTACATACAATAAAAATATAATTAAAAAGAAATTATTAGGAATTGATAATATCTCTGTAAGAGAGAATAGTGGTAAAAAAATAATTAAAGAATTAATAAATAAAGACGTAGATGTTTGTTTGGATCCTACTTTATTGTTGGATAAACATAAATGGAAAAAAAGTTTAGAGGTTTCAAAGATAAATAAAAAATATATATTGTGTTATTTTTTAAATACGCCTAGTTTGAATGCAAAAAAATTTATCAATAAACTTTCTATTGAAAAGAAAATGGATGTTATATCTATTAATAATAACTTTTTTAAAAATGTAGTTTATGGTGGTCCTGAAACTTTTTTGTCTTTTCTATCAAGTGCTGAATATGTTATTACTGACTCGTTTCATGGTGTTGCTTTTTCGATAAATTTTGAAAAAAAATTTTATGTATTTGATAGACAATATATAACTGAGAATCAATCTACTAGAATAAAATCATTATTGGAAATAGTTAATTTGGAAGATGTATTTGAATGTGAATACGAACTTGATTCTAATTATTTTGATTATAAAATGGTTAGCAATATTTTGAGTAAAGAAAGAGAAAAATCGTTAGAATTTTTAAAAAAAAGTATTAGGAGTTGTGAAAACAATGAAAAAAGAAAAAGACTTAATTAGTATAATTGTACCAGTATATAATGTAGAAAAATATATTACGCAATGTATTACGTCTATAATTGAACAGACATATAAAAATATTGAAATTATAGCTATTAATGATGGCTCTATTGATAACTCACTAGAAGCCTTAGAAAAACTTAAGCTTCAAGATGATAGAATTAAAATTATAACTCAGGACAATAAGGGTGTTAGTTGTGCAAGAAATGAAGGCTTAAAAGTTTCAAAAGGTAAATATATTATTTTTGTAGATGCAGATGATTATATTAGTAATGAATTTGTAAATTATATGCACAGTTTGATTAGCAAAGATAATTGTGATTTTGCATTTTCTCTTAATAATTATTGGGAGAAAAATGAAAAACAAGAAACTAATATTTATGAAAAAACAATTAATTCTAATATTGCGGTTGGATTATTATTATCTCCAGATGTTACAGTTGGTTGTTGGAATAAAATATATAAAAAAAGTTTTTTATCAAACAATAATATAACATTTAGAGGTGATTTATATTATGGTGAAGGTTTAAATTTTATTATTAGAACAGCTTTAGCTACCAATAAAATATGTGTAGGAAATAAAAAAGTGTATTATTATAGAAAAAATAATGTTATGTCTGCAACTTCAAAATTTTCTTTTAACAAGTATATTAATGGCGAAAAGTCACTTTTGATTATTAAAGATATAATTGATTTAGATGATGACTTTGTTAAATCAATGTATTTATTACATATTTCAACTTTTTATGTAGGTGCTGTTGCAAGTTTAATAGAGAATAAGTGCACGAAAAAATATTTAAATTATTATACTTCATGGAAGAAAAAAATAAAAAACAATTTGCCATATATAGTATCTAGTAAGTATATAACGTTTTATAGGAAAAGTGTTATAGTTGCTGGTTTTATTGCACCACACTTGATTTCTAAATTAAATAGTTGGAAAAAAAGAAAAAATATATGTAAAAGTGTAAATTAATAAAGGAGGTTTATATATGATTGAAGTATTAATATCAACAATGTATCTTGAAAATCCAATAAAATTATTGAAGAAGATGAACATCAATACTGATGCAGTAATAATTAACCAATGCAATTATTGTAAGCACGAAATTATCAATTATAATAATCACAAAATTACAATTATTAGTACTACTGATAGAGGACTAAGTAAGAGTAGAAATTTAGCAATCAGAAATTCTACTGCAGATATTCTAATTTTTGCTGATGATGATTTTGAGTATTCTAAAGATTATGCTAGTGTGGTAGCTCATGCATATGAAGAATATCCATCTGCTGATATCATAGTTTTTGGCGCTATAAGAAATGATAATTACATATATAAACAATTTTTAAATGGAAAATTAAATTCTAGGGCAAAATATAATATTAACTCTATTAGAATTACTGCTAAAAGATTAACTGTTTTGGAAAAAAAATTATTTTTTGATGAGAGGTTTGGTACTGGAACTGACATATCATGTGGAGAAGATACAATATTTATGAGTGACTGTTTTAAAAAGAAATGCTTAGTTTTTAGCAATGATTTTATTTTATGTAGGGGAATAAAAGATGATAGAGAATCTTCTTGGTTTCATGGATATAATGAAAAATTTTTTATTGACAGAGGTTTAGTATATAGGAGAATTTCTAAGTTTAGTTTTTTCCTTTCAGTATATTATATAATAAAAAAATATTCATTATATAAAAATGATATTTCTCCTATCGTTGCATTGAAAAAAATGTTATTTCATCATTAATTGAAGGTGTTTATTATGAAAAATAGAGAGCTAAAAAAATTTGATATTTTATTATCACTATCTGTTTTTTTACTTGCATTAAGTGTTGCTATAACAAAAGTATTCTCTTTAAATATAAGTCTTGCTGTATTCAACTTTACTATTTCTGTTGTTCCATTTATTTATATAATTTTTAAATCTAAAAGAATAAGATTTTATAAAAGTAATCAAAATTTTGTATTGTTTTATATCATTTTTATTAGATTTGTCACATCGATACTTTCTTTTTCTAGTTTATCGAATTCTGAGATACTCGTTCAAGTGTGCAATGATTTATCACTTGCTATTATATTGCTAGCATTTTTTTCAATAGATAATAGCAAAAGTGAAGAGTATGAAATGCATTATTTTCCAAAAACTTTGATAATTTCTTCATTAATATATTCTATTTATAATATATTAAGTAATTTAAACAACTTTGTTTATTTTACTAATATTAAGTTTAGATATTTAATTAGTTTTAGTTCGTTCTTTAATAATAAAAATTTGTTTGGAGTTTTTATATTTGTCGCATTGATAGCATGTGATTATTATTTGGAAAATCATTCATCTAAAAATAAAATATTTTTTTTAATTAAAGCTTTTCTAATTATTAATTTACTTTTGACAGTTTCAAGAAATGCAATTTTTGCTTACGCAATTTATTATTTACTTTATAATTTTTTTAATAAAAAATATAAAAAAATTTTACTATTACTAATTTCATTTTTTATTCTATTTCTTTTTAATTTTATGAATATTCAGAATTTTATTGTAAATTTCTTAATTAGATCAGATAGTTTAACAAGTGGTAGAACAGAAATATGGCAAAAGTGCTTTGAGTATGCATTTAAGAGACCAGTTATTGGTTATGGAGAGATAATGATAGAAAATACGATAAATAGTTTTACTGGCGTTGTTAGTACACATAACTGGTTTATAAAACTTTTTATTAATGGTGGATTGGTTAATTTGGTTTGTTATTTGTTATTAATAGTAAATCAGTTAGAAGCATCGATTAATAATATTAGAAAAAAATCAAAATATTCAACAGTTATATTTTCGTCATTAATTGCAATAATTGCTTATGGCTTTTTTGAAGAAATAAACTTGTTTGAGTTCGGACTTATTAATGTTATATTTACTATTTACTTTATGTTTTTACCTAAAATATTGAGAGGAAAAGAGGCTTAATATGGATAATAATTCTATTACTTTTGTTGTAACTAACTATAATAAAAGCAAATATGTAGAAAAATGTATTAATTCTATTTTAAATCAGACAGACGTTAATGATTGTATAATAATTATTGATGATTGTTCTACTGATAACAGTAAAGAAATAATTGAAAAATATAATAAATATCAGAATATTAATTTTATAGAAAATTCAATCAATTATGGTGTATCTTATTCTAGAAATCTAGGAATAAATAATGCAAATACTAAGTTTATTACTTTTATTGATAGTGATGATACTATAAGTGATGGCTATATAAAAGATATAAAAAATAATTTTATTAATGCTGTTCAATGTGTCTGTTATGGATTTAACTTTGTTGATAGCATAAGTGAAAATCAAAATGAACAGTGTATTTATTTGGATGATGCTTTAAGTAATATAGATAAAATTATAAAATTGGAGGATAGTGGTTTATTTGCCAGTGCTTGTAATAAGATATATTTACTTGATTACATCAGAAAGAATAAAATATGTTTTAATGTAAATAGCAAAATAATGGAAGATTACGAATTTAATTTGAAGTATTTTGAAAATATAAAGAAAATTAAGGTCTCTAATAAATGTTTTTATAATTATTATTATTATGGTGATATATCGGCTTCTTCAAAATATAAAGCTGATTTACTTAATCGTTATTATGAACTTCGTGATTTACGTAAACAGTTCTATCAAAAGTATGATCTTAATGATTTTGCGACTAAGTATAATATTGATTTTTTAAAAATCTGTATTAATAATCTATATAAAGATGATAGTAAGTTAAATTCTATTTCTCGAAAAAAAATGTTAAAAGAAATTATTTTATTGGATGATTATAAAATATGGAAGCATAGAAAGTGTAACGGGATATTGGATAAAATACTTAAAGTTGCATTCTTTACTAACAATGTTGAAATAATAGATTTTAATATGAAGACATTGCATTATATAAAGAACAATTCAGCTATTGCACATAATTATTTTAAAAAGAAAAATAAAAAAAGGTGAAATTAAAGATATTTTTATGAGGTGAAAAAAATGAAGCAATCAAGTAAGTCAGAATCAAGAACAGGCAATTCAATTAAAAATTCGCTTACTTCCTTGATAGGTAATGGAGTTGCATTTGTAATTGCATTTATTGCTCAAGCAATTTTTATTAAATTATTAGGGGCTGAGTATTTGGGACTTAATGGTCTTTTTACTAATATATTATCAATGTTAAGTATTTTCGAACTTGGTATAGGTAATGCAATAGTATTTAATTTATACAAACCAGTTGCAGAAAATGATACAAAAAAAATTGCTGCTTTAATGAATTTTTATAAAAAAGCATATCGCATTATTGCTTCATTAATTCTTGCTTTTGGTCTATTATTATTACCATTTATTAGTTATTTTGTTAGTAACATATCAATAAATATCAACATATACATAGTTTATTTATTATTTCTATTTAGTACTGTAACATCATATTTTATGGTTTACAAGAGAAATTTAATAATAGCTAATCAAAAAAATTATATAATTAATATATTTCATACTATATACTTAATAATATTAAATTTATCTCAATTGCTAATTTTATATTTTACTAAAAACTATTATCTTTATTTGATTATAAAAATAATATGTCAAATTTTAGAAAATATACTTATTTCTATATATGCAACGAAAAATTACGATTATCTAAAAATAAATAAAAATGAGAAAATATCTAATGAGATAGAAAAAGATATCTTTAGTAGAGTCAAAGCGCTTATATACCATAAGGTTGGTGCGATGATTGTATTGGGAACAGATAACATTATTATTTCTAAATTTTTTGGTTTGGTAAGTGTTGGATTATATAATAATTATTATACTGTTACTAATGGAATTACTACTTTATTTAGTCAGGTCATTTCTACTACGACAGCAAGTGTTGGAAATTTATTGGTTTCAAAAAATGCTGATAAAAAATATGAGGTATTTAAAAAAATGCGCTTTTTAAATTCATGGATTTCCATTTTTACTTCCGTTTCTTTGTTAGTTATGATTCAACCGTTCATATCCGTATGGGTAGGTGAAAAATATAAGTTAGATATGTTTGTAGTTATTTGGATTGTATTTAATTACTTTCAAACAATGCAAATAAGTACATACAATACGTTTAAAGATTCTGCTGGAATTTGGAGAGAAGATAAATTTGTTCCTTTGATTCAAGCCGGACTTAATATTGTTTTTTCTATAATATGTTTAAAAATATTTGGACTAGCGGGAGTGTTTATGGGAACTATAATTTGTGGCTTAATATTATGGTGTTACAGTTATCCAAAATTTATATATAAGAAATTGTTTTGTAGATCATACATTGATTACGCCAAGGAAACGATTGGGTATATACTTCTGTTCATTTTAATAGCTGTAGTTACATATAATTTTAGTTTATTAATAAAATGTAATAGTGCTTTCACTCAATTAATTATTAATACTTGTATATGTTTAGTTATCCCAAATATATTAATGACAATAATATTTAGAAAATCAGATAACTATAAATATTTTAAAAAAATATTTACAAAATATTTTCTTAAAGTTAAAGAAAATTAGATTACTTTTATATACTTTTAGTATTTATTGTTTTATAAAAATGTCGCGGAGGTGCTCAATTTTATGTCTGAAAACAATATTAAATTTATGCCTTGGTTTTTAGTCTTTATCTGGATGATACTAATCTTTACTTTGTCTAATATGACTGGAGATGTATCTACTAAAGCTAGTGTTGGTGGTATAGAAAAAACTATTACTGTTATTGCTGATACTACTAATCAGATGAATATAACTAAGAAAGATAATGATCAACCTAAAAGAATAAAAAAAATATCAAAGAAGTTGAATTATCCAGTAAGAAAGTGTTTACATGTTACTGAATATCTTATACTGACATTACTTTTATATAATGCTTTTTGTAAGAGTGGTATTAAAAATAAGAAAACATTGTTTCTATGTTTGTTAATATGTTTCTTATATGCTTGTACTGATGAATTTCATCAATTGTTTAGAGAAAGAACTAGCAGTTTTATAGATGTATTAATAGATACATCAGGGGGATTAATTGCTGTTTTAATAATAAAATTAAAAAATAGGGGAATCGGTGAGTAGAATGTTAAAAAAATTAAATGCTATTTTAAATGTAATAGCTATCATATTTCTTTTAGTAGTATCTATTTCTATTACTAAGTTAAATATTTTACCGGGTAAATATTATTATCCATTAATTGTGTTAGTACTAATTATGATGGTATTATTTATACTTAGTATATTTAAAAATAATAAGAAATGTCTACTAATTGCAAGTATCATTAGTTCAATAGTTATTAGTATAATATCTTCTTTAGGACTTATTTATTTAAATAGTACTAATAAGTTATTAGATAATATAAGTTTTATAAAAGAGAAAAGTATTTATTATATAATAGTTCGAAAGGATAGTGATTATAAAGAACTATCTAACTTAGATAATAAAAAACTTGCTATTATGGAAAGTGGTTCTACTAACTATCAAAAGGCTTTGAAAGAAGTTAATAAAAAGATAGATGTTAATACTGTTAAATATAAAAATGTTAATGTCTTAGCTAATGATTTAATTACAGAAAAAGTAGATAGTATTTTATTAAATTCAAATAGTAAAAGAATACTAGATGATATATTAAAAGATTTTAAGAATAATACTAGAATAATAGAAAAAATATCTATTGATGTTAAACAAAAGAAAGAAAATGTAATAGTTAGTAATACTGAACCATTTAATATTTTAATAAGTGGAATAGATACTGATGGCGATATTAATTCAGTATCAAGAAGTGATGTTAATATTGTAATGACTGTTAATCCTAAGAATCATGAAGTACTTTTAACTAATATTCAAAGAGATATGCAAGTGCAACTTCATGGAACAACAGGAATTAAAGATAAACTAACTCATGCTGGTATTTATGGTATTGATGTGTCAAGACAAACAATTGAAGACTTTTTAGATACTAAAATACCATATTATATTAGAGTTAACTTTGATAGTTTAGTAAAAGTAGTTGATACAATTGATGGTGTTGATATTGATAATGATATTGCGTTTAAAGGTTATACTAGAAACTTTGAAGTTGGTAAGTTACATTTAAATGGTAAAGAAGCTTTAGAATATGCTAGAGAAAGAAAGAAAATGCCATCTGGTGACTATACTAGAGGATTACATCAAGAAAAAATAATAGAAGCAATTATTAATAAAGTAACTACTAGTAAAAAAATATTAAATAGTTATTCTAAGTTTACTAGTGTTTTAGATGAATTTATTCAAACTAATATTCCTTCTTCAACTATTAAATCATATGTAAGAGAACAAATTGATACTATGCCTAGTTGGACAGTTATTAGTAGGGCAGTAGATTCAAATGGTTCTGCTTTAGTAGAAACATATTCTATGCCAGGAATGAATTTATATGTAGCATTTCCAGATGAAAATAGTGTTAAAACTGCTTCTACCATCATTAATGGAATGCTAGAAAATAAAAAGTATGATACTATAAATCAATAAAATTAAGTCATTATGAATTAATATTTCATAAGGCTTTTTTTGTATTTAAAAACTAATTTACTTGCATATTTGGTAAATAATATTATAATATAAGCAGGTGAGAGAAAGTGCGAAGGTTATTTTTAATATTATTTAGTTGTATAATTACTTTTAGTTATACAGATGTCTATGCCAATATTATGTGTCGAGATGGTTCTGTTAGCAAGACTTGTACTGATTGTCATAGAGGATGTTGTTCTTCTCATGGAGGGTGTGCATCTGGTGTAAGTTCTTCTAGTAATAATAGTTCTAGCAATAGTTATGGAAGTAATTCATATGTAAGTTCTTATGTATATGGTTGTACTGATGCTAGTGCCATTAACTATAATAGTAGTGCCAATAAAGATGATGGTAGTTGTATTGCTAAAGTATTAGGTTGTATGGATGAAAAAGCAGATAATTATAATGAAAAAGCTAACACTGCTGATGGCAAATGTTTATATACAACTACTGAAACAGTAACTAAAAAAGTAAAGTATAAAACTAAATATAAATTTAATTTATTCAAGAACGGAAAAGTATATCGAAAAGGAAAAAATGGTAAGAAAGAAATAACTTACAAAATAACTAAAAATGAAAATGATGAAGTAGTAACAAAGAAAAAAATAAGCGAAAAGACATTAGTAAAAAAAGTAGATAAAATTGTCTACACTAATAAAGTAGGAAAAAAATAATTTTATTAAGTTAAATTATATAAAATAAGACTTAATTAAGCAATATATAAATAAAAGATCGATAGTATTGATATACAAAATGTCTTCTTCAATGAGTCTGTAAATAAATTTGTGTAAATAGAAAATCTTTCCATGATAAAATAAAAGAAATGGAGAGATTTTATTATGG
>CAKPDM010000005.1 GCA_934148995.1 uncultured Bacilli bacterium
CCATCTCTACTCTCTTTGCTAATTGAACATAATCCTGCAAGAGAATAATCCCAATCTTCTGGTAATGATAGCATAAAAGATAATAATCCTTTTGCTTTATATGATAAATTTCTATCTCTTAAATGATAATTAGACATAACAGTATAATTTTGGTTTTTTTCTATTTTAAATACCGACATTTTAATCACCTCCTATATTTTATTGCACAAAAAAACATAGAAGTTAATCTATGTCTTTTTATTATTCTTCAGTTTCTAATTCAAGTTCAACATTATCAATTGAATAATCATTTTCAACTTCATTCATTTCTAAGTTTTGAATAAATAATGTTGCTCTAAAATCTTTAATAGATAATTCAATAGCATCTTTTAAGTCTTTATTAACACTTAATTTTAAATCTTTAACTGGTGTTTTAAGAGATACACTATTTATAGTTTTTTGTCCTCTTACTTGACTTATTATATCAATTATTGAATCTCCAATTTCCATTTCTTTGCTAAAATTAAATTCTAATGGTTTAATTTCAGTTAAATGAATTGATTTATTATCTTTATATAATTCTTGATATATTTCTTCAGTTATGAATGGGAAGAATATACTAAAGTCTTGTAATAATTTATAAAGAATTGTATAAACTGTTTTTTGCCCTGAATATCTTGGCTCAATTCCAAATTCTTCAGGTCTATATAATCTATGTTTAACAATTTCAATATAGTTATCACAGAAATTCCAGAAGAATTTTTCTAAATGGTTAAGTGCTAATCCAACTTCATATTCATCAAGATATTTTAAGAATCCACTTTCCATTTCTTGGAACTTGCCTAAAATCCATTTATCTATATATTCATAATTACTAAATTCTTTATCTTCATAATCTGCTAAATGCATTTCAATAAATTTAGAAACATTCCAAATTTTATTAACTAATTTTTTACCACGAAGTAATGTTTCATCACTAAATACTATATCAGTTCCAAGTCTTCCTGTTCCTGCCCAATATCTAACAACATCTGCTGAATATTGATTTATAGCATCCATTGGTTCAACTTTACTATTTCCTTTAGATTTACTAATTTTTTCCCCTTTGTTAGCCATAACAAATCCTGAAATCATAACATTATCCCATGGTCTTGTACCAAAATGATAGAATGATTTAACTATTGTATAGAAATCCCATGTTCTAATTATTTCAGAAGCATTAGTTCTTAAACTCATTGGTTTTAAGAATGATTCAAAATTATCTTTTTCTCCATATCTCATATTAATTAATGGAGTTACTGATGAAGTTGCCCATGTATCCATAACATCAGTTTCAGGTACAAATTCAGTACAACTACATTTTGGACACTTATCAACTACTGGTTTATCAGTTAGTGGATTTACTGGTAATTGTTCTTCAGTTGCAAAAATAGGTTCTCCACAATCTTTGCAATACCAAACTGGGAATGGTACACCAAAATATCTTTGTCTTGAAATACACCAGTCCCACATAATATTTTCAACCCATTCATTGTATCTATTATGCATATGGTCTGGATGCCATTTAATTTCATTACCAATTCTAATAAAGTCATCTTTATGTGTCATTGTATCAATGAACCATTGTTTCATTACTGAATATTCAACTTCTTTACCACATCTTTCATGTGTTTGAACTTCGTGTTCTAATTCTTCAATTTTAACTACGAATCCACCTGCTTGTAAATCTTCAATAATTTGTTTTCTAGCTTCTTTGATTTTCATTCCACCATAATTTGGAACTGAATCAATAATTCTACCATTATCAGTGAAAATATATTTAAGTGGTAAATTGTATTTCTTCCACCATTCAATATCTGTTTGATCTCCGAAAGTACAACACATAACAACTCCTGTACCTTTATCAATAGCAACTTTTTCGTCTGCCATAATTGGTACTTCTACATCAATAACTGGTATATGTGCAGTCTTTCCAATTAAATGACTATGTTTTTCATCATTAGGATTTACAAATACACATACTATTGCTGGTAATAATTCAGGTCTAGTTGTTGCTATTGTAAATTCTTCACCATCTTCAACTGTTTTAAAATTAACATAATTAAATGTTGTTTTAATTGTTTTTGTTTCAAGTTCTGCTTGTGCAATTGAAGTTAAACATTCATTACACCATAATGCAGGACTTTCTTTATGATAACAATGTCCTTTATCAATTAAATCTAAGAATGATCTTTGACTTATTTTAATAGTAGATGGACTTACAGTTTTATAATGAATATTCCAATCTGTACTAACACCCATTTTACTAAATAATTCTTGGAAGTCTGCTTCGTACTTATCAGTAGTAGCATAACATAATTTAGAGAATTCTTCTCTACCTATTTCATGTGCTTTTTTACCTTGTTCTTTTTCTACTAATCTCTCACTTGGTAGTCCATTATCATCAAATCCGAATGGATAAAATATATTATATCCTCTTAATCTTTTATATCTTGCTATCATTTCAGTTTGTGAATATGAGAAGATATGTCCTATATGAATTTTACCATTAACTGTTGGAGGTGGAGTATCAATTGAGAATACTTTTCTATGATCAGGTTTAAAATCATAAATCCCATTTTCTTTCCAATAATTTAACCATTTATTTTCTTTTTCTTGTGCATTATATTTCTTGTCTAACATATTACATAACCTCTTTTCTTTGTCTAAATAATTGAATAAAATAACACTTTAATCTCTCTACAAACCTTGAATTCCCTAGGTTTGAACCAAATGGTGTAACATTTACTGCTCCCGTTCCCTTTTCCATATCAGCATGTGGATCAGTTATTACTGGTATCTTTCGATTAACAATTGGTAAAATTACATTCTTACCAACAAAGTCTTTATATCTTTCATCATTTTCATTAACAGCTACTGCCATATCACCAAATAAAGTTTCTGGTCTAGTAGTTGCTACGTCGATATACTTATCACTATCTTCTAGTACATATTTTAAATGATAGAAAGCACCTTTTTCTTCTTTATAGATTACTTCCTCATTAGATAAAGCAGTTTTTGCTACTGGGTCCCAGTTGATAATTTTCTCTCCACGATAGATTAAACCTTTGTTATAGTAATCAACAAATACTTTTTTAACAGCTCTTTCTAAGCCTTTATCAAGAGTAAATCTTTCTTTAGAATAGTCTAAGGAAATACCAAGTTTTGCCCATTGATTTCTAATAATAGAAGCGTGTTCATTAGTCCACTTCCAACATTCTTCTAAGAACTCATCACGACCAACTTCATATTTATTGCGACCATTCTCTTTTAATCTTGCCACTACTTTAGCTTCTGTTGCAATCGCTGCATGATCCATTCCTGGAAGCCATAAACAGTCATAGCCTTCCATTCTTTTATATCTAATAATTATATCTTGAAGTGTTACATCCCAAGCATGACCTAGGTGAAGTTTTCCTGTAACATTTGGTGGTGGCAAAACTATACAGTAAGGCTTTTTAGTCATATCACCACTCTCAAAATAACCTTTCTTCAACCAGTAATCATACTTTTCTTCTTCTACTAATTTGTGATTATACTTCTTATCTAACATAATATCACCCTTTCTAAAAATAAAAACTCCTCTATCCAAAGGACGAGAAGTTCGTGGTACCACCTTAATTCGTATGTAAACATACCTTATCTTTTTAACGGAATTACCGGGATTTCCTACTATTAGTTCAAAAATCCTACTCTTGTTGCTACCTTCCATATCTTTTATTGTTAAGTTTCACCAGACCTTAACTCTCTAAAAATAAAATAATATGTACTCCTCAACAGTCAACGTATTTATTGGTATTATAATATAGGAATAGTAAAATAGCAACTATTCTTACATATATTTTTGCATTGATTTCATCATTTGATTTACTTGTTTCTGACTTGGTTTTCTTCCCATTTGCATCATCAATGCTTTAATCATTTCTTCATTGATAGGTGGATTTTGTTCCATATATTTCTTAGTAAACTTTCTAGCAATAAAGAATCCAATAAATGCTCCGATAACGATTCCTATTAAAATCATCAATATATCGTGTAACATATTTCTTCACCTCGAGTTTATTTTACTAAATATTACCTAAAAAATAAAGGACTTTTTGCTTTTTAAGTTTTCCTAGATATATTTTGCTTCACAAACTTTTTAGCTTTTACAGCTCCTTTTAAACCATAATTTTCTTGAAAATCTCGCAAGTATTGTCTTAAAAAATAAACTTTATCTAAATTGTTATCAAATACTAGGTCAACAAATTCTAATGCGTTTTTTAAATTAATCTCATTATAAAGATGTCTATTACTCCCATATGATAAGTATTCATTATTTAATTTATAATCTAAGAATTCTTCGTCCACTACTTTATCCCCACAAACTATCAACATGTTAGCAAAGGTATTTATGTTATTTTGCCATACAACTTCATTAGTAGTAGCATTAGGGCATCTGAATTCCAAGGTGTTTTTTGCTTCTGATTTATCAAAGCAAACATTAGTAAAGTTTAAAGCACGGTTTCTGACATTAGGTAACTTTTCATGAATAGTCGATAGTGAACTATCTTGATTAATATCATCAATCACAGCATACAACTCATCAGCAACTGGAGTTGCATATTTAATTATCTCTCTTCTACCACTGATTTTATCTCCAAATGCAAATCTAAAAGTTACATTTTCATAAGCAGTATACAATTTTAGAAACTTCCGCCAAGCATCAGCATCTTGAGCCAAGATGGAAGCACCAATATGAATATGTCCTCCGGCATGATGAGCTGTATCAGCCTTAGCTGAAGAAAGATAATCACATATATTTTTTAAATCTCGCCAGCTTTTAGTTTTATCCTTCATAATTGGTGAATTGATCTCACCTCCTGAATATAGAGAACCATCATATTTAGAAATCCAACCTTTTAAACTACTATTGATAAACTCAGTTACCTCAGTTTTTGAAAATCGTTCATATTCTAATTCTATTCCAAAGGTTAGCTTACTTGATAAATTTAGTTTGTCACGATACTCCAACAGATAGTTCTCAGTTTCAGCCAGTAACTCTCTTAAATCTATTCCTCTTAAAGATGAAAAAGTATCATTTTTGTCATAATCTATAAATGTATATTTCACTATTATATCACCTTTCTCTTTTCTTTAATTGATAAGAGTAACCTTCATTTTCTCGTGGTTCTTCTGCTAATAACTGCAAATTCTTCTTGCGTAGATCAAGAATCTTTTTAGCATCTTCTATGTCATCTTTCTCAATTATCTTAAATGATGCTGCAAGTCTTTCATATTTATCCTTCATATCTTCCTTTACCAAAATTTTCTTTACTTTTTTTAAACCTATCCCCAGTCCTAAAACTAGTGACATATAAACAGCAGAATATACCAAATTTTCTTTTGAAGTTTCTGATCTTAGCATTTTATCTTCAGAAGTCTTATGATTTACAACTATAAGAGCAGCTGAATTATAAATATTATCTTCTGGAGTCAAAGCATTTTTTCTTATAGTTCGAATATTAGTAGTTACTAGTGATTGTTCGATCTCCTCTTTAGACATAGATAGTATCTTTTCTGGATTATTCAAATCAAGCACATCACTCACTCTATAAGAAGTTACTGTTCTTTCATAAAGGCCCATATTGTCAAGTTCCCAGCCTGTCGAGTATTCAATTGCTTCATCTTCATACTTATAATCATTAGATAAATGTTTTAAATGAATTCCATTAGAAGTATCTATCGTTTCAAAATCATAAGTAGCCATTATTTCATCTTTATGAAAAGGAAGATTATCTTTAAAGCCTGGCGAGTTAGCAAGTATTAAAAACGATGTAACAAACGGTAAGGTATGTCTAAGTACCATACCATTTTTTAGTGCTAGCCTAATTGCTAAGTTACGAATATTATACATTTCTAAATGTTTTATTTGTTTTTCCAAGCTATGTACATTTCTATTAAGTTTATTAAAAATCTTATTACTATTTTGCATTATTTATACACCTTTTTTTCTAGAAAGAGTTAATATTTTTTTATTAGTATCATTTAATTGTTTTTTACTTGCTAAAAGTTCTTCTTTTGAAGAAGAATAATCATTATTAATCGAATTTATCTCTGCTCGGTAATCAAAGCTTCTATATCTATCCAAGATAAATCCAGCCCCTAAAGCAATAACTAACTCCCCGATAGTAACAAGAGCATTTCTCTTTCCTGACTCATCATAGTTGAAAGTGTCCCTCTTATCTAGTGTATGTAAATTAGCATCTATAAAGTATTCTTGGTCTTTATAACTTTCAATACTATTAGTAATTTGAATCTCTTCATCAGAAACATCAAGATTTTCATCTATATAATTAAAATTTTCTTCTAAAACAGCATTTATTAACTCCACCATGTTACTTTCAGCAAGAGAATAGTTTAGCTTTTTTCTAGTATAATGATCATCTTCTTGCTCCCAGGGAGTATAGACGAGTAACTCACCTTTAGAGCTAGAGACATTATACCAACTATTTTTCTTGTAAAATTCTTCTAGCGACACATAGCCATCTGTCTTATAGTCTAAATCATATTCTTTATATTCAACTATTTTATCTTTAATGAATGGATGTCCAAGATCAATCAATACACCACCAGCAACAGTTAAACCGGAAGCAAAGGCAAAAGGAAGAAGAAAGTTAAATGTTTTACCAACTACTCTTATATTTCTAACATTAAATTGTTTGAAATTATCTAACTTTTGTTTAGAAATTTTTATTTTTAAGACTTCTGCCTGTTTCTTTAATTCTTCAAGCTGTGCAATTTGATCTTCATATTTTTTAATTATTCTTTTTTTCTTTGGCATAGTATCCTCCTATATCACAGTTATCTTTTGGCAAGTGTCTTATATACTATCATATTTATATTAAAAATCAAGTTTGAGATAGATATTCAAAGAAAAAAGTGAAAACCAGTTCACTTTTCAATCTTAAATAATTCTGTTGCTAACTCTTGATAATTAGAAACAAATTTGAAGACCATTTCTTTTCTAATATCTTTAGGAACTTCATCTAAATCAGCTTTATTCTCTTTTGGTAAATAAATCTTTTTAACTCCTGCTCGGTAAGCTCCTAGAACTTTTTCTCTAACTCCGCCGATTGGGAGTACTCTCCCTTGTAAAGTTATTTCCCCAGTCATTGCTATCTTTGAAGAAATTTTAACACCTGTAAAAGCACTTATTATTGAAGTAGTTAAAGCAATACCAGCTGATGGTCCTTCCTTACTAACTGCTCCTTCGGGCAAGTGAATATGGGTATCATTAGTAAAAATTTTATCACCTACTAAAAACTTTTCATAATTAGCTTTAATGTAGCTAAGGGCAATCTGAGCAGACTCTATCATTACTTCTCCCAAAGAACCAGTTAATATTAATTCACCTTTTCCTTTATAATAAGTCGTTTCAACTTTTAAAACATCTCCACCAAAAGGTGTATAAGCAAGTCCATTAACTACTCCCACCTGACGTAAATCTTTCTGAGAATAAAACGGATAAACTTTCTTTCCTAAATAAGACTCTAAAGAATCAACGGTAACTGTTACTAAAGCAGCATTATTATTAATTAACATATCTTTAACTATCTTTCGTAGTATCTTTGATATCATTCGGTTAAGTTCCCTGACACCAGCTTCTTTAGTATAACTTCTAATTATTTCTAAAATAGCTTCTTCACTAAACTCTACTTCAAAAGGCGTCAAACCAACTTCGTCCATTAATTTAGGTATCAAATAGTTTAAAGCGATATCTTTTTTTTCATATTCTGTATAAGAAGGAATATGAATAACTTCTAATCTATCTTTAAGTTCTAATGGTATTTGTTCTTCATAATTAGCAGTAGCAATAAATAACACTTTCGATAAATCAAAATCTTCTTCAATATAATGATCAGAAAAGTGAGTATTTTGTTCTTTATCAAGAACTTCTAGCAAACTACTAGCTGGATCTCCTTTAACACCTTTAGTCATTTTATCTATCTCATCTATAATAAAAACTGGATTAGAACTATGCGCTTTCTTCATTCCTTGAATAATTCTTCCAGGAAGGGCTCCAACATAGGTTCTTCTATGTCCAACAATTTCTGCTTCATCATTAATACCACCCACAGAGATAGTAGCAACATTTCTATTTAAACTCTTAGCAATAGAATAAGCAAGAGAGGTTTTACCTACTCCTGGAGGACCTATCAAACATAGAATTGGACTTTTCTCTTTCTTAGAATTTTGTTTAACAGCAATATACTCTAAGATTCTTTCTTTCACATCACTCATTCCATAATGATTATTATCTAAAACTACTTTTATTTTATTTAAATCAGTTATATCTTTAGTTTCTATTTCAAAAGGAAGTGATAACATCCACTCAATATAATCTTTCATCATTACTACTTCTGGAGAAATAGGAGCAGATGTTTCATACCTTTTTATTTCTTCTTTAATTCTTTCTTTAATTTTATTATTAGCTTTTAAATTTTTTAAACGTTTCTTATAGTTTTCTATTTCACTATTCTTACTATTTTCTTCTCCTAACTCCTCTTTAATTACTTTAAGTTTTGCTTCTAAGTAAAACTTCTTCTGACTATCAAGCACTTCTTTTCTTACTTTTTCATCTATTTCATTTTCTATTCTAGCAAGTGCTATTTCTTCTTTTAATTGTTCTAATAAAGAGATAGCTCTTTTTATTGGGTCTTCTTCATAAAGATATTTTTTCTTTAATTCAATAGAAAATGGTAGTATTGCTGCTAAAGAATCAGTTAAGTCAGCTAAGCTTTCGATAAATGACAACTGGTGAAGCATAGCATTACTAGTACTTGATACTAAGTTACTATACTTTTCATAAGATCTTAGTAACATATCTACATATAAAGTGTTTTTTTCTTTTGGTATTTCTCTAGTTTCAACGTCTTCTATATCAACATACCAAACACCATTTTCAAATTCATAATTAGTAACACTTACCCTGCTATGGCACTGAAAAACTGCTCTTGTTTTAGAATTAGGAACTAATAGTTTTAAAGTTAAGGTTGACAAAACCCCGAGTGATGGAAATTCAATTACATTATCAGTAGAAAAGCCATCTAAAGAATGAATCATTATAACTTGCTTTTCACTGCTTTGTTCTACTATATTAATTAAGCTTTCAGTTTTCTCATCTTCTGTTTCAATTCGGTATTCAAAATTAGGGAATAAGACTGTTTCATTAACAATCATAACTGGAACTCTACGCACGACCATCACCCACTTCTAATTACCTATTATAACTTATCAAAACTTTTTTGAGAAGTTTTTTTTAGATTTTAATGAAAAAAAACAATATAATTAAATATTGCCGTTTCTACTTTTTATTCTTTGTTTAATAACCAATCAATAACATTTATCTTAGTTATACCATCATAATCAGCTTCTAAATCCATATCAAGTGTCAATAAATATTTAGGATAATGGTCACCAGTTCTTTGTAGTGATTTAAGCTCACGCTCTAAGACTTTTTCATCTCTAACCGTTAAAGCTACTTGATAATATTTTAAACCGTTTCTGTTTTCAGCTACAAAGTCAACTTCTAAATCATCTACTTTTCCTACATATACCTTATACCCTCTTCTAAGCAATTCTAAATAAACAATATTTTCTAGTATATGTCCCATATCACTATCAGCTTTTTTACCTAGCAGATAGCTTCTAAGTCCTTGGTCTACAACATAATATTTATAGTCTCTTACTAAAAGATTTTTACCCTTAACATCAAATCTTTCAGCTTTATATATTAAAAAGCTATCAATAAATGCGGAAAGGTAGTTCTCTACTGTATGATTACTTGTTGACATTCCTTTACTTGTTAGAGTATCGCTTATCTTTTTGGTTGATATTGGACTACCTATACTATCAAAGACAAACCTTAAGATACTTTCTAGTAACATTTTATCCGTTATATTATTTCTTGTTATAATATCTTTGTAGATTACAGTTGTAAATATTCCTTCTAAATACATATCTAAGTCATTAGGATTGTCTTTAATTATTGATAAGTTACCAGGCATTCCACCATTTCGCATATAGTCTAAGAAATACTCGTAATTACTTTTAGTTTTATCAGTAAATGCACTCAAATATTCTTTAAATGATAAGGGTAGCATTTTAATTTCTACATATCTACCAGATAATAGCGTTGCCAGTTCTCCCGACAATAAATAGGCATTTGAACCAGTTATATAAACATCTACATTTTTCTTTATATATAAACTATCAACTGCTTTTTGAAATAATGGTACATTTTGAACTTCGTCTATAAATACATAATATTGTTTTTTAGAATCTATTTTTTTATTTATATAATCATATAATTCTTTATAACTTTCAAAGTTATAATCTGCATCTTCAAGATTTACTTTTATTATTTGATTATCACTTATCCCAGTTTCTTTTAAATAATTAATAAAAAGATCAAATAAGGTAGATTTGCCACATCGTTTTATCCCAGTAACAGCTTTAATAAAATCTTTATCTTTAAATCTCCTTAATTTTTCTAAATACTCTTTTCTTTCAAGCACAAGTTTCTCCTTTCGGCTAATTAAATCTACTTTTATACATCTATGATAGTCTTCTTTAAATAATATTTGTTTAGTATCTTTTGAATTTCTTCTTCATCGAAGCCGTGTTTCATCATTTCTTCTTTCCTTAGTTCATACAGCTTAAGAAAAATTTCTCTTTTTTCTGTAGAAACTGCATGATGAACTTTTCTATGACAAGTGGGACATAGTGCAATAATGTTAAACATACTATCTAATTTCATATCTGGAAAATCTTTTTGCGCATTAATAGGAATAATATGGTGACATTCTAAATATTGATGCTTTCCAGTGGCATTAGTAAAAGTCTTATGTTCATGATTAACTTCACATAGATAATTAGCAAGTTCCAGTCTTGTAGCCTTTAGTCTAACATCTGTTTTTTCTCTTGAACTTTTTCTGTTATTTTTATTTTTAGATGAGTTATATTCATACTTCTTAGATTCTATAGCCTCTAATTCCTGTTCACTATATGTTTTTATTGAACCATTATTTATTTTTTCAAATTGTTCTTTTTCTTCTTGTTCTTCTAAAACTTCTTCATTAACAATAGAGTTTGTATTACAAATAAAATTTCTTATTTTTTGTTCACCAATTTCATCGATAAACAATTTTACTATTTCTTCATCAAGAGGAAACAAATAACCTTGCTTAGCAGTTCCTAAACAGGTAAAGGTTTTTTCATAGTTAATATTATTTAAATATATTTCTTTGTAATTACTAAATTTAAACTTGGTGTTCAAGTCAATATATTCTACATCAACTTTATAACCATCAGAATTCCATTTTTTTTCTATACATTTTGGAATTGGAGAATCATAACCATCTGTTAAGGCTTTCCCAATTGATACTATTTTGCTCTTATAATTACAAAAGATGATATCACCTATCTTAATATTCTTAACATTAGTCCAGTACGAACGATGAGCACCTTCTTTATTAGAGCTAGGAGCGTATAAAAAGTTATATTTTCGTTCTTCTTCATAAGTTTTACCTTGATTTACAAACCAATATTTCATTTATATTCCTCCATAACATATCTAGCTAGTAACACATCTGCTGGTGCCAAATCAAAATCAATCAACTTAGTAAGTTCAACCCACTTATATTCAAAGTGATCATGTAGACAAAATTCTCCAGACAAATACTCACACTCATATAATCTTAAATCAATCTTCTTTTCTGGATACTCACAAATATTATTAATCAAAAATCTTTTTGCTTTCACAGTCAATTCAAATTCTTCTTTTATTTCTCTTTCAATAGCAGCTTCTTCTGACTCATTAGCTTCAACTTTTCCCCCAGGAAATTCCCATTTTCCTAAGACATTAGGGTCCCCAGTAGCTCGTCTAGCAATTAATATTTTATTATCTTTGCAAATTAATGCAGCTACAACCTTTATCATCATTAGTTCCTTTCACAAAGTATATTTTTTAATTATCTCTTCGGCTACTTTTATACCATCTATAGCAGAAGAAGTAATTCCTCCAGCATAACCGCTTCCTTCACCACAGGGGTATATTCCTTTGATATTAGATTCTAATAAGTCATCTCTAATAATTCTAATTGGTGATGAAGTTCTTGTTTCTATTCCTGCTAGTAAAGGATTACTATCACTAAAGCCTTTTATCTTTTTATTAAACTCTTCCATAGCTTCTTTTAAGGAAGATGAGATGTATTCTGGTAAAATACTATTTAAATCAACAAAAGTATAATCACCCATAATAGCAAAGTTTGTTTCTTTTTTAGTAATTTTTTTATTTACAAAGTCTTGATAATATTCTACTGGTATCTTTCCTTTACCAAATTTAAATGCTTTCTTTTCTAACTCTTCTTGATAAGTAACACCAGCAAATAAATCTTCTCCATAATCTTTTTTAGAAACAGTTACTATAATAGCACTATTAGCAGTATTACTATCTCTTAAATAATTACTCATCCCATTTACTACTAAATGATTATTAAGATTAGTAGCATTTAAAACATAACCTCCAGGGCACATACAAAATGAGTAAACTCCTCGATGTTCCTTTGTTTGATAAGTTAATTTATAAGGAGCTTTTTTTATTTTATTATGATACTGTTCTTTATCAATCATTTCTTGATAATGCATCACTCTAACTCCTACAGCAAATGGTTTAGATTCCATCTTTAACCCAACATTATCTAATAGATGAAAAGTATCTCTGGCACTATGACCTATCGCTAACACTAATACCTCACAAGTAATAATCTCTTTATCATTTAACGTAATACTTACTACCTTTTTATCTTTAGTTTTAATATCAGTAAGTTTAGTATTAAATCTAAACTCTCCTCCCATCTTTATTATCTTTTCTCTAATATTAGGAATTATTTCTCTTAATTTATCTGTTCCAAGATGGGGATGTTGTAAATATAAAATATCACTATTAGCACCATTTTCTATAAAGATATCAAATACTTTCTTACCACGATGTTCCTTATCTCTAATCATTGTTTTTAACTTACCATCAGAGAAAGTTCCTGCTCCACCTTCTCCAAAAGAAACATTACTTTCTTCATTAAGTAATCCTTTAGCGAAGAATTTATTTACACTTGCTACTCTTTTAGTCATCTCTTCCCCTCTATCAATTACTAGTGGTTTAAAACCTTTACTTGCTAAGATATAAGCAGCAAATAAGCCAGCTGGTCCACTCCCAACAATAACTGGACGATTAGGAAGTTTTATAGTACCAGAATTAGGTAGTTGATACTCTTCTTTTACTACTTTCTTAAGTTTTAATTTCTTATCCTTTAATAGCTTTTCTTCTACTTTAAAATCAAGTTCTACATCAATGCTATAGTGATAATGTATCTCATCACGACGTCTGGCATCGATTGATTTTTTATTAATACTTATAGTTTTTATATCACTAGCTTTAACTTTTAATAGTTTTAGTACTTCTTCTTGATAATTATCATTATCTACTTTTAAATTAATTTCTACTCTAAGCATTATAATCCTCCATACTAGTTAATATTCCTGATAGAAAAGCAAAAGTCAAGTTATAACCACCACAGTCACCATTAACATCTAATAATTCCCCTGTTATATAAAGATTCTTAACAAGAAGTGATTCCATTGTTAACGGATTTATTTCTTCTAAACTTACACCACCACTACATACTTGAGCAAAGTCAAAATCTTTATAGGAAGTAACTGTAAATGTCATTTCTTTTAACATATTAGTTAGTTCTTTTTTCTTTAAAGAGGAAAGTTCTTCATAATAAGTAGCAGAAGAAATATCTAGTTTAGACATAATATAATTGATTACTTTAATTGGTAAGAACCCAAGTAAGGTATCTCTTACTCTTCTTCCTACAAAATTAATAGTATCATCAAAGGGCATTAAATCCAGTTTAATGGTTACTTTCCTCTTAGCATTTAATCCTTTAATAGCATAATAACTAAGATTAAAAATACAAATACCACTAAGTCCATAGTCAGTAAACTGAACTTGACCTATTTCTTCTTTAATTTTCTTATCATCTTCATAAAGGCTAACTCTAGCATCAAGCCTTACTCCTTTTAAGTTGTGTTTTTCCTTTGTAACTAAGGAAGTAAGGGATGGATAAACATCTACTATTTTATGATGAAAACTATTAGCAAGGAAATATCCTATTCCATCACTACCCGTCATTTTATAAGATTTACCACCTGTAGCAAGTATTAATTTATCACAAGATAAATCATCATTAATAATAAATAAGTCATCTTTCTTTTCTATTTTTTCTACTAAATAATTAAATTTAAACTTACCCCCTAAATCTAAATAAGTAGTTTCTAAAAGTTCTTTCATATTAATCGCTTGATTAGAAAACGGATAGTAATACCCATCTTTTATCTTCGGAACAATTCCAAGAGATTTAATAAAACTTTCTACTAATTTTATATTATCTTTAGTTATAATGCTAGTTAATAAGGAATCATTACTACTATGGTAATGATTTATAGATTGTGAATCATTAAAGTAATTACATCTACCAGCACCAGTTAGTAAGAGTTTCTTACCACTCATATTATTTCTTTCTAATATTGTTACATCATTACCATTTCTTAATAGAGATATACCAGCAGCAAGTCCACTAACTCCTGCCCCAACAATAATTATATTCATCAATCATAGCCCCTTTCTTTTAAGCTGTATTCTATCATATAATAAAGAAAAAATCTAGTGTGCACTAGCACATTAGATTATGTCTAAGATTTAACAACATATGGATTTAAAGCAGTCCAATCTCCCTTAGTTATTTTAGTATCTGTTTTTAGATTTATTACTGGTCTAATACCACGAGAACTTCTAATATCATGAAACGGATCTAAACTCCCAGATGACATAACATACCAAACATAAGCAAGAGAATAACCCGAATAATAACGAGATGGTGATACTGTTCAAAAGTTTTGTCCATTATATAGATAATACTTGTCATTTGGTGAATAATTACCATTATAGTAAGACAGCCCGCCAGCCATTGCCACCTTGATTAAAGATACAGGATAGTCTAATTTGGTGCTAGTATTAGATAAGCTGAATTTGTCATTATCTTGTGTACAACTAAAAGTTGGCTTCTTATTATCGTATAACCTATTAAAAGCTCCATATGATGTTATTGAAGAAACTAAATAACCGGAACCACTTGATAAACTACGATCATTACAAAAAATTTCATCAGATAGTTTTGATTTATAATCTGTCATGTTATTTTTATACCAATTATCTATTATTGTTTTGACAGTTGAATCATCATTATTTATTTGAGCTGTTAGCAAGCTTTTTGAACTATAACTAATTGGTTTAACTATCATTGTTGTTTCGTTTTGATACCCAGTAACCTTATACACAAGATTACACAAGCTATTTAAACAACTATAAAATTGATTACTGACTATTTCATCATGATTATCTTTCCAGGTTAATTGTTTAATATCACCTGTTAATGTAAATTTTTTTGTCGTTTCATCGAAACTATATCCTGTTCCAAAATTATACCTTTGATTACTAGTAAAATTGATATAGTTAACAACATCATTATTTTCATGTAATAAAAAATCTTCATTATATTTATAACCGACGTAAGTTGGATCCCAAGGACTTTCATTAAATGTTGAATTACCAATAATCGTATTTTCTCCGACATCAGATGTTGTTTTTCCTGAATAAATCAAACGGATACTTCCATCTCCATTTTGGCGAATAATTCTCCAAGTGAATCCGGCGAATGATACATAGTTATTCTTTACTGCTCCTCGATAATAATAACTTGCTCCATCATCATCGTCTGCTGCGAATAGTCCTTCATCGGTGGTTGCTGTCTTAGAAAAGTCAGGAGTGTCTTTTGCTGCTATATTAGATTTAGCAGTTTCTACTGATGTTTCATGCAAGTTCATTACTAACATACAATCTGATAAAGTTGTAAATCCATTGTCTTTACAATAAGTATCTTCTACTTGGGCTACGGTGTCGCTTGTTTGTCCATAAACGTTTACTTTTACTTTGTATACTAATCCACCATTATCGTTTTGTAAATTATAGTTTTCATCGACCCATAATCTTAGTCTATATTTAATTTCGGTATCTCCTTGTTGATTTAAGTTACCTACAAACAAACTCATCATATCTGATGGTCTCCCGGTATAACCATTTCCACTTGGATCTTCTGAGTAGATTTTTGGTGGCATTGCTTCTTCCTCTGTTCCATCAGAATTGACTTTTGTTAGATAAAATTTAACATTCTTTCCATCAAAGGTATTACCATTCTCTTCTTTGACTACTATTTCATAGTTAATATCTGTATTTCCTGCTATTGATGATTTAACAGTAAAATCAAAGTTTTCTCCAGTGTTTAATCTTTTCTTTCCAGTCTCATCTGTTGTTGGAAGAGCATTGTTCATAGAAATAACATTGGTACTTTCTACATATTCCATAGAAATTGCTCCGGTAGTAATAGTATTCAACTTTTGAGCTATTCCTGTATATGAGAATGCTGCATAATTAATTCATACTATTGCAATCAACAAAATGAAAATAGTTAATATTAGTAAAAAATCTTTTTTATTAGTTTTCTGCATATTCCCATCTTAGTTTTCAAGTACGAATGGCAAATCAGATGTCCCGGTACCACACATAATTTTTACATTGGAATTTAAATAAACAACTGGATATACACTATGATTGCTCCTATTTGCACTAAGATGATTTACAAAACCGGTTGCTCCGACATAATAAACAAGGTTATAACCATAATTTGATGAGATAGTCCAAAAATATTGTTTTGTTAACAACCAGTCATTATTTTTACAGTCAGTCTTATCGTCCTCTGCCCAATGTACAAGGCCATTAGTTAGACAAGTGGTTCTATTCATGCTATCTCCACCACTTGTAGCATAACCATAATCACTTGGATAAATTAATCCAACCTTTCCAACCCAGTTTTTACTGTAATCGCCATATACCTTTGTTCCTCTTTCATAACTGTACCAAGAAACAGGACTGGAATCATTAGTCTCAGAATTACCTCCAAGATACCACATTGCATCATCTATCATTTTCTTAGCATTATCTGTTAAACCAGACGAAGTAAAATCACAAGATACAGTGGCATTATTTGCACCAGAATAGCAAGTACCAGACTTTCTATTCCAATATAAACTTCCACCATAGGTTTCATTATCGTGATCTGAATTTAATAAATAGTTCAAACGCGCATCTAGCCAATTATTTTTACCATTATCATTTACCGCTCCAGTCGTAGTATCCTTATTATCCCAAGAATAATTTCCAATTGTTTCATTTCTTATTATTTTTAATCTTTTCTCAACAGTTCCTGTTCCATTATCAACATCAAATACACCAATTATTCGCCATAATTCATCATTAAATTTAACATAATTATTTGGATTAGAACCAATATATCTATAATCAGTTAGTGCTGTAGTTTGTTCTGTTTGTTCATGAGAAAAAGTCCACATTTGATTCTTTTGAGCATCTGTCGCAGAATTATACTCTAGGTTTTCGTCATTTACTTTGCTTAATAGGTATTCAACAATTGTTGGAGTATCAGTTTTCCCCGGAACTGTAGCGTTACTTGGTACTGTTAAGTTTGCACTGGCTAGTCCCATTGAACTTCCAATCCTTATTTCTTTATCTTTGGAATTAAGTATTCCTATTTTATATGTTAATGACTTACCTTTTTCAATACTTACTCCTGTCGTAGTCGGTATCGTTGAACTGTCTGATGTGTAACCTACTTTAATATTTTCATCAGCTGGATCATAATAATAGATTGAGTTTTTAACTGTTCGATCACTTGTATTTGTCACTGTTAAAGTAATAATATCTACATCTGACTTTGGTGTATAATTAATTACTCCTACTCCTTCGATCGAAACAGAATTATCACCAATTGAAACTGTTCCACTTAATGTTCCTGTTACTATGCTATATTGTTGAACACCTTGAATTGTAAACCAAGCATAGGAAAAATAACCAGCCATCATTACTGCACTTATCCCAAATAGAATAAACATATAACTATTTGATATCTTTGCATTTACTAATTTATTCATTAATTTTTTCATATAGATAGACACCTTTCTATTTTAGTATTACACAAAAAAGACAGATCTATACTTACAGTATTAATCCATCACTTTTACATTATAAAAGAAAGCAGGCTTACTACTTCTTGAATTAGTATTTATTTTTTGATAGCTTTCAACTACTACTAACATTAGCTGTCTCCTACCTTCCTATTATTGATTATCAGTATTTTTGACATTTTAATAATATCATAATATTTGACTTTTAACAATAAGAAAAGGAAACAAACATTGTTAGTCTGTTTCCAACGCCTTACACTAAAACTTTAATTTTTGTTTTATTAACTTTTTTAGGAAGTTTAATGTAATCACCAACATTAACTTCGATATTTTCGGTACGTGCTTCTAAGAAATCAGCAGAAGACATAAAAGTAGAAATTACTTGTTGATATTCTTCTTTATTTTTAAAACGTTTATCAGATAGCGATGAAGAATAGACGGCATTATCTAAAAGTTGTTCATTTAATCTTTTTGTCTCTTCCATGGCATCTTCATAATTATCAGTTAAATATGAAGTTTTAATAGAATTAACACATTTGTCTTTCATATCATATTCTGGTTGATTATCTTTAAAATATCTTTCAATCATTGTTCTTCCAGTTACATAAGTTGGAACTACATCGTAAGAAGATACTATGTTCCCTACTCTATTTATTTTTCTATTAACTCCTACAATATAACACTTAGAAGGCATATAAGAAACTAAAGTCGCTTCACCTTTCTCTAAATCACTATTACCACTTACCGTTTTTTCTTTATAAATTGGTATTACTGAATATCCTACTGGATATACTACTTCTTTCATAAATTTCTCCCCTTTCAAAAAGATACACCATATTATAACATAAACTGCTTTAAAAGTAAACTTTTTTTAGTACCATTCACGGATTAGAAGTATACCGTTTACAGTATTTAACCCTATAATAATCGCTTCATATTAAGCATATACTTAATAGAGGTGATTATTCTTGTTTATCAAAAATATTAATAAACGTATTAAAATAATGCTATTACTATTCGGATTTGTTTTACTAATGGTTATCTTAAAAGTATTTTATGTCCAAGTATTTGATTATAAAAAATTATCTAATCTTGCTAGTGATTTATGGAGTAGAAATTTACCAATTGAAGCCTCAAGGGGAAGAATTTTAGATCGAAATGGGGTTGTTCTAGCCGATAATGTTACTACTACTTCCCTAGTTTTAGTGCCTAATCAGATTAAAAATAAAAAAGAAGTCTGTGAAAAATTGGCAGAAATCTTAAATGTTAGTTATGATGAAATGAAAAAACACGTCTTTAAAAACACCTCTATCGAAAGAGTTCATCCGATTGGTAGAAGACTTTCTTATGAAATTGCAGATAAGATAGAAGCTTTAAAGCTTGATGGTGTTTATCTACTAAAAGAAGCAAAAAGATATTATCCTTATAAAACATTACTTGCCCATGTTCTAGGATATGTTGGTATTGATAATCAAGGATTATCAGGACTTGAGTTACAATATGATAAATATTTAACAGGAGAAGCCGGAGCAATTAAGTACTTTTCTGATGCAAAAGGAAATAAACTAACTCTATCTGATGTTTATGTTAAACCACAAGACGGAATGGATTTACAATTAACAATTGATATTAATATTCAAAAATCAGTGGAAAGAGAACTTGATAATGTCGTTAATATGATGAACCCTGATATGGCTCTTGCTGTAGTAATGAAGCCTAAAACTGGCGAAGTATTAGCAATGAGTTCTAGACCTACCTTCGACCCTAATAATTATAAAAACTATAGTACAGAAATTCTTAGTAGAAACTTACCTATCTGGGCTAGTTATGAACCAGGATCAACTCAAAAAATCATAACTACGGCCGCTAGTATTGAAGAAAAAGTTATTGATATTTATAATGAACATTTTTATGACTCTGGTGGTGTCACTGTCGATGGCGCAAGAATTAGATGTTGGAAAGCTGGAGGTCATGGAGACCAAACCTTTTTACAAGTATTACAAAACTCTTGCAACCCAGGATTTGTGCTAATGGGAGAAAGATTAGGTAAAGAAAAATTATTTTCTTATTTAGATATGTTTGGTTTTGGCAGTAAGACAGGAATTGACCTTAACGGTGAAGGAAAAGGAATTATCTTTCCTCTTAGTAAAGTTGGCAATGTAGAACTTGCTACTACTGCTTTTGGACAAGGTATTAGTGTAACACCAATTCAACAAATAACTGCTATTTCCGCTGTTTTAAACGGTGGTAATTTATTAAGGCCTTATGTTTTAGCTAATGTCTTAGAACCAGAAACCGGTAATGTTATGTATCAGAATAAAACTAAAGTCGTTCGAAAAACAATTAGTGAAGAAACTTCCAAAACAATGCGTTATGCCTTAGAAACAGTTGTTGCTTTAGGTGGCGGAAAAGCTGCTTATATAGATGGTTATCGTATTGGGGGAAAAACTGGTACTGCCCAAAAAGTAAAAGATGGCGCTTATCTTGTTAATAATTATATTATGTCATTTGTGGGAATAGTTCCTAGTAATGACCCAGAAGCTGTTTTATATATTGCAATTGATAACCCCAAAAATACAGCCCTTTTATCAAGTTACACCACTACTCCAATTGCAAGACGTATTCTTTTAGATATTATCGATGCACTAGACATTAAAAAACAAGAAGGTGGCGTTGAAAAAGACTGGCAATGGGATGATAAAGTTTACTATGAAGTACCAAATGTTGTTGGTAAAGATAAGAAGGAAGCGAAAAGTCTTTTAGAACATTTTAAAGTCGAATATAGTAAAACTGGCGAAAAAGTAATAAGTCAATCTCCTAAAGCTGGGGAAAGATTAGAAGATGGTGGAACTGTCACTTTACTGCTTGGTGATTAATTTAATTATGTTTACTTAGAGTATGTGACGTTACTAAAGTTTGATAATTACTATCATAAGAATCATCAATATTCTGATATATCTTTTCTGCGCGATTTACTTGTTCAAAGTATTCTCTCACCATCTCATCTTCTGGTGCTGTATCAATCTTGCCTATAACTCCATTTCTTGAAAGATAGTCTACCTTGTTAACTACATCAACTAACTTCTCAAAATTATCTTGTCCAATATACTTTGTAAGTTCACTTCGGTCGGCATTTATTTTAGCAGAAATGACTTGTGGTCTAAATTTTAATAATAACGGTTGTAATAAATTTTTAGTGATTAAAGCAGTATTATAATTACTCACATCTTCCGAAGTGAATTTTTGTGGTTCAATTAAATATATTTCTTGACTATGTAAAAATTCAATTGCTTCTATTGTAAAAATATCATTTAATACCTCATTAAATTTTTCGTATTTACGACAAGTGCTATAATAAGGATTTTTCATAGGAGCATCAGAAAAGTCCGTACATGATTCAAAAGCTATCCCATTTTCGTTTTGATCTATAATGTGACCGCACTCATGCATAAAAGTAAAGCATAAACCACCGCCATCATCAGGTCTTATTGTATAAAACATTATTGATACAAACTTATTATCATCTGTAGTTGCTCCTCTTCCAAAAACAAAAACACTTTCACCTTTCATATTTTCATAAATGTATTCTAAACTTTTTTCATTAAAACCTTGTTCTTTAAAATTTAGGAAGTCTTTCCTAGTTGTATAATATTCTCTAATGGCTTCTTCATATCTTTTTTCTCTAGTTGAAGTAACGAAATGTATTAAATCGTCTGAAGGGACATATTGTTTAACATCATCTTGTTCTAAGAAAGTCAAATAATTATTTATATCTTCTTTTGTTTCAAATTTTATTTCTTTTCCACTTACTATATCACCGCATACATTTTTTAGATAATTTAATTGTCGTGAGATTATTATCATTTTAGATAGAAAATCGACATTTTCAGATTTTAATTTATTCATTCTATTGGAATTAAACAATTCAATAATACTTGCTAAGTCAATATCTGAAGGACCTAAAATAGTTGTAATTTTTTCTTCTAAAGATTTATCAGAAATAGCCTCTTTTATAGACTGTGGTAACTTTTGAGAAACATCTTCAAAAAGTAATTGCTTGTTTTTCTCTAAAATTTTTGTTTTTCTTCCTGTTTCGGAGTCAATAAAATCTTTATAAGGTTTAAGTTTTTCCTCCCACTTTTTATATTCTGATAATAATGGTTCATAAACTAAATTTAATTCATCAATTCTTTTCAGTGTTTGCTGATATTCTTCTGTTTTAGTAAATAAATCAAAATTTTTCTCAGTTACCAGTTCATGTTCATCACCGAGAAGATAATTAATTATTTTAATTTTATTTTTTAAAAGCTGCTTAGGATTTTCATTATTACCTGGTTTAAACGCTTGAATAGGAACATAATAATCAGTTTTATCAGAAAATCCAAAATATGAATCATTTATATAATATTCTAGCATTTTCTCAATTTTATTATCTAGTCTTTGAATATAATTAGCTTTCTTATATTCTTCTACATTTACACCGATTTTTTCCAAAAATTTAACGGCATACTCGCGTTTTTGACATTCTTCAATATATGATATATATTCCCTAAAATTTTCAACATTATAATGCTGAATTATAACCGCATTATTAATTTTATCTGAAATAATATCACGATACTTTTCACCATATACAAAAGTAAAAGCCTCTATAACAAATGGCAATACTTTTTTTAAATCTATACTTAAATTATCCATTTTGCACCTCTTCTATTAATTTTGATTAAATTTTCAAGTTATTATATCATAAATTAGCATTTATGTATTAATTAACAAAAAAAAAGTTCCTAAGAACCATTAATCTTCTAATAACCAATCAATACTCTTTTTCAACAATATCATCTTATATTTCAAATTAATTCTTAATAACTTTTCTTTCAAAATACATAAACTATAATAGAGGTGGTCTTTATGAAGTTTAATGGGAATAAACATAACTTCTTTTGTAGATGTAATTGTTGCAAACAAAAAAGAAGAAATAGTCTTCTTTATCTAGGAGCATTGATTTGCTTTATTGTTATTATCTTTTACCAAGCACTACTCTTAGTCTTTCTAGTTACAAGACTGCACGCTATTCTTCTACTAGCAGAACTTTTACTTACTCTTTTTCTCCTTCTCTTGCTCCTCTAAAATAAATTTATTAAAATCAATTAATTGTTCATAAAAATCTAAAAGTCTTTTATTAGTTTCTAAATTACATGGATAAATATCTATTTTAGGAGGAATAGCTAGTTTTACAAAAAGGAATAACTTTTCATCTAAAGTATAAGGATACTTTCGCTGATATAAATTATAAGTAGTTACTAAATCAATTGATGAAAAATTCTTCCTAAATAAGTTTTCAATATCATCACTTACTCTTCCTAAATGCGCCTGTTCTAAACTTATAAAATAACCATCATCTATCGGCAGAAAATGGGCTAGTTCACACTTTCCGTGACAATAAACTAATCGTTCTCTTTCTTTATTTTTAACTGTTTCATACCACTCTTCTAATAAATCAGCTGCTACTCTTAACTGTCTATTAATAATACTACTATTTCTTAAAAACAAATATTCTGTCGGTAAATAATATACTTTTGTTTCTAATTGTAAGACGATATCACGATAATAAGAGAATAAGTAATTTATCTCTTTTTTTGTACTTTCATAGAAATTCTTAACTTCATCTAAATTAAGTTTCTGATAAGTTGTTGTTTTATTCTGCCAGATAGTAAGATTTAAAACTAGTCTTTTACTAATTTCATCATCAGTTAAACTAGTCTTTTCAAAATAAGGAAAGATTAATTCTCTATCAGTTACTTCTACTGGTTTTAAGTAATTATTAACAGCATGGTCATCAAGATATTTATAAACTTCTTCAATATTATAACTAGTTCGAGGCTTAATAAAGATCGTTTTATCAGGATAAGTTATTATCTTATTATTATCAACTAAAGTATATTTAATTGGTACTGACATCTTTTTTAGTCGTTGGAATAATTATCTTACTACCTACGGTTAAGTTCTCTAAATCATTATAATATGATAGTTCTTCTCTTGATATTCCATAAGTTTCAATGATACTTTCAATACTATCTGTTTCTCTTAATAAATAAACAGAGTAAGTAGTATAAGTTTCTTCCGTATTAGCAAAAGCAGAAAAGATAGAATTCATCACTTTTGTATCTGATTGTTCTTTTACTTCTTCTTTTATCTCTTCTTGCATAACGGGAGTTTGTATTTCTTCTTGTTTTGGTTCAGTGTTCATAATATTATCAATTACTTTCTGACTTTCTTCTACTTCACTTTCTGATAAAATTTCTTTATTGTCATCAGGTTCTTCTTCCACTATTTCTTCAAGTTTTGGAGCAATTTCTTCATTTCGTTCTAGTACAGGAATTTCTTCTTCCTTCTCTTCTTCTAATTCAATAACTTCTCTACCTTTAACTAAAACATCAATATATAAGTGAAGTGTATCTTCATTTCTAATATCATAAGTAAAATTATGAATAGTAATTGATCTATTATCTTCTTCTAAATCTTTAGTTAACATTATATCTACTGGAATAGCATATTGAAAGTCTTCTTCTAAAGTAGAAGCTTCTGTCATTTTATAAGTACCACTAACAATCATATCACCACTAATCGTACTTGGTCCTTGAAATGCTAGTGTATGTTCAAGTGAAATACTAGTTACTTCCCCTATCATTGTTTTAAAAGCAATTTCTTTTTCAAATGAAATAATCTGTTTCATATTTTCCTCCTCTAGTTAAGTCTATTCCAAGAAGAAAAAAATATGAAAACAAAAAAAGTCCAAAGAAGCGATAGCTTAGAACGATAAAACCTATACTTATATATAGGTGGGTGTGCATAGTCCAGCTTCTAGGATCCCTAGTCAATGAAAAGGTATTCAACACAGATGAACACTCATCAGCACTCCCTTATCGTCTCTTTAGTCGGTTTTATACTATTAAGCATCTCGAACATCTTTAGACAATTAAATTATAGCAAATAAACATTTTAATAGCAAGAGTTTTACATTTTTTTAAAGGTCTTAGAAGTCGTTAATAAGGAGTTTAATTTAGTCATTTCCTGTTTCAAATATTTTCTCTTAGCAATATTTCTTATTTGTTTTTTATTAAGTATTGGATCTAAAACTCTACTTAATTTTTCAATTTCATTAGTTTTTCTTCTACGATAAGGTGTAGTTTCTAACTTCTCTTTAAGATTTTCATTCATTAATGCTCTATTAAGTTCAATTTGATAGGAATAGTTAATTGAATCTATTAGTAGTTCTATCTCTTCTTCAGATAACTTAGAATAATCTTGACTAGTTAAAAATGACTTACTAGCTAGAATACTATATTTAGAATCGTCATCAAATAATGCAAACTCTTGACTATTAACTATTTGATTTAAAGGTTTATAACACTTATTTTCATCAAAGAAAGTACTGATTAACTTATTATCGGTTAAAGCAAGTGATGATGTTTTATAAGTTTTTGCAAAATAATTAAGCATCTGTTCAAAGTCATAATTTATAAGTCTTAATTCGGTTGATAATTCATAGTAGTCAGAAATGTCTTGAAGTTTTTCAATTAATCTAGGATGTTTATTCATAAATTGCCTAGCTTTGAAAACAGCATAGTAGTCAGCAATTATCTCTTCATAGAAGTCATCATGTTTAGTTTTATAAAATTCTGGATTGATATTTTTAATAGCGATTGCTAGCGAAGAAATGGTATTTTTGAAATCCATATTGTCACTTGCCGTTAATCTATAAATTCTATGCATGAATTCATGATAAGGAACAAACAATAAATCATAAAAATAAGCTTCTATACTTTCAGTCCCAGCTTTTATATTCGGAGCACTTATGGTAATTATATGACTATCACCTGTTTCAATGTAACAACCATCAAGACTATCCTTAGAAGTTTCAAATTTAATGTCAACTTCAAGCTGGTTTGCTCTAACCTCTTCAAATAGAATTTTAACAACAAGGTCTAAACTTTTTTCATATCTATGATTTAAATCACTCACAAGTAGCTCATCTCTTTCTATATTCTTTTATCTTTCTTTTCGCTTTAGTTGTTTTTACATATGAAAGCCATTCTTCACTAGGTCCCTTTCCTAAAGTATCATTTAATATCTTTACTCTATCTTTATTATGTAAGATAAAATCAAAATCAACCATTTCATTATTTACTAAAGCTCCCGTCATCGAATTACCTAAATCAGTATGAATACGATAAGCAAAATCAACAACTGATGAGTCTTTCGGCAACTCAATCGTTTCACCCTTTGTTGTATAAACATAAATTTTATCCGAGAATAATTCTTCTTTTACCTGTTTTACAAAAGTTTGATTATCACTAAAAGCCTTATTTATTTCTAAAAGTGAATTAAAGAACTGATACTTATCTTTTAAATCTTTCTGCATTCTATCTCTAGCATTTCCTTTATTAATATCCCAATAAGCAGTAAGTCCAAAAGAGGCAATTTTGTCCATATCAAAAGTTCTTATCTGGGTTTGAACTAATCTATCATCAAGACCAAACACTGTTGTATGTAATGATTGATACATATTTGTTTTAGGAGTAGAAATATAATCTTTAAATTTGTTATTAATCGGATGATATTTTGAATGAACTAGACCTAGTGTATAGTAACAATTAGCAATATTATCAACCATTACTTTAAGAGATAATAAGTCATGTATATCATCCACCTGATGACCTTGTTCTAATCTTTTATAAATACCATAAATGTTTTTTGTTCTAACTTTTATCTCATGTGGTATTTCTTTATTACTTAAAATTTTATTAATCGTTACTAACATTTCTTCTAAACAACCATTACTATCTTCTTCTACTTTCAATTTTACTTCACTTAGTTTTTTATACTTATCAGGATAAAGATATTGTAGCGATAAATCTTCTAATTCCGATTTTAAGCGATAAGCCCCGATACAATAAGCTAAAGGAACAAAGACATCCATCGTCTCCATAGCATTCTCTTTCTGTTTAAATTCTGATTTAAAACCAAGTGTTCGCATATTATGAAGTCTGTCTGCTAGTTTGATAATGATTATTCTAACATCTTCTGTAATACCTGTTATTATCTTCCTAGTATTAGCAAGATTTTGGGCTTGTTTAGAAGAGAAATTAAGTTTACTAATCTTAGTAACACCATTAACTAGTTTAGCAACATCTTCATTAAAGTTTTCTGTTATTTCTTCTTTGGTTACTTTAGTATCTTCTAAAGTATCATGAAGAAGACCTGCACACAAAGTATCTTTATCAGCGTGCATTTCTGCTAAAATATAAGCAACATTTAAAGGATGCGTAATATAAGGCTCACCACTTTGTCTTGTTTGCCCTCTATGTAAGTATTCAGCAAAGAGATAAGCTTTTCTAATACTTTCCACTTCATCAGCATTATAAGTTTTCACTACATTTAATAAATCATCAATCGTAATATTCATAACAATTTCCTCCTAAAAAGAAAACATCATCAAGGTTTCCCTTTAATGACGTTTTCTCATCCTTTTTGCAGGACTTAGGCAGAAGAAAAGATTTCCAGATATTAGTTTATCAAGATTTAGTAATGTATCAATTTTTGCTGTTATTAAGTTCTTTTCCATACCTACTCCCAAATTTGTATTGATACTAATATATTACTAAGTTTTTTCAATGTCAATCTATTTTAGAGAATATTTTCCCTCTACTTCTTTTAAAAGTGAATCATCTTCAAAATAATTTATCTGCATTGCTCTTTTAACTTCATCTAAAGTTTCTTTCGCTTTTGCTCTTGCTTTCTTAGTTCCTTCTTTTAACACATTATAAACATACTCTGGGTTTTTAGCTAACTCTTCACGTCTTTCTCTAATTGGTCTTAGCTCTTCTTGCAAGATATCATTTAAGAATCTTTTAATTTTCATATCTCCTAAACCACCACGTCTATAATGTGCTTTCAACTCATCTAAGTTTTTGTATTCTGGTAAGAATTTCTCAAAAGAATCTTCTTTACAGAAAGTATCAAGATAAGTGAAAACAACATTTCCTTCAACTTTACCTGGGTCTTCTACTCTTATATGGTCAGGGTCTGTGTACATAGCAAAGACTTTTTTCTTTATTTCTTCTTCACTATCTTTTAAATAAATACAGTTACCGATTGATTTACTCATCTTGGCATTACCATCAGTTCCCACTAATCTTTTTTCATTTTCACTAGAAGGAAGCATTGCTACTGGTTCTACTAGTGTCTCTCCATAAATAGAGTTAAATTTTCTAACAATTTCTCTTGCTTGTTCAATCATTGGTAATTGATCATCACCAACAGGAATAACCGTTGCTTTAAAAGCCGTTATATCAGCCGTTTGACTTACCGGATAAGTGAAGAATCCTGCTGGAATACTCTCTTCAAACCCTCTTAGTTTAATTTCTTCCTTAACAGTTGGATTCCTATGAAGTCTTGCTACTGTTACTAAGTTCATATAGTAAAATGTTAACTCTGTTAGTTCTGGTACTTCTGACTGAATAAAGTAATTAACTTTTGCTGGGTCAATACCACAAGCTAAGTTATCTAAAGCTACTTCAAAGATATTATCTCTTACTTTCTTTGGATTATCAAAATTATCTGTTAAAGCTTGCGCATCTGCTGCAAACAAATACATCTCATCATAATCACCTTCATTTTGTAGTTTTACTCTACTTTTTAAAGACCCTACATAATGACCAATATGTAAAGGACCAGTTGGTCTTTCACCAGTTAATACTATTTTTTTCTTTTCCATATTTCTAACCTCTTTTCAAAAGAAAAAATCCTATCCTATTAAAGGATAAGATTTAACTACTTATTATGCCACCTTATAATAGCGTATACTTACTATATACGTTTCTTTGTTAACGAAGGAACAACTCCGTACTAGCCTACTATTATTTCGGTAGTCTCTCATCAGTCCATTTAGTATAGTAAATTTGTAATTTCCCACCACCAATTACTCTCTTTAAAATTTAGTTATACCTACTACTCTGAATCACTGATTTATGTTTTAATTATAAGCACTCAGGCCTTATTTGTCAAATTCTTCATAGTGATTATTTTTAATAAATTCTCTTAGTATTTTAGTTAAGGCTCGCTTTTCTATTCTTGAAACATAACTTCTCGAAATATTCATATCATGAGCAATTGTTTTTTGTGTCTTGGGAATATTTCCATATAAACCATATCTTTTTTCAATTATATCTTTTTCTCTATCTGTTAATACTTCAATATAATCATTTAGTAATAAGACATTATCTTTCTTACTAATTTCTTCTACAAAATCAGGTTTTGGTGCTTTCAAGATATCAAGAATTGATATTTCATTACCTTCTTTATCAAACCCAACTGGTTCATTTAAAGAGATATTTTTGTTATTCTTGTTATTTGCTCGAAAGTACATCAGAATTTCGTTTTGAATACACTTAGCACAATAAGTAGTTAACCTATTGCCTTTACTAGTAAGAAAACTATCAACACCCTTTATAAGACCAATTGTTCCTATACTAATCAAATCATCTTGGTCAACATTTTTATAATCAAATTTCTTTACAATATGAGCAACTAGACGTAAGTTATGTTCAATTAAATCATTTCTAGCTTCCTTATCCCCTTGTTGCATTCTCTTGATACAGTCTTCTTCCTCTTCTTTTGATAATGGTTCTTTAAAGACCTGATTAGAATAACTCGCCGTAAAAGTAAAGAAACCTCTTAAACTATTAAATAGTTGAAATAACATTTTATCACCACTACATATTATGTTATTTTTTGTTGAAAAATGTTATAAATGCAATGGATTGAAATCAACGGACACTTCTACTATTTTTTTAGTAGCATAGTATCTAAGTAATTTATCAAGAATTTCATATAAGTTATCTTGATATTGATACTTCAAAATTATCTGATACGAATAAATATTCATCTTTTTAAATATCATCGCTTTAGTAGGTCCTAAAAGAATAGTTTTATCTAAATACTTTTCTAAGACTTTAAAACATCTAGTTGCTTCTATTAAGCAAGTATTTTCTTCCTTACTACTAATTTTTACTAATACTAGATAATAGTATGGCGGATATTTCATTATCTTTCTAATTGACATTTCTTCTTTATAAAACTTTAGATAGTTATGTTCCTTAGCTGATTCTATTGCATAATGCTCTTTATTATAAGTCTGAAAGATAACTATTCCTTCTCTACTACGACCAGAACGTCCTGCTACTTGACTTAATAAATCAAAAGTAACTTCACTACTTCGAAAGTCTGGTATCATCAAAGAAGTATCAGTATTAATTACTCCCACTAAAGTAACATTAGGAAAATCAAGACCTTTCGCTACCATTTGAGTTCCAATTAGAATAGAAGCTTCTCCCTTACCAAAGCTTTCAATAATTTTCTGATGAGCATTCTTTCTACTCGTCGTATCAACATCCATTCGTAAGACTTTAACATCTTTAAATAAACTTTTTAGTTCTTCTTCAATTTTCTCTGTTCCAACTCCTAAATCTCTTAAAGAATCCATTTTACATTCAGGACAAATTTTTGGATAATTAGTTGCATAACCGCAATAATGGCATCTTAATAAGTTATTGGTTTTATGATAGGTTAAAGAAATATCACAGTTAGGACACTTCATCACATAGCCACAATTCTTACAAGATAAGACTGAAGAATAACCCCTTCGATTAAGAAGAAGAATTACCTGTTCATCTCTTGCTAAAGTTTCTTCTATCGCTTTAATTAATTCTAAAGAAAAATGTCCTTTCGAAGTAGCAATTGCTTTATTCATATCAACAAACTTTACTGTTGGAAGACTTCTGCCACCCACTCGTTCGGTTAAACTTACTAAGTGATAAACGTGTTTTAAAGCTCTAGCATAACTTTCAAGAGTTGGTGTAGCACTTCCTAAAATTAATTTAGCTTGATGATACTTACACCGCTCAATAGCAACCATTTTCGTCTCATACTTAGGGGTATTTTCTTGTTTATAAGAATCACTATGTTCTTCATCCATAATGATATAAGCAATGTCTTTTAATGGTGCAAAAATGGCACTTCTAGTACCGATAACTAAACTAGCTTCCTCCATTGCTACTCGGCGATATTCATCATATCTTTCGCCATCTGATAAAGCGCTATGAAAAATAGCTACTCTACTTCCAAATCGTTGTTCAAAACGTCTTAAAGTCTGAGGAGTTAAAGATATCTCAGGAACTAAAACAATACTTTGCTTACCCCGTTTTAACCCTTCTTCAATTAAGGACATATAAACTTCTGTTTTACCAGAACCAGTCACTCCATGTAAAAGATAAACTAAATCAGAGCTAGTAATTATCTCTTTGGTTACTTTCTCTTGTAAGGGCGTTAAAGTATTATGATTAGTAATAAAATCATTATGTTCTAAACGATAACTTTCAACCTTTTCTTTTAATAGAACTCCTTTAGTTACTAACAAATTAAGTCTTGCTTTACTTATCTTTGTTAATTCCTTTTCACTAACTGTTCTATCCCTAATTAAATTTACTATCTCTAACTGCTTTTCCGTTAATTTACTATCATTATTTTTGTTAACTGTATAAAACGTCTCATAAATCTTTGTTATTTCCTTTTTATTCTTTATTTTTAAAGCCTTGGGAAGCATTGCTTGATAACAACTAATTAATGGTGCTAAAGTCATTTCACTAATTTTTTTACCTAATAAAAGTAATTCTTCATTTAATACAATATCGTTATCTATACTAATTATTTCTTTAAGCTTATAATCTTCGTCTACTTCAGTCGTTAATTCTAAAATAAAACCTTCTACCTGTCTATTTCCAAAAGGAACAACTACTCTTTCCCCAACTGCTGCTATAGTAACCAAGTCATCAGGAACTAAATAAGAAAAAGTCTTATCTACAGCTTTACTCATTACTTCTACTAATACTTTTGCTATCATTTTCTCGTTCCTTTCCGTTCTTTATTTCTTTTATTATATCTATAGAATATTTGTTCGTCAAGTATTATTAAAAAAAACATATCAACGATATGCTATTTTCTAAAAGTTTTTATCTCTTAAGAATGGTGGTAAATCATAATCACTACCTAATAGTTCACTATCATCATCTTCATCAATGGAAGTATCTATTCTTGGAAGTGGTGAACCATATCCCATTTCTTCCCCCCTACTACGTCTTGTAGGTTGAACATTAGAGAAAACTGGTTTTTGTGTTGATTCCTTTGCTTTCTTATCAAATCCAGTAGCAATTACTGTTACAATAACTTCATCTGATAGATTTTCATTAATTACTGAACCAAAGATAGTATTAATATCTGTTCCAGAAGCTGCTCTTACTACTTCGGCAGCTTGTTCAGCTTCGAATAAAGTTAAGTTAACACCACCAGTAATATTAATAATAGCATCAGTTGCTCCCGCAATACTAGTTTCAAGTAATGGACTAGATACCGCTTGTTGAGCTGCTTCTATAGCTCTATCTTCACCCATACCGATACCAATACCAATAATGGCATGACCAGAATCTTTCATAACAGATTGAACATCAGCAAAGTCAAGGTTTACAAGACCAACTACAGCAATCAAATCAGAAATTGATTGAACACCACGACGTAAAACGTTATCTACTTCTTTAAATGCTTCAAGCATAGGTGTTGTTTTATCAATAATTTCTCTTAATCTATCATTTGGTATAACGATTAAAGTATCAACGTGCTTTTCAAGTTCAGCTAGACCTCTTAAGGCATTATCCATTCGCTTCTTTCCTTCAAAAGTAAATGGTTTTGTAACAATAGCAACAGTTAAAGCTCCTAAACCTTGGGCTATTTCAGCAACAACAGGGGCACTACCTGTACCTGTTCCTCCACCCATTCCACAAGTAATAAAAATCATATCAGCACCAGTTAAGGCATCTTCTATTTCTTTTTTACTTTCAAGAGCTGCTTCTCTACCAATATCAGGCTTACTTCCTGCTCCTAAGCCATCAGTAAGATTAGCACCTAATTGTATCTTAACGTCAGCTTTTGAATTATTTAATACTTGTAAGTCTGTATTAGCAACGATAAATTCAACGCCTTTAACTCCAGACTCAACCATTCTATTAACGGCATTTCCTCCACCGCCACCTAAACCAATTACCTTAATCTTTGCTAATTGATCCATTTCTAGTCCATTTCCCATAGTTTGTTCCTCCTTAACTGTTATTTATCATAAAAATGGTGCAAAAATCTATGAACCATATTTTCGTTTCCTGTGCTTCTTTTCTTTGGTGATAAAAATACGCTAGCCATTTCAGACGGAAAACAAGAAATATCTTCTTCCTGTAATAAGCACTTCTTATAAAAATATTGGGTCGCTCCAAAGGCACTTGTATATTTATTGTGTCTTGCTCCCATCTCTTGCATATTAAGACAGTAAGCATTGCGTCCCAAAACATCTTCTACTATATAATTGAATCCAGCTAATTCGCTGATACCACCCACTATAATTATATAACTTATTTCCCGTTTTGTTAAGCGATTTATTTCATTTTTAGCAAGTTTTAAAATTTCATTTAATCTTGACTCTATTACTTTACTAATCTCCGTTTGATTAATAGTAATTTTCTTCTTTTCTTCGTTTTCCACATCGATACTATCATACTTATCAGCATAACGTGGCACTGCAAGAGCAAACGTCTCTTTTAAATGTCTTGCTGTTTTAATTGGTACTTTATAAACAAAAGCTATATCTTTATCAACACTGCTACTACCAAGTGGTATGTAAGAATTTTTAATCATTATTCCTTTATTAAAGATAGAAACAGTCGTAACATCTCCTCCTAAGTTAATGATACAACCAAGTTTTCTATCAAGTGAACTATTATTTATCGCATAGTAATCCGCTTGACTCTTGTGAACAATATCAACAATAGAAATACCAAGTGATGAAACTAGTTGAATAAGTGGATAAATTTCACTCTTTAAACTAGTTGATATAACTGCTTTAACAAAGAGTTTTTCTCCTTCTTCCCCAATAGGATTACTCACACTTAAATTATCATCTACTGTAAAAGAAATAGGTAGTGCACTAACAAATTCTCTATCATCAGCATAACTATCATTTTTAGCATCAGTTAAAGCTCGTTTGATATCTTCGCCTCTTACAACACCATCTCTTATATCAACAAGACCTGTTTCTATCGTCATCTTGGAAGTAGTTGCAGGAATTAAAAGAATTACTTCTTTAATTTTCATACTTATCTTCTCTTCCGTTTTTGTAATAGCTAATTTAATCGTCTCTCTTAATTTTTTATCATTATAAATCGTATTTTTCTTAATTCCCGAACTTCTAATAGAGGTAGAAGCTAAAACATGACATTTATTGTTATAAGCACTAGCGACAATGACTTTAATTTCCTCATTACCAACATCTAGACTAGTTATCAATTGCATCGTATCACCCCTATCCTTTTCTCATTATACTATAAACTACGCTTCATTAAAAGCTTTTCCTTTTATTTTTCTACTATCTTTAGCTATTTTTTAGAATTTTTTGGCTAATTTTAAGGTTACGTTCATTCCTTTTTCGATTTTTGTACCGACTGCAACACTTTGCTCGGTGACATAACCACTACCATCTAAGGTTACTGTTACATCAAGACGTTTTAACAATTCTTCGGCTTGTTTTCTCGATAAACCAACTAGGTTTGGCATAGTTTGATTACTATCATTCGTAATTAAGAACACCTTAGAACCACTTGCTACTTTTTCTTTAGCATTTGGATACTGAGAAATAACTTTATTACCATTACCAATTTGTACTACTTCCATTCCCTTTTTAGTAAGATCAGTCTTGGCTTCTTCTACTGTTTTGTTAGTAAAAGAATTTAAAGTATAAGTTTTTAATTTAGAAACAGTTGTATCTGTAGGATTTGTGCCATAGTATTTACTTATATTAACCACTATATCTTTAACTGCTTTCCAAATAACATTTTGTTTACCACCAGCAGGGCGTTTAACAGAAGCATAAATAATTACTTTAGAGTCTTCTTTAGGATAAACACCCGCAAAAGAAGAAATTATATCATTACTACCACTTAAGTAACCACCACTTGACTCATCAGCTATTTGCGCCGTACCAGTTTTTCCGATTAAGTCATAACCTTCTAGTTTGTAACCAGCTCCAGTATTCCCTTTACCATTTACCGTATCCCACATTAAATCTTTCATTTTATTGACAGTTTCTTCACTAGCAACTTTATCAACTTCTGTTCTTTTTCCTTCATAAACTACTTCATTAGTATTAGGGTCAACTATTTTATCCACGATATATGGTTTTAACATTACTCCTTTATTAGTAAGAGAAGTCAAAGCTTGAATATTTTGCATCGGCGTAGTTGTTATTCCTTGACCAAAACCAGCATTAAAGATTTCGGTTTCATATTTAAAGCTTAGTTTTCCCGTTGCTTCATTTGGAAGGGTAATACCTGTCTTCTTTGAAAATCCTAATTTCTTAAAGTAGCTTCTTAACATATCAGCATTCATATGACGTTTAATTAAGTTAATAACACCGACGTTACTAGATAGAGCAAAACCTTTATCAAAAGTAATATCACCCCAACCAGATCTATTCCAGTCACCTATTTCGGTACCATCAGTTGTTTGATAAACACCTGAATGATAAGTTTCATTCCCATTATAAACACCATTTTCCATTGCTGCCATATAAGTAAATATCTTCATAGTACTACCTGGTTCATAAGGAAGAGCAATATTAAGGTCTAAATAATTTGTTAAATTTCTTTTATTAGGGTCAAAAGATGGTGATGAAGAAGCTGCTAAAATAGCTCCAGTATTAGCATCTACTACTACAATCGTAAACCACTCAAAACTAGTTTCTTTCTCGGCTTCATCTAAAGCTTGTTCTACAAAGAATTGAATATTATTATTGATGGTTAAATAGATATTATTTCCATCTTCAGCTTTTTTACTAACTTCTTTAGTACCAGCTATTTTATATCCTCTTAAATCTTTTTGATAAGTAGTATAACCATCAGTTCCAGATAAGGTTTTATCGTAATACTTTTCTAACCCCATTTCTCCGGTTAGTTTCGAAGTATCATTATCTTCTTTAGCATAACCTATTATATAAGATAAGAAATCTCCTTTCGGATAGTATCTTTTAAAACTTTCTTCAAAGTCTAGCCCTGGTAAGTTTAAAGCTTCAATCTTTTCTTTGGTTAGTTCTGTTAGACCTTTTCCTTTACTACCAAATTCTGTCTGATAAACACCCGTTTTGCTTAAATAAGTTAATATTTCTTCTTTACTAATTCCTAAGATAGGTGCTAATTTTTCTGCTGTTAAGTCCTTATCAACGACGTGTTGCGGTTTATTTTTATTAGTAGTTCGCTTCTCATCAAGATAAGCTATTAGTTTATAAGATGAGATATTCTGAGCTAAAACTTCCCCTTCTTTAGTATAAATAGTTCCCCTTTGTGCTTTTATTGTATCAGTCTTAGTGGTTCTTCTACTAGCTAAAGCTTGCAAATCAACCCCATCAACATTCTTTGATAGTCCTAAAAAGATGACTCTTCCAATCATTAAGGCAAACAAAAAAAGAGACCCTATAATAAATAACTTACTTAGTTTAACATTATTTCTAGGTTTCTTTTTTCGCATAAAGATTTTCACCGCCTACTTTTCATCTTCTACATTCTTTATATTATCATTATTATAACTTAAACCTTCATTTTTAGCAACTTCTTGTATCTTATCAAGAGAAGCTAGCTCATTTATTTTCATAGATAAACTCTCATTCGTTTTCGTTTGAGCTTCTATTTGTTTTTTTTGTTTTTCTACTTCAAAGTTAATCTGTGATAAAGTAGCTTTTGAAAAGACGATTGCAACGGGTAAAGTAACTAATAATGTTATAGCAAAAATATACAGTAAGCGTTCAAATTTACTCATTTTAATTCTTTTTTTCAGTTTTTTCTTTGCCATAACAATCAGTCCCTTTCTATTTTATTTTTTCTATCACTCTAAGTCTCGCACTATGTGCACGATGATTTTCTTCTTCCTCTATATCAGTTGGTACTATGCCTTTTTTGGTTATTACTTTAAAGTCTGGCAATTTATCAGTGGGAATATTCGGAAGACCTTTACTTAGTGAATCTACTTCACTTACTTTTCTAAAGGTATCTTTTACTATCTTATCTTCTAGTGAATGAAAGGTTATTACTGCTAATCTTCCTCCTACATTAAGTAATGATAATGAATCATTAAGTGATGATATTAAGACATCTAATTCTTTATTAACTTCTATTCTAATCGCTTGAAATATTTGTTTTGCAGGATGTTTTTTAAGTCTTTCTTTAATAGGTACAGCTTCTTTAATAATATCTACTAATTCTAAAGTAGAAGTTATTTCTTTTTCTTCACGTTTTTTAACAATATTTCGTGCAATATTTCGTGCAAATTTACTTTCTCCATATTGTTTAAATATTCTTGTTAATTCACTTTCTGAATAGGTATTAACAACTATTTTAGCCGTTAGTGGATTATCTCTATTCATTCGCATATCAAGAGTGGCATCATTATTATAGCTAAAGCCACGTTCACTGTTATCAAGTTGATAACTAGATACCCCTAAATCATATAATATAGCATCAACTTTAGTGACATTTAGTTTTAATAACTCATCTTTCGCTTCACTAAAGTTAGCGTGAATAAGTTCAAAGTTATCACCTATAGCACTAAGACGATTCCTGCTATAGGTAAAAACTTCACTGTCTTGGTCGAAGGCGAACAAGTATCCCTTTTTTATTCTTTTTAATATTTCACTACTATGTCCAGCAAACCCTAAGGTCATATCTACTGCAATAGAGTCTTCTTTTAAAGAAAGAGAGTCAACTGCCTCTTGTAGTAAAACGCTTTTATGTATTTCTTTCATTCTTAAACAGTCCTTCCTCTAGTTTCAGCTGATAGTAGCATAGTTTCTAGTTCATTCTACTTTTAGCTTATAAAATTTTTTTTCTACTTTTACTTTCCATACACTTTTCTAAGTAGATAATTAAGTAGCAATGATGATATGACTATTTTCTTATTAAATCGTTTTATCGCAAGTGGAAGCACCTGATAAAAAAATCTAGCGAATCGTCTAACATCATTTTTCATAAAAGGTAGAAGAGAAAGCTTGCAAGTTATAGTTTCAAAGTTTGATAGTGGATAAATATTACAAGATTTTACAAATCATTCTTCTTTTAAAACTTTAATGTATGGTAAAGTTTCCTATAAGCTTAACAATCCCCCTACTTTGCTCCACTTTGTTCCACTGCTTATTATTATATTACACATTTTCTATTTTTTTGTAAATAGGTTTACACTTTCTTTGCAAGACATTTTTCGACTTTTTTTGAACATTTATGTAAAATGGTGTAAAAGTTAAATTTTTACTTTTTTAGGGTAGATTTTGCAAATTCAGGTACTTGTTCGACCTGAATTTTTCATTTTGCCGGCTGAATTTAGTAAATTGAGGGGTATTTACTAGGGAAAAATACAAAATTCCTGATTTGCTATTTAGTTTTGAACCTGTTAAGATGGTGTCACTTTTTCGAAAAAGCAAAAATAATCATCTTAGAAAAGGAGCTAAATATGAACAATAATTTTATTAGTATCTTATCAGATACAACTATGAAATATCTTATGAAAGAAGAAAGGACAAGGAATATCTATCTCGAGTTATTCAGTCATATAATTGGTATTGATTTATCTAATTATAAGATTATTGATAATGAGTTAAATAGCGGTAATAAAAGAAAAGATTATCGTCTTGACTTATTATTAGAAGAAGGAGATATTATTGTTAATGTTGAAATCAATAAATCGATGGAAAACTATACGACCGTAAAGAATCTTACCTATGCTTTTCGTCTAGCAGGTAGTAGATTAGAGCAAGGTGAAAAATATACTACTAAAGAAGTAATTCAAATTAGTTTAAATAATGATAAGTTTGAGCATGAGGATACCGTTTTAGAGTATGAATTAATGAATAGAAAATACAATTTAGTAAAAAATGGTATCAAAATTTATGATGTATACCTAGTAAATTACAAAGACATTTGTTATACTGGAGCTAATGAAGACGAAATGCTATTATCAATGTTAACAGCACAAACTGATGAAGAATTAAAGAAGATAACTGGTAATAGTAAGAAAGGACTGGTCATAATGGATGAGATTGAGAAATTGAAACTTAATGATGAATTTAATGCTTGGTATAACGCTGAGAAAGTAGAAGAGAAATGTCGAAACTCTGCTTATTCAGAAGGCGTTGATAATGGTGTTATTATTGGAAAAACAGAAACAAAACTAGAAATAGCTAAGAGTTTATTAAATACAGATATGCCAATTAATGAAATAAGTAAACATACAGGACTTTCTATTAGTGAATTAGAAGAAATTTCTAATAATAAAAGTTAAAACTATTATAAAAAAAGAAAGGATTGGTCATAATGGATGAGATTGAAAAATTGAAACTTAATGATGAATTTAATGCTTGGTATAACGCTGAGAAAGTAGAAGAAAAGTGTCGTAATTCTGCTTATTCAGAAGGCGTAGATGTTGGTGAAAAGAATAAACAGTTAGAAATAGCTAAGAACTTACTAGCATTGAATATAGATAAAGATACAATCATTAATGCAACCGGCCTTACTCTTAATGAACTAGAGAAGATTTCTAATTCTTAGCAAAAAAGACTATTAACAAATGAATTAATCACTTGATAATAGTCTTTTTATTTTGTATCTTTAATAGGTTTTACTAATTTTAAAACTTGGTAATAATCAAATACTGTAACAAAACATAATACTAACTGTAAAAGTAAAACTATAATTGCAAAGATATTGCCTTCTCCTAAAGAACTAATTAAATAGTCAACTTCACTACTTTTTAATCTACCTTCAAAGAATATTAAAGTAGTAACTATTACTATTAAAGAACAAATGAAACTAACAATTGCTAATGACCACTTTTTAAATCTTAAAAACTTATAGCAGCTAGCAAAAATAATCGCTACTAATAAACATAAAATTACTAAATAAATAAAATTAAACATTGCTTCCTCCTAATATAATTCTGGTGGTACCACTTCATCCACAGCACTTTTTAAAACCCTAGTAACCATCACTAATTGCTTTTCTTCTTCCTCACTAAGTTTAACTGGTACTGTTTTAATTATACCACTTTTTCCAATCACTGCTGGCATTGAAAAATATAAATCATAATCAGCTTGATAATGTGATACTGGGTAAATCTTTCTAGAATTATTTAAAATAGTTTTAGTAAGTTCTAATAAACAACTAGCTACTCCAAACGAAGTATAACCCTTATTAGTTACTATTAAACTCCCCATCTTTTTAGTCAGTGATGCCAGCTCATCTCTTTCTTCTTTTGATAAATAATTCTTTATTGAAGACATAGAAATATTAGCATTGTTATAATAAACAAACTGACTATTGCCATGTTCTCCTAAAACATAGACATTAATATCATCAGGAGAAACATTAACCTTCTTACTGATTAAACTTTTAAGTCTAATAGTATCAAGCATTGTTCCTGTTCCTATCACTCTTTGATAAGGATAAGCCAAATTAGCTGCTACCATTTGGCTTATAACATCAACCGGATTAGTAGCTACCAAAATTATTCCATTAAAAGACGTGTTTTCTATTTTCTCAGTTACTTCTTTTACCATCTTACTAGCACCAGTTAAGTCCTCTAACCTACTTTTTTTACTTTGTGGTAAACCAAGTGTTAAAACACAAATATCAGCATTATCTAGTGAACTATAATCACCTATCTTAAGATCAACATTGCTATTATTAAGAACTAGGCCCTGCTCAATATCGAGTATTTCTCCTTTTAATTTTTCTTCATTATTATCAATTAAAATCACTTCACCACTAATACTTTTATCAAAAATCAAGTTTTCTAAATATGCAAGTCCAACGTGTCCTAAACCAATAATCACAATCTTAGCCATTATTTCACCCCTAATCTTCTTTTCTAAATGCTTTTATAAATCTAGTCCAAACTTTTTCATTTGAATAGTTTAGTATTCCCACTTTATAAGCTTTCATTCCATAATTAACAATCAAGTATAAGAAAGCGATAAGTAAAACAATTGAAATTGTTACATCTACCATTGTAACTTCTCCCATTACAAACAAAGTTGGTGATAAAAGACAAGAGATAAGTGGAATATAAGAAGCTACTTTTAAGAAAGCACTTCCTTGAAACATACCTGCCATAATTGATAAGTAATAACCAGCTAATAAGATGAAAACAATCGGAGCTTGTAACTGTTGAAAGTCTTCTATATTAGTAGTCATTGAGGCAAGTATTCCAGCAAGTAAGGAATAAGCCAAGAATGATAACAAGATAAGTACTAATAAGAAAGGAATAAAAGATATAATATTTTTAAGTAAACCTGTTGCTACCAACCCATCCCAAATATTAGTTATTTCTGATGGAATATTAAGACTGCCATTTCTACTACTTATAAAATATGAAACTAAACCATATAAGAAAAATAAGATACCTTGTAATAATACAAATAAATTATTAGCTACTATCTTTGATAAGAGATGAGTCTTCGGACTAACATTAGAAATAATTATTTCCATACTTTTTGTTGTTTTTTCTTCACAGATTTCTCCACCGACCATCTGGACAAGGAAAATGATTAACATAAAGAATGGTAAAATCAAACTTGGAAAGACTGTACTCATAATCATTGACATATTCTCATCTTGTGTCTTCTTATCACTTAAAACTATTCTGTCTATATTAATACTATTTGATAACATAGCAAGTGTATTACTATCTAAGTTTAATTTCTCTACTAAAACTTGTTGCTTAGTACTATTTAAACTCTGATAGATTAGTTGATAAATATCTTGGTCAATTTTCTTTTCACTAGTTACACTAGCAGATAATAATTTATCATCAATATTAAGAGTAATTAAAATCTCATCATCTTTTAGTTCTTTTTTATTTTCTGTAACTTGTTTAATAACTAGTTTATCTTCATCTAAATTATTAGCAAGATTAGTAAGATTATTTTTTAAGTAATCATAAGAAATATTAGTTTTATCATAAACAAGTATTTCTAAAGATTTATCAAAGTCTCCACCAAAAAAAGTTATGATAGAATTTAAGTTGAATAAAGCAAACATAGCAATTGCTAAAATAACATTTACAGCAATAAACCATTTTGATTTTAACTTTTTATTGAAACTTATCTTAACTAAATAGAAAAACTTTCTAATCATTTTTAGCACCTACTTTCTCAATAAAGATTTCATTTAAAGTTGGTTCCGTAACATCATACTTAGTAATGTCATATTTCTTTACTAATTTAAAAATCGAACTAGCAATAGAAAGGTCATCTACTTTAACTAAGTACTCTCCTCTATGTTCACTAACTGATATTACACCTTTTATCTTTTTTATATCATCTAATGGAAGATTATCTCCTCTTAATAAGATATTTTTCTTTCGATATTCACTCTTTATATCTTTTAGATAACCTGATACCACTACTTTTCCTTTTGATAGAATAACTAGTTTCTCGCAAAAGTCTTCAATCTGTTCCATTTGATGGGAAGAAAAGATGATAGCACAACCATCTTTTTGTAATTCAATAATCGCTTTCTTTAAAAGTTCCACATTAATAGGATCAAGTCCAGAGAAAGGTTCATCTAGTATTAATAATTTCGGATGATTGATAACAGCAGCGATGAACTGTATCTTTTGTTGATTTCCTTTAGATAGTTCTTTTATCTTTCTGTTTTCATATTCAGGTATTTGAAATTTAACTAGCCACTTGCGCATTTCTGTTAGTATTTCTTCTTCCTCCATACCTTTTAAAACACCATAGAGTAATATTTGATCCTTAACAGTCATCTTTGTTAAAAGACTGCGCTCTTCTGTTACATAACCAATTTTATCAGTAACACTATAATCAATACTTTTACCATCTAATATTACACTACCGCTACTAGCAGCGATTAGACCTAGAATGATTCTAAAAGTAGTAGTTTTTCCAGCACCATTTTCTCCTAAAAGGCCAAATATTTCACCTTTTTCTACTGTAAAAGACAAATTATCTACCGCTTTATTAGCACCATAATATTTAGTAATATTCTTAACTTTTAACATAATTTTTCTCCTTTAGTTAAGTATACTTTATCAAAAAGAAAAAGTCCATAAGGACCATATCTTAATTATTTATTAGCTAACAGCAATCACGTATGGATTTAAGGAAGTTCCATCTCCCTTAGTTATCTGTGTATCTGCTTTCAGATTGATAACTGGACGAGTCCCGAAGGAAGACTCCACGCGGTCCCAAAGACCCAAACTGCCCGAAGGATACACGTACCAAACGCTCGCACGAGAGTTGTTAGAGTTGAATGGAGACGGAGACAGCGTCCAGGTGTATTGTCCATTATATAGATAATAATTACTATTTGCTACACCTACAACGCCTCCGGCCATTGAAGCTTCATCTGCTGTGATCAATGATACCGGATAATCTAATTTTGCACTTTCATTTGTAAGTGTAAATTTATCACTATCTTGTGCACATTTTAAGCTTGGCGCTCTTCTTGATGCTAAACGACCATATGCTCCATAAGTTGTTGTTGGAGCTGTTAAATATCCTGAGCCTGAGTTTATACTTCTATCATTACAAAATGTTGTATCTGCTAAATATGAAGTATAGGCTGTCATGTTATTTTTATACCAGGTATCTAGAGTCGTCTTTATTGATGAGTTTGTTGTGTTTGTTACTGCATCTGCATAACTATCACTACTATATGATATTGGCTGTACTATCATTGTTGTTTCATTTGAGTAACCCGTTACTTTATAAACTACATTACAGCTTGTGTTTAAGCAACTATATAAATTATTTTTTACTATTTCATCATGATTATCTTTCCAGGTTAGTTGCTTGATATCTCCGGTTAAAGTAAATTTCTTTGTTGATTCATCAAAACTATATCCTGTTCCAAAGTTATATTTTTGTGTATTGGTAAACCAGTTATATACTGTTGTTCCATTACTTTCATGTAATGAGAATTTTTCATTATACTTATAACCTACATAAGTTGGATCCCAATATTTATTATTATATTGTGACTTTCCAATTGTTACTGCTGTTCCTGTATCTGATGTATTTTTTCCTGAATAGATCAAACGAATACTTCCATCTCCATTACGACGGATAATTCTCCACATAAATCCAGCAAATGATACATAATTGTTTCTTACTGCTCCACGATAATAATAACTTTCTCCATCATCGTCTGCTGCCATATATAGTCCATCTGTTTCCGTATCATTGGGGGCTATTTTACTAAAATCAGGTGTTCCTTTAGCTTTTATTGCTGTTTTAGCAATATCAGTACTCGCTTCATGATTATTCATAACGAGCATACAATCTGATAGCTTTGTAAAACCATTATCTTTACAATAAGTATCTTCTGCTTGAGCTACAGTGTCACTTGTTTGACCATAAACATTTACTTTTACTTTGTAAATTAGTCCTCCATTATCATTTTGAGGATTGTAACTTTCATCTACCCATAATCTTAATCTATATTTTACTTCTGTTGTTCCTTGTTGATTTAAGTTTCCAGTATATAGACTCATCATATCAGCAGGGCGGCCTGTATACCCATTACCTGATGTTTCTTCATAATAGGTACGAGGTGCCATTACCTCTGTTTCTTTTCCGTTTGCATCTACTGTTGTCAAATAATATCTGATGTTACTTCCGCTAAAAGTATTTCCACTCTCTTCTTTGGCTGCTATTTCATAGTTGATATCTGTATTTCCTGCAATTGATGATTTAACTGTAAAATCAAAATATTCTCCAGTATTTAGCCTTTTCTTTCCTGTTGCATCTGTTGTAGGAAGGGCATTGTTCATAGAAATAACATTGGTACTTTCTACATATTCCATAGTTATTGTACCGGTTGTGATTGTATTTAACTTTTGACCAGTTCCCACGTAGTTAAATGCTGCATAACTGATACCTACTACTGTAATTAATAAAACTAGAACAAACATGATCATTAAAAGTTCTTTTCTTCGTTTTTTCATAAAATGTTCCCTCCTTTCTATCATTTAACAACATATGGATTTAAGGAAGTTCCATCTCCCTTAGTTATCTGTGCATCTGCTTTTAGATTGATAACTGGACGGGCCCCGAAGGAACTCGCGACGCTATACCAGCTAAGAATGCCCGAAGGATTCACACTCCAAACGCTCGCATGAGAGTTGTAAGAAAGGAAGCGAGACGGAGACAGCGTCCAGGTGTATTGTCCATTATATAGATAATAATTACTATTTGCTATTTCATAAACTCCTCCGGCCATAGACACTTCATCTGCTGTAATTAATGATACTGGATAATCTAATTTTGCATTTTCATTTGTAAGTGTAAATTTATCACTAGCTTGTGCACATTTTAAGCTTGGTGTTCTTCTATTGTATAGTCTGTTGAATGCTCCATAATATGTTGTTGGTGTTGTTAAATAACCTGACCCACTAGTTACACTTCTATCATTACAGAAGGTTGCATCTGCTAAATATGAAGTATATGCTGTCATGTTATTTTTATACCAGGTATCTAGGGTCGTTTTTATTGGTGAATTAGTTGTGTTTGTTACTGCATCTGCATAACTGTCACTACTGTATGAGATTGGTTGTACTATCATAACTGTTTCACTTGAATAACCTGTCACTTTATAAACTACATTACATGATGTATTTAAACAACTATATAAATTATTTTTTACTATTTCATCATGATTATCTTTCCAGGTTAGTTGCTTGATATCTCCGGTTAAAGTAAATTTCTTGGTTGATTCATCAAATGTATATCCGGTTCCAAAATTATATTTTTGCGTATTGGTAAACCAAGTATATCCTGTTGTTCCATTACTTTCATGTAATGAAAATTTTTCATTGTACTTATAACCAACATAAGTTGGATCCCAATATTTATTATTATATTGTGAATTTCCAATTGTTACTGCTGTTCCTGTATCTGATGTATTTTTTCCTGAATAGATCAAACGAATGCTTCCATCTCCATTTCGACGGATAATTCTCCACATAAATCCAGCGAATGACACATAATTATTTCTTACTGCTCCACGATAATAATAACTAGTTCCATCATCATCGTCTGCTGCATATAATCCATCTGTTTCACTACTATTGGGTGCAATTTTAGCAAAGTTTGGTGTTCCTTTTGCTACGATTGCTGCTCCAGCTGCATCCGTTGATGCTTCATGATTATTCATTACTAGCATACAATCTGAAAGTTTTGTAAATCCGTTATCTTTACAATATGTATCTTCTGCTTGAGCTACAGTATCTGATGTTTGTCCATAAACGTTTACTTTTACTTTGTAAATTAGTCCTCCATTATCATTTTGAGGATTGTAACTTTCATCTACCCATAATCTTAATCTATATTTTACTTCTGTTGTTCCTTGTTGATTTAAGTTTCCAGTATATAGACTCATCATATCAGCAGGGCGGCCTGTATACCCATTACCTGATGTTTCTTCATAATAGGTACGAGGTGCCATTACCTCTGTTTCTTTTCCGTTTGCATCTACTGTTGTCAAATAATATCTGATGTTACTTCCGCTAAAAGTATTTCCACTCTCTTCTTTGGCTGCTATTTCATAGTTGATATCTGTATTTCCTGCAATTGATGATTTAACTGTAAAATCAAAATATTCTCCAGTATTTAGCCTTTTCTTTCCTGTTGCATCTGTTGTAGGAAGGGCATTATTCATAGAAATAACATTGGTACTTTCTACATATTCCATAGTTATCGTACCAGTTGTGATTATATTTAACTTTTGACCAGTTCCCACATAGTTAAATGCTGCATAACTGATACCTACTATTGCTATTAGTAAGACAAAAACTATTAATATTAAAATGAAATCCTTCTTTTTATTTTTCATGATCAAAACCTACACTTTCTATTTTAGTATTTAACAAAAAAGATAGATTTATACCTTTTTGATATTAATCTATCATTGAAAAAAGAAAGTAGGTTTACTACTTCTTGAATCAGAATTTAATTGCTGACAGTTTTTTACTACTACCACAACTGTCTCCTACCTTCCTTATTATCAAATATCAGTATTCTTGACATTTTAATGATATCATAATTTTTAACATTTAACAATAAGAAAAAGAGTACGATTTTCACATACTCATCATTTATTAATTATCTCTAATCTCACAGTTGAATTCTTTTGTAACTTTTTCTATCATCTGATAGAAGTCATTCATTACTTCTTCATCTGTTAGAGTTTTTGTCTCATCAAGGTAAGTTAATTTAAAAGCAATTGATTTTTTATCACTAGCAATATTAGCTCCAAGGTAAACATCAAATACACTTATACCTTTTAATAGTCTAGATGATGACTTCTTTATCATCTTTTCTATTTCACTAGCACTGATATTTCTATCGATTAAGAATGCAACATCTTTTTGAATACTAGGATACTTAGCTGGTTCCTTAAATTTAATCGGCTTTACTTTACGCATTAACTTATTTAAGGAAAGTTCAAAAACATAAACTTCGTCTTTTAGAGTATTCGGATGAATCCTACCTATGATACCTAACATTTCTCCATCTAGTAAAATACTAGCAGAAACACCTGGATGAAGATTAGGAAGTTTAGTTGGAACGAAAGTATAACGGTTAGTAAAACCTAGTGAGTTAAGAATATCTTCTACTATTCCTTTTACCACATAAAAATCACATTTTATATTACCATTCCAAGATGATTTAACAATATTACCTTTTAATAAACCAGCAATCTTAGATTCTTCTTGATAGTTTTTATCATAAGTTTTACTTATTTCATATAAGAAGATATCTTCTACTTTTCTTGCTTTATTATAACTATAAACATTTATTAAAGAAGGTATAATAGTTGTTCTCACAACTGACTTATCAACACTCATTGGGTTAGGAAGAACTACTTTTTCTTTTTGTTCATAATCAAACAAGTCAGCCATACTAGGTGACACTAAAGTATAAGTCTTAGTTTCTGTTAGACCTAACATTCTAAGTCTTTTGGAAATAAACTTACGATATTTAATATCTCCTTTATATTCACCTTTCTTGATTGATACAACTGGTAAAGTAGAAGTCAAGTTATGATAACCATAAAGTCTTACGATTTCTTCTGCTATATCATTGACATTAGGTTCAATGTCAAGTCTTCTATTAGGGATAGTTACTGTAAAGACTTCATCTTTTAAAGTATAAGTAAAACCTAATCTATCCATTTCTTTTTCCATATCAGTTTCAGCTATTTCAATACCTAACAGATTATTAACTTCTTTAGCTTTAAAAGTTACTACCTTTTTAGTTTTATCAACATTATCATATTTAACAATACCAGCTAAAATGGTTGCATTAGCATATTTTTCTAATAAATGACAAGCTCTTTTAATAGCCATTTCGGTATATTCATAGTTTAGTCCTTTACCATATCTAATAGAAGCTTCACTACGAAGATTTAATCTAGCAGCAGTATTTCTGATACTAACAGCATCAAAGATAGCACTCTCGATTAAGATTGTTTTTGTATTCTCAGTAACTTCCGTATCAACTCCCCCCATAACACCAGCGATACATTTAGGGGTTGTTCCATCAGTTATTACAATATCGTTATTAGTTAGTACTCGTTCTTTATTATCAAGTGTAGTAATCTCTTCATTATTGACAGCATCTCTTACTAAAACTTTAGAACCTAAGGAATCATAATCAAAGAAATGAAGTGGTTGACCAAATTCTAACATTACATAATTAGAAATATCAACTACATTGTTAATAGGACGCATTCCTGCTGATATTAATCTTTTCTTAATAAATTCAGGAGATTCTTTTATCTCAATATCTTTAACCATTTTAGCAAGGTAATAACTACATTTTGAGGTTGCTACTTCTAGATCGAAATGATTTTCAACGTTATCATTTATTTCTTTAAAGCTTATATCTGGTAGAGTTACTTTTCTATTTAAGATAGAACCTAAAGCATAGGCAAAACCAATATGGTAGTAACAATCATTATTACGATGCTTATGAATATCAAGTTCAAGAACAGTTGATTCTAAATCTAAAGCTTTTAAAGCATCTTCTCCTACTTTTAAGTTACTTGCTCCTTCATAAATACCTTTACTATAAGTAGCATCATTCTTTTCTTCAAGACCTAACTCATATAAGGCACAAAGCATTCCATTTGATTCTACTCCTCTGATTTTACTCTTTTTTATTTCAAAGTCACCAGGTAAGATAGCTCCTGGTAAAGCTACTATTGCTTTTAAACCAACTCTTACATTAGGAGCACCACATACTATTTGTAATACTTCACTTCCAATATCCACTTTACATATATGTAAGTGATCACTATCTGGATGATTAGTACATTCTACTACTTCTCCGATTACTAAGTTATCTATATGATTAGTAATTACTTTTTCAACATTAATATCACTTTCTGTTACTTTCTCAGCTAATTCTTTAGGTGTTAAATCAGAAATATCAATATAATCACTTACCCATTCTAAATTAATCATTATTATCTTCCTTTCTATCAAATGTTTTACTACTTCTTAAATCTGTCATATAAAAAGTTCTAATATCAGTAATACCATACTTTAACATAGCAAGTCGCTCTGCTCCAAAGCCAAAGGCAAAACCAGACCAAACAGCTGGGTCATAACCACAGTTTCTTAAGACATTAGGATGAACCATCCCTGCTCCAGCAACTGTTATATAACCACTATTTTTACAAATAGCACAACCCTTTCCTTTACAATTAAAACAACTAATATCTAATTCTACTGATGGTTCAGTAAATTGATAGTAACTAGGTTTTAATCTTACTTCCGTATCATTACCGAAAAGTCTTTTAGCAACAAGAGAGAAGGTTCCTTTAAGGTCAGTTAAATGAATATTTTTATCTACTAACAAACCTTCTATTTGCATAAATTGATGAGAGTGAGTTGCATCATCATCATCTCGTCGATAAGTCTTACCAGGGCATATCATTCTAACTGGTTTTTCTCCCTTTGCTTCTAACATTGTTCTAATTTGAACAGGAGATGTTTGACTACGAAGTAAGATTTCATTATCTTTTAAGTAGAATGTATCTTGAGCATCTCTTGCTGGATGACCTTTTGGAATATTTAAAAGTTCGAAGTTATATTTATCTTCTTCTATTTCTGGTCCATCAACTACATCATATCCCATAGATATGAATAATTCTTCTAAGTCTTCTACTAGTTTCTCTAAGATATTAGGACTTCCTATTTCAATATGGGTAGCAGGAAGCGTTACATCAATTCTTTCATTAGCTAATTTTTCATTAAGAATAGCTTCTTCAAAGATTTGCTTCTTCTCTTCATATAAAGAGTTAAATGTTGTCTTTAATTCATTCATCTTGCGACCAAATTCTTTTTTATCTTCATTCGGTATTCCTTTGATTTTACTACTTAACTCTGTAACAATTCCTTTCTTTCCTAAGTATTTTACTTTTAAATCATTAAGACTTTTAATGTCTTTAGATTCATTTAATTCTTCTTCAATTTGTTTTTTTATTTCTTCTAAGTTCACTTTAATATATCTCCTTTATTTTTCTTAATGTCTTAATTTTATTTTTATCATCATTTTTATCTAATGGGTCATAATGATAAGAAGTTATCCCAATACTTCTTGGTACTAAAACATCATTTATAATATTATCACCTATCATAACTGTTTCATTAGGATTTACATCTTTAATTATTTTCTTATACCCAATAGCGTTAGGTTTAATAGCAAAATCTCCCCCATATATTTCACTAAAATACTCTAATAGATTAGCATTTCTTAATCTTTCTTTTTGAACATCTTTAAACCAATTAGTATAAAGAATATTTTGATAACCTTTACTTTGTAAATAGGAAAGCACTTCTTCTGCTCCATCATGTATTACATCAGAAATATTTTTATTATGTTCATTCCAATATTCAATTAGCTTTTCATCTATCTTAATCCCACTTCTAAGTGTTAGAAATTCACTTAATAACTTTATGTCATATTTAAAAAACGTTCTTTCATATTCCATTAAATATTTAACTTTATTTTTAATAAATCCCTCTACTTTTTCATCAAGTATTTGTTCTTTAAAAAAGTCATCTTCTCTTCTAAAATCTGCACTTAAAAGCGTTTCATCTAAATCCCAAATAATTTTTTTTATCATTATATTTCCCCCTAAACAAAATAAAAACTATAACATAAGGACGAAAAAGTTCCGTGGTACCACCTTATTTTATAGTTTTCTATACACTCAAATTCTCTTAACGCGAGTAAACGCTCAAAGTTTTGCTTTAAGTCTCAAAGGATGAATTCAAAGGATAAAAGGATTATTTTCACCAAACATAATCTCTCTACACTTCTATTTTTCTTCTACTACTTCCTTCTCACTGATTTAATGTTTATTATTCTAACATAAATTTATTATATTGTCATTAATTCTTGTTCTTTTTCCTTCAATATTCTTTCGATATCCTTATTATATTCACTAACTAAATCTTGAATATCGTTTTTTAAGCCTTTTTCTTCATCTTCTGCTAAGTCTTCTTTTTCAATTTTATCATTAGCATCACGACGAATATTTCTAATAGCAACTTTTGCTTCTTCTGCTAAAGCTTTTACTTGTTTTACTAGTTCTTTTCTTCTCTCTTCAGTAAGAGCTGGCACTACTATTCTAATAGTTTCGCCATCGTTACTTGGGTTATAACCTAAGTTAGCGGCTATAATAGCCTTTTCCATTTCTTTTAGGCAACTTTTATCAAATGGTTTAATTAATAATTGGTTCCCCTCTGGTACAGAGATAGTTCCTAGTTGCTTTAGTTGAGTCATTTGTCCATAATATTCAACCATTACTCCATCTAAACTAGAAGGGTTAGCTCTTCCGGCTCTTACTGCTCCAAACTTCTTCTCTAAGTTATTTACAGTTGCTTTCATCTTTTCTACTGCATTATCTATTTCTTGATTCATCATTTTTCTGCCACTAAAGACATATACAAAGTGCATATGCTAGATGAGTTACTTATAGGTTATCTAGTATTCACCTATAATGTAGACAATCATCTAATTAGTTCTTCCTTTCTTAATTTTTTTTCACCGCTTTATCTCAACTAAAGTGTACTAATCATAATTTTTCATTATATTAGAAGTAATTATTATGATTTTAGTAACTTTAAGTCTAAATAATACTTTGGATTTTAAGTATCTTCTGAGTAAGTCTACTCACTTTTAGGAATGTTCTTAAGTATTTATAATTCCTCTCAATCACAATTTTACTATATTGTTTTTAAGAAATCAATCTTTTTCCAACTAAAAACGTGGTCTAAAGCTTTACTGATTTCACTTCTTTTATTGGTATACCAGTCATCTTAGAAATTTCTTCCTGACTCATTCCGTTATTAAGCATTGCACTAATTATAGAAGTCCTTTCTTTTGTGCTTCCTTGTTCAATTCCACGTTCGATTCCTTGCTCAAGTCCATATTCAACGCCTCGACTGGATCCATGTTTATCGCCGGCTTTAAATGATATACTTTTAATACCATTTTCGATTCTTTCCCGCTCTAAATCAGCATCATAAAGTCCAATCGTATTAATATCAAGAGAAGCTTCTTCTATTCGTCCTACTGCTTCCATCAAGTCATTATCTCCTTTCCCTAATTTTTCTAAATCACTAATCTTATCAATTTTTAGTATAAGTAACGCTTTTTCAAGCTTACTTAATCTAGCTCCATTATAGTATTATTTTATTTATTTTTATTAATATTTGATGAAATTTTAGCTTTTCCCGTTATATCTTTGCCCAATAGAAAAGGATAAAACCTAAAGTTTTATCGCTTTTACTTCTTTGATTGGTATACCAGTCATTCTAGTGACTTCTTCCTGACTCATTCCGTTATTAAGCATTGCACTAATTATAGAAATTCTTTCTTTTGTGCTTCCTTGCTCAAGTCCACGTTCGATTCCTTGCTCAATTCCACGTTCAAGTCCTTGCTCAATTCCATATTCAACTCCTCGACTGAATCCATGTTTATCGCCGGCTTTAAACGATATACTTCTAATACCATTTTCAATTCTTTCGCGCTCTAAATCAGCATCGTAAAGTCCAATCGTATTAATATCAAGAGAAGCTTCTTTTATTCTTCCTACTGCTTCCATCAAGTCATTATCTCCTTTCCCTAATTTTTCTAGATCACTAATCTTATCAATTTTTAGTATAAGTAACGCTTTTTCAAGCTTACTTAATCTAGCTCCATTATAATATTTCTTAGCTAATTTTGGAAGACTGATATGATATTTTTTAACTTTTTCCGTTTCAATTTGTTTACTTTTTTTATCAGTATAAACAAATTCTAATGCTGAATCATTACCTTTAAAATAAGTAAAATTATTTAGATTAATCTGTAAAAACGAGTAAAGTGTACTATAGTCATTGCCAGAGTTTAAACTTTCTCCTTCAATCTTTCCTAGATAAGCATCATTTCGCATGAATAACCATTCATAATATTTGCCATTCATTTCGATATTAACTAATAACTTATCAATACCAGCAATAAAATCAGAGATTTTTCTTTTTTCTTTAGCATTACTTAGATTAAGTTCATTATTCTTAATCGCTAATTTACGTTTAATATCTTCTTTTGATACACCCGTAAACTCACTAATTAGAAAAGAAAGATAATTAGGACAAGAAGCCATCACTATCTTAAAGACAGAGTCTTGGGTAGCTGGTATAACCTTATGTTCTCTTAAGAGTTTTTCTTTTAACTTTAAAACTCTACCATTATCTAAATTTACAATATTTTCTCACCTCCCTTCGGTGAGACTTAATCTAACACATATAAAAAAGAAGAGCAAACACCGAATTTTTAAAATTCACCCTTCTTTTTTGCCGAATTTTGCATTTTCAGCTATGGAATTTGCTATTTTCAGGAAAATTTAAGTCTGAATTTGCAAAATTACCACTTTTTAAAAAAATTTAGTTTTTAAGTAACTTTTTTTAAACTAGTTTTCAATTGACATTTAAATGCATAATAGTTTACACTCTAATTACGGTGATTAAATATGGAAATGGACTTTCATGAAAAAATTAAAGAACAACGAAAAGTTATGAATCTTACACAAAAAGAAATTGCATCATCCCTTGGTATAGGACAAGACTTATATTCAAGATACGAAAATGGTAAACTAAGTTTCCCATCAACTTTAATACCTGAGTTGTGTTATTTTTTAGAAATGACCCCAAATGAGTTATTCGAATATGAACGCTATGTAAAAATATATCATACCAATGATAGCAAGAAAAGAAAAAAGAAGGACTAAGCATCCTTCTATTTAGTATAATCACAACTACTACACTTAACTTCTTTATTATGTTCTACTAGTAAAGAACCACAATTTGGACATTTTTCTTCTAAAGGTTTATCCCAAAAAGCTGTTTTACATTTAGGATAATTGCTACAACCATAGAAAGTCTTACCCCGTCTTGTCTTTCGCTCTAAAATCATTCCATCGCAATTAGGACAATGAGCTACTTCGATAACTTCTTTTTCTCCCTTTTTAACATATTTGCATTCAGGATAGTTGCTACAAGCAATAAATTCGCCATATCTACCCTTTCTGATAACTAATGGATGAGAACATTCTGGACAAAGCTCACCAGTCTCTTGATCTGGTGCTTTTTCCATTTCATCAAAAGCTTTCTCAACACGTGGTTCAAATTCGTCATAAAACTCTTTCAACACTTCATTCCAAACAAGTTCTCCACTAGCAATCTTATCTAAATCCTCTTCCATATCTCTAGTGTATTCGACATTAATCAAATCTTTAAAGAACTCTTGTAACTTATCAGTAGTTTCTACACCAACTTCTGTCGGATGGAACTTTTTCTCTTCTAAAGTAACATAAGCACGTTGTTTTAAAGTATCAATCGTTTGCGCATAAGTAGATGGACGACCTATTCCTAACTCTTCCATTTTCTTAACAAGTGAAGCTTCTGTATATCTAGCTGGTGGTTTAGTAAAATGTTGTTCACTAACTAAATCAGTCGCTTTTCTTACTTCATCCTTGACAAAAGCAGATAGATAATTTTCTTCATTAGCTTCATAAGTAGCATAAGCTTCTAAGTAACCTTTAAAGATAATAACACTACCAGTTGCTTTAAAGTGATAATCATTATTATCAAACAATACTGTTGTCTGATTAACCTTAGCATCAGCCATCAAACTAGCTAAAGCACGATAATATATCAAACGGTATAATTTAAATTCATCACTCGATAAATGACTCTTAACATCTTCTGGACGTCTTAAAATACTAGTTGGTCTAATACCTTCATGGGCATCTTGGACATTTTCTTTTTTCTTTGCTTGTTTTGCATAACCAACATACTCTTTACCATAGTTTTTCTCAATAAAGTTAAAAGTATTATGAATAAACTCATCAGATAAGCGAATAGAATCTGTTCTCATATAAGTAATTAAACCAGTTGTTTCGCTACCAAGATCAATTCCTTCATAAAGTTTTTGTGCTATCATCATAGTTTTCTTAGTAGGAAAACCTAGTTTATTAGCCGCTTCTTGTTGCAATGTTGAAGTCGTAAAAGGAGCTTTACTTTTCTTATTCTTAAGTTTTTCCTCTACAGAATACACTTTATAATCATCAGTCAAAGCAGCAAGAACTTGATCAGCTTCTTCCTTAGAGCTTAATTTAATTTCCTTATCTTTATATTCAAAAAGATTAGCAGCAACAAAATCAAAATAAGCCGTAATAGTATAATATTCTTCTTGTTTAAAAGCTTCAATTTCTCTTTCTCTATCAACAATTAACTTTAAAGCAACACTTTGAACACGACCTGCACTCTTTGCTTTAATCTTAGATTGCAATAACTTTGATAATCTAAAACCAATAATTCTATCTAATATTCTTCTAGTTTCTTGACTCTTAACTAAATTCTGGTCAATCTTACCTTCATGTTTAATGGCTTCTAAAACACTATCTTTTGTTATCTCATGAAATAAAACACGAGAATAATCATCATCTTTAATATTTAAAGCTTCTTTTAAATGCCAAGATATTGCTTCCCCCTCACGATCAGGGTCGGTTGCTAGAATAACATGGTCGCTATTTTTAACATCTTTCTTTAATTCTGTTATTAATTTACTTTTTCCTTTTAAAGGAACATAATTAGGTTTAAAACCATTTTCTATATCAACACCTAGTCCTAACTTACCACTAGTTGCTAAATCTCTAATATGTCCTTTACTAGATACTACTTTATAATCTTTACCAAGATATTTTTCAATAGTTTTACTCTTACTAGGACTTTCTACTATTACTAAGTTCTTCGTCATAAAGCTCCTCCTTTTCCATATTCTTATATCTGATAATTACTATCATTGTCAAGCATTTTTAAAAATTTACTTATTATTTACATATTCTTTAACAGGAGAGTAACTTCTACGATGTTCTTTAATAATACCATATTCCTTAATTGCTTCGATATGTTTCTTAGTTGGATAACCTTTATTATGTTTAAAGTCATACATTGGATATTTTTCATCTAATTCATATAGCATATGGTCTCTTGTCACTTTGGCAATAACACTAGCAGCAGAAATAGTAATACTTTTCAAGTCACCTTTAATGATAGAAGTAGTTGGTATATCAATATCTAGTTTAACAGCATCTATTAAGACATGTTCTGGCTTTACTTTACAATTATTAATCGCCATCTTCATCGCTTTCTTAGTAGCATTTAAGATATTAATTCTATCTATTTCTTCATTATCTACTATTCCAATACCAATTCCTAAGGCTTGTTCTTGTATCTCTTTATAAAGAATCTCTCTTCTTTTTTCAGTTAGTTTCTTACTATCAGTTAAATGTGGTAAATCAAACTTTTCTGGTAATATTACACAAGCAGTTACAACTGGTCCTACTAAAGGACCTCTTCCTACTTCATCTACTCCTGCTATTAAAGTAATTCCTTTTTCTCTTAATTCTCTTTCATATTTATAATTATCTATTTCCATATAAGTCCTCCAAGTGAAAAACTTTCCCTCCTAATAGGAAAAGTTTTATTGTAATCTTTCTTTAATTTTTACTGATAAAGCTTTTTGGTCTGTTCTTCCCTTTACTTTAGGTGATAAATAACCCATCACTTTACCCATATCTTTCATACCAGTTGGTTTAACTTCTTCAATAGCTTCTGTAATTAATTCATCTAGCTCTTCCTCAGTTAAAGGAGCTGGTAAAAACTCTTTTAAAATATTTAATTCTATTGTTTCTTTTTCAACAAGGTCACTTCTAGCACTCTTAGAATATTGTTCAATAGAGTCTTCTCGCATTTTTACTTGCTTTAAGATTACACTTAAAACTAAGTCATCATTAATTTCTACTTTATTATCGATATGGTCTAAATCAACAGCAGCTTTAACCATTCTTAATACTGCTAATCTTTCCTTATCATGAGCTTTCATAGCTGCTACTATTCCACTTTTAATCTTGTCATACATATTTAATCACGCCTTTACTTTCTCTTTCTTTGTTAAATAATAGTCTTTACCATTTTTTACAAATGTATACTGATAAGTTTCTTTAACTGTTCCATAGATACCATCTAATATCTGGGTTGTTAATAAGATTTTATCTTCATCTTTCACTGCACTTTTTAGTTTTATATTGATAGGTGAAGAATTATCTTCCTTAGAAAATACTACTACTCCTTTATGAGTTTCATCATAAACAGCATAATGCTTCTTATCTACTTCAAAGCTTTCTACTTGAACAGTAATATCTTTTCCATATAGATTTTTAACAGCTTTTTCTAAATCATTTTTCTTAACAAAAGTTACTAAACCATCACAAGTATAACCATCTTCTTTGACATCTACTACTTCACAGTTAATTGTTTCTTTATCATCTATATTCCAATAAGCATAGTATAACATTGCTTTATTTTCCATTACATCAAGTATTTCTAAATCTTCATGAGCTATTTTTTTATAAAGTGTTGTTACTGTCTTGTCTTTTAATGATAAATTGCTAGTCCCATCAGAACTAGTCCCTAGTTTTTTATAACCATAGTAAATAGCACCTATCAATATTTCTAGTATTATTACGGTTATAACAAATTTTTTCAAAGTTCCTTTACCCACTTTTACACCTTCTTTTTCTTGATAAAGAATTTAACGATATACGTTTCAAATATAATCATTATAATGATAAATGCCCATGCTAGTATTTCATATAGAAGTCCACTTGTATAACTTCCTAGTATGCCTAAAATACTTTTAGGTATATATTTATCTATTACTGCTGCGACATCTTGCAAAGGAATATTCTGCCCTATATATGTTAATATTCTAAGAAATATATCAGTAATTGCTATAAAGTAAACAAAACTAGAAAATTGTCTAAAGAACATAATAACTAGTAAAATTAAAACTATTAGAACAATTAAATCAATATACATAATAACCACCTTTCTCTTCTTTCTTTGATTATATCATAGATATTATAGATATGGGTTATTTTTTCTTTCTTCTTCTAGCGTTGTTAATTCACCATGTCCTGAGTATATTTTAGTAGTATTATCAAATCCTTTTAATTTTTCTAAAGACTTTTGCATATCAGTACTACTACCGGTTGGAAGGTCTGTTCTGCCTATCGTTCCTTTAAAGATAAAGTCTCCTACAAATAAAGTATTTTCTTCCTTAAAGTAAAAACTTACTGAGTCACTACTATGACCTGGTGTATAGTAACATTTAAATTTGAAAGGACCTATCTCTTTTTCTACTAAGTCTTGTAAATTACTTTTCTTATAAACCATAAGTTTTCTATTATTTTTAAGAAATTCTCTTAAAGCTCCAACATGGTCAAAATGTGAATGTGTTACTAATATTCCTAGTAATTTAGCTTCCCCCATCGCTTCTTTTATCTTATCAGCATCTGCTCCTGGATCTATTAATAAACATTTATCATCAATTTTTAATACATAACAATTTTCATCTAATGTTCCAATTACCACTCTAACTATTTCCATCTTTCATTCCTCCTCATTCTATTTACTAGAATAATGAAAATATCAAGATTTTGTCAAGAGGTTTTTACACAAAACATATGATCATATTCTAATTTAGTTAATAGTGACAGTATATGGATTCAAGGCTGTTCCATCTCCCTTGGTTATTTGAGTATTAGCTTTTAGGTTGATAACTGGACGGGCACCGATGGAATTAGTGACGTCAAACCAAGTGTCCAAACTGCCCGAAGGAAACACACTCCAAACGCGAGCAAGAGAGTTGCTAGAATTGAAGCTAGACGGAGACAGCGTCCAGAAGTATTGTCCATTATATAGATAATAATTACTATTTGACGTATTCCATACTCCACCTGCCATTGATACTTCATCGGCTGTAATAAGTGAAATTGGGTAATCTAACTTAACACTTTCGTTTGACATTTTAAATTTATCATTATCTTGTGCACATTTTAAACTTGGTGTTTTCTTTTCATATAAACGTCCATAAGCTCCATAAGTTGTGGTTGAAGTTGTTAAATAACCTGAACCACCTGTGACACTTCTATCATTGCAAAATGTTTCATCTGCTATATATGAAGCATAACTTGTTAAGTTATTTTTGTACCATGTGTCTAAAGTACCCTTCATAGTTGAATTTTCATTATTTGTTACAGCATCGGCATAACTATCACTACTATATGATATTGGTTGTACTATCATTACTGTTTCACTTGAATATCCTGTTACTTTATAAACCATATTACAACCTGTATTTAAACAACTATACAAATTATTTTTCACTATTTCTTCAAGATTATCTTTCCATGTTAATTGTTGAATGTCTCCAGTCAAAGTGAATTTCTTTGTTGATTCATCAAATGTGTATCCTGTTCCAAAGTTATACTTTTGAGTATTAGTAAAGCGAGTGTAATTAATTGTTCCATTACTTTCATGAAGTGAAAATTTTCCATTATATTTATATCCAACATAGGTCTGATCCCAATATTTCTCATTGAAAGCAGACTTTCCGATTGTTACTGCTGTTCCTGTATCTGATGGTGATTTACCTGAATAAATCATTCTGACACTTCCATCACCATTACGACGGATTATTCTCCATAAGAATCCTGCAAATGATACATAATTATTTCTTACTGCTCCTCTATAATAGTAACTTTCTCCTTCATCATCTTCTGCCATATATAATCCGTCTTCTTCTGTTTCATTTGGTGCTATTTTAGAAAAGTCCGGAGTTCCTCTTGTTTTTATTGCTGTCTTGGCTTCTTCTACTGATTTTTCGTGATTATTCATTACTAGCATACAATCTGATAATGTATTAAAACCGTTATTATAACAATATTGGTCTTCTAATAATGCGATATTGTTACTTCCTGCCCCATAGACATTTACTTTTACTTTATATGTTAGCCCTCCATTATCATTCTGCGGATTATATTTTTCATCGACCCACATTCTTAATCGATATTTTATTTCTGTTTCGCCTTGTTCTGCTAAATTTCCTATAAACATACTAAATACGCCTGCCGGTCTTCCGGTATAGATATTTGCTTCTTTTTCAGCATAATATTTTCTTGGTGCTAGTACTTCTGTTTCTGAACCATCATCATTAACCTTTGTTAAATAGTAATAAATATTATCACTACTAAAAGTATTTCCTTCTTCTTCCTGCGCCACTATCTCATAGTTAATATCAATATTACCTCTTATAGATGACTTAACAGTAAAATCAAAATATTCTCCTTCGTTTAACCTTTTCTTTCCTGTCGATGAGGTAGTTGGTAAAGCATTGTTTAAACTAATGCTATTATCACCTTCTACATATTTCATAGAGATCGCCCCAGTAGTGATAGTGTTCAACTTTTGACCAGTACCAGTGTAAGAGAATGCTGCATAACTAATACTTATTACTACAATTAGTAAGATAAAAGTAGTACCAATAGTTAATATATTTCTAAGTTTTTCTTTTTTCATAAATGATTTCTTCCTTTCAGTTTTGTATTCAACAAAAAAGACAGATATATATCATCAGCGATGATATCTAATCTATCTTTATTCCACGATAAAAGAAAGTAAGTTCTTTTTCTAAATTAGTAAGTACTTCCCCCCCCCACGTTAATTTATAGTTAACTTGAGTTAATTGATACATACTAACACCTACTCCCTATTTTAATTATCAGTATTCTTGACATTTTAATATTATCATAATATTTGACATTTTACAATTAATTTATCTTGAATTGTATCTATTATAATAATATCATGGAAATAATAAGAACTTTGTCGTATTGTTTTAATTAAAATAAAAAGATAAATCTATATTTTAAACATCGACTTATCCTTGAATAAAACTAATACTTAGTTAATATTACTAATAAACTCTACATTATCAATAACTTTTTCATTTCTATCTATTTTATATGGTGAATAAATATGTGTTAATCTACCGTCATATTTTACTTTAAATGTTCTTTTCTTTGGTTCTTCTAAATGATAACTATCAGTATTATCTATTTCTAAAACGTTACCTTTAATAGTCATTACTTCATTATTAATATTATTTTCCACAAACAAAGTTATACTTGTCTTTTCTTTTATTTCCCTAGCTAGCATATTAAGTTCATTATCTGTTAATTCGGTTGATAAAGTAACACCTTTATAACCATAATATGCTAAGAAATAAGCTGTATAAGAATTGGTAATATTACAACTACTAGCTGCTATAAAGTCCTTTCCTCTACCATCAATAATTTCATGAATGATACCACTTTTTTCTTTTATTTCAAACTGACAAGCAGGTATTTCTTTATAATTAGTTATACAAGTGCTACCCACATCAACATAATCTAAGTTAATTCTATTAATATCTGGTTCTTTAAAGGTCATTCTTAACCTACCAATCAATCTTTCTGATAGAGTTCTTCTGATAATATTAATCTCTGTCATGGGAATAAAAATATCATCATCCATTTTCACTTCAATATTCTTAGGACTAAAAGGTGTATTACCTAATTTTTCTACTTGTGAAAGAAGTCTTTCTTTAGTAACAGCAGCATTTCTTGCTTGTTCTACTATATTGCCCTGTTCTTTTACCTCAATATTATCTTTAATAAATACTATTTCAAATGGTTTATTTTTCTTAGCCGTAACTTTAATATGAATTGGTACTTTTCTAGTAATAGTATCAAAACTAGTCATTAATTTATGATTAGTAGTTAAAGATACTGTATCTAAAGACGTAAGACCAATCTTATTATCAAGCATTATCTTTTGCTTAGGATTACCTTTGGATATTAATTTATCATTCATATCATAAAGATAATTAACGATCATTCCTTTACCACTTTCTAAGAATCTAATACCATCTTCTTGATTTAGTTCTTTATCTAGTAAGATGATTATCTTATCATCAGTTACTTCCAATACTTTACCAATAGGTAAGCCGATATGATTAGGTGATATTTTATTTATTAAATCTTTACTAGCAAGTAAATGTCCTTTAGTAAAACCACGATAAAATAAACTCTGTAAGTTTTCCTTTTCTATTTCTGTAATCTCTTCCCCGTTAAGTATCTTACGATAATAGTTAGTAATAAAACCAACATAACTAGGACTTTTCATTCTTCCTTCAATTTTTAAACTATCAACATAAGGAGTTAATCTCCTAACATCTTCACTTAGATTCAACTCTTTCATAGAAAGAAGATAACCTTCATTAACTAATTTATCAGCTTTATATAATTTCCAAGGAAAACGACAACATCCAGCACATTCCCCCCTATTACCACTTCTACCTCCTAGTACTTGGGACATTAAACATCTGCCAGAATAACTTACACAAAGTGCTCCATGAACAAATACTTCCTTCTCGATTGGAGTCTCAATCTGTTTTATCTCTTCAAGAGACATTTCTCTTGGTAACACTACTCTTTTAACGCCTAACTTGTAAAGAAAATCAATTCCTTCTTTAGAAACATTATGAGCTTGCGTAGAAGCATGAATTTCAAGATTAGGAAACTTCTTAAGACATAAACAAATCATTCCAAAGTCTTGCATTAAGATAGCATCTACTCCATTAGCATATAGAAATTCTACTTGATCTAGAAACTCTTCTACTTCATTTTCTTTTACTAATGTGTTCATCGTCACATAAATTTTAACACCATAAATTTTTCCGATTCTTATGGCTTCTTTTAATTCCTCATCAGAAAAATTTAGAGCATATGCGCGTGCTCCAAATTTCTTTCCTGATAAATAAATAGCATCTGCACCATTATTAATTGCTGCTATTAAACTTTCTTTATTTCCTGCTGGTGCTAATAGCTCCATATTCCACCTTCTTATCTAATTTCTGATACACTACAAGAGGTATTAGGAATAGTTTTTAAATTATAATTTCTCTTTTTACTGACCTTGGAATTGCAAACTAAAGAGTAAGTATACTTACCATTACTTTTATTCTTAGTATATCTAATCTTAGAATTTGAACAATTATAATCAGTATCATTATATGGTTTAATTAAATCACTAGAAAGCAATTCCTGATAACTTATTTCAATACATCCTTGCCAGTTATCTATTCCAAGAGGAGTGATATCTTCACCTTCTCTTTGAACATACACTTTAGCTGCTTCAATCATACTCTTAGCATACATTTCAAATTGCTTAGTTTTATTATTGTTTTGCAACTTAATTATTGAAGGTGTCACCATTACAGTAATAAGTCCCATAATTGTGATAGTAGCAAGAAGTTCTACTAGTGTAAATCCCTTTTTATTTTTCAAAATAATCACCATACTCTTCTATGAATTATTTTATCAAATTGTTTTACTTTAGTAAATTACTATTTAAGGACTTTTAGCTTTTCCACTTCTTTTTTCATTTCTTTATTCTCTGGTCTATTAAGTTCTTTTTTATTTGCTTCACCACTTGCTACTAATCTCTGAAATTTTGGTAAACGCACTGTATTAAAATGTAACTGATCATCTGACATATTTAAGATAAAATCAAACCATTTATTGACTTCATAATTACTATCATGTTCCAAATCAAAATATATATCGTTTATTCTTTTAACATAAGTTGGTTGATTTAATAAAATACTTTGAGAAATATTTAAAGGACAAATTTTAAGATTCATTCCATAAGCGTTATTCATTCTATCAGTAAACTTCATATTATGAATCATTCTTGCGGTTCTTCCATTTCCGTCACTGAAAGGATGAATTCTTACAAAAAGTAAATGTGCTAGAGCGCTCTTTAAAAATGGATTACTATCAATAACTGATAATGACTTTGTTTTATAAAATTTGATAAAATCATCCATAAATGGTTTTACATCTTCTGGCTTAGCACCATACCAATAAATTTTTTCTTCGTCATTAATTAAAGAGCTAACTCTAACTTCTCCACTACGATAATCAGTATTATCTTTCATAACAAGATTATGAATTCTCTTAATATTAGCATGACTCATTTGTAAAGAAGAAAAGAAACAATCGTTTTCTAGAATGTCTTTATTACTAATATAATGTTTTTCCATTTTATGAGAAGAAATTATTTCATTATTTATAGAATCTAAAAAGTAATATATTTTTGTATAGTCATCACATTTAGCAATTTCTGTTAAATAATCATCAAATTTTCTATTTGTATCTTCCATATGCTCTAATACAAAGTCTTCCACCTTTATTCTACGAACGTATTCTTCAATTGGAAAATAATCAAATTTATTAAGATTTACTCCATTTTCTGGTCCCATATAATCATCCCTTTTTTTGGCTATATTATACAAGATTAATGGAAAAAGAGCAAGAAAAATTTACTCTTATCATAAACTAGCTATCAAATCAGTAATTTCTTTATCACTTGTAACCAAATTATCAGAATAACTCTCAAAACAATACTCTTATTATTAGTTACTATAGAGTTAGAACAAAGATTTTTTATTTCAATAAATGTCTTTCCTAACCAACCGATATTGGTAGTAAAAGAAATAATTATTTTTCCTGTTAAGTCATGTTCTTTTAGAGATATCTAATAGCAGTGACTGGTCGATACCATTAAACTGGGGATTGTGTCATAGTTAGTAAGGTCCATATTTATGATAGAAAATTACTTCGTTCACTATTTTGTTCATCATTAATAACACTATTATAGTCAGTTGAATATGGCGTCACCGATTTTATTTTTAAAACATCACAATCAATCTGTTCTTTTATTTTATCTATAATCATTTTTGTATGACCTGTATAGGAAAAATATACAACTAGTTTTTTCTTTCTCGTCTAATCTCACTTTCTATTTTTCCTTTCCCCAGTCATCAAAGGGATCATAACCATTTTCTTTTTCCCATTTTATATGTGCATCTCTTGCATTTTTTACCGCACTACAATTATTATTACTAGTAAGAGAAGCACCATCTGTAACTACAAAAAATGGTAAATTATACTTTTTTGCTAGTTTCTTTACTTCTAAACAAAATTCTCTTGCTTTTTCTTTATTATTCATTTTTAATTATTCTCCTAAACTATTTTTAAATGTTATCTAGTTTAAAAAATTCATAACTAAATCAATTATAACTTCTTTTTCTTTTGGATTTGATTCTGCAATAAGGAGTGTTAAAGCGGTAAGTGTATTATTATCAATAACTTGTTTATTGTCTTTATATAAAATATCATAATAATTCAAGAAATAGATAAATAAGGTTGCTGCTATTCTTTTATTACCATCTATAAAAACATGATTTTTAACAATCATATATAAGAAGTTAGAGGCTTTTTCTTCGATACTTTTATAAACGTCATTATTATCAAATGTTTGATAAATATTATTTATTATTGCTTCTAGACCATTATTTCTTTCAATAGCAAAGAGACTACTTTCTTGATTGAATCTTAATTTATTAATTACATCCAAACAATCTTCATATTTTATTTGTTTTTGACTGTTATTACCTTTAGGTTTTAATAATGTTCTATGGTCATAGTCATCTAAAAGATCAAGCGCTTTTGAATAATTACCTATTACTTTTAGAATTTCTTGAGCATCACTATTATTTAAATTTTCATCTATTCTATTAGCGATATCTATAAGTTTAACCGTTTTTTCTAGATACTCTAATCTTTTCTGATTAACTGCATATCCTTGTAACATATAGTCTTTTAATATTTTACTTGCCCATTTTCTAAAGATAATACCATTTTGTGATTTAACACGATAACCAACACTAATTATTACATCAAGATTGTAATAATCTATTTCTCTGGTTTGAGTTTTACTTGCTAATGCTCCATGAGCTGTGGTATGTGCAAATTTTGCACATACCTCATTTACATCCAACTCTTCTTCTTTAAAAATATTATTAATATGTCTTTTTATTACCGTTCTATCTCTATCAAACAAAGTTGCCAATTGTTCTAAAGATAACCACACAGTCTCATCCTTCATATTAACTTCTAATTTAACATTTTGATTTTCAAATAAAATTATTTCATTTTTCATATAAAACCTCCTACTATTTTAATTTATCATATTTTTCTTCCTGATTCACACCATTCATTAGATGTATTTGCACCAGGTACTTTAATAACTATATGCCTAAAGTATAAATCTTTTTTAACTTCATACCAGTGTTTAACATTAGCTGGTATTGTAATACTATACTTGGTTTTAAACTCACTTATCCTTTCCGTCTTTTTGGATCTAAGCATTATCCTTTCTAAAATATTTTTCCAATCTCAAATATATATTATCACATTTTTATAATAGTAGATCATACAGGTTTTCGTATGTCTATAGCTTATATATTTTCATAATTATTATTTATCATGAAATATTACCTGTTTTTTACCACAATAATATGAAATCACATTTTTCCATTTTTCTTGGAATAAGAATAGTCTTTACTCATCCCTATAAACTTCTTTATTATAAGAGCAACATTGTTATAATACCCATCATAATACTTTCATTTCTATTTTCTTCTTAATTTTAGTACAATTAAATTATAAAACCAGGAGGTTAACTCCCAGTCAATTCTTTATTTAATTTTTCTTAAAGGGCAATAAACTTACTTTTTAAGTAATAAATCATTTTCTACCAAATCGATTCTATTCATTATTTTCGCCTCTTATTAAGTTTTACACTAATATATAATTCCTACTGAAAATTAATGACACTTTTACCACTAATTTTCAGTCATATTATTGAAACTTTCTTATATCATTAACTCTTGCTGCAAAGTATGGCTTATCTTTTGACTTTTCTTTAAGAAAGATAGCAAAAGTTTTATCTACATAGAAATACCTTTCATCTAATGATGACTTCATAACATTCATACCAGCTTCACTTTTTATCTTTCCTCCAACATCATCAAGAGTAAACTTTATTGTTTGAATAGCTGTTCCTATTTCTAAAGTATTCCCATCCCTAGTCTTTATCTGTTCTCCTTCTAATTCTTTATATTCTTTTAAAACATTAAGACTTAAATAAGGCATTTTAAAGTGATCACTATCTGCTATAAATTCTTTATCCTGATAGTTTTTAGAATTATTAATTATATTATTATATATCTCATTAAAAGTTTTACCTTTAGGATTTTTATTTACTATTATTTCATCATTACTAGTAGTAAGTAATTTAACAGCAAAGTCATCTTCATCCTTATAGTAAAGGACTTCAATTTGTTTTGCTAATTCTTCATCATCACCTCTAATACCAAAATACTTTATATTATTATACTTATTATTAAAACTACTTTTCCCTAAAGCATTAAATTTCTTAGGATATTTAAATTCTTTATATAACATACTATAGAAAAAATATTCATTAGGATTACTACTACTAAAATCAAACTTATCAATAATATCACTTGTCTGATTAAACTTATCTTTTATCCCTTTAATAATCTTATTCTTAAGTTCTATATTTTTAACACCGTAAGTCTTATAGTAATAATCACTTGATATATCACTTTCCTTAAATTCTTCTTTATTAAGATTATCTAGAAAGGTATTATTTTTACTAAATTTAATATCTTGTTTTACTAAGTCATTTTTTAAATCATTAAATATTAACTGAAAAGTTGGGCACCAACTACTATCACTAGTAATAACATCTTGCATGGTTGGTACTACCTCTACTCCTTTCGTTTCTTTTATTGGCTTTGTTAAATAGGTTTTAGATAAAGTCAAAGTTACTAATAAAATAGTTAATAAACTAACAAGAACTGTCTTTTTTTTCATTTATATTCCTCCTAAAATAATTTTATCAAATAAAAATAGGTATTGCTACCTACTTTTCATATTTATAGAATCCTTCCCCACTTGCTACTCCTAGTTTTCCTTCATCTATATATTTTTTTAATAACTTATGCATTCCTTTGAAGTTATAAGGTGCTAGAAATGATGGTATCTTTACATACATTTCTACTATATCATAAGCAGTTTTTAACCCTACTGTATCTAAAATTTTAAATGGTCCTTCTGGTGCACCTGTTCCAATTGTCCAAGCTGTATCAATACTAGCTGGATCTGATATTTCATTTACAACAAGGTCAAGAGCAGAAAACAAAAATGGTATTAACATTGAGTTTAGTAAATAACCTGATTTTTCTTTTCTAACTGGTAGTGGTAACATTTTAATATCTTTAGCAAATTTTAAAATAATATTAAAGTATTCTTCTTTAGTTTTACTTTGTTTCATCACTTCTGCTATATTATTTTTCCAAATAGAGTTAGCAAAATGAAGAGCTAAAAACTTTTCTTCTCTTCCTGTATATTTAGCAAGACGACTTGGTAACATAGTAGAAGAGTTAGTTACTAGTATTGTTTTACTAGGAAGAATTGGTGCCAGTTTTATAAATAGTTCTTTCTTAGCTTCAAACTCTTCACTCATTGATTCAATGACTAAATCGGCATCTGCTACTGCTTTTGCTAAATCTAGTTCTAGTTTAATATTATTAGCGGCTTCCTCTACTTTTTTCAAACAAGTATCTTTATCAAATTCATCTATAGAAGCTATACCATTACACCAAGTTGTATAAGATTTATCTTTAGCCATTAAATTAATAGCATTGATATAAGTTTCTTTTAGTTTAGCTAGTTTAGGTTTACATCTTTCGATACTTCCTTCACTTCGAAGATAAATAGTTACATTAAATCCTGAATAAGCTGTCTGAAAAGCTATCTGACTTCCTAAGACTCCTCCTCCAAGGATTGTAACATTTTTCATATAATCAACTCCTATTCTGTATTTTCTTTAATTATAATATAGAAGTTAATATTTGTGAATAATGGAAAGTTTCAAAAATGTTACTTTTTCTTTATTTTTACTTTTTGACTACTGAAAGATTGATTCTCTCCAGTTGATACTTCTCTCCAAAATCTACCCTGTCCCAGTAATTTAAGAGCACTTTCTGTTAAAACATCACTGAATTCACGATTTAATTCTATACTTTTTGCTGTTTGACCAAGAAATTTTTCATTTTCTATTCTTTCAATTATCTTGCTTAATTCAGCCATATTAGATTCATAGCATATACCCTGCAAAGTAATAAATGACAAACTCTTCAGCTCAAAAGAAACCATCAAATGATTTTTAAGGGCTTCTAATTTATTTTTTTTCGTTTCAAGCATCAAGAGTAGTTCCTTCTTATTTTTGTCATCCAGAGTATTTATAATATCTTTATATTCCAAGGTTCCATTTAATGTCAGATTATTTTCAATCTTGTCTTTTAGTGTACTAATTATACTTTTATAACTTTCTATAACCTCTTTCATTTCTCTTTTCCTAATTAAATCATTTTTATTTTCACAATTACTACTTTCCTGTTCCACTTTAAGTAATCTAAGAGATGTACTTGTAAAAATACCACTAAAACTTTGTTGAAGCTTTAGATTTATTATATTTCTTCTAATAGAAATTTCTTTTTCTATTTTTACTATCATCTGATTTAATTTAGCCAGATCATATTCAGAATATTCCTTAGATGACACTTTTTCAAGTCCAAAAGAAGCCGCTGTTGATTGTAATTTATTAAATCTTTCGAAACGTTCTAATATCTTAATTTTTTTAGTTTCTAAAACTTCAGACAATTTTTTTCTATTTTTGCTATCTAGTGTATTAATCTTTTCTTCTATTTCTGAAATACTTTTTAAAGTCAAGTTATAATCGATACTATTAGCCAAGCTTTTAACTTTATCTTGATAATCCTCAATTGTTTTTCTTACTACTAATTGCTGTTCTGAATAACCAGCATCTTTTAATCTTGTCTCAACGTTTGCTAAATAATTAATATCATTAGACGATTGCAAAGTTTCCATTTCTTTAGTAAAGATTTCCTGTACTAGTTTATTGAAGTCTTTCAACTTTTCAATAATAATTCTCTTTTCATACGAAGGTGTTTTTTCATTATTTATTGCTGTTATAAGTTTATTAGTAAGATAGTCTATCCTAGATTTATTTGCAATGATAAAATCAAAATTTAATTTAGCTGAAATATCATTAACTTCTAAGACTAATGAATTTTTATTCTGAATCTGTTTAGAAACCTTTTCTTTTTTCTTCCTATCTACTTTAGATAAAATGCCATCTAGTTTTCTAAACATAATAACGGTCTTTTTAAAATCTGTCTCTTCTAAAATTAATCTATCATAGTAAGTCTGATAGATATTCAGCTCAACTTGTGACTCTGATAATAGCACTGGATTTGAAAATAACTCAGTTTCATTAGTTAAAAACTCTATCAGTTCCTTTGTTTTATTAATTTCCTTTAATATCTGATTTTTACACATATTAAACTTAGCAATTAAATCTATTCCCTTTTTATCTTTACAATTAAAATTAAATTCTTTCCCGAGTGCCTCCACTATTGGTATGATTTCACCCTGATAGTTTCTAGCTTCAATAGCAGTATGAACAATACTGTTACCATGTTTATCTCTTGCATCAACATTTAGGTTGTATTTTTTTGTCAAATTAATAAGATTTACAATAAATTCTGTGGAGCATCCAGATTTCATAGCTGCTTGAATAATGTTATTCCCTTCAACATCGCAGTAGTTAGAGTTAAAGCCATTTTTTAATAAGGCTTCTATAAATTTTAAATACTTATTGGTATCTATTTTTTCTATTTCTAATAGGCCAAGAAATAATATATTATTTAATGCTGGAAAATATTCTTTACAATCAAAATTTTCTAATAGTATTTCTTGTATTGACTCATAATTTATCCTTTCACTTGGTAAATTAAAATATGCTATCACTTCATCTATTTTCAAATTTCCATACCATACAGTAAACTGTTCTTTTTTTGTCATTATTATCCCCTTTCTCCAACTTAATTATAGTTATTAATATAAAAAGTACCAAACTAGGTAAGTTGATACTTATTACATTTTATCTCTTAAAAGTAAGAACTTTTTTGTCTTCGCATATGGATTAGATAAAGGAAAACTTTTTAATCTCCCATCATAAGAAAATATCCAAGGCGAGCGTTGATCTTCCTCATAAAAATGTATATCTCCATAGCCAGGAGAATCAGCTCCTACACCAACTATTCTATTTTGAGTTGGATAAATAGCTTCTTTTTGATCTTCATCTGTCCCACTTATTAAAATGCAGCCATAGTTTTCTGTACCAAACATTACCCCTGGATATAATGGATAATCTTTCTTTAGATGACTGTCATTTAGAATAACGTTTTTTGCTGGATTTCTTGCCATTTTAACAGATACTGGATTTTTGAAAATTGGCGGATTTAACAAAAATTCTTTCCAAGATTCTGAAGCTAAGTTGAGATGCCAAGAAGTCTTCATATCTTCTTCATACACACTTAAAATCTCATCTTCAAAACTGATTATATTAATTTTACGTTTAGTCTGATAAACTACTTCTCTTTTTACATCATTTAATTCTATTATCAGTGAAAAACCATAATGATTACCACCAATCGCTAATCCTAGCACCAGATCATTTGATAATGTAATATTTCCACTTTCATTAATATTTATAGATATAGGATCACTTGTTTTTGCTTCAAGACTCATATATAAACCTCCCTTAGTTAGAAATATGTTAACATAACCGTTTTATTTTTACAACATTAGATAGGAAGACATACTTTATTTTATTGATTTTAACTTTTTTTCTAAGACATTACTAGCCTTTTGTTAAACCTTTATTATAAATTACAACATCTCTTTCAATATATCGTAGTTTTCTATAACATTTTCTAAATTTCTAGTTATCATTTCACTCCAAATATTAATTTTTTTCTCATTAATTATTTTCTAGTTTCCAGTTAAGGCCATTATCCTTACTAATAAATACTAATTCCTTATTTTTATAGCTATCACCATCTACTTCATATAAAGAACATTGTACCTTTAAAATATCTTTATCATAATAAGGAATAGCTTCTATAGTTAGATATTCAACGTTTTCATTTGTATAGTCAAAATTAGCAACTGCAAAATTCTTACCACCATTATTGGTAACATATAAACTGTTTTTTTTATCATCTAAATAGATTTTACCAGTATTAATTATAAAGCCTAAGTTTTCATTCAAAAATTCAAACTTTGCTTCACTACTTACCTGAATAACATCATCAGAAATAATATAGAAATTGTTACCATTGTCTTTACTTCTTAGAACGTTAACTAACATATTCTGTCCTAACACGTCATCTACCTTACCGAATCTTAATATTGTTTTAGCAAATTTCTTTTCATATAAAACCTTTTCATTTTCTGGTAATACATAATTAGTATTATCATCAAATTTACTATTTTTATCAATATCTATATCATAATTAATTTTTTCTATCACTTTCCTATCATTATCTTTAATAAAAGTTTCTACTCTTTCAGCCTTTATTTTTCCTTTACTATCATAATATGTGTAAGTAACACCATCAGAAATATCTGAATTAATAAAAGGGTCATATCCACCTTTACCAAAGTAACCATGTACTTTTACTTTTGTTCCCATTAATAAGAAACCATAATAATCGTAATAATCAACATCAACATGAAGAAAAGATGAAACAACCGCTACATATTTTTTTCCATCAAGTGTTGTAGTATGTTCTGGTTTATAGCTAAATATTAAGATAGGTCCAACAATAGGTAGAAAAAGTAAATTGAGTGCTACTATTAATAAAATGATAATAATTATGTATTTTTTTTGATTAGCAAGAAGCTGAAATATACCAACTATAAAACCAATAATAGATATTAAAAATAAAAGAACAATAACCCATAATCTCAATCTAATGTTCACTAAATACAATAAAAAATTAATTAATACAGTAATACCTATAAAAAATAAATCATAAAGAAGAATATTACTTTTAATTTTATTAAATATTTTCATCATAAATTATCACCATACTTCAAAGTAATGCTTTTTTCATAATCATTAAGATAATTTTCTTTTAGTATCAATTTTTGATTTTTTATTGCAAAAGTTGAAACAGTTGGTATTTCTAAATTAACAGCTTGTTCTGCAATTTCAGTTCGATAATAAATAAGTTCACTACCTATTATTTCAAATGTTCCAGATGATTTTTCAATTAGTTTCTTATTTTGATTATCATTATAATATATCTCTAAAGACGCAAGCCATTCATTTTTATTAGAATTTAGTTTTAGTATAGGAAGAAAATATATTTGTAGGTTTGATTCGTCTGCATACAAAGTTCGAAAAGCATTCAATGCCCCTATCTTTTTAGAATATTCTCTTCTTTGTAATTCATCACAATAATTACCATTTCTAATATTATAAAAAATAGTACTATAAAATAAATTTCCTTTGACTCCGTAATCAGTAATTGTAATATTAACATCATCATCATAAAAGTAAGTAGTTCCATTACAAGAAATATTTTCTAAAGTATTAACATAACTTTTCAACTCACTTTTTAAAACAGATTTTCCCCTAAAACTTTTATATGAATAACTATTTTCGGTATTCTTCATTAGAAATGAAAACTTTGGAAGGCCTAGATTAATTATTTTATTTTCAGTATGAGCATATCTAGGATGCTCAATATTATATCCAAAAGGAATGAGTTTAAAAAGTAGAATACAGACAAGCAAAACAATCAGGAACATATATATGACTGTTTTTTTCTTCAGTTGTTTTTTTAATCTCTTTCTCTCATCCTCCAAAAGACTTTCAATATCTATATCATTTTCTTTTTCTATCTGTAAAATATCATAAATATCGGTATCTAGTTCCTTTGCTAAATTTTCTAAAATAGTAATATCTGGTAAACTTAGTCCTCTTTCCCATTTGCTAACGGCTTTATCTGTTACAAATAATTTATCACCAAGTTGTTGTTGCGTTAAGTTTTTTATTTTTCGAAGAGAAGCAATATTTCTTCCTATTTTATTATTATCCATGATTTCTCTCACCTCATAAAAATTATACTATAATAATGAGAATTATGTACTCGACTGATAGTTTACAGCTATTTATATTTAACTGCAATATTATTTTTCATTTATTTTTATAATGCACTCTAAAATTATAATAGGATAACAACTTTAATAAAATATTTCCCACTTTACAATTAAATTTTCTTAATTTCTCGCTATTTAATTAAAAATGTTCAGTTTCAAAAAGTTGTCACTAACTCCTTTAAGCAATATATCAATCTTTTTCTTTAATTTCCATATTTATATACTGATTAGTTGTAAATCTCTATCTAAGTATAACATAAGCAACAGGTATTACTTTTAAATAAAAATACCTAGAATAACGTTCTAAGTATTTTTTAATTATATTTAATGTTTTAATTTCTAATAGAAGAATTACCACTTGCTATATCGTAAATTGTATTTCTAAGAAGCACCGGATAAGATAGTTTCTTAGTTGATTTCTTAACTGTTAAATCTCCTTCTCCAACAACAGTATTACCATCTTTAATCTTTATTTTTCCTACTATTTCTCCTTTAGTTAAAGGTAATTTATTTTTAGTAATTTTAACATCATAGCTGTATTTTTTCTTCACATCACCTTTCTTTGATAAAATACCAATATCAGTAACTGGAACATATTCTATTTTCTTAGTACTAGCTTTTTCTATTTTCTCACTCTTTACGACATCACTTTTCTTCTTTATTATTTGTACTTGATAAGTATTAAAACCATAATCAAGTAAAGACATTGTCTCACTATTTCTTACTTTAGAAACTTCTTCTCCTAAAACAATAGCGATTAGTCGCATGTCATTTTTCTTAGCAGTAGCCGCTAAACAATATTTAGCTGCATCAGTATGTCCCGTCTTTAAACCATCTGCTCCTTCATAAAATCTTACTAGTTTATTAGTATTAACTAACCAAAACTTATTAGGGGTATTTACTCTTAAATAATCTTCATATTTAGAAGAAAACTTAAGTATTTCTTCGTGTTTTAATAACTCTTTTGCAATAATTGCCATATCATAAGCCGTAGAATAATGTCCTTCTTCATCAAGACCTGTACAGTTTTTAAACTGGGTATTTTTAAGTCCTAAAGACTTTACTTTCTTATTCATTTCTTTAACAAAATCTATTTCTGTTCCTTTTAAAAACTCAGCCATTGCAACAGTTGCATCATTAGCACTAGCCATAGAAATACCTTTCATCATTTCTTCAACTGTTAACACTTCTCCTGTTGATAAGAAAATCTGACTTCCACCCATACTAGAAGCATTGCTGGAAGCGGTTACTTTATCTGTCCACTTTATCTCTCCTTTTTCAATCGCTTCTAAAATTAAAATCTGGGCGACCATTTTAGTCATAGAAGCAACTGCTACTTTCTCATCTTTATTCTTTTCAAAGATTATTTTACCTGTAGATTCTTCCATTAAAACCCCACTCTTAGCATTAGGAATAAGTGCTTGGTCTTCAGCTTTTACCATAAGGGGACAAAAAAGTAACATAACTAAAAGGCTAACTACTAGTTTCTTCATTAAATAAATCACTCCTTGTTAAAACCTATGTGTTATTATATATTTTATGAATTATTATTTTTCTCTTTTCTTATAATATAGTAGTGGTGATTTTATGAAAAAGTTAGTTTTAATTATTATTTTAGTTATTGTTTCCATTAGTTTATTTTTAAGTTTAGTATTGAGTAAACCAGTAAAAAAAGAAGTTAGTGTAAAGAAAAACTTTATCGAAGAAGCAAAATGTCTTCCTTATTATAAAAATAATAATATTAAAAGATATCAAGATTATCAGAAGTTAAATAGTAATTTATCTGTTGCAGATATTGTTACAAGAGTTAATCTTAATCTTGACTTACCCTTTTATACTAATACTAAGGAAGCTAAACTTACTAATACTTTTTATACTTTAGTTAATAAATATAATTATCTAAGGGAAGATTTTGTTCCTAATAATTTAGTAGAGTTAGAAGCACCTTATGCTAGAGAAGGTATTTATCTAGTTAAATCAGCAAGAGATAAATTTTATGAATTAGTGAAAAAAGCTAGTGAAGAAGGTCTTACTATTAGAGCAATCTCTGCTTATCGTGGTTATACTTATCAGAAAAGATTATATGATAAGTATGTTGAAAATGATGGGATTGCTAAAGCCGATACTTATTCAGCACGACCTGGTTTTTCGGACCACCAGACTGGTTTAGTTGTTGATGTTGATAATTCTATCAATTCTTTTGAAGGTTTTACTAATACTAAAGAATATCAATGGATGTTAGCTAATTCTTACAAATATGGTTTTATTTTAAGATACCCTGAAGGAAAAGAAGCAATTACTGGTTATCAATTTGAATCTTGGCATTATCGTTTTGTAGGAGTTAAATTAGCAAAAAAAATAAAGGCTAGTAACCTAACCTTTGATGAATATTTTACGAGATATCTTGATTTTTCTTACTCTTCTTAAAGAGGTCACTTCGTCTTAGTTCAATCGTCTCTTGAATAACTCCCGCCTGATTAAGACTCATACCAAGAGTAAATATATAAGCTAAGATATAAACCCAGAATAGTAATACTAATAAGTTTGACATACTTCCATAGAACAAGTCATAATGTGAGAAGTATTCAACATAAAAAGCATAAATCTTTGAACTAATCAACCAAAATATCGCTGTAAACATTGCTCCTGGTCGAACCTCTTTAGAAGTCATTTCTTTATCAGGAGCTAAGATATACATTAACTTTATATTGAAATATAATAAGAAAAGTGAAAATGGATACTTTCCTAAATGATATATATTTTTAATCAGATTAGCTAGTTTTTCATTATGAAGATTAATCTGTGCTAGCGATATTAAAGTATCTCCAAAAACAGGTACTAGAATTAAGAAAAATAACAAGCTTACCATAATGAAAGTTAAAATAATCGCTTTGCCACGTCTTCTTATCTCGCTGTTATCTTCTACTTCATAGATTTGATTAGAAGTAGTAATTAAAGAATAAGCACCATTACTTGCAAGAACAAAGGCGGCGATAAAGAACACAGTTACATTAAAATTAAGTCCTGTTATTACATCATTAGGAAAAAGAGTATTAATTACAGCATCAGGAACAGCGGACTCTAACGCACTTTTAAAAGAAGCAATACTAAGTCCTAAACTACTTCCAATCGTTCCCACTAAAGCAATCAAGGGAATCATTGAAAGAACTAAAAAGAAAGCAAGCTGACCCGGTAGTATTCGCATATCTGGTCTTCTTATTATTCTAATAACCTTTCTTACAAATTCCCTACTAGCTCGCATACTTCCTCCTATTTTAAGTTCTGTTTCTTAGTCATCATTTCTAATGTTGCTTCATTAATAGCATCATCTAAACTTTTAATCTCATCAAAAATCATACTATAACCAACACAAGCGCCAAATTCATGTGGAAGTGATTTCATTTCTTTTTCTAATTTTAGTGCATAAGTTGCAACTTGTTTTTCACTGTACCCAACTAAATAGATTAAGAACTCATTTCCATCTGTTCTAATAATTTCAGTATTTTCTAGTTGTGAATTAACAAGAACAGAAGCAGCTTTGATAATAACATTATCGCCTTCTTCATGACCATAATTATCATTGATGTATTTAATATTATTTAAATCAATCATTACTATTGCTTGTGGATATACTTTACTAGCTTCCCACTCTGGAACTTTCTTATTTAAGAAGTTTCTATTCTTAAGTCCTGTTAATAAGTCTGTATATTTATGTCTATCTTCCTTCTTGACTTTTTTAACTTTCTTCTTTTCTTTAGCATAGATAAAGAAAATTACTAAAGCGATAAGTGGTATAAAGATTAACATTAATATTAAGAAGAATAATTGTGAGAAACTACTTCTTTCAACAACTGACCTTTCAATATCAATAAGTCCTGCATTACGATAATTATAATATGAATTAGTACTTATTATATAGTTAAATAAATTATAGAAAGCGTTGTTTTCTTTTTTAACCATAAACTTATAGTCATTCATCATTGTATCAGTATAAATAATAACATAGTCTTTAAATTTAGAATGTTGATAACGATAATATACTTCTTTATCAACCACTACTAATTTATCATTTGCTCTTTTTATTAAGCTATCAATATCTTTATAAGTAGTTATTTTACTTCTACTACTATTTTTAAAGTAATCATATAAAGAATTATTATCAAGCATCGCTAGGTTTTCACCTTTCAAACTTTCAAAAGAGCTGACAACTTGACTGTTACTTTGTTTTCCTAAAACGACATAGTCTTCAACAAAGGTTGATAATGTTGACAAGTAATTAGAACTTGTATCACTTATTCCATAGTAATCAAAATAAATATCAACATCATTTTTCTTGATAGCTTTCTTTAAAGCTTCTACAGATGGATATTTTTTAAAAGTAAAATCAATATCCATAAGTCTTTCTATTCGGTTAATATATTCACCAGCAATACCAGCTACTTTACCATCTATATCTACTTCGTATGGTGAATTTTCTACATAACCATAAACATAATTCTTAGAAATCAAATCAGCTTTGGCTTTACTAGAAATATTATTTTCTTTCATATAGTAATCTAAATAAGCTTGATTATACTCGTTTACATATTCACTACTTTTCCATTTCTTATAGTATTTTTTAATAATTGTATTTACTTTATAGTTGTCTTCTGCTAGTGTTAACACAACTTGTTTCTTCATCTCTGTAAAGTAGTAGTTTATTATATATTCTTTTTTACCAATAGTTTTATTTAAATACATTATATTAGGAATAATAATCATATTAACTTCATTACTATCAAGTGCTGTAAATAAAGCATCAACACTATCGTATGATTTATATACTAAGTTACTACCTGATTTTAAATAGTAACTTATATCAGAAGCATCATTTTTTAATACTCCAAAAGTAATATTCTTCATATCCGAAATATGATTAATTCTTTGATATTCTCTTCCTAAAGCAATATAACCATCGTTAAATAATAATAAATCATTCTTTGTTAATTTTGTATCATTATCTAATACTCTAAAACTATAACCCTTAGAGTTAGTTGTTTCTTCTTTTAAATATGATACTTTATTAAATTCTAAGCCAACATCTTGTTCAAAATCTGTTAAAAAGTTAAAGAATACCCCTTCTCCATTTAAACCATATAAGGGATAATCATTAATTACAGAGAAGTCTATAACTTTACTTTTATTTTCTTCAACCCATTTCTTTTCTGTTACTGTTAAAGAGTTTTTAGCATCCTGTTTATTATAATAGGAATAAACTCCCACAAAGACAGAAAAGACAATTATTATGGGTATTAGAAAAAATAATTTTTTCTTCATAATAACTCCTATCTATCTTTTGTAAAAGAATAATGGTCTCCACCTTGATGACGATATGCTATAACAGGAAATTTATCATCTTCTTTATTTTTCTTGATAAATACTTGTACGTCATAAGCTTTCTTTTGATCATCATCTAAAGCTTTATCTACCTCATCAGGAAATGACTTAACACTTTCTAATGAAACATCATCTTTTACCATGATAATAACATTTAAAATTCTTCCTGAAGTAGAAGTTGATATTTTTTCAACCCCATCTTTTTCTTTTAAATTAGATTCAATCTGCTCTAAATCACTATTTTTAATTTTAGCTTCACTTAAACCATCTAGTCTATCGCCATAAATTGCTTTTGCTTCATTAGGGAAGAAAGTTAACTTTAAAGCGAAAAGAATTATTGTTAAAGCTAAACAGCAAATTATTACTATTACTGTCATTTTATTTTTCTTTAAAAATTTTCCTAAGTTCTTCATTTAATTCACATCCTACTATATATTATACAATACGTTTTAGAAAGTAGCAATTCTAAAATCTAACATCAAAATAGATACTAAACGCTAGTATCTATTCTCTTTATCATTAATAATATTTTAATTATCTTTGACTATTTCCTCAAAAGCTTTACCTTTTTCTTCGAAATTTTTAAAGTACTCATAACTTGCTGCCGCTGGTGATAGCAAACAACTTTTACCAGGAGTTGTATATTTTAAAGCCATGGCATTAGCTTCTTTTAGAGTTTGAACATACTTAATATTTTTTGTTGTACATTCTTCTAAAAGATGACCAATATTAGTACCAGTCGATGGCATGCAAATTAAATTATTGATATTACTATTTTTTAAAAATTCAATAAATTCTTTATAATCTATTCCTCTATCAAGCCCACCAAAAATTAAAGTATCAACATCACCAATCGCTTCAACGGCATTTTCAGTAGCAGCGGGAATGGTAGCAATTGTATCATTATAATACTTAATATTATGGTAGGTTCCAAGATACTCCATACGGTATTTTAGACCTTTAAAAGAAAGAATTGTTTCTCTTGCTTTCTCGAAATCTAAACCTAATATTTTACAAATCGTCAAAACAAACATAGTGTTTTTTAAGTTATGATTCCCTATTAAATTTCTTTCACCATCAGAATACACCAATTCATCGTTGATAAATACTTTATCTTTTTTAATTCTTACTGCATTACCAAATATATTTTCATCATCAAACCTTACATTAAATTTAGTAGCAGCAGTATTTAAGATTTTCATCTTTGCATTCAAATACTCATTATCATCAGCATATATGGCATAGTCATCTGCTGTCTGGTATTTAAATATATTCATCTTATTGTTATGATAATGCTCTAAAGAACCATCATGATCTAAATGATCTTGAAAAAGATTTAAAATTACTGCAATATGTGGACTATTTTTCACAAATTCTAATTGATGAGAACTCATCTCTATTACTAAAAGTGATTGATTGTTATATTCTTCAATCATATCAAATACAGGAACACCTATATTTCCTAATAAGAATACATTATCTCTTTGTGCTTTTAATACTTCATACATTAATGAGGTAGTAGTTGATTTTCCTTTAGTTCCAGTTATACCAATAATATTTTTTCTATTCACTTCTAGAAGTAATTCTAATTGAGAAGTTATCTTATCTTGAATTTTAGAGTAATCTATATCTTTTAAGGATATTCCTGGAGATTTTATTATTAAGTCATACTTTTCTAGATTATTTAAATAATCATCACCACTAATTATTGTTACTTTGTCATCATCAATAGTGATAGCAGCTTTATCAAGAACAGTTAAAAATATATCTGGTAAATGTTTTTTAATAAAGTTATAAGTTGATTTTCCTTCTTTACCAAACCCTAGAATAGCAATATTTTTTCCTACTAATTTTTTAACAATTTCCTCACTATACATACTTCTTCATCTCTTTCTTTACTAGTTCATTATAATAAGCACCTAGATTATTTTTATCATTATATTTATTAATTTCTGTACCATCTAAGAATAATGGATAATGTTCTTTATAATAATCTAGTAAAAAAGAACTTTCATTACCTTTTTCTAAGACTAGACTTACTGCATATCTTGCTTCTTCGATTGTTCCAACACATTCAAAAGGTTTAGTATCACTATAACCCAATATTTCTTTAAAAATTGGAAGTAACTCTTCTTTAGCATATAAGTCTTCACCGAAGATTTTTATTCTTTCTTCTTTTGAAATAAATGGGCTTAAGATTATATACACAAATAAACACTTAGAACAAGAGCAGCACCATTTCCATTCTTTTGCCTTACTGCCGATGTTACAACTTTTAAATATTTGATGATATTTAGGATAATTAGAAAATAATCTAGCAATATTTAACTCACTTAATCCTCGCAACAAACTAAAATAATTGATATTAAGTCCTATAAATTCATTCATATAATTTACAAAGTCTTGTTCAAATTCATAAGTCTTCGAGTACTGATGATTTACTTTAGTACCAATAACGGTTGGCTGATTAGCACTAGCTTCATTTGATAGAATAATATTTTTCTTTCCATTTAGATATGCTACTAAATATGATATAAATGCTACTATGGAAGAAAAAGGTGTATGACCATTTAAATAACCTTCCTTATTTAGTTCAACTATCTTTCTATCTAAGATGCGCTCTACAGTAATTATATTTTCAGCAGTATAATCAGCAGCTAAGCAGGTGTCATATGATGGTCCTTTAGGATTGATGATGAAACAAGAATTATCAGGTTCGTTTTTTAAAAGTTCGAGACTTACACACGAATCTTTACCACCACCAACACAAATTAAATTGCCATTGCCTTCATAATCAATCTTTGGTATTTCAACTTTATCACAAAGACAAGTTATATTAAACAAGTCATCTTCTGCTATTTTTATATTATTTACATAAAGAAATTCACCTAGACCATTATAGTATAGTTTCTTCAAGAATTTAATTTGTTCTTCATTAATGTAGTTACATTTTATTTCTATTTCTTTAGAACAAGTACATTTTACATAACTTATCAATTCTATTAAACCTATTTGAAATACCAAATAGTCAAGATAGTTTTTATCATAGTTATTTTTTATAAATATCTTTTTAATTTTGATCTCTGGATAAAAATAAGTTAACCCTGGAATATTAAAATAGTATTTAATATTTAAGTATTCCTCATCAAAAGAAATATTATATTTTTCGTATATAAATTTTTTATATTTTGATCTAAGATTATCAAATTTTTCCTGATTATTCATATTAAGCCCCTTTACTAGTTTCTTATTTTTCTAACTCTTCTTGTAATAGTTTGTTAGCAAGTGACGGATTAACTTGTCCTTTAGACTCTTTCATCACTTGACCCATTAAATATTTTAAAGCTCTATCGTGTCCTGCTTTATAATCATTTACACTGTCTTCATTATTAGCAATTACTCTTGCAATAATATCTTTAATTAAAGAATCATCTTTAATATTTTGAATATTCTTTTCTTTCATTATTTCTTCAACAAATTTTTCCTCTTCTAAGAAAGTATCTATTAAATCTTTAATGTTATTCATTGATAAACTTCCATCTGAAAGATGAGCGATTAAACTAACTAATCTTTTAACAGTAATTGTAGTATCACCTAAATCTTTTCTTGTTCTATTTAAATAAGAAGCAATATCTCCTAATAATAGATTAGCAGCTATTTTATAATCAGTATCTTCTTTTATTAACTCGGTAAAGAAGGAAGAAAAACTACGATTAGAAATTAATTTTTCTATCTGACTTTCCTTAATACCTTTTTCTTTATATAGACTTCTTAATTCATCAGGAAGTAATGGTATTTCTTTTATTGCTTTCTCAATCATTTCATCTGTTAGATAAAGATAAGGAATATCTGGTTCTGGGAAATAACGATAATCATTACCAGTTTCTTTAAGACGCATTAAAACAGTATCATTCTTTTTACTATCAAATCTTCTAGTTTCTACTCGTAAAGTTTCGCCTTTTTCAAGTAATTCTTTATGTCTTGTTATTTCTTTATCAATACTAAGTCCAACATTATGAATAGAACCAATATTTTTAATCTCTGTTTTAACTCCTAAGGTATCAGTCTTAGAAATAGAAACATTGGCTTCACAACGCATACTTCCTTCTTCCATCTTACAATCAGATATATTAGCATAGAAAAGAGTCTCTTTTAATTTTTCTAGATACTTCATCGCTTCTTCACTACTACTAATACAAGGTTTTGTAACTATTTCAATTAAAGGTACTCCTGCTCTATTGAAATCTAATAAACTAATCTCACCACGGTGAGCACTTTTACAAGTATCTTCTTCGATATGCATTTCTTCTATTTCGATTTTTTTCTTTTGACCATCTACTTCTATTTCAATGTAACCGTTTCGTCCGATTGGTGTTCTATTCTGAGTAATCTGATAGTTTTTCGGATTATCTGGATAAAAATAGTTCTTACGGTCAAAGTGCATTACTTTAGAAATATCACAATGTAGAACTTTACAAGCTTTAATACCTTGTCTTATTACCTCTTTATTCAAAGTAGGAAGTGTTCCTGGATATCCTAAATCAATAGGATTAACACAAGTATTAGTTGGCATTCCATAAGTATTTTTACTATTTGAAAATAACTTGGTATTACTCTTTACTTCTACGTGAACTTCAATACCTATTGTTGCTTTATATTCACTCATCTTTGATATCCCCCTTCTATAAAGGCTGCTAATTGATAGATAGTAGCTTCATCAAAACTATTACCAATTATATGTAGACCATAAGGTTTAGTACCTTTCTTTGCTACTGGAAGAGAAAGTCCAGGTAGACCTGCCATATTAACTGGTATTACTAAAACATCATCTAAGAAAGATTTCATTGGATCGGACATATCACTATCTAGACTATAAGCTGTAGTCGTTGTAACAGGACCGATTACTAAATCATAACTTGCAAATACTTTATCAAATTCTTTCTTTATATCATCACGAATAGACAATGCTTTATCATAGTAAACTTTAGCATTAGCACCACTTAGAAGATAACTTCCTACCATAATACGACGTTTAACTTCTCTACCAAAGCCTTCTTGTCTTGTTTTTAAATACATTTCTTCAAGATTATCATAGTTAGCACTACGGTATCCATATCTTACGCCATCAAATCTTGCTAAGTTACTACTTGCTTCTCCCATAGCAATTACTTGATATAAAGTTACCGCTTGATCTAAATATTTCATATCAACATAATCAACTGTTACACCATTTTCTTCTAAGAATTTAATAACACCTTTAATACCTGTTCTTATTTCATCTGATACGATATCACTCATAAAATAGTTTGGTACTGCTACTTTTAAGCCTTTTACTGATGTATTCATTTTTCTTCTAAAGTCTTCTTTTTCTTTAACAGCACTAGTTAAGTCTTTATCGTCTTCACCTACTAAGACATTTAGTAAGCTTGCATTTTCATAAACGTTTCTGGTCATTGGACCTATTTGGTCAAGACTTGACGCAAAAGCTACTAAACCATAACGAGAAATTCTTCCATAAGTTGGTTTCATTCCTACTATTCCTGTATAACTAGCTGGTTGGCGAATACTTCCACCGGTATCACTTCCAAGAGCTAAAAATGTTTCATTACTAGCAACACAAGCTGCACTTCCACCTGATGAACCGCCAGCTATTAATGTTTTATCAAATGGATTTTTAGGAGCGCCAAAATAGCTTGTTCTACTAGTAGAACCCATGGCAAACTCATCCATATTAGTTTTTCCAACGATAATCATCTTGGCAGCTTTTATTTTAGAAATAACAGTAGCATCATAAATAGGAATAAAATTTTCTAGCATTTTTGATGCGCAAGTAGTTCTTAAATCTTTAGTTACAATATTATCTTTAATAGCAATGGGAATACCAAAAAATAAGTTATCTTTCTCAACTTCTCCTAAAGCTTCAGCTTCTTCAATAGCTTTTTCATTAATTGTGATAAAAGCATTTAAGTCTTTATTTTCTTCTATTCTTGCAAGAGATTCTTTAACTAAATCTACTGGTGTTATAGTCTTCTCTACTAATAAATTGTGAATTTCTTCTAAGCTTAAATCTAAATATCTATTCATTAATCATCACCGGCACTTCCACAAAATTCCCATTTTTCTTTGGAGCATTAGCTAAAGCTTCTTTAGCACTTAACATTTCTCCTTCAATGTCTTCTCGCATTGTAGCTTTATTTTCACTTGGAGTAAACATTATTTCATCATCATAACCTTTTATATCTGTAATTTTAGATACTTCATCTAATAGTTTTTTTAATTCAACTTGAAAAATTTCTACATCACTATCACTCATACCAATACGTGCAAGATGAGCAATATGATTTACTTCTTCTTTTGTTAACTTATCCATTGACCTCAATTCCTTTCGTTTCTTATTATAACGTTTTTTAACTGAAAAGGAAAGGCATTGTTAAATTAAGATACTTATTTAGAACAAAACTGAAAACAAGTTTTCAGTAGCCTTACCTCACGGTAAGGCATTTCTGCTTCACCGAACTAAATTAGTTCTCCACAGACCAGTATCGGATGGTCGCCACCCTATTATTTTTCACTGAATTTTATTTTAAGTTAAGCTCTGCATATATATTTTTAAACCTTCAAACATTATATTCACGCTTGCGTTGAAATCTCTATCATGCTTTGTATGACACATTGAACATTCGTACTTTCTTATACTTAAATTCTTTAACTCTTTATTTTGAAACTCACATACACTACATACTTGACTGCTTGGGTAATATCTATCTATTTGTATTAATTTTTTGTTATTCCATAAAGCTTTATATTTAAGTACTCTAATTATTTCTCCAAGTGGGTTTGAACTTAAGCTTTTTGCTATATTATGATTCTTGTACATACCTTTAACATCTAGATTTTCACACACAATTATGTCATGTTCTTTTATTAATTTATTTGTTATATCGTGAATTAAATGCTTTCTAGCATTTCTTATCTTTTGCCATAGCCTTTGTATTTTAAGCTTTATTTTATATCTATTTTTACTTCCTGCCTTGCATCTAGCTAAAGCTCTTTGAAGTCCTTTTAGTCTTTTACTTCTATCTTTTATTATATTTTTAATTTTTTCATTGTGTGATGTTACTATCAAATTCTTTATACCCAAATCTATTCCAATTATACTTTGAGGAATAAACATAGGTTTATATACATCTTCTTCTACTAAAATGCTAACGTAATATCTTTCGGCGTCTTTTCTTATAACTGCACTTCTAATTCTTCCATTTAGACTTTCTTTATTTCTATATCCTTTTATTTTTACCCATTTTAATTTAGGAAGCTTAATCAATCTTTTTTCTAAATCAAGTTCTATCGAATTATATACTTTTTCTTTATAGGTACTTACCACATTATTGGTTTTATAACTGTCTTTAACCCCTTTTGCTTTAAATTTAGGAAAACCACCTTGCTTAAAGAAATGGTCATAGGCACATTCTAAATCATTTGAAGCATTTCTAAGAGAACAGCTATCTACCTCTTTTAAAAATGGATATTTCACAAGTAGACTTGGTATCATGATATTCTGTTCATATGCAGATTTACCCTTTTTAGTATTATTGTAAGTATCAATTCTATCCCTTAAAAAGATATTATAGATAAGTCTAGCAGAACCGATAGTTTTATTTATTAAAATCTTTTGCTCTACATTTGGATAAAGTCTAAAAACATATCCTTTAAGTACTTTCATATGACCACCTCAATTCATTAGAATGTAGTGTATCACATAAAACAAACGTTTGCAATAAATGTTTAAAACTTTTTATAAATTTCCTATTATATAAACAAAAAGAGATTATTCATCTCTTTTACAAAAGTGTATTCAATTGATTTATACTTAGACCCGTATATTTAACTATTTTGTCTAATGATTCTTTTCCTTGAAGCATTAACTTAGCTATTGCTAGTTTTTCTTTATTAGAACCTTCAGCTAAACCAGATTTTCGTCCTTCAACAAGTCCAGACTCTCTTCCTTCATCATATTTTTCATTAAGATCTTTCTTATAGATTGCTTCATGGTCATAATAAATATTAAACTCATCATTTAAACTTAATTTTTCCAATTCACTCATAATTATTTCTCCTTCCTTGTAGTTTCCTACTATTTCTTTCATTTCTTCTTTACTAGTCGCTGTTAACATTGATAGTAA
>CAKPDM010000006.1 GCA_934148995.1 uncultured Bacilli bacterium
AGCATTTAATTCACGATATAACAAATAAATTAATAAAAGAACATGACATAATTGTGTGTGAAAATCTAGATGTTAAAAGTATGTACAAGGATCATAATATAGCAAAAAGCTTAAGTTCAAACCCACTTGGAGAAATAATTAGAGTGCTTAAATATAAAGCTGAATGGAACAACAAAAAATTAATACAAATAGATAGATATTATCCAAGCAGTCAAGAATGTAGTGTATGTGGGTTTCAAAATAAAGAGTTAAAGAATTTAAGTATAAGAAAGTACGAATGTCCAATGTGTCATACAAATCATGATAGAGATTTCAACGCAAGCGTGAATATAATGTTTGAAGGTTTAAAAATATATATGCAGAGCTTAACTTAAAATAAAATTCAGTGAAAAATAATAGGGTGGCGACCATCCGATACTGGTCTGTGGAGAACTAATTTAGTTCGGTGAAGCAGAAATGGCTTATCGTGAGGTAAGGCTACTGAAAACTTGTTTTCAGTTTTGTTCTAAAGTTATTATCCATTTTAATTTCAGTTCTTGCTAACAATTAATAGTGTGATATAATTAAGTAGAATAGGAGTGGAAAGTAGTTATAGTTATTAAAATGAGTGGCACAACTATTGTGAGGAATAATTTGTGGTACATTTTTTAAATATTCACTTTGCTAATCTATAAACTATTCGCAATCTTTATTAAATTAAAGTAGTATATTAATACTACAAGTAGGAGGTTATTTATGGGATTTATTAAAGCTTTTTCTGGAGCTATAGGAGGTACACTTGCCGATCAATGGAAAGACTTCTATGTTCCAAGAGCTAATGTACCAAGTACAGCAGCTGTATTTCAAGCAGTTCCACAGTCAAGTAATAATGGACGTGGTGAAAATTATAAGGGAAATGAAAATATAATTTCTAATGGTAGTAAAATAGTTGTTCCCGAAGGAACAGCACTTATCACTTTACAAGATGGTGCCATTACGGGAATTATTGCTGAACCAGGTGGATTTGAATTTAGAAGTGATGATCCATATTCACAATCTATGTTCGCTGGTGATGGAATATTTGGTCAAACAATTAAGTCAACTTGGGAGAAAGTAAAATTTGGTGGCCAACCAGGTAGTCAACAATTGGCTTTCTATGTTAATCTAAAAGAAATACCTAATAATAAGTTTGGTACTCAATCAGAAATTTACTGGGATGATGCTTTCTTTGGTACACAAGTTGGAGCAGTAACTAGAGGAACTTATACTTTAAAAATTGTAGATCCACTATTATTTGTTAAGAATTTTGTACCAGCAAAATATTTACAACCAAATGCTCCAGTCTTTGATTTAGCTGATATGGATAATGATGCCGGAACTCAATTATTTAACGAAGTAGTTGGATGTTTATCAGCAGCATTCTCTAATTATACTAACGATCCTAGTAAAGGAAATCGTATATCAAAGATTCAAGGAGATCAACTTGGTTTTGCTCAAAGTTTATCTGCTGCCGTTGAAGAAATGTATCAATGGAAGAGTGATAGAGGTTTAGAGATTGTTAAAACCGCTATTTTAGCTATTGAATATGATGAAGATACTAAAGAATTAATGAAAGATGTTAAGAAAGCAGATGCATTAGCTGGAGCAAGAGGTAATTCTTTCATGCAACAAGCTACTGCTCGTGGTATTCAAGCTGCTGGAGAAAATGGCGGTGGTTCTGGTATGGCTTTCATGGGAATGGGTGTACAGGCTGCCGGCGGTATGATGGGTACTATGCAACAACCTAATTCACAACCGGCATATCAACCAGCATTTGGCCAAGCACAACAACAAGCTCAACAAACTTCTGCTGCATCAACAAGTGATGATGTAACAGCTAGATTATTAAATGCTAAAAAATTATTAGATGCCGGAGCAATCTCAGAAGAAGATTATAATAAGCTAAAATCTCAATTACTAGGAATATAATTATGCAAAATGACAATGGTTTACGTATTAAGCCCACTTCCAATGTAAGTAGTGATCCTACGATAATACAAACCGACGTGGGAGCAAAGGATGGTCAAAATAAGTGTCCAAAGTGTGGAGCAACGGATATCATAACGAATACTAATACTGGTAAACTAAGATGTACCTTTTGTCGCCATGAATTTGAACCAGAAAAAATATCGGGAATGGTTGATGACATCAGTAAGCTACAAGGACAGGTTATTGCCTCTGGTGCTCAAGATATTATAGCTGATACCAATGATGTTGTAACTTTTAAATGTAGTAGTTGTGGAGCGGAAGTAGTTGTTGATACTGCCTCTGCTCCGCAGGCTAGATGTCACTGGTGTAGAAATATATTATCTGTTAATCAACAAATTCCTAATGGTAGTATTCCTGATGTTGTTTTGCCTTTTAATATTAATCGTGATGCTGCAAAACTTGAGATAGAGAAGTTTGTAGGAAGACGTAAGTTTTTTGCTCATCCTAAATTTAGAGAAGAGTTTACAACTAATAATATAATGGGTGTTTATTTTCCATATATGTTGGTGGATGTGAATGCTCATGCAAAATTTGTCGGAAAAGGGGAACATCAGACACGTCAATATTATAGTGGTAGTGACAATGATCAGAAATTATATTATGATGCTGATTTATATAATGTTGAAAGAGAATTTGATCTAACTATAAATGGTTTGTCTGTTGAATCTAATTCCGATCGATTAAATACTTTATCTTCTGATAAAACAAATAATATCATAAATTCCATTATGCCGTTTGATGTTGAAAACTGTGTAAAATATAATGCTAATTACTTAAGAGGTTATACTTCTGAAAGAAGAGATACAAATATTGAACAATTACGTCACATGGTTGATACTCAGTCGAAAGATATTGCAAGATTTGCAGCTAATGATACTTTGAAAAACTATGATCGTGGAGTAGCTTGGTCTACTGAAGATTTGGATATTAATGGTCAACAATGGAAAGCAGCTTATTTGCCAGTATGGTTATATAGTTATCAACAAGTCAAGGGTAGTAAAAAAATTCTTCATTATGTAGCGGTTAATGCCAGAACCAAGGAAACTATGGGAAGTGTACCAATTCATATGCCGAAGCTAATAGGAATTTCTATTCTTGTTGAGATTCTTGGTTTTATAGCAATGTACTATATAGATTGGGATTATAATTGGTTATTTCTATTATCAGGAATTATTTACTTTTTAATTATTTTTACTAGTTATCGTAATTCAAATGCTAGACATACTTATGAAACAGAAACAAAAAAATCAGTAACTAATTTAAGAAAAGTAGATAACTTTGTTCAATCAAAAAGGGGGCTTACTAATCCGGTGATGAATGGAGCTAATAATAAAAGAGTTGACGGCCAATCAATTACCAATAAAATTTTTGATTCATTTTCTGGAGAAAGTATTGGTAATAGTGTTATAAATTCAATAACAGCTGGAAGTTCTATTGCAGGTATAATTAAAGACACTATTGACAAGGAAGATAGAAAATGACAAATAAATTTTTTAGATTATTATGTAGTTTACCAATAATATTAGTTACCTTATATTTTTTACCTTTTCTTGGTGTGTGTTTACTACTATTTAGATTTTATCTTTATAAAGGAAGAACTAGCTTTAAAACTTCTTTTATACTATTGATATTAGGTTTAGTATTGTTGTTACCAAAATATATAGATATGATTTTTAACTTGTTAAAAGTTAAAGATCTTACGATTCCTTATTTAGATACGATAATTTCTTCTGATATTTATCCAAATGTATTAAAATATGCTGATCGTTTAATAACTATTGGAGTGATATTTCTTATTCTTTCCTTTATTTTTAGACAAGCTTTTTCTGGTATTAGCGCCGGTATAAAAAATTATATGGTGAATGATCTAAATAAAGATTATGAAATAAGGAAAGCAACCGACTTAAAAATGCAAGAAAAAAGAGAAGCTGCTAAGAACACCCATGTAGTTCATTGTCCTTATTGTGGCTCTGACAATATGTTAACCTCAAACACAGGAATTTGTAGTTTTTGTAGAAGAAGAATTGAATATAAAAATTAAAATATGTACTCAGTAAGTATAAATTACTGAGTATTTTTATGTGACAAAAATATTAACTTGTCAAAAATTTTGACAAGTTCCTCTTAATAAATAGATACTACTCCAAAATTAGTTATTTATATTATTATTTTTACTGTTTAAAAATTATGTTTATTGTAAATAATACTAAAGGAAATTACAATTTAAATGTTAATAATAAGGAGGGATATTTATGTATTATGGCGCAGGAACGTATGAAGCTTTCGCTCGTCCAGAAAAACCAGAAGGAGTAGATAAGAAGTCTGCTTATATAATTGGTACTGGTCTAGCTGGGCTTTCTGCTGCTTTTTATTTAGTAAGAGATGGAAGAATGAAAGGAGAACACATTCATTTACTAGAAAAACTAGACTTAGCTGGTGGTTCTTGTGATGGTAGAAAAGACGTTACTAAAGGTTTTTATATGCGTGGTGGTCGTGAGATGGATAATCACTTTGAATGTATGTGGGATATGTTTAGAAGTGTTCCTTCACTTGAAATACCTGATGTATCAGTTCTTGATGAATATTATTGGTTAAATAAACATGACCCTAATTATTCATTATGTCGAGCTACTGTAAATTGTGGTGAAGATGCTCATACTGATAAGTTATTTAAATTAGATAGAAAATCAGCGATGGCTTTATCAAAATTATTTATTACAAAAGAAAAGGATTTAGAAAATAAGAAGATTTCCGATGTTTTACCAGAAACTTTTTGGGAAACTAACTTTTGGTTATATTGGCAGACAATGTTTGCGTTTCAAAAATGGTCTTCTGCACTAGAAATGAAAAGATATTTATGCAGGTATGTTCACCATATTGATGGCTTACCAGACTTTTCTGCGTTAAGATTCACTAAATATAATCAATATGAATCAATGATTTTACCACTTATTAAATATTTACAAAATAATGGGGTAAAAGTTGAATATGGAGTAGACGTTAAAAATGTCATCTTTACTTCTAAACAAGGTAAAAAGGTTGCAACTCAAATTGTTTATGAAAATAAGGGTGAAGAAAAAACAATTGATTTAATTGAAGATGATTTAGTATTCATTACTAATGGTTGTTGTACTGATACTTCTTGTTATGGTGATCAAGATACTGTTCCTGATTTATCGATTATCAAAAATGGTAAAGGTGAATCTTGGGACTTATGGAAGAATATAGCTAGTCAAGCTACTAATAGAGAATTTGGTAATCCAGATAAGTTTTGTAATCATGTAGATAAAACTAACTGGATGAGTGCTACTATTGAAGTTAGTGATGAAAATATTATTAAACATATTATTAATATTTGTAAACGTGATCCAAGAAAAGGAAAGGTTACGACTGGTGGTATAGTTACAGTTAAAGATAGTACAGAAAATTGGTATTTATCTTGGACGATTAATCGTCAACCACAGTTTAAGTCGCAAAATAAGAATAGTGTATTAGTTTGGGTTTATGCTTTAAATACTGATAAATCAGGTAACTTTATTAAGAAACCAATTAAATCATGTACTGGTAAAGAAGTTTGTGAAGAATGGTTATATCATATTGGTCTACCAACTAATGAAATAGATAAATATGCTGATATGTGTAATACAACAACTTGTTATATGCCATATATAAATGCCTTTTTCCAACCTCGAAGGGAAAAGGATAGACCGTTAGTAGTACCAAAGTCAGCAGTTAACTTTGCTTTTATAGGACAATTTGCTGAGACTCCTAGAGATACTATTTTTACGACTGAGTATTCTATTCGTACAGGTATGGAAGCTGTTTATACACTTTTAAATATTGGTAGAGCAGTACCTGAAGTTTGGGGTAGTAAGTATGATGTAAGAGAACTTTTGAAAGCTTGTTATTATGCAGTTGATAAAAAGTCAGTTGAGGAACTTCCTCTTACTTTTGCTGAAAAACAATTAGTAAAAGTTTTAATGAAAAAAGTTAAAGATACTGATTTAGAAACTCTTTTAGAAGAAAGTGGCTTGTTTAAATAATATGTAAAATATGAAATAATCGTTTATTTCATATTTTTCTTGCTATATAATAGTGATGGTGATGATAATTGAGTAGTTTAACAACGAAAAAAGCGATTGGTTATACGTTTAAGGATTTATTAAAAGAAAAACCATTTAATAAAATAACAGTTAATGATATAGCTAGTAAATGTGATATAAATAGACAAACATTTTATTATCATTTTCAAGATATAAGAGATTTAGTTGAATGGATTTGTACTTTTGAAGTTGATAATATTTTAAAGAAGAATACTGATATTGAAAAGTGGGAAGATAAGTTCTTACTAATTTTTAAAATAATGGAAGAAGAAAAAGTGTTTGTAAAGAATATTTATCATTCTGTTTCAGTTGAAGTATTAAGAAGTAATTTGTATAGATTAGTATATCCGATTATATATAGTGAGATAATTGAAAAATCTAAAGGTAAAAATTTAAGAGAAGAAGATAAAAAGTTTATAGCAGATTTTTATAAGTATGCTTTTGTTTCTATAGTTCTAGACTGGGTTGATAAAGGAATGATTGAGAATCCAGAGATAATAGTTTTAAAAGTTAGCAATCTTATAACCGGTACAATTAATCATGCTTGTTTGGCAGTGAATAAATGAGTGGCAATTAAAAGTAAGTTGCCGCTTTTTTGCTGGTTGTTGCTACTTTTTTATGATATCTGATTTAAAAAAAAGTAAATGTATCATCAAAACTGTCAAAAAATCAGAAGTTTTGCAAGTATGCTGCAAAATTTTGCTAAAAACTTTTTTTATAATACGAGAAATCCGTGAAAATGTTGTATTTCGTCAAAAATAATTGCGATGTTAGCATAGATGTGAATTTAGAAAAAAAGTTAGTAAATATAAAAAGAAGGGAGATAAAAGATGAATCAGATAGATGAATATAATGAAATAACTTTTGAAAGTATTAAACATACTAGTGAGTTTGGAAATGAGTATTGGTGTGCTAGAGAACTGAAAGTAGCTCTTGAATATAAATAATGGAGAAAATTTTCATAAGTAATAGAGAAAGCCAAAGATGCATGTAACAACAGTGAAATTAAAGCATCTGACCATTTTGTCCAAGCCGACAAAATAGTAGAAATAGGTTCTGGTGCTAAAAGAAACCAGTTGTTTTAGGACAAACGTATTTTGCAGTACAAACTAGAAGACAATAATTAACTAAAGAAGAAAAAAGATTTTATCAAAGAAGTTTAACTAGAAAAGGTAATTACTTAGTATTAGACCATTTTTCCCAAATTGACAAAATGGTAGGAATGAGATTACTAAAAATAGTGAACTATGCCTGAAAAATTATCAACACAAAAAAATCATTGCTTACTGGCGCAACGGTTAAGGTCTCTATAGGTCCCAGACTATAAGTAAAGGACTAAAAATGGTAACTATAATGTATTATATTAAAAAATATCATAAAAGTTTTTATTCTTAGTGAAAATTTAAAATGAAACGTTGTAACTAGTAATTTATTTAATTAAATACACTTAGTAAGCATAAAATTTACTAGGTGTTTTTGTATGCTTCTAAAAAAATATAAAAGTTTAATATTAATTCTTTTCTTTACCTTTTTAGTATCTTTACAATTAGTGGATGCTAAAGTAAATAGTATCTTGCCACTTGCTGGTAAAGTTATTACTATTGATCCTGGTCATGGTGGACGAGATAGTGGAGCGATAGCAGGTAAAATCTATGAAAAAGATTTAAATCTTGAGATATCATATCAATTAAAAAAAGTCTTAGAAGAAAATGGTGCTACTGTTTATATGACTAGAATGGTTGATGAAGACCTATCAAGTAGATGGGATGCTAGGAAAAAAAGGGGAGACTTATACCGAAGAATCTTATTTATCCAAAATAAAAAAAGTGATATATATCTTTCAATTCATTTAAATGCAGGAGCAGGGTCAGGTCATGGTCAAGAGGTATTGTATCATCCGATAAATAAAAAAAACTTAATACTAGCAGAAAGTATTCATAATGAATTTAAAGAAGAATTTAAAACAAGAAGAATAATTAAAAAAACAAATCTTTATCTTTATTCAAATACTAGAATACCTGGTGTTTTAATAGAATGTGGTTTTCTCTCTAATGCTAATGATAGATATTTACTTCAAAGAGAGTCATATCAAAAAAGATTAGCATTAGCGATTACTAAAGGAGTGTTTGAATACTTTCAAAAAGAAGAAACTACCTCTTAGCTTCTTCTTTTGTATATAAAGTAACATTATCAAAGTAATAACCCAATATTTGTTTATAGTTACAGTCAAGTTTTGCTAAAGCGTTTGCTCCTACTAGACTTAAACCATACCCACTACCAATTCCTCTTGTGATGAAATTAAAACCATTCTTTAAAACAAGTATTGTAATATCTGCTGAGGGAAGATCAAGTCTAGCCATTAAATCAAGAGAATCAAAGACTTTGTCATTAACTTGTAACTTTAATATTCTATTACCACTACTTAATTGTTTAATTTCAATATCAAGTCTTTCCTCTTCAATACTTAATCTTTTCTTTAACTCTTCGATAGTAAAATATCTTTGATTCATATAATTAGGATAAGCCAAGTCCCAGAAACTTTCGACTTGTTTTAGATAAGGAACACCATCTTTCTTTTCGGTATAACCATTACTTACTAAGTGAATATAAGCATCGATTGGTGTTTTATCATAAACTAAATATTCACCATCAGTTTCCCTAATCGCTTCCTTAAATACTTTTTCATACATTCTATAAGTATTAGGATAGAGTAGTTTATAATAATTTAAATTAACGTAAGAAAAATGATAATTATCTTTACGCATTTTCTTATTTTCTTTATATAGCTTCATTATTTCACTACGATATAAAACTGTAACAGCTTTTAAAGTTTCCTTTTCTAAAAACATTGTAATATTACTAAATAAAACACTCAAAAGAAAAGTATCAAGTGAGACTTTATCATCAGTATCAAGAGTTAAGATAATGTCTTTATCTTTCCTAACTTTATCATTTAATAAAATAACTTTAGTAGGAATACCATCAACAAAAATCACAACCTTATTACCATTGAACTGAATTCTTTGATTAACTAACCAGTTATGATCTAACTTATCTAGATTATAATCATCTAAATCTTTAGCAAATTCATAATTCATAGATAAATACAAATATAAAACGTCTTCATTTTTTTCTTTTACTACTTTATATTTTTCTAGCATATTATCACCTAAAAGTAGTGTTTGTAAAAATGAAGACTTTATACTCTAAAATTCAAAATATTTTAATTCATAATCTTTAGCACAGTCTTTACCTGTTTTATAAGATAAATTTTTAAAGACTTTAGTTAAATCAACTTTCTTAGTATCTTTAATATAAGCATTAACTCTCTTAATAATATCTAAAGCTTCTTGTAAAGATTTATCATATAACTCATCAAAACTATCTGTATGTTTTTCACGTTTTAGACAAGGATGACACCATTCTTCTTTATCAAGATTTAAATAATTTTTTTTATCATCAGTACTGATATGGTAAGAAATAACTGAGAAAGGGAAAAAGGACTTAGGTGTTATTGCTTCACAAGTAGTATAAACCATTCTTTTAACTCCAGTTTTATCATATCTGAAATACTTAAGAGCAAAATGCATATCTTTTAAAGCTTGTTTATAGAAATTACTCATTTCATTTATACCGAATGTTTCTTTAAAAGCATAATCAATCACTTCTTCTAACTCCTTAGAGAAAGGTTTAAACTCAAAACAATAATCATAAAACTTAAAAGAATGAACTTTCTCTTGTTCTCTTTTACTAATTAAATAATTATCGAGAAAAACTTCCATATTATGATGAAGTCCTCGATATTTATAAGTTTCTTTATCAGTTTTTTTCCATTCTCCAGTCTTATAAAAAACATAAGGATGAATGGTACTATCAAGAACATAATGAGCGATAAATCCATATAGATAAGCCATAACATCAGGTATTTGGTAATAATTATTATACTTAATATAGTTAACTAAATTTATAAAAAACTCTCTTGTTTTATTAGTATGAAAGTAAAGAGCAAAGTCTTGTTGTTTCTTTCCTTTCTTTAAAGAAATCTTATGATAAAAAAAGAAAGGGTCCATTCCTTGAGCGAACATTCTTAAATCTTTTTTCTCATCCATTAACAATTCTTTTAAACCGATAGGTAGATTATTATAAACGTCTATACCAAAATAGGCATGTGTAACAGTAGCTGGCATCTAACCACATCCTTTACAACAGTATACCATACAATTTCACGAAAAATTCATATTTTTTTAGATAGTTCTGTGATATAATTACTCTAGGCAGGTGGGAAGATGATAGAGAAACAATTTAAAAATCTAGAAGAACAAATAGAAATAATGAAATATAAAGGTCTTACTATTAATGACCCAGATTTCACTAAACAAATCTTGTTAAGAGAAAACTATTTCTTCTTAAATGGTTATCGTTATCCTCTAATGAAAAGTATGAAAGATAAAAGATTTTTAGAAGGAGCAACGTTTGAAGAGTTATATAGTATCTTTTTGTTTGATAGAGGAATTAGAAATGTTTTCTTTAAGAATCTATTAATAATAGAGAATAATTTAAAATCAATCTTTTCTTATCAATTATCGAAAAGATATGGTTATAGAGAAAAAGATTATTTAAAAACAAAGAACTTTACACAAGATAAAACCAAATCAAGACAAGTTAATGATTTAATTCATAAGATGAAAAGACAAATAAGAGTTAATGGTAAGGAACATACAGCTACTAGTCATTATATGATGAATTATGGGTATGTACCTTTATGGATATTAGTAAAAGTTTTATCTTTTGGAATAGTAGGAGAATTATTTTCTATTTTAAAATATGAAGATCAAAAAAGAATATGTGATATTTATCATTTAAATGTTTCTACTATGACAACTTACCTACCAATACTATCTAATTATCGTAATTTATGTGCACATGAAGATATTTTATATGAAAATAGAACTCAGAAGGTTATACCTAATACAATCTATCATAAACTACTTAATATTGAAGAAGATGAAGAAGGGTATATCTATGGAAAGAATGATGTCTTTGCATTAGTAATTATTATGAAAGATATGTTAAGTAAAGAAGAGTTTAAGAATATGATGCTAGAGTTAGAAAGAGAGATAAATAATTTATCTTATAACTTACATACAATTAAATTGGAAGTTATTTTGAAGAGAATGGGTTTCCCTCCTAACTTTGACCAAATAGAAAAAATTGAAAGGAGTTATGAAAATGAATATGAATAAACTAAAAGATAGTATCTTAATTGTTGTAGCATTCATTCTAGGTGGAGTTTTAACTTATGTAGTAGTAAGTGGTAACTTAACTACGTCATCAAGTGGAACAACTAGTAGTGGTGGTGCAACTTGTAGTAGCAAAAATTGTACTAAAGTATTAGTAGATGGTTCCGGAATAAGTTCCTCAGTTTCTAAAGTTTATGATGGTGTATTAGTAGTTAGAAACTATCAGAACAATCAATTATCTGGTTTTGGTACAGGTTTTGTTTATAAAGAAGATAGTAAATATGATTATATTATAACTAACCATCACGTAATTGATGGTAATACTAAAGTAACAGTTCTAACTAGTAAAGAAGAAGAGTTAGATGCTGAAGTATTAGGAAGTGATAGTTATGTAGATATAGCGGTTCTTAGGGTTAAAAAGAATAAAGATTTAACAGTATTATCTATTGGAACTAGTGAAAATAGTAAATTAGGAGACTTAGTATTTACTATTGGTACACCAGTTAGTACTGAATATCAAGGAAGTGTATCAACTGGTCACTTAGCAGGAAAAGATAGAATGGTAACTGTTAGTACAAGTAGTAGTGGTTATAGTACAAGTTCTGGTGATTGGGTAATGAAAGTATTACAAACAGATGCTTCAATCAATCCTGGAAATAGTGGTGGTCCTTTAATGAATGCTAATGGAGAAGTAATTGGGGTTATTTCTATGAAATTAGTTAAAGAAGAAATTGAAGGTATGGGCTTTGCTATTCCAATCGAATATGCTATGTCCAAGATTGAAACTCTAGAAAAAGGCGAAGAAATTAAATGGCCACAATTAGGAGTACAAATGGTTAATGTTTCTGATGTTAAATCATCTCGTTTTGGAAATAGTTATAATATTCCAAATGATGTAGATACTGGAGTAGTAATTGCAGGAGTAGTAAGTGGAACAGGAGCAGCCAAATCAGACTTAAAAGAAGGAGACATAATTACAAAACTTAACGGTGAAGAAGTAGAAAATGCAGCATATTTAAGATATGAGTTGTATAAATACGCTCCAGGTGATACAATAACAATTACGTATTTACGTGATGGCAAAGAACACGAAACAAAAGCAGTTTTGTCAAAGAGTGAATAAAAGGAGTGAATAGCGGTGAGAGAACTAAAGGTAGAAGAAATAGTTAGAAATAAGAAAGATAATTTTGTTAGGCCAAGAGAAAGAATACTTAAAAGTGAAAATGCTATAGATAACATTGATTGGGCTATTTTCAACTTTAATAAAAAATTAGATACTATCAACGATGAGGATTGTGAAAGCTTGACAAATTTTTGCTTATATTTATTGACTGGTCATTCTAAAGAAGATATTAATGAACCATTGTTTAATATGTTAAACGCCTATATTAAAAGAAATATAGGAAAATTAACTATTGATCTTTCTCCTAGAATGCATGTTCGTCAAATAAGAGTTGGAGAAATAACAATGGGAAATTTAATTGTTAAAGAGGAGAGTAATGATCAGGAACAACCAATATCTAGAATTAGATGTGGTTACTATCCAACTCCAAATGATATAAATAGAATGTTTCTTGATCTTGATGGTAAACGTATTATGGGTAATTCCCCTCATACTGGAGAGACTCCAATTGAGTGTGATAACATTGTAATTGGTGATTATTATTTAAATAGAAATACAATTACCGGTTCTAATGCTACTTTAACAAGACTTGAGTTGAACTATGACAAATTTTTGCGAGAAGATATATACTGTTTTGATTCCAAAGGAATCGTTGATCATTATAGTGGTATTTTAACCCTTGAGAAGTTTAATGATAAAAATGAATATGTTGTTAAAGAATCTTTTCCATTAACACCTTTAGCTAATGCTGATATTTCAGATACTGGAAGAATTAATTATGGGATAAGTAGTAATGATAAAACATCATCTGTAAGAATTAAATAATTATTACTAGTTTTTAAAGGGCTGTCATGAAATAAAATAATTTCACGACAGCCCCTTTTTAGTTTACTTTGAAACATCCAATATTGTTTTCTTTTAATAATTGATACTTTTCAAGTAATTGCTTTTCGTTTTTAGCTGTTATTTCTAAGGAAGTACCTCCTAATAAGTATTTTTGTAGACTTGCTTGTTTTAAATCACTTATCGGTAGTGTAATACCTTCATTATACTTGTCTTTATTAGTGACATCTTTAATTTTTCCAAATATAGCAGCGTCTTGTTTCTTGAACTCTGTTTCAATTTCATTGTTTGGATAAGCGGTTAAAACAAAATTAAGATTGTTTTGCTCACTAAAATTATCAATTTTCTTCTTCATAAATGTTAAAATATCTTTTGCTAATTTATAAGTATCTTCTTCATCTTTCTTTTCTGTAAGAGTATAGATTGCTTCTTCTAACCCTACTATATGAAATGCTAAAGTACCATGTTTTAATAATTTTCTAAGACGATCTTTTTCTTTTAACTTTTCTCCATCATGCCAAGTTCCTAACTGATATAGAGTTGGAAAATGTAAGATAGTTTTATCAACTTGTAATTCAAATCTTTCTAATAGAGCATCTTTTGCTTGTTTTAAGACCTTTTCAATTTCTTGATAGAAAACTCTATAATCATCATCGTTACTACGATTTTCTCTACTTCTAAGTGCTACTCTTACTAGATTTATAGAAATACAAGCGATATTTCCTTTACCTCCCATGATTTTCTTTTCAATAGTAGTGTTATCTTCAATAACTCTTATTGAGTTGTAACCATAGTTAGCTGGTTCTTTAATAACTTTATTGAATGATGAGTTACTATTAACAAAATATAAGTTTTGGTAGTTAATAAAGAAATTAGCTACTTTTTCATCCATTACTCCTTGATAATAATATTGTACTTTCTTATTTGCTGCTAGAGATTTTAATATCAATTCACTAGTACTATTACTACCAAAGTTTATTGCTGTCGGAAAGTTAATATTACTAAAAAAAGTTTTTAAAGAGATAATGAAATCATCTTTACATTTTTCTCTAGCTTTTTTAATTAGCTTAGAAAATGCTAAGTAAAAAGGGGTAGCTTCATCTATGTCAAAATAACTTGGAGTAATATCAAGGGAAACTATATTATCAATGTTAGATATTTTCAAATAATTAGTTAAAAAAGAAGAATCTAGATAGATATCAATATATTCTTTTAAAATTGCTTGAAAATTTTTGATCATGATATTTTCTAAAACAATGTCAAAATTTATAATTGAAATACTTTGGTAAACTTCCTTACTTAAATTATCTAAATAAAGTTTTATTCTATTTAGAAAAAGATTTATCTTATTAATTTGTTTAAGTTCTCTAGCAAAATCTGTATCAAGATCCATAAGTTCTATTAGATCTATATCACAACTTGCTATTAATCCAAAGGGAACAGTTTCAACTGAATGAAGATAGAATACCCCAGCGTCTTGACTTCTTACTGTTTTGGTATCTAAAAGATATGCTTTTGCAAATTCTGATGAAATTGTTTCTCCGAATTGTAATAAGAATGAATTAGGTCTTTCTTTTAAATTATCATCTATATTATTAAGTCCAAGTCTTTCTATTGCTTTTAAGAATTTGTGTTGTTGTTTCATTACAAAAGCCGATCTTGAAGCGTTTCTGTGTTCTCGATAAGTTTTGAATGCTATATAAACGTCTTCAAAGTTGTTTTCTTTTAAAGCTTCTTCTATCAAGTCTTGGATATTTTCAATATTAATTGTTTTTCTATCTTGGTATTCTTTATCTATTTTTTTTAAAACTTTAGAGTAAACTTTATTTACATCTTCATCTTTATAAGGAATATCAAGTGAGTGGAAAGCTTTCTGAATAGCAAGCGCTATTTTTTCACCTTGAAAGTTGGTTCTTTGACCACTTCTTTTGACAACTATTAAAGTGTCAAATGTTGACATTTTTTTCACTATGTAATTTACACTTCCTTTCTTTATATTAATTATAATGGTAAAAGCTTGCAAAATCAACATTTCTTAAAAAATGAGCAAAAAAAACATAAGTTAACCAACTGCTAAATTTTGGCTTATTTCCTTATAAACAAAGAAAAATAAACAAAATATGCTTAAAATACATATTATGTTTTTTTACTGCTTTTTTTGTAAAGTTGTAAAATCTAAAAAAAACAAAATAACAAAAATGCTTGCATTTTGCTAAAGATGATATGTATAATCAAGTTGTTGATATAGAAAGAACATAAGGAGTGTAATTATGGTTAAAACAAAAGATGTAAAGAAGAAAAATAAGGAGAAAGAGGTAGTTGAAAAGAAAAGTAGATATGAAAATCCTCCTATTAATATAATAAAGAAAAACGGTACTAAACAACCATTTGATGGAGAAAAGATTCGTGCTGCTATTGAGAAAAGTGCTGAAAGAGTAATGGTTGATTTAACTGATGAAGCTAAGGATGAAGTTGTTAATATTGTAATTGATTTATTAAAAAATCAAACTAGCGATGCTGAAGTTAGTCAAATTCATAACTGTGTAGAAGCAGCTTTGGAACAAGTTAATCCTTTAGTAGCTAAGAGTTACCGTGAATATCGTAACTATAAGAATGACTTTGTTCATATCTTAGATAAAGTTTACAAGAAAGCGCAAGCTATTAACTATATTGGGGATAAAGAAAATTCTAATACTGATAGTGCTTTGGTATCAACACAAAGAAGTTTGGTATATGGTAATTTAAATAAAGAATTATATAAAAAGTTTTTCTTAACAAAAGCAGAAATAGAAGCTTGCGAAGATGGTTACATCTATGTACATGATATGGGTGCTAGACGTGATACGATGAACTGTTCTTTATGTGACGTTGGAGCTGTTATGAAGAATGGCTTTGAAATGGGTAATTTATGGTATAACGAACCTAAAACTCTTGATACAGCTTTCGATGTTATGGGGGATGTTATCATAAATACAGCTGCTATGCAATATGGTGGTTTCACTGTTCCAGAAGTAGATACGATTTTAACACAATATGCTAAGAAAAGTTATAATAAATATTATGAAGAATATATGGAAATAACTAATGCTAAAACGACTGAAAAAGCAGAAGACTATGCATGGCGTAAGACTAGACGTGAATGCGAACAGGGTTATCAAGGAATTGAATATAAACTAAATAGTGTTGGTTCATCTCGTGGTGATTATCCGTTTGTAACTTTTACTTTTGGACATGAACAAGATAAATTTGGACAAATGATTAGTCAAGTAATTTTGAAGACTCACCAAAAAGGACAAGGTAAACCTGGTTTTAGAAAACCAACTTTGTTTCCTAAATTAGTTTTCTTGTATGATAAAGCTCTTCATGGTAAAAATGGTAGGATGCATTACTTGTTTATGGATGCTTTAGAGTGTAGTAGTAAAACAATGTATCCAGACTACTTATCATTAACTGGTGAAGGTTATGTTCCAGAGGTCTTTAAAAAATATGGTAAAATCGTTAGTCCGATGGGATGTCGTGCTTTCTTATCACCATGGTTTGAAAGAGGCGGTATGGAGCCAGCTGATGACGATGATGTACCAGTATTTATTGGAAGATTTAATATAGGTGTTATATCTTTGAATTTACCAATGATTTTAGCTAAAGCTCGTGAAGAACAGAAAAAATTCTATGATGTTTTAGATTATTATCTAGAAATGAGTCGTAAAATTCATATTCGTACCTATAACTATTTAGCAAAGAAGAAAGCTTCAACTAATCCACTTGCTTACTGTGAAGGTGGTTTCTATGGTGGACACTTAAAACCTAATGAACCAATTGAATCTGTTATTAAAACAGCAACTGCATCTTTTGGAATAACTGCTTTAAATGAGTTGCAAGAACTATATAACGGAAAGAGCTTAGTAGAAGATGGTAAATTTGCTCTAGAAGTTATGAAGTATATAAATAAGAAAGCTTTAGAGTTTAAAAAAGAAGATCATATTTTATATGCTATCTATGGTACTCCAGCAGAAAGCTTATGTGGTACACAAGTAGAACAATTTAGAAAGAAATATGGTATTGTAAAAGGTGTATCTGATCGTGAATATGTTTCCAATAGTTTCCATTGTGCTGTTTGGGAAGATATTAATGGTATTCAAAAACAAGATTTGGAAGGAAGATTCTGGGACTTATTTAAAGGTGGTAGAATTCAGTATGTTCGTTATAATTTAAATTATAATAAGAAAGCAATGGAAACCTATGTTGAACGTGCGATGGAAAAAGGTTTCTATGAAGGAGTTAACTTGTCCCTTTCTTACTGTAATGAGTGTGGTCATGAAGAACTAGACATGGATGTTTGTCCAAAGTGTGGAAGCAGTGATCTTACAAAGATTGACCGTATGAATGGTTATTTATCATACTCAAGAGTACATGGCGATACAAGACTTAATCATGCTAAAATGGTAGAAATTTCAGAAAGGAAAAGTATGTAAAATGAGATATCATAATATAACAAAAGCTGATATGTTAAATGGGGAAGGCTTACGTGTAGTATTGTGGGTTAGTGGTTGTTCTCATAAATGTCCAGGTTGTCATAATACGATTACTTGGGATCCTGATGATGGAGTAGAATTTGATGAGACGACTGTTAAAGAGATTTTTAAGGAATTAAATCAAGACTGGTGTAGTGGTATTACTCTTTCTGGAGGGGACCCACTATTTCCAGGTAATAGAAAAACTATTAGAGAGTTAGTTACTAGAATTAGAAGTAACAATAACTATCGTCGGAAGACTATTTGGTGTTATACTGGTTACACTTGGGAACAGTTGATGGAGCAGAAAGAAACAGATAAAGATCTAGAAGAAATTATTAATTGTTTAGATATTTTACTAGATGGCGAATTTATGATTAAACTTCATGATGATAGGTTACATTATGTCGGAAGTAGTAATCAACGAATTCTTGATGTAAAAGAAAGCTTAAGAACAGGAAAACCAATTTTATACATCGATAATAGTAATGTTGGTAAAATTTTTGAAGAACCAAGAACGCTATTCCAGTGTTCTTTGAATGGATAGGAGAATTTATGAAAACAAGAGGATTTGAGGTAGTTAAAGGTTATGAAGATAAAGATATTCATCTACCAGTAAGAGGAACAAAACATGCAGCAGGATATGATATTGAAGCTGCGGAAGACGTTACTATTCCAGTCTTTGAGAATGGTATTAAACCTACTTTAGTACCAACTGGATTAAAAGCTTATTGTATGGATGATGAATGTATTTTCTTAATGAATAGAAGTAGTGGTCCAAAGAAAGGATTCATCCTTTCTAATAGTGTTGGATTAGTTGATTCTGATTACTATGGAAATGAAAATAATGATGGTCATATTTACTTTGCTTTCTTTAATTGTAGTGATAAAGAACTTAATGTTAAGAAAGGTGACGTAATTGGTCAAGCTGTTTTCAAAAAATATTTAATAGCTGACAATGATGTTGCTGAAGGAATTAGAAATGGAGGATTTGGTTCTACTGATAAGTAGTTCTAAATCTTTTTCTTTGTAGCGAAATAACTCTATAAAAATGAAAGTTATCAATTTATTAATTAATGTAATTTATATGTTACATTACCGGTGTGTTAAAAGAGAGATGTCCGTACATTAAAGTATTATATAAAATGTGCAATTTTTATTTGTTAATTTTCTTGATAAACGATAAAAAACAATATATACTGTAGGTGATAGAGAAGATAATTTTTTATCAATATTGGGAGGTTTTATAATGAATTTGATGTTTAATTTTGATTAAAGTTTAGAATCCATAATAAACTTGTCTCCAGAACTAGCCGATTGGTTTGAAAGAAATCAATCTAAGATGTCATATTTTGAATTGACACATAGTGGATGCTCAAATATAGATTTTGGTTATGCTTCACCTGATGTTAGAGTTTTAAGTAAGATGGCTGATAGTGTCTTTAGTTTTTTGGAATCTGATATGTTACCAGAAGAAAAAGTAGAAAATGCCAAGATGGCAATTAGTGAGATTTATGATCAGGAAAAGGAAAATTTAAGTAAGGTAGCAAAGAAAAACTATTGCATAAAAGCTGTTGAAAAACCTAAAGTCAAAGTTAAAAAATAATTAGATACTATGTTATTAGTTTTAATAGTTATATAAAAAAACAAGCAGATATCTTTCTACTTGTATTTTTGTATATTACTTTATTCTTGTGTATTAGTTCCAGAGTTATTATCATCAGGAGTAGTTGGATCTGTACTTGCACCTGTTATTGTAACAGTGATATTACCAGTCTCTTTAGTTTCTCCATCATAAGTGAACTTATACTTCAAAGTATATGTTCCTGGAGTGGATAAATTACTTTGATTGATTGGCAAAGATGCACCAGTACTATCTGTTAAACTTGTTAACTTCCAATTACTTGTTTTACCTGTTACATCGTCACCATTTTCTGTTACATTTACATAATTTGTAATATCAGCGATATTAAATGAAGTACCACTTATTGCTCGATAAGTAACTTTAAGAGTCGAACTTACTTTCTTTAACTCATAAGTAGCAGCATTACTCTTGATTCCATCATAACTTTTATAAGTAGCGATTACTTTGTAAGTACCATATGGATTACTTGGATTAGTTACAGTAAATGAAGTGTTTTCTGTAAATCCTAGTAAGGTATTATTGAAGTAAACATTATAACCGAATTTTCCATAAGAACTATCAGATTCTGGTTTACTAACAGCGTTCCAAGAAAGATTTACAGTGTTAGTACTACTATTGTAAGTAACTTTGAAATTAGTTGGAGCAGCTAAGTTACTTTCTTCAGTTTGAACATTGGTAGGTTCGCTACCTTTCTTGAAGTATTCATAAGTAACAGCTCCTGAGTAACCAGCACCAGCGATTCTAGCAGGGTTACTTCCTACTACAACCCCAAGTTTAACGACACTGTTTGGCATTTTAAATTCTTCTTTATTCTTTTCGAAGACGTTGTTTGCTAAAGCTGTGAATAACTTATCTCTTTGAACTGTACATCTAACATTGTGACAGTATAGACCTTGACTAACTAAATCTTTAGTTGTGTCTTTATAACCATACCACATACCAATTACAGTTTTGGTAGTATAACCGATAACCCAAGAATCACGAATAGCGTCATCACTCATACCTAGAGTTTGTCTTGTTTTTTGATCAAAGTTGGTAGTACCAGTTTTCATTGCTATATTAGTCATACTTCCACCACCAGTAATAGATACATCATCTAAAATACTAGTAATCATGTAAGCAGTTGCATCACTCATAGCTTGACGTTTAACACCTTCGTGTTTCTTCTCTTCACCTGTATCGCGGAATATTACTTTACTAACAGAATAAGGTTCATTATAATATCCACCATTTGAGAAAGCAGCATAAGCAGCAGCCATTTGTAAAGAGTTAACACCAGTAAATGCTCCTAAAGAGTGAGCTTCATGAATTCTTCCATTTTCAATTTCTGGTTCAATACCTAGATTTTGAACAAATTCAATAATCTTTTTATTATCAACTTGTTGGAAAGCTTTTAAAGCCGGGATATTTCTTGATAGGGATAGAGCTTTTCGCATTGACATTGCTCCCATAAAACTACCATCCCAGTTATTGATTGATTTACCATTAGTATAAGAATAAGGTTCATCAATAAATAATCTATAATTTCCATTGTCATTATAACCATAAGTAGAAGCATTATTGTATTCAATTAATGGGCCATAATCGAATAATGGTTTAGCTGTAGATCCTGGTTGTCTTTTAATTTCATCACTAGTAGCTAGGTTTAATTCTTTAGCACCTTTTTTGTTACGTCCAGCGCCGATAGCAAGTATTTTACCAGTAGAACTATCTAAAACACTAACACCACTTTGAATGGTATCGTTAGCCCAGTCATAACCTTCACCGTTCATAACTTTATCAACACCATCTTGTTTAGATCTATCTAAGTTAGTGTAAACTTTCATTGAAACAGTATAAGGGTCAGCTTTATATTTAGCAATACATTCATCTACAACGGTATCAATGTAACCTTGATACTTTGAAATACCACTTTGTGCTGAAACGTTATAATCAACTAGAGATTCAACTGGTATACTAGTAGCCATTTCTCTTTCTTCACTAGTTATATAACCATGACGTTCCATTAAATATAAAACAGTATTACGTCTTCTTGTAACTGATTTAATATTATCAGTATTAGTTGGTTTATATAAGTTAGGAGCTTTAAACATACCTGCTATAATTGAAGCTTCGGCAAGGTTTAAATCACCAATATCTTTATTAAAGTAAGCAAGTGCTGCTTGTTTAACACCATAGATATTTCCACCTAAGTTGTGGTTATTTACATAAAACTCAATTATTTGTTCCTTAGTATAATTTTTTTCTAGTTTGAATACAGATAGATAAATATCGGTAAACTTTCTAATTATACCTTTGATACCATGGTCATCTGCTGATGTAAATGAGTTTTTAATAACTTGCATGGAAAGAGTAGAAGCACCACCGGCATCACTATGTCCAACCATTTGTCCTAAAGATGCTTTTAAAAATCTTGGAGCATCAAAACCGTTATGTTGGAAAAATCTTGAGTCTTCTGTTGCTACAATAGCATCTACCAAGACTTCTGGTAACTCATCATAAGTTACTTTCTCACGCATTTCTGTTCCAAGTCGTTCGAATTCATTACCATCAATATCGTAAAGAATACTTGGCTCTTTTTCGTTTAACTGACTAACATCAAACTTAGGGGCTTTAATAACGACATAAGCTAAGAATGCAATTCCAAGAAGCATTACTAAAATACCTAGTGATAATATAATAATGATAATTATATTCAGTATTTTTTTCTGCTTTGGCTTGTTTTTAACCTTATCAAGCAAGCGAGCAAACCCGACGATTACTAAAATACCTACTCCTAAAAAGGCAGTTAGTAACCAACCGATGATAAAGTAGCTAATAATCATTAAGATTAAAAAAGCTCCTAAGAAAATAAGCATCAAATTACTATTTTGTTTTTGCTTTGTTTTCTTTTTCATTTTTTACCTCCAAAATATTATCTATAATACTTAGATAATTGATTCTAGGTCTAAAACCCTCTTTAATAATGTGTCCATACTTTACAAAATAATCGTGTGGAATAGATTTTCTTTCATTATGAGAAAGATAATTTTCTAAATCACTATTCATTAATATATATGTTTCGTTAAGCGTTGTAAAGCGAACAATTAGAAAACCAATTCCCCCAGCATTCGAAATATTTTCTAAATGTTTAAGTTGGTGAAGATGAATATTAGCAAGTGGAAAGGAAGTTTTGTTCTTTGTTTCCTTTGCTTCAAAGTCAATGTAATAACCCTTATAAATACCATTATAGTCTGTAGTTGATGGTTCAGCATAGAAAGCTTCTTTTATAACTTTACTGTTTCCTTTAAACTCAACTTTAGTAACTTTTATAGGAGTAGGTTTTTTATAAATATATGCAATATTATTTTCTGTATAATATTGATTAGACTTATTAATGTCATCTTCTAAAGTCATTCCTCGGTTTTTATAATTTATAAGATAATTACTTGTTTTCTTGATTCCAAGAGGATAATCCATTTCATTCACCTAAGATATATTATAGCGCATTTTATAGGCTTTTTCTATACTAAAGATAAGTGATGAGTAGCAAATTTTGTAAAGATTTTTGTAAACTTTATTTTTTCTATCTTTCTTTAAATCAATTTGTTATAATATTCCTTGTCATGGGGGAGTAGTAATGGAAAAAAATGCAAAGAATACAATCGGATATTATTTAACTAGAAAAGAGATAGATGAAAGAGAATATTCAGATGTTAAAAAACTCTTAGAGAACTTTAAACAAAGTGATATTGTATATTTTTTAACAAATTCTGTTAAGTTGGAGATTAAATATCAAAATTTTGATCAGGCAAGTGAGTATCTAGAGGAACTAGAAGGGATTGCTCCAAATAGCTTGTTTGTTAATTACAACTACTATAAGATTTCTTGTTTTAGGGAAAACTATGCAGACGCTTATTTGAGTTTATATAAATGTTATGAATTAAGTAATGGCAAATGCAATATTACTTTACCGTTAACTCTGCTTGAAATGTTATTAGATATAAAGCATGATTATGATTTATTTTCAAATACTAATTATTCTAATGAGTCTATTAATAAACATATTTTTACTAGTTTAGCTGATGAAAAAATAAATGACAGATATAACGAGGTAGCAAATTGTGTTTATAAGAAACATTTTTCATTAGCTTTGATTAAGTTACGTGAATTAAATAGGTTGGCAGCGAAGAAAAACTTTCCGCTTGAAGTAGGAACACTGATGAAGATGACTAATCAACTTGTTTATGAACAATCAGGGATTATGTTGAAATCAGATGAGACTTATCTTGAAACTTTAAAAAGTGCTGGTGAATTACCGGAGCGTGAGTTCAATAAATTTATCTATGAGTTAAGTAATAGTGATCCATTTAGTGCTAAGGAATTGTTAAACATTTATGCCTATAAAATTTCTCATCACAAAATGAAAAAAGTTTTACAAAATAGAATAGATGAAAATATTTATCGAATTTGCTTACCAGAAGAAAAACAAAAAGCTTATAACGACAATTATCGAGCTGCTAAAAAAGCTTTAAAAAATAAAGACTATACTGATGCTTTTACCTGTTTTTTACATGGCTATCAAGCAACTGGTTCTATAACTTTTATCTATTACATGGGAAAAACACTATATAAAGCTAAAAATTATACAGGAACTTTAAAATATTTGCTTAATTATGTTTCTCAAGGTGGTACTAAGTATGAAAAAGCTTGTTTATATCTAGCAAATGCTTATTCATATTTAGGAAAAGATAAGAAAAAACAGAAATATGGCGAAGAAACAGAGTTCATTAATAGACAACTAAATAAAAAGTTTAAAGTTTACGAATGCTGTCCAAAGGAAAAACCATCAGTAGGAGATCAAGATTTTGCTTTTCTCTTTGAAGAAGGAGTACTAGATAGTAATTATCAAGAAGAGTTTTCAATAATTAGAAATTTATATGGATCTGGTAAAGTAAAAGAAGCTGATAAAATGTTAAATGAATTAAACCATTCTACAGAGGTTGATAAAGAAAAGGTAAAACAACTTAGAAAAAATCGTACGTTGTATATTAATAAAAATAAATATAAAGCATAAATAAAAAATGATATCGCTAGCTAAGACTAGAATATCATTTTTTTACGATTTATTTTCTATTTTTTAACTGATAAATATTTACTGTTTCTTCATTTCTTTTAGAAGGACTGCAATAGTTAGTAACAATATCTAGTAAAGGGACTTCACTAGTAATCATTGCTGTAACAGCTGGATATTTTTCCTCAAGATTTACTAAAGAGTTAAAACAATCTCTTTTTTCTGCTGCTGTTCTGATATTTGTTTTTTTATCAGCAGCATAAAAGTATTTTCTTTCTTCAATACCTTTATAATTAAAAGCAATTTCCTTATTAGAAAACCAACAGATTATATTTTTCTCTCCTTCACTGGTCTTTATACAGTACTTAGCATTATTTCCTTCATCAACCATTTTACGCATTGAAAAGTTTATTTCATCCTTATCGATGTTTCCTAGCTGAATATGATCAATTTCGTAACTATCAGCTGTCTTACTAAGACTGATAGCAGTATCATGTCCTTTAATACGAACTCTACCTTCTTCATCGCTAAGTATCTTTATATCTTCTTTCTTACCTTTTTTATTGCTACGCATTGTGATCCAACCATTTTCAACAGTTAGAGTCTTACCTAACTTTGAAAATAATTCCTCATTATTCTTTCTCTTTAAAAAATTGTCTAATCGAATCATTATATTTCTTTCCATAGAAACCTCCTTGAAGTGATTTAATTATACCACTGTGAAAAAACTTGTCAAACAAAATAAGCTTTTGTCGAACTTGTTGTCTAATATTTAGAAAAAATGTAGAATAAAATTGAGGTGAGAATAGTGAAAAGTCAAGATGTAATAATTTGCCTAAATTCAATGATAGAAAATGTGTCTCTTGCTAAAAGATTTGATATAATAATAGGGTTGAAACAATTGACAAATAAGTAACTTTATTGCTAGAATATAGTATGTAAAGGGATTGGTGATTAGATATGTATCAAAATAAAATAGCGCTTACTCCACAAGAGATTCTAGAGAAAGATTTTAAAATTGATACTCGTGGATATAGACTAAAAGAAGTAGATGAGTTTTTAGATGTAATAATCTCTGATTATGATCAATTCTATAAGATTATTGAAAGCTTAGAGAAAGAGAAAACAGAACTACTAAAAGAAATTATGTCTTTAAAACAAGAATTAAGGAATGCTTCTGTTGATGTAGAACTAGCTAAGAATTCTAAGAGCGATACAATGGAAATCACTAATTTAGATATTTTAAGAAGACTTAGTAATCTAGAAAAAGCGGTATTTGGAAAAGACAACAATTAGTACTTGGGCAAGTGCTAGGGTAACCTAGAGGAAAGTCCATGCTCGCACTATCTGTGATGATAGTAGTGTTCGTGCTTAGGGAAAAAATAACCTAAGGTAGATTTATTCTAACGGCAAAGTTTTATCTAAAGGAATATCCCATGATGAAATGATAACGTGCCACAGAAACGATACTTTTGGAAACGAAAGGGTGAAACGAGGTAAACCCCACGAGCGAGAAACCCAAATTTTGGTAGGGGAGTCTCCATGAAAGAAAGATAATGGATTGGAGGACTAGTAATAGTAGATAGATACTTGCCACCTAGTAATAGGTACAAAACATGGCTTACAAAGTATTATTATTGTTGGAACTGAGGTTGATTATGAAAGAATTAGGTGAATACTTAAAAGAGACAAGAATTAAACATGGTGTTAGTTTAGAAGAGGCAGCTAGTGATTTAGATGTTTCCAAAGTATTACTTGAAAACTTAGAAAGTGCTAATACAAAAGCTTTTAAAGATGTATATGATATAAAGAAAATCATTAAAGAATATGCTAAATATTTGGGGCTTGATGAAGTGAAAGTTCAAGATGAATTTAATGATTTTTTATTTGAACATACTTCCAAAATTTCCTTAGATGATATCTTAGAAGCAAAGAAGAAAAAAGAAGAAGAGGAAAATGCTAAGAAAGAGAAAAAAATATCATCTCCTTACACAAAAGTATATAAGCAAAAAGTAAAAATTTTGCCTATCGTAGTTGGAACTTTTGTTTTTATTTTACTTATTTTATTAGCTATTCTAATTATTAAAAATAAGACTAAAGCTCCAGTTATGAATAGTGAATTGAAGGGAAGTAGAAGTTATGAATACACCAACAAAGTTAACTGTAACTAGAATAATTATGACTTTTTTTATGATTTTTATGTTACTTTTTCCGTTCTATGATATTGGAATTAAACTACCTAGTTTTTTAATTGGGGGTGTTTATGTTAAGATAGAGTATTTAATTGCAGGAGCAATTTTTATAATCGCTAGTCTTACTGATTTCTTAGATGGTTATTTAGCTAGAAAAAATAATGAAGTTACTGACCTTGGAAAAATGTTAGATGCTATTGCTGATAAAGTTTTAGTAAATAGTGCTTTAATTATTCTTGCAAGTAAGGGTTTTATTTTAACGATCATTCCAGTCATTATTATCTTTAGAGATACAGTTGTTGATGCCATGAAGATGGAAGCAGCAAGAAAAGGAAAAGTAGTAGCAGCTATTTCTAGCGGAAAGATTAAAACTGCTAGTATGATGGTTGGCGTTACTTTGACTTTCTTTTATAATTTACCATTTGAAATGATTAATATAAGAGTTAGTGATTTCTTCTTATATTTTGCTACTGTTATGTCTGTTATTTCGATGTGTGAGTACTTTAAATTAAATAAAAATTTAATTTTACCTGATAAAGAAGCTTAATCTTAGGTTTCTTTTTTTGTGCTTAAGTTATTAAACTATTCGACAAAATTCTTATTATTTATTTGATATTATTACGATATATAAGGCTAAAGATAAATTAATTGTAAAATGTTAAAGATTATGATATTATTAAAATGTCAAGAATACTGATATTTGATAAAAGATAAGAAGTAGGTGATTAGTATGTATCATATGATTAAAGTTAACTATAAATTAACGTGGGGGGGGGTACTTACTAATTTAAGAAAAAGACTTACTTTCTTTTATCGTGGAACAAAGATAGATTAATATCACTAGATGATATGTCTATCTTTTTTTGTTAAATACTAAAATGAAAGGAAGAAATTATCTATGAAAAAAGAAAAACTAAGAAATATATTAACTATTGGTACTACTTTTATCTTACTAATTGTAGTAATGGGTATTAGTTATGCGGCTTTTTCGTTTACAGGAGCAGGTCAAAAGTTAAATACTATTACGACTGGTGCAATCTCTATGGAGTATGTTGAAGGTGATAATAGTATCAGTTTAAACAACGCTTTACCAACTACCAAAGCAACAGGAAAGAAAAGATTAAACGAAGGAGAATACTTTGATTTTACTGTTAAGTCATCTATAAGAGGTAATATGGATATTAACTATGAAATAGTGGCACAGGAAGAAGAAGGAAATACTTTTAGTAGTGACAATATTTATTACTATTTAACAAAAATTAATGATGATGGCTCAGAGACAGAAGTATTAGCACCAAGAAAATATTATGCTGAAAAAGAAGCAAATGTTTATACTGGAAGACCAGCTGGAGTATTTAGCATGTTTATAGGAAACTTAGCAGAACAAGGAGAAACAGAAATAAAATATCGCTTAAGACTGTGGGTAGATGAAGCTTATAATCCCCAAAATGATAATGGTGGACTAACATATAAAGTAAAAGTAAATGTTTATGGAGCAGGAAGTAATAATATTGCATTATTAGAAGACCAGTATTGTTATAATAATGGTTTTAATACATTATCGGATTGTATGTTAGTAATGAATGATCACGAGAAATCAGTAGAAGCAGCCAAGACAGCAATAAAAGCGAAAGGCACGCCAGACTTTTCTAAAATAGCACCAAATGATACAGAAGAAGATGGGCTATATATGGCAGAAGATGATGAGGGAGAAAGTTACTATTACAGAGGTGCAGTAAAAAATAATTATGTATCATTTGCAGGATTTTTATGGAGAATCATTCGTCGTAATGGAGATGGAAGTGTCAGAATGATCTATTCAGGTAAATCGTACTCAGATACAGGAAGTGCAGTAACAATAGGCAGTTCCGCTTTCAATAAAAAATATTGGGATCCAACATATGTTGGATATAAATATAATGAGAAATTCTCACTACATGAAAGTAATACACCCACATCATTCACTTTGTTTACCAATACGAAAAAGTACAACTTTGGAACAGGCTACACATTTGATGAAACAGCAAAAAAATTTACATTAACAGAAGATATACAACAATTAACGTGGAAAGATAATCATGGGAAAATTGTATCTGAAAATTTGTATAGTTGTTTAAATACTGATTGTAATGTAGTTTATAAAGTAACAGGATATTCAAATGATACAACAATGATAGTGCAACCAATTTCATATAGTAGTGACAGTTATGCAGATACTCTAACAAACACAACAGATTCAACTATAAAAATAACTATAGACACGTGGTACAAGAATAATTTAATTAGTTATGCCCACTACTTAGCAGATGAAACATTCTGTAATGATCGAAGTGTAACAGGAGGCTCAGGTTATTTAACGACACCAGCAACATACTATGGAGCATATACTAGATTAGCATCAAATAGAAAGCCAAGCTTAAAATGTGTACAAGATAATGCTAAATTTAGTTTATCGAATGCAAGTGCAAAATTAGATTATCCAATCTCACTTATTACAGCAGATGAAGTAGCAATGGCTGGAGGAGTTTATAATATAACAAACGCTAATTATTATCTATATAATGGAGGCCACTTTTGGACATTATCACCCTGTGCTTTTTTAGCACATAATACAAATGCTAATAATTTAGAAGTGACCGTTAGTGGTTCCTTGTCTACTTGGCATGATGTTGGAGGACTTCTGGGAATAAGACCAGTAATAAATATAGAGGCAGATATCCAGATAACTAGAGGAGATGGAACAGTTTTAAATCCATTCGTTGTTTCAGCGAGTTAAATAAAAAGATACTTTTTATACTAGATAGTTTTTTCAAAAGCCTTATAGTAACGACTTTTTATAATAATAAAAGTAGGACCTGTACTTGATTTTTTTGCCAGATGTAACATTCAGTACAACTACATAATAAAAACTGTATTTTATAGCACAGCAACTCACTTCATATTGCTATGGAGTTTTTTTGAGAGTTAAAGTTTTAAAAACCTCAGACGTCGTATAAAATGAATCTAAAATTAATTTTAACGTTACTATAAGTCTTAGTATTTTAGAAAAACTTATTCATAACAGTAAGAAACAAAACACTAGCACAAGAAAAAAGTACATAAATTGAAAAAATTTAAGAAGCAATAAAGTACATTTATGGTTGAATTTGTTAAATTCAGGTGCTTATTTAGCCGAATTTGTTAAATTGCCGAAAAAAGTAGGCGGAAAGTGGCAAATTATGACAAACTGATGTTCGAAAAAATGTCTTGACTTTTCAAAATTCTATTTATAAAATGGGTATATAGACATTTGCACAGGGAGGATTTATGAGTAAAGCGATTAAAAAAGATAACAAAGATTTAAACCAGATATTAGCAGATATTGAACGACAATTTGGTAAGGGAGCAGTAATGTGTTTAGGAGAAGACACTCATATGAAGATAGATGTTGTTTCAAGTGGATGTTTATCCTTAGATATTGCTCTAGGAGTTGGTGGTTATCCGAAAGGAAGAATAATTGAAATATATGGACCAGAGTCTAGTGGAAAAACTACTTTTGCGCTACAAGCAATTGCCGAAGTACAGAAATTAGGAGGAAGAGCAGCTTTTATTGATGCCGAACATGCTCTTGATCCTGATTATGCCAGAAGACTTGGTGTTAAAACTAATGAACTTTTATTATCACAACCAGATACTGGTGAACAAGCTTTAGAAATTTGTGAAGCTTTAGTTAGAAGTGAAGCAATTAGTATTATTGTAATTGATTCGGTAGCAGCCCTTGTTCCACAAGCAGAAATAGATGGAGAGATGGGGGATTCACATGTTGGTCTTCAAGCAAGATTGATGAGTCAAGCTTTGAGAAAATTATCTGGTACTATTAATAAAACCAATACGATTGCTATCTTTATTAACCAGTTAAGAGAAAAAGTAGGAGTTATGTTTGGAAACCCAGAAACGACACCAGGTGGAAGAGCTTTAAAGTTTTATTCTAGTATAAGACTTGATATTCGTCGTAATGAACAGATAAAAATTGGTGATAAAATTGTTGGAAACAAAACAACTATTAAAGTCGTAAAAAATAAAGTAGCCCCACCATTTAAGAGTGCTACTGTTGAGATAATGTATGGTGAAGGTGTTTCTAAAGAAGGAGAATTAATTGATCTAGGTGTCGAAGCTGGTATTATTGATAAAGCTGGTGCTTGGTTTTCTTATCAAGGAGAAAAGTTAGGTCAAGGTAAAGAAAATGTCAAACTATTACTTAGAGATAATCCAGAACTTAGAGATGAAATTGAGAAAAAGGTAAGAGACTTCTATGGAATAACACTTAATAATGACGAAAATAAAGAAAAATAAATAGTTAAAAACTCTATTTCCTAAATATATAGTTAAGAGAAAATAGAGTTTTTTAACCTGTTCTTTTCCCTTGACATTTATCTTTATTGCAACGTACAATAGAATTAGATTATAAGAATTAATCTTAGTGGAGGCAGAAATGAATCATATAATAATCTCCACTTTACTATTGTTAGTTGGAATAATAGTTGGTTTTGGGTTAACCCTATTAATTAATACATTACGAGAGAATAATGCAAGTAAAAAAATAAGTTTAATGATGGAAGAAGCTTCAAAAAAAGCCGATCAATTAAAACGTGATTCGCTAATGGAAGCCAAAGAAAAGAACTTTCAGTTAAAACAAGAACTTGATAAAGAAATAAAGGAGAAAAAACAAGAACTAAAAGAAAGTGAATTACGTCTTGAAAAACGTGAAGGTAGTTTAGATAAACGAGATGAGATTTGTCAGAAAAGAGAAACTACTATTGATGAGCGTGAAGAGAAGCTAACCCAAAGACAAAAAGAAATTCAACAAGAACAAGTTGAAGTGGAAAATTTAAAAAAAGAACAATTAGAATTGTTAGAAAAAATATCTGGTTTTAGTAAAGAAAAAGCTAGAGAAGTAGTTATGCAAAAAGTAAAAGATGCTATGGCAAAAGAAGTAACTCTTTACATAAATGAACAAGAAGTGGAAGCTAAGTTAACAGCTGAGAAGAAAGCAAAAGAGTTAATTGTTACTGCTATGCAAAGATATGCTGCTGATATCGCAAGTGATCAAACGGTAACAGTTGTAACTTTGCCAAGTGAAGATATGAAGGGAAGGCTAATTGGTCGAGAAGGTAGAAATATCAGAACGATTGAAGCAGTAACAGGAGTAGATTTAATAATAGATGATACGCCAGAAGCGGTTGTTTTATCTAGTTTTGATCCTCTAAGAAGAGAAATAGCTAGAGTTATGCTTGAGACTTTAATCAAAGATGGAAGAGTTCATCCGACTAGAATTGAAGAGGTTTATGATAAAGTTGCTAAAGATATGAAAGAACAAATAATGGATTATGGTAATAGTACTTTATTTGAACTTGGTATTACCAAGATGAATCCTGAGTTGATTGAATTAGTTGGAAAGCTTCATTTTCGAACTAGTTATGGTCAAAATGCTTTGAGTCATTCTATTGAAGTAGCCGAACTTTCTGGTTTAATGGCCGCTGAAATAGGAGAAGATGTTAATCTTGCTAAAAGAGCTGGTTTATTACATGACATTGGAAAAGCTGTTGATCATGAGATTGAAGGTAGTCACGTAACAATTGGTGTTGACCTTGCTAAAAAGTATGGTGAAGGAAAAGAAGTTATTAATGCGATTGCTTCGCATCATGGTGATGAAGAAGCAACTAGTGTTATTTCTAATCTAGTAGCTATTGCTGATGCTTTATCAGCATCACGCCCTGGAGCTAGAAATGATTCTTTAGAAAACTATATTAGACGATTAACGGAACTTGAAGCTGTTGCTCATGATATAGAAGGTGTTTCTAAAGCGTTTGCAATGCAAGCTGGTCGTGAGTTAAGAGTTATCGTTGAACCAGATCAAGTTGATGATTTAGAAGCCCATCGTATTGCAAGAGAAATTAAAGAAAAAATCGAGGCAACTCTTAAGTATCCAGGTACTATCAAAATAGCAGTTGTTCGTGAAACGAGAGCTTTAGAAGAAGCAAAATAATATGAGATGGAGATAGATTTATTTCTATCTTTTTATTTGAATAATGAAAGTGTTTATGGTATTCTATATGCTGAAATGGGGGAAGTAAGTATGAAACAGATAAGTATTACTAAAATATCAGAAGAAAAAAATAAAAAATTTATAGAAATAAGATATAGTGGTATATCTAAAGATAATGCTCTTTCTTTGGAGAATGCTGAAAATTTAATTGAAGGTTTTTTAGATAGTAATCGTTATAATGACATGGTAGAAATAATTACTAATATTAGAACGATATTGAGAAATTGTGATGAAAAGTCATTAACTATTCTTTATCAGACTGAAAATTCATCAGAACTTATTGAATATGGTGATTCCAGCTTATTAATGTATGAAAAAGAAACTAAGGATCGTGTTAAATTTAAGTATGAAAAAGATACAGGTATAAACGTAGATCTTAATGATAGTGAATATGACTATGCTACTGCTGAAAAACTTAATAATGAGATAGTTAAAACTTTTCAGTATATTTCTAGTTTGAAAAATGTTAAAAATTTAACATTAGATGAAGATGATAAGAGACTAATAAAAATATATAATTTATTCTATGGAGAAAATATTGATTTTGCTAGCAGCGATGTTGAAATGAAGATTCAAGCAATGTTATCTATTCTTGCTGGTTTTGGTATTCCTTTAGCAGATGATTATGCATTTAACTCCTCTTTAAGCTTAGAACAGAAAATAAAAAGATTATATCCTTTTGGAAAAGTCATAGATAGTATTGATGATATTAAATTAGATGAAAGTTTTCAAAATAAGATTGAGATTATTGGTAAATATATAAATAATTCTATAGAAGACGAACCAAATAAGGATGAGGCATTGATTAATATTAGTAAAACAATTTATGCTAATAGATATGGTGCCAACTTAGAAAAATCAGCTGAGTCAACTACCAAACTAGTAAAAATTATTAAGAATAAAATAACACAACAAAAAAAGTTAAGGAATTAAATTTTTTCCTTGACTTCTTTTTTTACATCTAAAATTATTGGTAGTAGAAGTGGTCTCCTTCCAGTAAGTTCAAATATATAACTAGATAAATCTTGACTGATTGTAACTTTTAAATCACTAAATGTTACATGTTGGTCATTTAACTTTTTAGTAATAAGATTACCAGCCATATTTTCAATCTTTCTTAATAACTCTTCATTTTCGTTAACTAAGACAAATCCTCTAGTTGTAATATTAGGCTTGATAAGTAATCTTTTAGCACTAAAATCTATATTAGCAATTACTACTAGAATACCATCATTAGCCATAATTTTACGATCATGAATAACTGCACTTCCTACTTCTCCGACACGTGAACCATCAACATAAATAGGAGAGTTAGGGTAACTTTCACCTCTTGTTATTTTGTGATTTTTTAATACTAAACTATCACCATTTTTTAAAATGAAAGTATTTTCTTTAGGAATACCACAGTCCATTCCAAGTTCAGCATGTTTCTTAAGCATTCGATAATCACCATGGAATGGCATTAAATACTTAGGATTTAATAATCTAATCATAAGTTTTAATTCTTCTTGATTAGCATGTCCTGAAGTATGTAAATTGTTAATAGTCATATTAGTAAAGACTTTAACACCTTTTAGATATAACTTATTAATAGTTTTAGAAATACTTATCGCATTTCCAGGAATTGCACTACTTGAAAATATTACAATATCATCTGGTCTTAACTTGATTTGTTTATGTGTTCCATCTGCAATTCTTGATAAAGCAGCAAGTGGTTCCCCTTGGGATCCTGTACAAAGAATGGTTACTTCTCCTGGTTTTAAATTATTAGCTTCATCTGCACGAATTAGTAATTCTTTGTGATCAATATATCCACCTTTAATCGAAATATCAATATTATTTTCCATTGATCTTCCGAAGACACAGATTTTTCTATTGTGTTTGTAACAAGATTCAAATATATGCTTTAATCTGTATATATTGGAAGCAAAAGTAGCAATAATAATTCTATTGTACTTATACTTATCAAATATATCAGTTAGAGTATCATCAACTCTTGATTCACTAATACTCATTCCTTCATTTAAAGCATTAGTTGAATCACTAATTAATAAATCTACTCCTTGATGACCCATTACAGCCATCTTATATAAATCTGCCATTGGTCCGATAGGTGTAAGATCAAACTTAAAGTCTCCAGTTGTTACAATAGTTCCATTTGGAGTTTTAACAATAATACCATGTGAATCTGGTATTGAGTGTGTTGTTCTAATAAAACCTATTTCAAAATATTTAAATTTAACTGTTGTTTGATCATTATAAACATAAAGATTGTCATAACGAATATTTCTATCCGCTAACTTCATTTCAATTAACTCTTTAGCTTGATTTGGCGCATAAATAGCTGGTACATTCACCATCTGTAATAAAAAAGGTATAGCACCAATGTGGTCTTCATGACCGTGAGTTATAAATAAAGCTTTAATTTTATCTTCGTTTTGTTTCAAAAAAGAATAGTCTGGTAAGACATAATCAATTCCTAGTAAGTCTCCTGCAAAGGAAACTCCCGCATCTAAAATAATAATTTCATCTTTATGCATAACGCAGTACATATTGCGTCCTACTTCACCTAAGCCACCAAGAACAATAACTTTTGTTTCATCTGACTTATTCATTTTTTCTCCTTTCTTGAAGTTAATAATAAGAAAGAACTAACCGACATAAATTATACTATATAAAAAAAGATTTGTCTAGCGACTCCTTTAAAAGTCTAAGTAAATAAAATAGAAAATTAAGAGAATATCACTTGCTAAGGTGATGTTTTTCTTTTCTAATTAAGATAAAATGGTATAATAAAAAATAAAATATGATTTGGATTTAGAAGTGATTTAAGGTGAAATATAAAGATAAAATAATAATTACACTAATAATAACTGTACTGATATTATTTTTAAAGTTGATAAATGTGTTTCAAATTGAAAATGGTTTAGGTTATCCTTTTACTATTATTTTGATGATAATTTGTTTTAGTTTTATTACTATATCTATTCAAAAAAATATAGATAGAAATTATAAAATAAATAAATTATATTACCAAAACTTAAATGTTCTAAAATATATATCTTCCATTTTAATTATAGTATTACATTTACGTCCATTTCTAAATTTTTCAAATGAATTAGATTTAGCATTCAACAATATAGTTACAAGGATATGTGTTCCCATATTTTTTATGATAACTGGTTATTTTGTTGCAAAGAAGGAAAAGAAAAATAAAAATTACATAAAAGATTATATAAAGAAAACAATACCTTTATATTTTGTTTGGAGTTTACTATATATACCAGTAGCAGTAGGTACAATAATTCAGTATTTACCAATCATAAATGAGTATGTATCAAAAATTAATATTGCTTTACCTTTATTAATTATTCTATCAGTAATATTGTTACCTATTATAGTTCTAGTTGCTTTATGTTATACAGGAATTTATTATCATTTATGGTATTTTCCTGCAATAATATTTTCTTTGCTGGTTTTAAAAAAATGGAAGAAAAGATTTAATATAAAGTATTTATTAATGATTTCTTTTATACTATTATTATTCGGAGCGACTGAAACTTATTATGGTACGTTACCGTTATCAGTAAAAAGAATAGTATCTTATTATTATAATATTTTCTTTACTACTAGAAACTTTCTATTCTTTGGATTATTTTATGTAGTATTAGGTTATTACTTAGGTACAAAGAAGAAGGCATACTCAAAATATTGTTTTCTTAAATTAATCGTTTCGTTTTTCTTATTAACTTTTGAAGCAATATTATTACATGATACCACTAGACTTAACAGTAATATTTTATTATCTTGCATACCATTAACTTACTACTTATTTATTTCATCTATTTATATTACTAATAACATGAAATCAAATTTTCAATTTGGTGTTTATTCTAAATATTATTATTTAATACATCCAATGGTGATTTTTTTAATATCTTTAGTATTTAAAAATATAAATTATTATCCATATCTAAATATTTTGATAGTGCTATTGATTACACATATTGCTTCAACTTTAATAATTAAATTAAAAAAGAAAAATCAAAAGTTAAATATTTAATAGTTACTCTTTTCTTGTGTACTTATGGACAATCACTTATAAATGTGCTATTCTAAAAGTAATAATAGGTGAGTATTGGAGTAGTTATATGAAAAAAGTATTTTTTGCTAAGCGAACAGTTGCTTTTGTATTTATATTTCTTTTCTTTTTTATTTTGTTGTCCTTTCATGATTATTTTTCTCTTCATTTTTCATATGCTAAAGATTATTATAAAGTAATAGATAAATGCGGAGAGAGTGGGAGTGACCCTGATGATGAATTGTGTTACTGGCATAAGACTGATGAAAATGTTGAAAGATATAAACGAGAAAATGATCCAGTTGCTAAATATAAAAAACTTGATGTTATAACACTTACTTGCTATATTGTGGAAGAAACACTTTTTAATAATCTCCAGTTGTTATCTCCTTTATTCATTGCTATCTTGGTAATAGCTAATATTCATAAAGAAGTTGCCAGTGGAATGGTTAAAAACTACTTTACAAGAACTGATTATAAAAAATATCTACGAAAAAATTTAAAACTTTTAGGAATTGTTTCTTTAACTTTTCCTATTGTATTATGTTTAGTTTTTCTTCTATCGTGTCTTATAACGAGATTTAATTTTAATATTGGTGATACAACTATTGATAACTATATCTATACACCGTTTAAATATAAACACTTCTTCCTTTATGGAACAGTGATATGTTTATTTCAATATATATTAAGCTTTGCTTTTGGTGCCTTAGCTTTAGCTTTTGGTAAGAATAGTAAAAATATCTTAGTATCAATCTTAACTAGTTTTATTTATATAACTTTAATAGTAATATTTATCAATGTTGGCCTTTATGCTCTTATACTTAATAAAATTTTTGGAATTAAAAAACTATCGGAATACTTTATGGTTACTACTTATTGGTTTTTAGGTAAAGGAGATAATGTTGCTTTGATGTTTGTAATCGCGATTTGTTTTCTTCTATTCTCTTTGTTAGTTTACTATTTATCTTATAAGAATAAAGAAAGGTTTATAATGAAAAATGAAAAAATCACTGCATAGAAAATTTACTGTTTTGAATGGTATAACGGGTGAAGAAAACTTTAAAGGTATCTATATCTTTGCTATCATTTTAGCTCTTTATGGCGCTTATATATTATCGTCAGGAACGAAAACAATGGTAGAAGCAACATTAATGTCTTTTACTTTCTCTATCTTTAATTTATTATTTTTCCTTTTAATAATGTTAAATTCCTACAATACTTATAAGACCTTTTCTAAAGATTTTGATTCCTATATTATAAGACTTAAAACTAAAAAGAACTATTTAAAAGAAATTATTTCTCTGGTAGTTTCTTCTAATATTTTGTTAATAGTAATGTTTTTCCTTATATTTTATACTTTTCTAGTTTTCTTTCAAGCTGGTAATATTGGTCTAGATATTAGTACAGTTTATAGAGGTATTCCAGATATTATTTATATTCTATTTTATCTATTTAGATATGTTACTTATATGATATCTTTGAGTATTATTATTATCTTGATTAGTTATAAGTATAACTTTACTAGTTCCTTATTTGTTACTATCTGTTTCAGTATTAGTTTGTTTTTAGGAATAACTAGTTTGGAAGTAACTAATTCCTTTCAGTTAGCTCCTTGGTCTTATTTCCAAATAACAAGATATGGTTCATTTTCTTTAGAAATTACTTATTCTATACTTTATTTATTATTTTTTGAAGTGCTTATTTTCTATCTATATAATGTAAAGAAAAGTACTAAAGTGAAAAATAAATACCTTTTCTCTAATGATATTAGTTATTTCTTTCATAAACATAAACTATTATTAGGTTTGTTTCTAGGTACTACAGTAATTATTCCTTTCTTAACTTATAGTCCATTGTTATCATCTACTGAAAATCTTAATAATATGTTCTTAGTAAATCTTAATCTGAATAAATATGACATATTAAATGTTATTTACTATCTTTTATCTTTGACAATGTTCGTTTATCTTGCTGTTAACTTGTATACGAAAGATTTAATGTATAATTTAGATAATATATTTTTAAGAGAAAAGATAAATAGTTGGTCTAAAATGAAGTTAACTACTATTATTTTATTGACAATATTAATTAAGTTTATAGCTTATATCTTGGTAGTTTTAACATTATCTCTTAGAGTAGGTAGTATCTCTTTTGAATTAACTATCTTGATTAGAGATTTAGCTTATACTATTCTATTAGAATTGTTATTTTTAAATAGTTATGTCTTATATCTAAGAGATTATAAAATAGTTAGTATTATTGTTGGGCTAGTTTTCCTTCTAGCAGTAAGTTTTGGAGTTGTTTGGTTTAAAGGTATTAGTAGTATCTTAATAATAGTATTAGTGATTAGTTTAATTTTCCTTCATAAAAGAAGACCTAGTAAATTAATAGAAAGAGTGGGAATGGTAAGATGAAAATTGAAGTTAAAAACGTAACAAAAAGATTTAAAGATAACGTTATTTTAGAAGATGTTAATCTTGAATTTGTTGGTGGTAAAATATATGGTTTGATTGGTCGTAATGGTAGTGGAAAGAGTGTTCTTCTAAAGATGTTATGTGCTTTCTATGAACCTAGTAGTGGGGAAATATTATATGACGGGGAAAATATTATCAAAGAAGAAAAGTATCCACCTAGTACTAGAGCTTTGATTGAGAAACCAGCTTTTATTCCAGATTTAACAGGAAAACAGAATCTTCTTTTACTAGCTTCTATTCAAAATATAATAGGAGAAAAAGAGATAGATTCGACAATGGAGAGATTAGGTCTTGTTCCAAATGATAATAAGAAATACTATAAATACTCTTTGGGAATGAAACAGAAACTTGGTATTGCGCAAGTATTAATGGAAAACCCTGATGTTATTATTTTAGATGAACCATTTAATGGTTTAGATGATGATAGTGTTAATACTTTACGAAAGATACTTTTAGAAGAGAAAAAGAAGGGGAAAGTTATTATTCTAGCGACTCATATTAAAGAAGATATTGAACAGTTATGTGATATTGTTTATAAAGTTGATAATATGAAAGTTAAATTAACTGCTAAGAATGATTTAAAGAAGGAAGATTACTAGATAAAGGGACTATATTAGTCTTTTTTTGATATAATAGGAAAGTTATAAAAAGTTTTAAATATTTATTGCAAACGTTTGTTTTATGTGATACGCTATATTCTAATGAATTGAGGTGGTCATATGAAAGTACTTAAAGGGTATGTTTTTAGACTTTATCCAAATGTAGAGCAAAGGATTTTAATAAATAAAACTATCGGTTCTGCTAGACTTATCTATAATATCCTTTTAAGGGATAGAATTGATACTTATAATAATACTAAAAATGGTAAATCTGCATATGACCAGAATATCATGATACCAAGTCTACTTGTGAAATATCCATTTTTAAAAGAGGTTGATAGCTGTTCTCTTAGAAATGCTTCAAATGATTTAGAATGTGCTTATGACCATTTCTTTAAGCAAGGTGGTTTTCCTAAATTTAAAGCAAAAGGGGTTAAAGACAGTTATAAAACCAATAATGTGGTAAGTACCTATAAAGAAAAAGTATATAATTCGATAGAACTTGATTTAGAAAAAAGATTGATTAAGCTTCCTAAATTAAAATGGGTAAAAATAAAAGGATATAGAAATAAAGAAAGTCTAAATGGAAGAATTAGAAGTGCAGTTATAAGAAAAGACGCCGAAAGATATTACGTTAGCATTTTAGTAGAAGAAGATGTATATAAACCTATGTTTATTCCTCAAAGTATAATTGGAATAGATTTGGGTATAAAGAATTTGATAGTAACATCACACAATGAAAAAATTAAAAATATAATAAAAGATAGAAGTAAAAGACTAAAAGGACTTCAAAGAGCTTTAGCTAGGTGCAAGGCAGGAAGTAAAAATAGATATAAAATAAAACTTAAAATACAAAGACTATGGCAAAAGATAAGAAATGCTAGAAAATATTTAATTCACGATATAACAAATAAATTAATAAAAGAACATGACATAATTGTGTGTGAAAATCTAGATATTAAAAGTATGTACAAGGATCATAATATAGCAAAAAGCTTAAGTTCAAACCCACTTGGAGAAATAATTAGAGTACTTAAATATAAAGCTGAATGGAATAACAAAAAATTAATACAAATAGATAGATATTACCCAAGCAGTCAAGTATGTAGTGTATGTGGGTTTCAAAATAAAGAGTTAAAGAATTTAAGTATAAGAAAGTACGAATGTCCAATGTGTCATACAAATCATGATAGAGATTTCAACGCAAGCGTGAATATAATGTTTGAAGGTTTAAAAATATATATGCAGAGCTTAACTTAAAATAAAATTCAGTGAAAAATAATAGGGTGGCGACCATCCGATACTGGTCTGTGGAGAACTAATTTAGTTCGGTGAAGCAGAAATGCCTTACCGTGAGGTAAGGCTACTGAAAACTTGTTTTCAGTTTTGTTCTAGAGTTTTCTTGCTACTGAATATAATAAATATATAGATTAAAGCACTTACTATTTGACTTTTTTCTTATTTCGTGGTATAATCTAGCCACAAATGAGGAAGGGTTGGCAGCAAGATGAGCTATAAAAGATAAAACTCTTGCTATTTAAACACTTTGGTGGTATAATATAGGCACCAATGGAGATTAGGGGGATAAATATGAAAAAAGATAATCTAAAAAGATTGGGAATGTTATCATTAGTAGTAATGATGATTAGTTCATTTTTTTCAGGACTTGTATTAAATGTAGAAGCAACATCTGTTCCAAAGTCTTTTACAGCTAAGTCTGAAAAAACACTTGATGGTTATATTGCTAACTATCATTTTGGTAAGAAAATAAACAGTAATGGCGGATATGTTTACTGTAATAATATTCACAAAGGAACTCCTCATGGAGAAAAGATGACACTTGTAGGAGAAGCTCCTGCAGGAATCGCTTACATCTTAGAAAATGGTTATCCGTCTAAAAGTATCACAGGAAATAGTGATTATGATTACTATATTACACAAGCTGCTGTTTGGTGGTATTTAGATGATACAACTGGTTCAAGCAACTTATCAACTAGTTTCAAAACAAACGGAAGTGACCCTAAAGGATTAAGAAAGTATGTTAAAACACTAGTAACTAATGCTAAAAAGGTAAAAAGTTACTCAACACCAAGTCTTTCTATCAATAATAGTAATGCGAATATGACTTTATCTAGTGATAAAAACTATTATGTGTCTAATTCAATTAATATTAAAGGTAGTAACTTAAGTGGTAATTATAAAGTTTCATTATCTGGCGCACCAAGTGGTACTAAGGTAGTAAATGCTTCAAATTCAAAAGAAACAAATTCATTTGCTAGTAATGAAAGCTTTAAAGTTATGGTTCCAGTAGCAAGTGCTCAAAATATTAAAACTACTATTACTGTTAATGTTAGTGCTAAAGGAACAGTTAATAAAGCTTATGAATATAAGTCATCTGATACTTCTGTACAGAATGTATATGGAAAAGCTTTATATCCAACTAATAGTAAGTTATCTGCTAAGACAACTCTTAGTCTAGCTACAAGTAAAGTATCAATTACAAAAATTGATTCAAGAACAAAAGAAGGATTAGCTGGAGCAGAATTTACTTTATTAGATAGCTCTGGTAATAAAATTACATCATGGACTTCAACAACAAAAGCTCATGTAATTCAAAACTTACCTAACGGTACTTATACTTTAAAAGAAACAAAAGCACCTACAGGTTATAAAATTAGTAAAGAAGAAACAAAATTCACTATTAGCGATAGTAATCGTAATATTGAATTAAAAGTCGAAAACGTTTCTTATAGTAAAGTGTCAATAATCAAGGTTGATTCTAAAACAAAGGCTGTTTTAGCTGGAGCAGAATTTACTTTATATGATAATTCTGGTAAGAAGATTACATCATGGACTTCAACTGGTAAAGCTCATGTAATTCAAAACTTAGCAAATGGTACTTATACTTTAAAAGAAACAAAAGCACCAGCTGGTTATAAAATCAGTACTGCTGAAACTAAGTTCACTATTAGTGATACTAATCGTGATATAACAATTAGAGTTGAAAATACAGCACTAACTAAATTAGCTAGTATTGTAAAAGTAGATAAAGCTACTGGTCAACCTCTTGCAGGAGCTCACTTAGTAGTAAAAAATGAACAAGGAGAAGTTATTGCTGACTTTGTTAGTACCGAAGATCCTTATGTCATTAAAGAATTAAAAGATGGTAAGTATGCTGTATACGAAGTAGAGGCACCAAGTGGTTACAAGAAGAACGAAGCTACATATTACTTTACAATTAGTGATGGTAATACAGTTGCTAGTGTTACTGTAGAAAACGAAAAAGAAGACGAAGTAGTGGAAGTTCCTGATACAGGAAGTAATGATTCAGTAATACCTGTTGCTCTTGGTTCAATTGCTCTATTATCCGGTGTTGGTTTAGTATACAATAATGGAAAGAAACAAAAACAAAAATAATAAGACATTTTCCAATATAATTACACTGTTAATAGCAGTGGTTATAGTAGCTGGTCTTTTCCTTATGTTTTATAACTTCATTAACAAAAAACGTTTAGTTGCTTATGATTATATCAACGAGCAACTAAACACCAATGTTGATGTTAAGAATATAACTTCAACTGATGATGGAGAACAAAAACAAGCAGAGGAAGAGACTCAAGAAGATAATGATTTAGAACATTATATAGGTTATTTGGAGATACCAAAAATAGGATTTAATAGGGGCTTTTATAATATTGAGTCTCCCCAAAATACGGTGGAGAGTAATATTCAGGTAATTAAGGGAAGCTCAATGCCAACAAAGAAAAATGGCAACCTAATTATAGCTGGTCACTCTGGGACTGGTTGGAAGGCTTTCTTTAATGATTTATATCAATTAAATGTTGGTGATCAAGCTATAGTTACTTATAAAGATCACAAATATACATATCAAATTGAAGATATATCAAAACAAGCAAAGACAGGTACTCTTACAATTAAGAGAAACAAAACAAAGACAACATTGACACTAATTACGTGTACAAATAACGATAGCACAACTCAAACCATATATGTGGCGAGTCTAGTTAATGTATCATAGAATAAAAGGGGGTGTTGGTGATGAGTCCAGTATCGTTAAATGAAAAATTAAATATTATTTGGAGTGTGATCTCCTCATCACCTCTTTACTTTGTATTTTTCTTAGCAATAGCAGTGCTAATATACTTATTTAGTACTACTAATAATGCTAATAGAAAACAAAGTAAAAAAACATATTTTCTAATTTACTCAGCTTTCTTTATATACCTTATAATTCAGTATGGAGGAAGTTTTGGTACACTTGTAGATTATGCAGTTAATCAAGTATTTATTGGCTATTACTTTCCTAATATAGTAATATACATTATGATACTTTTAATTGCTACTATAATTACTTTAGTTAGCATCTTTAGTAAAAAGGTATCTAGAGTAATTAAAATACTAAACTCAATCATTTATGGATTGTTAGTTTACTTTCTAGTTTTAGTACTAAGTCTTGTTAACAGTTTAAAGGTTAATGTCTTTGATTTAACAGCTTTGTATAGTAGTGAGAAAGTTCGTAGTCTTTTAGAATTTAGCATGTTCTTATTTGTTACTTGGGTCTTGGTTTTAGTGGCATTTCATTTCGTACGTAAGTTTCAAGAAAAGAAGACAAAAACAGAAGAATTTACTAATTACAATGTAGTTCGTGATTTCGTAGATAAAGAAGTTTTCATACCCCAAAAAACAGAAAACGTTTATATAAAACCACCAGTTGTTTCAGAACAACCAGTGGTCCAAGAAGCTAAACAAGACCCATTTACTTTAGAAGATTATAAATTAATGCTTAAAATTTTAAAAGAAGAAAAAGAAAAAGAAGAACAGAGACAATCTAACCCCTTAACGGATTTAAATAGATTGTATCAAGGAATAGGAGAATAGAAAAAATCTATTCTTTTTTTTGCCTTTGCTAGATTTACATGGTGTTTTAAGTTATAATAATGTAGAAGGGAGAGGAAGGAAGATGGATTTAGAACAGTTAAATGCTGAACAGAAAAAAGCAGTATTATATAATGACGGACCTCTTCTTATTCTAGCAGGAGCAGGAAGTGGAAAAACTAAAGTATTAACAACCAAGATCACGTATTTGATTAAGGAAAAACAAGTATCACCATATGAGATACTTGCTATTACTTTTACTAATAAAGCCGCTAAAGAAATGAAAGAGCGAGTTGAAAATTTAATCGGTGAAGAAGCAAGATGGATACAGATTTCAACCTTTCATTCTTTTGGGTTAAAACTACTAAGAGAAAATTGTAAAGAACTAGGTTATGAACCTAATTTTGTAATTATGGATAGCGATGATTCTTTAACGATTGTTAAGAAAATAGTTAAAGAACTTAACTATGATGTAAAACAGTATAATCCGAAAGCGATTAAAAATAAAATAAGTAGTTGTAAAAATGAATTAATGAGTCCCAAAGACTATGAAAAATATATTGGTAATGACTATGATAAAGTTATTTATGAAGTATATGAAAGATATGAAGAAAAGTTAAAAAGTAGCAATGCGGTTGATTTTGATGATTTATTAGTACTTCCTATAAAGTTATTCCGTAAGAATAAAGATATCTTAGAGCATTATCAAAATAGATATAAATACATCTTGATAGATGAATATCAGGATACCAATGAAGCGCAATATATCTTATCAAAAATGATAAGTGCTAAGTATAAAAACATTTGTGTGGTGGGAGATGCTGATCAGGCGATATATGGTTTTAGAGGTGCTAATTACAAAAATATTTTAAACTTTGAAAAAGATTATAAAAATGCTCTTAGCATTAAGCTAGAACAGAATTATCGTTCTACTAAAAATATTTTGGATGCTGCTAACTGTGTTATCAAGAATAATCAAAGTAGAAAAGAAAAGAATCTTTGGTCCACTAAGGGTGATGGCGAAAAAGTTACTTATTACCGAGCTTATGACCAGTTAGATGAAGCACATCAAGTAGCAAGCTTTATTAAAAAAATACAAAAAGCTGGTAAGCCACTTAATGAAGTAGCTATTCTTTATAGAACTAATGCTCAATCCCGTGTAATGGAAGAGGAATTACTAAAAGATAGTATTCCGTATCATATAGTTGGTGGTTTAAGTTTCTATTCACGAAAAGAAATTAAAGATTTATTGGCATATTTAAAATTAATCTATAATGAAAAAGATGATGTTAGTTTTTTAAGAGTAATTAATACTCCTAAAAGAGGTATTGGCCTAAAATCTATTCAAGCATTACAAACAAGAGCAGATGAAAACAACTCAAGTTTATTTGAAGCGATAGATGGGGGTAAAGAACAAGCTTTTAAAGATATGATTTTAACTTTAAAGAAAGAAGCAGAGAAGGTTAGTTTAACAGAATTAATCGATAAAGTCTTAGATGCTAGTTCAATGAAGAAAGAATTAGAATCAGAAAAAACTATTGAAGCAGAAGTAAGACTTGAGAACTTGAAAGAGTTTAAATCTATTACTAAAGCTTTTGAAGAAAGATTAGGTTTAGTATCATTAGAAGACTTTTTATATGAAGTTAGTTTAGTTAATGATAAAGATGAATATAGTGATGGAACTGATAAAGTTAGTTTGATGACAGTTCACTCTGTTAAAGGTTTGGAATTTGATATCGTTTTTGTTATTGGATTAGAAGAAGGAATCTTTCCTCATATGAATAGCTTATATAGTAGTTATGATGTGGAAGAAGAGCGAAGACTTTGTTATGTTGCAATAACTAGAGCGAAAGAAAAACTATATCTATTTAATGCTAGACGAAGAGTTCTTTTTGGTAATGAACAAATTAATCCGCCAAGTAGATTCTTAGGAGAGATAGATAAATCACTATTAGAAACTAATAATAGTGCTAGTAGGGAACCTGAAAAGAAAATAGTTTTAGAAAATGTCTTAAGAGAAGAAGAGGTTGACTATGCAGTAGGTGATTATGTTGTTCATGATCACTTTGGAAGAGGAAAGGTACTAGAAGTTACCAACTCCTTAGTAACAGTAGCTTTTCCCCTACCATATGGTGTTAAAAAGTTACTTAAGAATCATAAGAGTTTAGCAAAGGTTTAATAGTTGAAGAGTGATATTATTGAAGTAATAAAAGATAAGGAAATATTTTATTAATCTTGGTTATTATAATAAAATGTTGGTAGGCTACTTATTAATCCTTTTAGTTTATTAGATGACGAATAAAAAAATAAGTAATGATACTTAGTTAGTGTGTTACATTGGGAGGTTTTGAAAATGAATGATTTAATTAAAGAAAATTATCACTTAGAAATGTCAAGAAGCAAGAGTTTTGGAATTAAGGCGGTTTTGGTTAATGATGAAACTAAAGCAAAAGTGTTATTGCTTGATAGTGAAATAAATAAATTGTGTAAGTCTTCAATAATTAAGGAAAGTTTACGTAATAATAATAAATTAGTTGTTAACTATGATATTGATAGTTTCAATTTTTTAGCAGTTATCAAACGTTAAGATGGAAAAACTTTAGCAGCAGACTTAACAGATTCTTATGATGCAGCTATTGATAGACTTTCTGACTATTTAGTTTGGATTTGTCCTGACTATGCAGCAATTTATGATGACATAGATAGAAAGTTAGATGCCGCTTATGGAATGATCTTTTCTGCTGATATTAATGGTTATTATAAAGAGGCAGAAAAGAAAAAAATTATACCAATGAAAAAGAAAGAATCTTCATTTTTTCTAATGTTTTCTGGTATTAATAGTGCACTACGTAATGATAGAGATATGTTTCTAACAGTTACAAAAGAAGGAGATAGATATAGGATTAGTCTTAATGACACGAATAATGAAGAAAATAATGCAGTTATTACATCTGATGACTTAGTTGATGGATTAGTAATTGTTAATAAAAAAATTAAAACAGAGAAGGGAAAAGTTTATGCAAAGAACATTATTAGTAATGGCAGCAGGAATGGGAAGTAGATTTGGAGGACTTAAACAAATAGAACCAATGGGTCCTAATGGAGAGTTCTTAATCGACTATTCTATTTATGATGCTAAATTAGCAGGATTTACGAAAGTAGTATTTATTATTAAAGAAGAAAATTATAATTTATTTAAAGAAACAGTAGGAAAGAGAGTAGAGTCACATATTGAAACAGAATATGTTTTTCAAGATGCTAGTAACCTAGAAGAAGTATATCCTCCTTTAAAAGAAAGAGTAAAACCACTTGGAACTGGGCATGCTATATTATGTGCTAAAGATAAAATTGATACTCCTTTTGCTATCATCAATGCTGATGATTTTTATGGAAGAGATGCTTATTTTGTCGCTAGTAAATATCTAGATACAATTGATGATGAACACTATGCAGTAGTTGGTTACTCTGTAAGTAAGACATTAAGTCCTAATGGAGCAGCTAAAAGAGGAATTTGTAAGGAAGAAAATGGTGAGTTAGTAGATTTAATTGAGAGTAGTGTTGAAAGAGTTAATGGTGAGATAGTCGCTTCTCCTTTAAATGGTAGTGAACCTTTCAAAGTAACAGAAGATACGTTAGTATCAATGAATTTACTTTTATTTACACCACAAATATTCGAAGTACTAGAGAAAAAATTAACTGTGTTCTTAGAAGAAAACAAAGAAGATTTATCAAAATGTGAATTTTTAATACCAGATGTGGTAAGAACTGCAATGAATGAAAAAGCAGTAACTGTTGATTTATTAAAAACTGATAGTGTCTGGCATGGTGTAACTTATCGTGAAGATAAAGAGGAAGTAGTAACTGCTATTAATAAATTAATTGAAGAAAAAGTTTATCCAAATAAGCTTTGGTAGAGGAGATGATTAGCCATGAATCAAGAATCAATAGAAAGAATGAATGAGTTAATTGATATCTTAAATGATGCCAATTACAACTATTACGTTAAAGATAATCCCACTATTACTGACCAGGAATTTGATAAGTATTTAAGAGAATTAGAAACGATTGAAAAAAATCATCCTGATTGGAAAAGAGAAGATTCACCAACATTACACGTTGGTGGGGAAGTAATAGAGTCATTTAAAAAAGTAGAACACACTATTCCTATGCTTTCTTTAGGAGATGTGTTTAGTGAAGAAGAAATACTTGCTTTTCTAAAGAGAATTGAAAGTAATGGTTTTCATCCGGAATATGTATGTGAATTAAAGATAGATGGTTTATCTGTTTCTCTACATTATGAAAATGGTATCTTTGTATCAGCTTCTACGCGTGGTAATGGAGTAGTTGGTGAAGATATTACGCATAATGTTAAAACGATTAAAAGTATTCCTCTTAAATTAAAAGAACCAGTGACGATCGAAGTTCGTGGGGAAATATTTATGAGTAAAGATACTTTAAAGAAGCTTAACGAAGAAAGAAAAGAGAAGAATTTACCACTTCTTCAAAATACTAGAAATGCTGCTGCTGGTTCTATTAGACAGTTAGATTCTAAAGTTGCTGCTAAACGTAATCTAGATGCTTTTCTTTATCATTTACCTAATCCGTTAGATTATGGTATTAAAACTCACCATGAAGCGCTTGAATACTTTAATCATCTAGGATTTAAAACTAATCCTAATAACAAAGTAGTTAAAAATATCGATGAAGTTATGGCTTATATTCATGAAAAAGGAAAGCTTCGTGATAGTCTTCCTTATGATATTGATGGTATCGTTATTAAAGTTGATTCGATTGAAACACAACAAAAGTTGGGTTATACAGCGAAAACTCCACGTTGGGCGATTGCTTATAAATTCCCAGCTAAAGAGGTATTAACAAAATTAAAAGACATTCTCTTTACTGTAGGAAGAACTGGTCAGATAACACCAAATGCTATTTTGGAACCAGTTATTGTTATGGGAAGTACTATATCAAGAGCAACTCTTCATAATGATATGTATGTTAAAGAAAAAGATTTAAAAATTGGTGATATCGTTTCCATTAGAAAAGCAGGAGATGTTATTCCTGAAGTAGTAGAAGCTAAGAAAGATAGAAGAAATGGTACTGAAAAGGACTTTGAAATGATTAGTGAATGTCCAATCTGTTCGACTAAATTAGTTAAGAAAGATGAACAAGTTGATTATTACTGTCCTAATAAATTGTGTCCTGCAAGACACGTGGAAAGTTTTATTCATTTTGTATCAAAAGGGGCAATGAATATTCAAGGTTTAGGAGACCAGATAATGGAAGACCTTTATAACTTTCATTTTATTAATAGAATTAGCGATATTTATTTATTAAAAAATCATAAAGAAGATTTAGTTAATTTAGAAGGTTATGGTGATAAGTCGATAAGTAAGCTTTTAGAAGCGATAGAAAATAGTAAAGAAAATTCTTTAGAAAGATTATTATTTGGTCTTGGTATTCCTCATGTTGGTAAAGAAAAAGCGAAGATACTAGCAGAAGAGTTTGAGACGATGGATAATTTAATGACTGCAACAGAAGAGATGTTAACTTCTCTTGATGATATTGGAGGAGTAATTGCAAGTTGTGTAGTAGAATATTTCCGTAATGAAGATAATATTAAACTAATTGATGAATTAAAAGAACTTGGTCTTAATATGAAGTATCTTGGTAAGAAAAAAGTATTAGATGAAAACTTTGCAGGTAAAAGATTTGTTCTTACTGGAACTCTTCAAGAACTAACTCGTGATGTTGCAAAAGATATGATTGTAACAAAAGGTGGAAAGTGTATTGAAAGTGTTTCTTCTAAGACCAATGTAGTAATAGTAGGAGAAAATCCTGGTAGTAAATATGATAAAGCGAGAACTCTTGGAATACCTATTTGGCGTGAAAAAGAATTCTTAGAAAAGTTAGGAAAGGAAAGTTAGTAGTATGGCGATAAAATTAGAAAATGGTAATTCTTCATCAGACCATAGTGGTTTTGATGATTCTAACTACGTAACAGTAGATGAGGAGACAAAATTAAAAAAGAAGTTTACTATTATAATGATAGTAACATTAACTGTTGGTACACTAATATTTTTTGATATTCTAATAACTAGTAAAACTGATGCCGGACCATTTCTAGCCATAAAGGTAAAAACTCATGATGATGGGGGAACTAAAGAATATTATGGACTTGGTTATAAAGTCATTAAATATCGTGTTAATAACGGTAGACATGCTACAATAGTTGGTAGTTGGACTATTAAATATGATCCAATATCAAAGGTATCTTCAATGGAAGAATTAGCATTTTCTTTTCGAAATGATGCCAAAACAGCTCTTAATAATTCCTATAAACAATTTTTCAAAGTAACTGGAGTTGTTGATTCTGTTGATAAGAAAAACAAAAAGATAATACTTATCTATGAAGATGAAGATGGTGGAAGTTATAACATGAAAGCAGACTTCTACTTAAAGTCAGATTCTAAGATTAATGACTATAATGAAGGAGATATTTTATCTATTTATGGAACTTTTATAAAATATACACCGCAAAAAGGTGATGCTATTAGAACGCTAACTTTTGAAAATTGTTCTATTGCATAAAGTTCTTTTTCATGCTAATATTAAGATATCAAGGATACTGATATTTTGATATGGGATGAAGGTAGGTGTTAGTATGTATCAATCAACTAGAGTTAACTCAAAATTAACCTGGGGGGGGGTACTTATTAGTATCAAGTAGTAATACTGCTTTCTTTCATAGTGTAAAAATAACGGAATAGGAATGCTCTTATTCTGTTTTTTTGCATTTAAAGAAAGGTAAGGTAGTAAGATGAAAAAGAAATATATTTTAATAATGAGTTTGATATTAGTAGTGTTAATTATCTTAGGAACAAGTTATGCACTACTTCAAAAAAATATAGTTGGTTATAATGGAAAAGTTATTTATCAAGTAGGAGATCTAGAAGTTAAACTAGAAGAGACTGGTTCTAAAAATATAAGTTTAGAAAATGCTGTTCCGACAGAAGATAGTGATGGAATGAAGAATGAATCATATAATTTTTCACTAGTGAATAATGCAGTGACAGATTTAAAATATACTATTTATTTAGAAGATGATACTGATGCTAAGAGTAAATGTGGAACAGATTGTGAATTAATTCCTTATAATTTTATAAAATATAATTTATCAAGTAATAGTAATTCTTTAAAGACTGGTAATCTATCATCTTCAGCAGCTGAACTCTATACTGGAACAATTGAAAGTAAAACTACTGATAAATTTAATTTAAGAGTATGGTTATCAATTGATGCAGATAATAGTGCAATGGGAAAATATTATTTTGGAAAATTAAAAGTAGTATTATCGCAAGGAGATGATTACTGCATAAGAAATGGATTTACTAAATTATCAGATTGTATGCTAGTAATGAATAATCATGAGTCATCAGTAGAAGTAGCTAAACAAAATATAGTAGCAAAAGGTACTCCCGATTTTTCAAAGACAGCTACTACTGATGAAGGATTATTCATGACCGAGGATGATGATGGTCCTAGTTATTACTATCGTGGAGCCGTAAAAAATAACTATGTATCATTTGCAGGATTCATGTGGCGGATCATTCGTCAAAATGGCGATGGGAGTGTGCGAATGATTTATGCTGGAAAGAAAACAAATGATACCGGAGAAGCAACAACTATAGGTAATTCAGCATTTAATGAAAAGTCTTGGGATCCAACCTATGTTGGCTATAAATATAATGAAAAATTCTCATTACATGAAAATAACGATACAACTGGTTATGACTGGCTTTCAAGTACAAAAAAATATACTTTTGGGACAGGTTATAGTTTTGATGAATCAACTAAGAAGTTTACAATAACAGGCGATGTTCAGCAATTAACCTGGAAAGATAATCATGATGAAATAGTTAGTAATAATTTATATAGTTGCTTAGAAACTTCATGTAATATAGTTTATAAAATAGTTGGTTATCAAAGTGATACCAGAATGACGGTGCAACCAATAACATATAGTAGTGACAGTTATGCAGATACTTTAACAAATACAACAAATTCTACTATCAAAACAACATTAGATGCTTGGTATAAAAATAATCTGATGGCATACACATCATATTTAGCTGATACAACATTTTGTAATGACAGAAGTAGAACTTGGGGTGCCGGTTATTTAATAGCAAAAACTACAACATATGGTGCATATACTCGTTTATATGATGGTAGGAATCCTAGTTTAAAATGTCCACAAGAAAATGACAAATTTACATTAACTAATGAAAAAGCAAAATTAGATTATCCAGTATCATTGATAACAGCAGATGAAGCTTCGATGGCCGGAGGAGTTTATGGATTAGCTAATAGTGATTATTATCTATATAATGGAAAAAAGTTTTGGACGCTTTCTCCTGCTTTTTATGAAATTTACTATTCTATAGCTATTTCTTGGACTATTAATCCTTCAGGATGGTTAGATCATTGGACTAGTAATGTATTTTCATTTGGAGTACGACCAGTAATAAATCTTCGCTCCGATGTGATTATATCTAAAGGTGATGGGACTTCTTTAAATCCATTTAAGGTTCAAGTATAGGATAGTAAATTTTATAGTTAAAGATATGGAGATAATAGTAGTTCTCAGTTGGTGACATTTATCAAAGTAAAAATGTTGATGTTTTTCTAGTTCTATAGTGTTTTATCATTATTAAATTTAAGATAGAATTATAGATAATGGAGTATTATTAAGTATTAAGCTTATTTTGCCACTGTATTTATAGCAAGTAGCAAATAATAAGAAAACCCATAAAGGTGTAAACATTTACTTATAAAAGATACATATTTTGTAAGTAGGTGCATATTTGCCGAAAAAGTCAACGATAATAAGTTGGCTTTTTTGTTTTAAAATTTATAGTATTTACAATTAAAAAAATAGAAAAACATTTTCAAGCACACTTAAATATGCTATAATTTAAGTGCGAAAGGAAAAAGAATATGGAATATGAAAATAAAATTTTAAATTTATTTAAAAATGACTATTTGACTACAAAAGATGTTACTGATAATAATATTCCTAGGACTTATCTTACTAAACTTATTAAAGAAAATAAAATAGAAAGAGTAAGCCGTGGAGTATATATTAAAAAGAATGCTTTAGTAGATGAATTTGTAGTTTTGCAAAGCAAAAGTAAATATGCCATTTATTCTAATACAACAGCACTTTACTTACATGGATTTTCTAATAGAATTCCTATTAGATATGATATTACAATTAAAAGCGGGTATAAAGGTTCACTTCAAAAGGAAGATAATGTTAACTTATTTTATACAAAGAATGAATTATTGGATTTAGGAGTAATTAACTATAAATTAGATTCTGGTAATATTATTAGAGTTTACGATTTAGATAAAACTATTTGTGACATTATTAAAAATAAAAAGAAAATAGATGCAGAAATTTTTAATAAAGCTATTAGAGAGTACTTTTATAGTAAAAAGAAAAATACATTAAAACTATATGAATATGCTAAAAAGATGAATATTTATAATAAGGTAAGAGATACTTTTGAGGTGTTACAATGATTAAAAATAGAGATAGTTTAAAGGCAAAAGCATCTAATTTATCTAATAAAACTAATATTCCCAATAAATATTTAACCCAAAACTTTATGTTTGAAGCTTTATTAAAAAGAATATCAAAGTCTAAGTATAAAGATAAATTTATAATTAAAGGTGGACTCTTATTATCATCTATCTTTGGTGTAAATTTAAGAAGTACTATGGATTTAGATACTACTATAAAAGGATTACCACTAGATAGAGAAACTATTACTAAAGTTATTAATGATATTATTAGTATTGAAATAGGCGATAATATCAAACTTGAGATATAAAATATTAAACATATTAGAGAAGAAGAATTATACGCAGGTTTTAATGTCAATTTAAAAGCAGAATTTGATGGTTTGAAAACTAATTTAATGATTGATATAACTACAGGAGATGTTATTACTTATAAAGAAGTTGAGTTTAAATATAATACTTTATTTGATAACGAAATCATTAATATTATGACTTATAATTATGAAACCATACTAGCAGAAAAGTTTGAATCGATAATTAGTAGAAATATAGATAATACTAGAATGAAAGATTACTATGATTTATATATGTTTGTTAATTTAAAGTGGTACGATATTAATAAAGATACTTTAAGAGAAGCAATTATAAACACTGCTAAAAATCGTGAAACCTTAAGTTATATAGAAGATGCTAGTAAATATATAGAATTAATTAGTGATGATTCAAGATTAAAATCACTATGGAATAGTTATAAAAGTAACTATGATTATGCAAAAGATATAGAGTTTGTTGATACAATAAATGCTATTAAAGTAATTAGCAAAATCGTTGTACTAGTCGGAATTTAACTAGGAGGAAGGAAAAATGGCTAAGAAAGAAATTAGAACTGACCTTTGGGGATATGATTTATTAAAGGATGCTAATATTAAAATAGATCCACAAGGTTGTAATATAAAAGAAATAGATGAAGCGTTAAAAACTGCTTCAAAAAGAAGAACTGGAAATTCTGGTTATTCAGAATATTGTGGTATTGTTAAAGGTTTTGTAATAGTATAACAAGGCTTATAAAAATTGTCATTATGAGGAAATAGAACGTGTACATGGTACTCAAGAAAAAAGAACTTATGTTATGACTGATGATATTGAATGGTTACAGGTATCAAAATGGGAAAACTTAAAGACAATAGGTTTGTGTACTAGAAAATATATGTAAGATGTTTCTTTTTTAAAGAGGTGAGAATATAAAGAATTTTAGTAGAACTTTTAGAGATTAATGGGAAATTGAAAGTAATCTTCATTGTCATCTTGACGTAACTTTTAAAGAAGATGCTAATAGAATAGCAGATAAGACTGCACAGTCCAATCTTAATATATTGAGAAAATTAGCTTTAAATATTTTGAAGTTAGTGAAGCCATTATATAATAAGAGCCTTAAACTAATAAAATTTAAACTTGGCCAAGATTTTAAAAATGAAATCAAAAAAATTCTTCTATACCTTGATATAGAAGAATTGAGAAAAATGTCCTCGCAAATTAAGTAAACACGATTTTATCCTGAAAATTCTTTAAAACCTCTTGTATATACTTTATTCATAAACAAACTCTATTTTATTTTGTGATATATTAAGAATAACAAAAAAGGTTGTTTATTTCAATTATGAGAGACAAAATGGGTGTAGGGTATCTATACCTGTTTTTTTCTGATTTCAAAAACTGTCCGTTGGTAAGTGAAGATAATAGTAGTTCTAATTTGGTGATATTTATTAAAGTAAAAATGTTGATGTTAGAACTCTAATTTTCGAAAATTGGTCTATTGCATAAAATATTTTTTCATGCTAATATTAAGATGTCAAGAATACTGATATTTTGATATAGGATGAAGGTAGGTGTTAGTATGTATCAATCAGCTCAAGTTAACTTAAAATTAACCTGGGGGGGGGTATTTACTAATTTAAATAAAAAACTTACTTTCTTTTATAGTGTACAAAAGATGGATTGAATACTAGTTGGTGTATAGATCTGTCTTTTTTGTGTAATACTAAAATGAAAGGAGTAATGACTTTTGATGAATAAGAAGAAAATTAAAAATATATTAACTATCGGGACTACTTTGATTTTATTAGTAGCAATTATAGGTATTAGCTATGCAGCTTTTTCATTTGCAGGAACAGGTCAAAAGTTGAATACGATTACTACTGGTGCAATAACTATGGAATATGTAGAAAGTACCAATGTTATCTCGATGAATAATGCACTTCCAACTACAGATGGAACTGGAAAGATAAGATTAAACGATGGTGAGTATTTTGATTTTACAGTAAAATCATCAATAATAGGAAATACAGATATTAATTACGAAATAGCAGTAAAAGAGGGAAATGGAAATACTTTTGATGGAAAGAATATCAAGTTTTATTTAACAAAAGTTAATTCTGATGGAAGTGAAGAAGAAGCAATGCCACCAAAGACTTACTCAGAAGATCCAAGTGGAAATGGTTATACTGGACGACCATCAGATATGATGAGTTTATTTGTAGGAAACTTAAGTCAACAAGGAGATACCGAAATTAAATATAGATTGAGATTATGGGTCGATGAAAGTTATAATCCACAAAGCGATAATGGTGGATTAGTATATAAAGTAAAAGTAAATGTCTATGGCCAAACAAGTGATACAGTAGCACAGGTAGAAGATACTTATTGTAAAGATAATGGCTTTACCACTTTATCAGATTGTATGTTAGTGATGAATAATCACGAGAATTATATAGAAACTGCTAAGCAAAACATAGTTGCAAAGGGCACCCCAGACTTTTCTAAAACTGCTACAACAGATGAAGGTTTATTTATGATAGAAGATGATGATGGTGCTAGTTATTACTATCGAGGAGCTGTAAAAAATAACTATGTATCATTTGCAGGATTCATATGGAGAATCATTCGTCGTAATGGTGATGGAAGTGTCCGCTTGATTTACTCAGGAAAAACAACATCAGATACAGGGACAGCAGTAACGATCGGAAATTCACAATATAATAGTAAATATTGGGATCCAACCTATGTCGGATATAAATATAATGAACAGTTTTCATTGCATGTAAATAATGAATCAACTTTATATTCTTGGTTTACTAACACTAAGAAATATAACTTCGGAACAGGCTATAGTTTTGATGAATCAACAAGAAAGTTTACATTAACAGGAAATATACAACAATTAACGTGGAAAGATAATCATGATGAAATAGTAAAAAACAATTTATATAGTTGTTTAAATCTATCATGCAACATTATTTATAAAGTAACTGATTACCTAAATGAAACTACGATGATAGTCCAACCAATATCGTATAGTAGCGATAGCTATGCTGATACTTTGGCAAATAAATCAAACTCAACAATAAAGATAACATTAGATAATTGGTACAAAGATAATATGACGGCGTATACATCATATTTAGCAGATGAAACATTTTGTAATGATAGAAGTATAACAGATGGCTCAGGTTATTTAACAACTCCAACCACAAATTATGGAGCTTTCAACAGATTATCAAATAAAAAAAGTCCAAGTTTAAAATGTTCGCAGGATAATGATAAGTTTACACTTACAAATGTCAGGGCAAAACTAGATTATCCAGTATCATTAATTACAGCAGATGAAGCATCAATAGCCGGAGGTGTTTCAAATATGTCAAACAGTAACTACTATCTATATAATGGACAATATACATGGCTGTTTTCTCCATCTATTTTTGGCTCTAACTATTCTTATGCACTTTTTTGGAGTATACATTCTTCTGGCAGTTTGTATCCTTGGGATTTTGTGACTTACTTATTTGGTGTAAGACCAGTCGTAAATCTTCGTTCAGATATCAAAATAGCTAAGGGAGATGGAACAGCTTTAAATCCATATGTTGTTTCATTAGATTAAAAATAAGTAATTTTTTGTAATTGACAGCAGTTTAGATAAATGCTAGTATATAGACTGCTGTGAGGGGTGGTTTTCGTGAAGAAGAGAACTAAATTGTTGTCATTTTTGCTTTCATCTTCTATCTTAGCTTTTAACTGTAAGGATGATTATAGAATTAGTTCTAAAATGTTTGAAAAATCTATTGAACTTTCAAGGGATAAATTAAGTGCTGATGAACTAGAAAAAAAGTATTATGATTTTTTTACTAATTATAAAGTTAGATATAATTTGTTTTTGGGTTTAACAACTGATTTATTAGATATGTCATTTAAGACATTACCTGAAAATCAAGAATGTGATTATCAATATGATGGTAATATACAGGAACTAATTGATAATATCATAGATAATACTAATAAATATATTGAAAAAAATAAATCTTCAAACTATATCAATGCTGTTGATATTGCTGCTCCTTCGGAATATCAAGAATTGATTTTCGATATTGTAGATACATTAATGGATGAGATATGGTTGTTAGAGAATGGTATGTTGTCAGGTGATAATAATAAAGATTTATGTAGAATTAATGACTTAGTTATTCTGCTTCAAACTGGACCGATTGATAGAAAGACTCTTTTGGGTGACTATGTTGATGAAGATAATAAGATAACTCTTTATATTGATAATCTTAAAAATTGTAAAGAAGCAGGAAAGTCACTTAATGCACAAACTTTAGAAACGCTTGTGCATGAATTAAATCATAGTAGACAATATGCTTGTGATCATCAAATCAAAAAAGGTCAATCTTCTTATTTGTTTCCTTTTCGCTGTATTGTCGAAAGTTCTGCCGAAAGTGCTGTTTTTAATGAAAGAAATTCTACTTATTATGATAGAAGAGCTGGTGATGAAAGCATCTATTTTGAAGAAAGATGTCTTGAACAAGAACTACAGCTACTTACTTTGATGGATGATGATGCTAATCTAAATGATTATTATGCTAGCGTATTTACTAATGATATGGAGGCTTTTCTTGATCACTTTAGTATAAAAACAGCAAAAGATAAAAAGGCTTTGTTACATATTCTACTAGAGGTAGACATAGAAAAAATGATTGGTAAGTTTTTAAAAGCGCAAGGGTTGCTTTCCTCAGAAATACAAGAAAAAGTCTCTGAAATATTTGGCTATGGTTATAAAGTAGAGATAATTCGTATGGCTTTAAAAAATGTGATTGAAAGTAATATGGAAAGAGAAGATAAATTAACTCCTTTGCAATTGTCCCTTTTAGGAAATTTTATTTTTAATGTTGGCTGCGAAGGAACTCTAAAAGATGGTCAGGAGTATGATAAACATTTTGTCAAACAAGTTAATATTCTTAGCGAAATTTATACTTCTTATATAAGTGATGTTTGGAGTATTTCAAAAGAAGAAGCTGAAGAATATATGAATCTTACAATTGATAACTATGATCCGACCAGTTATGGAGTACTTTCTTCTAGTACAGTCCCTTGCGACTATGACGAAACTTATAGAATAAAAAAGAAATTTCCACAAGATGCTTCTTCATTAGTTAACTATTCAGATGGAGAAACAGCATATCAACAAATAGCTAAAACTAAAACACTAAAAAGATGAAAAAGTCCTTGCTATCTAAATTAGAAAATGGTATATTAATTAAGAAAAACAAGTGCGAAAGACGGAAATAAGGAAAGTTAGTAGAGACTTCTTGGGTGGTGAAAAAGAAGACGGAACTTATTTTAGATCACTTTCAAGTTGTGCTTTATGGATAAGATAAAGACGGGGACTAGACGTTAACTAGAATAAGATAGATTAATCTATGAAGAAAGGTGGTACCACGAGTGAATCGTCCTTTTGACATAGATTTTTTTGTTTCAAGGAGGCCAATTATGAAATTTAAAGAATTAAAAAAAGGTGATACACATAATATCGAACTGGATATCTTAAAAGAATGGGAAAAAGAAGATATCTTAAAGAAATGTATTGATAATAGAGAAGGTCATGAGAATTTTGTTTTCTATGATGGACCTGCTACTGCTAATGGAATGCCAGGACTTCATCATATGATGGCTAAGTTTTTAAAAGATACATTTTGTAAATATAAAACTATGCAAGGGTATCGTGTCTTAAGAAAAGTTGGTTGGGATACACATGGTTTACCAGTTGAATTGCAAGTTGAAAAGGAATTAGGTTTTAACTCTAAGAAAGATATTGAAGAGTATGGTATCGAAGACTTCAATAAAAAATGTAAGGAAAGTGTTTGGAAGAATGAGAAGGCTTTCTCTGATCTTACTAAAGAAATGGGTCAATTTATTGACTTGGAACATCCTTATGTTACTTATGATAATAACTATATTGAAACAGAATGGTGGATTTTAAAGAAATTCTTTGATGAAGGTTTATTCTATGAAGGTCATAAGATTTTACCATTTTGTACAAGATGTGGAACTGGACTTGCTTCTCACGAAGTAGCACAAGGTTATAAAGAAGTAACTGCTAATACAGTTATTGTTCCAATGAAGAAGAAAGATGAAGATGTTTACTTCTTAGTATGGACTACTACTCCTTGGACTTTAATTAGTAATGTTGCTTTATGTGTTAATCCAAAAGAGTTATATGTTTTAGTAGAAAGTCGTGGAACTAAGTTTATCGTTGCTAAAGCTTTAGCTAATAAAGTTTTAGGTGATGAATATACTGTTTTAGAAGAGTATAGTGGTAAAAACTTAGAATATATGGAATATGAACAGTTAATACCAAGTCTTAAAGTAGATAAAAAAGCTTTCTTTGTTACAGTTGCTGACTATGTAACAATGGATGCTGGAACTGGTATCGTTCATATTGCTCCTGCTTTTGGACAAGACGATTATAATGTTGGAAAGAAATATAACTTACCAGTTTTAAATCCTGTTGGTGAAGATGGTTGTTATACTGAAGGACTTTGGAAGGGTAGAAATGTCTTTGATGTTGATATAGATGTTATCAAATATCTAAAAGAAAATGATAAACTTTTCAAAAAAGAAAAGATGTTACACGATTATCCACATTGTTGGAGATGTGGTACACCACTTCTATACTATGCTAAACCATCATATTATTTAGAAGTTACTAAATTAAAAGACCAAGTTGTTAAAAATAACGATACAGTTAATTGGTATCCATCATTTGTTGGTGAAAAGAGATTTGGTAACTGGTTACTTAATATGAATGATTGGGCAATCTCAAGAAATCGTTATTGGGGTACACCATTACCACTTTGGAGATGTTCTTGTGGCCATATGGAAATGATTGGTTCACGTGAAGAATTAGTTGCTAAATCTATTGAAAAAATAGATGAATCTATCGATTTACATCGTCCATATGTTGATAATGTTCATATCACTTGTCCTGATTGTGGCAAAGAAATGGAAAGAGTTAAAGAAGTAATCGATTGTTGGTTTGATTCTGGTTCTATGCCATTTGCCCAATATCATTATCCTTTTGAAAATAAAGAATTATTTGAAGAACAATTCCCTGCTAACTTTATCTGTGAAGGAATTGACCAAACAAGAGGTTGGTTCTATACCTTATTATTAATTTCTACTTTTGTAACTGGTAAAGCTCCTTATAAAAATGTTTTAGTAAATGATTTATTGCTAGATAAATTTGGTAAGAAGATGAGTAAGAGTAAAGGTAATATCGTTGAACCATTTACTACTATGAAAAAATATGGTGCTGATACAATTCGTTTCTACTTACCTTACGTTTCACCAGTTTGGTCACCAATTAAATTTGATGATGATGGTCTAAAGGAAGTTTATTCTAAGTACTTATCAACTTTCAAAAATGCTTATTCTTTCTTTGAAATGTATGCTAATGCTGATAAAATTGATCCAAGAGAATATAATATTCCTGTTTCAAAACGAGATTTAACTGATAAATGGTTATTATCTAGATTAAATCATATGGTAAAAGATGTAACAGAGGGTTATGAAAAGTATGATTTAAATAGTGTAGTTCATACGATTGTTGATTTTATTAATGATGATTTTTCTAACTGGTATATTAGAAGTAACCGAAGAAGATTCTGGGCTAGTGAATTAACAGAAGATAAAAAAGCGGTTTACTTAACAACTTATGAAACATTATTAACTCTAACAAAAGTAACTGCTCCAATTACACCATATGTATCAGAAGAAATATATCAAAATTTAACTGGTAATACTTCTGTTCATTTAGAAGACTTTCCTAAGGTAGATGAATCTTTACTATCAAAAGACTTAGAACAAAGAATGGAATTAGTAAGAGATATTTGTAGTTTAGGAAGAAATGCTAGAGAAGAAGCTGTTATCAAAGTAAGACAACCATTAAACTTTATGATTTTACCACTTGTTGATGAAGCAGTTATTGCTGATTTTGAAAGTATCATTAAAGAAGAACTTAATATTAAAGAAATTGTTTATAAAGAAGATATGACTGAATATATGGACTATATCGTTAAACCTAACTTTAAAGTAGTAGGTAAAATGTTTGGACCTAAGATGAAAGACTTTCAAGAAGCAGTTAGTAAATTAGATATTAAAGCTGTTAATCAAATTAAAGCTGGCTACTTCAAAATGGACTTTTTAGGAGATGAGTTAGAAGTTACCGAAGAGATGATTTTAACAACTCTTAAGAATAAACCAGGTTATTGTGCTGCTAGTAATGGAAAGACAAGTATCGTTTTAGATACCTTATTAACAGAAGATTTAATCTTAGAAGGACTTGCTCGTGAAGTAGTAAGAAAAGTTCAAAGTCTAAGGAAAGAAGCTGATTTTATTATTACTGATCATATCAACTTATACTATAATGGTGATGAGATGTTTGATAAAATGTTAGCGTCTTATGATGAATATATTAAAAATGAGACTTTAGCAGATGAATTAATTGAAGATAAGAAACTAGAAAAAGATACAGAATTAAATGATATCGTAGTAGGACTAAGAGTAGAAAGAATATAATCTTTCTACTTTTGATAAGGGGGAGAAATAAATGCTTGATAAAGAATATGAGTTGCTTTGTACAAAAGGTGATAAAGAGTTAGTGGCAGCTATTGATAAAATGTTTAGTATTTATTATGTGATTAAAGATAAAGATATTTATTACGCAAAACTTTCAAGGTCAGAGCGGATGAGTGTGGAAGATAAGTTAACTCTTTCTTTATTTTTAGCAAGTTTACTTGAAAATGATACTATATCAACGTTTTTTAAAAAGAGAAATATTACCTCTCAAAAAGTTGCAACATACTTATCTATTGATTTGTCTTCTGTTAAAGATTTAGATAAGGATAAGTATAAGCAACTATTTCTTACTAACAATAAGTTTTTTAAGAAACTTATCAAGTCTTCAGAATTAGAAGATTATGATCTTTTAAAATTAGTTACAAATATTTTTGATGATTGTTCATATGATAATATAATTTCTTCTTTTTTGAAAAATAAATCTGCATCAAAAATAAAAAATGACTTAGTAAAACTTGGTAAACCATCAATGGAAAAAGAAGATAAGCCGTTTGGAAGTGGTGAAGTATTACAAAAGAAAGATGAACTTTTAAAATATGGAGAATATTTAGTACCGAATAGTGCTGTTCCAAGAAAAAAAGAAATCAGAAAGTTAGAAGCTAGTTTAATATCTCCTGGAAGTGCTATTTTAATAGGAGAAGCCGGTGTTGGTAAAACCACGATTGTAGAAAATCTAGCATATTTAATTAAGAATCATGAAGTACCTGATGTTATTAAAGATAAGAAAGTCTTTAAGCTTGATTTACCTAGAGTAATTTCTAAAACTAAATATCGTGGTGACCTTGAAAGTAAACTAGATAAGTTAATTTCTCTTTTAGATACACATGAAGATTTGATTCTTTTTATAGATGAGATTCATTTGATTATGGGAGCGGGGAGTTCTGAGAAAAATAATATTGATGTTGCTAATTTCCTAAAACCATATTTAAGTAGCGGTAGAGTGCAAGTGATTGGTGCTACTACTAAAGAGGAATATGAAAAAACAATACTAAAAGATGCTGCTTTTCGCCGAAGATTTAATGTTATAACAGTAGATGAACCAGATAAAGAGATGTTAACAAATATTCTAATGACGAAAAAGAATAATTATGAAGAATATTTAGGTATAAAAATGACTGATAGTTTTGAAATGGTTGATATGTTAACTGATTTAACTAGTAAAGAACATAGAAATTATCAAGATAGTATTTCTAATCCTGCTCTTGCTGTTAATATCTTAGGACGTGCTTTTGCTTATGCGGTGATTGATGAAAAGAAAAATATAAATAAAGCTGATTTTAAAGAAGCAATACTTGAAGAAGAAACAATCTATCAAGGTGTGAGAGAAGATTATGCTAGAGGATTAACTACTAAATCTGAAAAAGTGAAAACGAAAGTAATTACTTTTCCGAAAAAGTAATTGTTTCTTTCCTAAATTTTTTCGATTATACTAATAATAGGTGATGAAGAAGATGAAAAAACTAAATGAATTATTTCCTGACATAGCTAGTAATAGTGAAGTGACAGGAATAAAAATCAACTCTAAAGAGGTCGAAAAAGGGGATATTTTCGTTTGCACAATGGGAGTTACTGCTGATAGACACGATTTTATTGATGAAGCGATTAGTAATGGTGCTTGCGCAGTAGTAGTTTCTAAAGATGTAGGGGAGAAGTCTGTTCCTTTGATTAGAGTTAAAGATACTAATAGTTATTTAAGAGAGCTTTGTTCTAAGTATTATGATTATCCTTATAATAAGTTAGAAATGATTGGAATAACTGGTACTAATGGAAAAACAACGGTTGCTGAGATTATTTATCAGTTATTAGGTGATGATTGTGCATATCTTGGTACTAATGGTCGTAAGTGGAAGGGTAAGAGCTTATCAATGCGTAATACTACACCAGATGTTGATAGACTTTACAAATATTTAGCTGAATTCGTCAATGATGAGTGTAAAGAACTTGTAATGGAAGCGTCAAGTGAAGCTTTCTTTAGACATCGACTTGACGATATTAAATATCATATAGCAGTCCTTACTAATATTACAGAAGACCACTTGAATATTCATAAAACTCTAGATAATTATATAGAATGTAAGTGTCAATTATTTAGACAAGTCGAACCTGACGGCTTTTCTATTCTAAATAGCGGAGATGTAAACTTTACAAGAATATTAACTAGTAGTAAAGGAACTATTCTTACTTATGGTTTTAAAGAATCAGATACTTTATATATCAAAAATTATGAAGAAGTTGCTAATAAATTAAAAATAACATTTATCTATAATAACAAAGAATATACAGTTCTAAGTCCACTACTTGGAGAATTTAATGTCTTAAATGTTGCTGCTGCTATTTTAGTATGTCTTGCAAAACAGATGAAAATCGAAGAAGTCTTAGCAAAAGTTGAGAACTTAAAACAAATCGAAGGGCGCTTAGAAGTGTTACCATTTACTAATAAATATATGGTTATGCTTGATTATGCGCATACAACTGATGCTTTAGATAAAATTCTTACTTATCTAAATAAAATAAAGAAGAATAGAATCATAACAGTGACTGGTTCTGCTGGGGGACGGGAAAGAGAAAAACGTCCTTCAATGGGAAAAGTTGTTCTTGAAAAGTCTGATTATGTAATCTTTACTATGGATGATCCAAGAGAAGAAGATGTTAATCAAATAATAGATGATTTATTAGCGACTAACGATTTAACTAATTATGAGCGAATAATCGACCGAAAAGAAGCTATTTATAAAGCTTTAGCAATGGCTGAGGATGATGATATTGTCTTTATAACAGGTAAAGGAAGAGATAATTATATGGCTCTTGGAAAAGAATATTTACCTTATTCTGACTATGAAGTGATTAAAAGTTATTTTACTGAGGTTGCCGAAAAGTAAAATCTTTAGTATCATATTAATAGGTGATTTAATGAAAAAGTTATTTGTTTTTATAGATACCTGTCTTGTAATGGCATCTATTTTAACAGTTACAACTGTTATACCGGATAGTAAATCTGTATCAGTTAAAAGGATAGATACTTTTGTTGATAGCAGTATAATTACTAAGGAAGTAGCAGTTCAAACTGTTTCTATTGAAACTAAAGAAGAAGTTAGTGAAGAAAAAGAAACAGCTAAAGAAGAAACTAAACAAGTAGTTAGTCAAGCGAAAGAAGAAATAAAAAACGAACCAGTCGAAGAAACTAAACCAGTTAGTAATGACAGTGATAATACTAATAGTAATCAAGAAGAAACAAGAATGTATTATCAAGGTGAAGTCTTTACTGCTAAGATGAGTGGTTATGGTGCTGATATTGGTAATTACACTTCTTCTGGTTACCAAATAAGTGGTGGTAATATTACTTATAATGATAGTCAGTATGGAGAAGTACGAATTTTAGCAGGAGATAGAAATTATCCTTTTGGTACTATAGTTAGAATATCTAATAGTAATGAAGGAACAGTACTTGGTATTGTTCTAGATAGAGGACCAGATATTGGAAGAGCAGCAGGTAAGAAATTTGCTTTTGATCTTCTATATACAACTAGTCGTGAAGCTAGACTAAAAGGGGTAAGTTATAATGCTAACTTTGAAATACTAAGACTAGGTTACTAGTTTATAATATAGGATATATTAGGAGTAATATATTCTATTTTTTTACAAGTAGGTAAAATATTGTAAAATTCTTTTAAGATATTTGAGTAAGAAACTTGATACATGATATACTATAGAAGTAGGAGGTAGGAAAGATGAAAGAAGAATGGAAAGGCTTTAATGAAGGAGCTTGGACCAGTGAAATTAATGTAAATGATTTTATTAAAAAGAACTACAAGAAATTTGAAGGTGATGAGAGCTTTTTAGTAGGACCAACTGATAAAACAAAGAGAGTTTTAAAAGTCTATGATGATATGTGTAAAGAAGAAATTAAAAAACACGTAATCGATATAGATACAGTACATCCCGCAGGAATTAACGCTTTTAAACCTGGATATATTTCAGAAGATGACGACGTAATCGTAGGACTTCAAACTGATGAACTAGGTAAACGTGAAATTGTTCCTAAGGGTGGAATAAAAATGGTTTATCAAGAGTTAGAAGCTTATGGTTATAAAATGGATTCTGACCTTGAACATTTTATTAAAGATACAAATCTTGTTAAGACCCATAATGATGGAGTATTTGATGCTTATACAGCAGAAATTAGACGTGCTCGTCATAATAAATTATTAACAGGACTTCCAGATGCTTATGGACGTGGAAGAATAATAGGTGATTATAGAAGAATCGCTTTATATGGTATTGATTATTTAATGGAACAGAAGAAAAATGACTGGGATAATATGAAAATAACAGTTATGGATGATGAAATAATCAGACTTCGTGAAGAAATTTCAATGCAATATAGGGCTTTAAATGAAATTAAAGAAATGGCTAAGAGCTATGGATTTGATATTTCAGGACCAGCTAAAAATGCTAAAGAAGCTGTACAATGGACATACTTTGGTTACTTAGCAGCTATTAAAGAAAATAATGGTGCAGCAATGAGCTTAGGTAGAGTAGATGCTTTCTTTGATATTTATTTTGAAAGAGATTTAGCAAATGGTACTTTAACTGAAAGTGACGTTCAAGAAATAATTGATCAATTTGTTATTAAATTAAGAGCTGCTCGTCACTTACGTACACCTGAATATGATGAATTATTCTCAGGTGATCCTACTTGGGTTACTTGTTCACTAGGTGGTATGACCAATGAAGGGGAAACATTAGTTAATAAAACAAGTTTCAGAATTGTACATACACTAGAAAATCTAGAAAGTGCACCAGAACCTAATATGACAGTTCTATGGGCGGATAAGTTACCAGAACCTTGGAAAAAATATTGTGCTAAAGTAAGTATTGCAACTGATTCTATTCAATATGAAAATGATGATGTAATGCGTCCATCTATGGGTGATGACTATGGTATTGCTTGTTGTGTATCAGCAATGCGTATTGGTAAAGATATGCAATTCTTTGGAGCACGTTGTAATCTTGCTAAAACTTTATTATATGCCTTAAATGGCGGCGTTGATGAGGTAAGACGTGATTTAGTTATTCCAGGATTTGAAAAGATGACAGATGAAGTCCTTGATTATGATAAAGTAAAAGAAGCTTATTATAAGATGATGCACGAAGTAGCAAGAATTTATTCTGATGCTATGAACATTATTCATTATATGCATGATAAATATGCATATGAAGCAGGTCAAATGGCTTTACATGATACCTATGTTAATAGATTAATGGCTTATGGTGTAGCAGGATTTTCTGTAGCAGTTGATTCTTTATCAGCTATTAAATATGCTAAAGTAAAACCAATCAGAGATGAAGATGGTATAACTGTTGATTTTGAAATTGAAGGTGACTATCCTAAATACGGTAATGATGATGATAGGGTAGATGATATTGCTAAGGAAATTATTAATAAATTCTATGAAGAGTTATGTTTACATCCTTGCTATCGTAATGCTCATCCAACTTTATCTATTTTAACAATTACTTCAAATGTAGTTTACGGTTCTAATACAGGAGCTACTCCAGATGGTAGAAAAGCAGGTGTTGCCTTTGCTCCAGGAGCTAACCCAATGCATGGAAGAGATTCATCTGGTGCTATAGCATCTCTTAACTCAGTAGCAAAACTAGATTGGGCTAATTGTTGTCGTGATGGTATTTCTAATACTTTCTCAATTGTTCCAAATACTCTAGGACATAGTGATAAAGAACGTATTGAAAACTTAGTATCTTTACTTGATGGTTATTTCATCCAAGGAGCACATCACTTAAATGTAAACGTTTTAAATCGTGAGACTTTAATTGATGCAATGAATAACCCTGATAAGTATCCATTACTTACTATTCGTGTTTCTGGTTATGCAGTTAGATTTAATAAACTTACAAGAAAGCAACAAGAGGAAGTAATTGCAAGAACTTTCCACGAGAAGATGTAATGACTGGTGCGATAGATTCAATTGAAACCTTTGGTCTTGTTGATGGACCAGGTATTAGAACGGTTGTTTTTCTAACTGGTTGTCGTCTTCGCTGTTTATATTGTCATAATCCGGAGATGTGGATTAAAAGAGAAGATAATATTACTAGTGACGAACTTGTTAAGAAGATTTTAAGAAGTAAACCATATTTCAAAAGAAACTCAGGAGGAGTGACTTTCTCCGGTGGAGAGCCACTTCTTCAAATCGAGTTTTTGACTGATGTTTGTAAAAGGTTAAAGAAGGAAGACATTCATATTGCTTTAGATACTTGTGGAGTAGGAAAAGGTGATTATGATGAGATACTTAGTCTTGTTGATTTAATTTTATTTGATGTTAAGTTTACTAATCGTGATGGTTATAAACATTTAACAGGGCGAGAGATGGATGATTCTTTAAAATTTATTGAAGCCATGAACAAAAGTGGTAAATCGGTTTGGATAAGACAAGTAGTTGTACCAGGAATGATGGATAATGAAGAATATATTGATTCTTTGGTAGAGTTTTTAAAGAGAATTGATAATGTTGAAAGAGTAGAATTTTTACCATTTCATCATATGGGCTTTTCTAAATATGAAGAGCTTGGTATCAAAAACCCTTTAAAAGATGTTCCACCAATGGATGTTGATAAATGTAATGAATTACAAGAATTATTTCAAAAAAAGTGGAAAAATAGTTAATTTTCCCTAAAATGTTGATGATTTACTATAATTTAGGTATTCCATTTTAAAAAAAATTATGCTATACTAACGTAGTAAATCACTTTATGGGCTGTTAGCTCAGTTGGTAGAGCAACTGACTCTTAATCAGTGGGTCTAGGGTTCGAATCCCTAACAGCCCACCATTTATGTGATTAAAGCTTTATCTTTGATAGAGCTTTTTTTTTGTGTATTGATAAGGAGAAGTATTATGATTGATAAATTTCATTTAAGTCAGAAAGAAAACGTATTTTTAGCAAAAGAGAGATTAAATTCTATTATTTATAATAGTGTTAAATTAGAAGGATTTAATACAAATTTTTTTAATGTCAAAAAGATTTTGAATGGTAGTAATGTTCCTTCATTGAGGTTAGATGAAATTAATTGCATTTTAAATCTAAGAGACGCTTGGAATTTTGTCCTTTCTAGTATAGATGAACCTATAACTCTTGAACTTATATGTAAGATTAATGCATTTGTTTCAAGAGGTGAATCGTTAGAGTGGGGAGTACTTAGAACAGGAAAAGTTGGTATAAATGGTGTAGACTATATTCCAGATATACCTGATGAAACAAAAATAATTGCAGACATTAAAAATATTATGAAAGAAGAGAATATAACTAAGAGAAGTTTAGTACTTATGCTATATTTGATGAGGACACAAGCTTTTTGGGATGGCAATAAAAGGACAAGTATGATAGTGGCTAACAAGATTATGATAGAAAATGGTTGTGGTGTTATTACTATTAAAGAAGAATATTTTAAAGAATTTAATAGTTTATTAACTGAATACTACAATACCAATAAAATGGAATCTTTACTTGAATTTTTATACAATAATTGCATTTTTGGAATGGAAGTATAGTTATATATATTTAATAGTACATTTGATATGTGCTTTTTTTGTAAAATTTTTTATAAAAACTATTGACGAACAAATTTTCTATGCTATAATAATTTTACTTCTAAAAAAGAAGGGAGAACTCAGATGAGTGAGACAATAATAAATAAATTTGTAGTTGGTGAAAAATGATTTTATTTGCAAGTGGTAGAACAGATATAGTAGCATTTTATACGAAGTGGTTTATTAATCGATATAGGGAAGGATATGTTGATGTTAGAAATCCTTTCTATAATAGTCTAGTGAGTAGAATTTATTTTGAAGATGTTGATTTGTTATATTTTTGTACCAAAAATCCTCTTCCGATAATACCTTATCTAAAAGAATTTGATAAACCAATTCTCTTTAATGTAACAATTACTCCTTATAAAAATGATGTTGAAGTAAATGTTCCTAATAAAAGTTTAATAATAGAAGGAGTTAAAAAAATAGCAGAAATTATTGGTAAAGAAAATGTTTATGTTAGATATGATCCTATCTTTTTAAGCGAAAGATATAATCTTAATTATCATATTAAAGCTTTTGAAAGACTTTGTTCTTTATTAGACGGTGTAACTAATCATATAATAATTTCTTTTATAGATGATTATAAAAATGTTCGCAAAAATATGAGTAGTCTGAAAATAATGCCTTTTACTAAAAATGATTATAAAGAGATAGGTATCAACTTTAGTAGAATAGCTAGAAAATATAATATAAGTTGTCAAACTTGTTTTGAGAGAGAAGATTTAACAGAATACGGGTTTGTTAAAGAAGATTGTCTTAGTAAAAAAATGGCTTATGCCTTGACCGGTAAAACATATCGAAAAGGAAGAATGCGCAAGGAGAAGTTATGCAATTGTGTTGAGATGGTTGATATTGGTTCTTATAATTCTTGCAGACATCTTTGTAAGTATTGTTATGCCAATTATGATGAAAGTAAAGTGCTAGAAAATTTTCAAAATCATGATGTTAATTCTTCCTTACTTATTGGTAAACTTTCTGATACTGATATAATCAAGGTGAGAAAAAAGTAGAATCTCAGCATTACTACTATCTTTAAATTTTCCTTCAGATGTTTTATAATTATCTAGAAGGTAGGGATGTAGATGGTACCAAAATTTTCTAGAAAAGATGTTAATAATTTTAATGAAGAAACATTATATAAAGAATATAAAGAGTATGTAGGTAAAGATAAGCAGTATTTATTAGAAAAATTTAATAGTAAAGAGATAGGGCTTAGCAGTAAAGAGGTTTTAAAACGAAGAGAAGAAAATGGCAAAAATGTCATTAATGAAGAAAAGAAAAAGAGTATTTTTACATTCCTAATTGATTCTTTTAAAGACCCATTTATTTATATTTTAATTATATTAGCTGTCATTAACTTTTTATTAGGAGATAGACTTGGTTCACTAATTATCATCTTATTAGCATTAACTAGTAGTATTATAAGATTGGTTCAAGATTACTCCGCTTATAAATTTGATGTGAAATTAAAATCTAAGATTTATACAGTTACCACTGTCATTAGACAAAATGTAGTGAAAGAAATTCCTACTAAAGATGTAGTAGTCGGAGACATAATTGAATTAAATGCTGGAAGTATTATACCAAGTGATGCTATATTGTTAGAATCAAAGGATTTATTTGTAAATCAAGGAGTATTTACGGGAGAAAGTGTTCCAGTCGAAAAGAAAGTAAGTCAAAACGGTGATAGCTTACTTACAATGGATAGAATTCTCCTTATGAATACTAGTGTTGTTACTGGTCGAGGAAAAGCAATGGTTATTAAAACCGGGAAAAATACTTATCTTGGAAATATTTCTAAGTCGACATTAAAAAATAAAACACTAACCAATTTTGAAATAGGAATGAATGCTATTAGCAAAACTTTAATTCAATATATGCTAGTTATTACAGTTTTAGTTTTCATTCTAAATTCTTTAATTCATCACAATATCTTAGAAGCATTTTTCTTTGCTGTATCAGTAGCAGTTGGTATTACTCCATCTATGTTACCAATGATAGTTAATGTTAACCTTAGTAAAGGAGCAAAGTCGTTAGCAAAAAAAGATACACTAGTAAAAAGAAGTGAAGCAATTGAAAATTTAGGTGCTATCGATGTTCTATGTACCGATAAGACAGGTACTTTAACCAGAGGAGAAATTATTCTCACTTTGTCACTTGATAGTGAATTTAAAGATAGTGAAGACGTTTTAAAATATGCTTATATAAATAGTATTTATAGTACAGGAATAAAAAATATAGTAGATAAAGCTATTATTTCTTATGCTAAAAAAAGAAATATTGAAATAGATAAATATGAAAAGATTGATGAAATACCATTCGATTATGAACGAAGAAAAGCAAGTATTGTAATTAAAGATGAAGAAGAATACCAAATGCTTACAAAAGGAGCATTGATAGAAGTAATTGATAGTTGTAATAGTATCTATTTAAATAAAGAAATAATTAAATTAACTAAGAAAATAAGAGATGATATTTTAACCAAAGCTAGAGAATTAAGTAAAAAAGGAATGCAAGTAATTGCTCTTGCTAGTAAGAAATACTCTAATAGTAATAATGTTACTGATGATAAAGGTCTTGTCTTTTTAGGAGTAGTAGCTTTTGAAGATCCTATAAAACCGGGAGTTAAGAATACCATTAGAAATTTAAAAAGAGTTGGTATTACAACTAAAATACTTACCGGTGACAATGTAGAAGCAACTCAAAATATTTGTTCCTTAGCAGCTATTCCAAATGAAAGAGTAATAACTGGGGAAGAATTTAGCAAGCTTGATATTGCTGAGCAAAAAAAGGTAGTAGAGGAAGTATCTGTATTTGCAAGATTAACTCCTTTAGAAAAAGATACTATTATTAAACTATTAAAAGAAAATGGTCATGTTGTTGGTTATATGGGAGATGGAGTAAATGATGCTCCAAGTCTTATTAGGGCAGATGTAGGAATAAGCGTTAATACGGCCACTTCTATTGCTAAAGAAGCCAGTGATATAATTCTTCTTAAGAAAAGTTTAAAAGTAGTTTACGAAGGAGTACTAGAGGGCAGAAAAGTTTATGGAAATATTATGAAATATATGAAAATGGCGCTGTCAGCTGCTTTCGGTGACGTCTTCAGTGTTTTCTTAGCAAGTATTTTCTTACCATTTTTGCCAATGCTCCCAATTCAGTTTTTACTTCAAGATTTATTGTATGATTTATCACAAACAATGATACCGTTTGATGACGTCGATAAAGAATTCTTAATAGTACCACATAAATGGGATACTAGTGATTTACGTCGTTTTATGAACATTATGGGAGTAGTAGCTTCTGCTATTGATATAATTGCTTTTGTAGGCTTCTATTTCTTCTTAGGTTTTGATGCAAATCATGTAGTAATGTTTCAAACAGCTTGGTTTATTGAAGGAGTTATTTCTCAAACTTTAATCGTTCATTTTGTAAGAACTGCCAAAATACCATTTATTGAATCAACTGCTAATAAATATTTGTTACTTTCAACATTTTTATGCATAATTGCTTCTATGCTATTACCAATATTATTAGCACCAATTCCTTCTTTCCACTTTACTTATCTTCCGTTACAATTTTATTTGTTTGTTGCTGTATTATCATTACTCTATATTGTGTTGGAAGAAATAGTTAAGCATTTATATATTAAAAAATATAAGAGATGGTTGTAGGTGAAATAATGGAAATAGATAAGCTAATTGAATATATAAAAAATTCAAAGAAAACAGTATTTTTTGGTGGCGCAGGAGTATCAACTGCTAGTGGACTTCAAGACTTTCGAGGAAGTAATGGCTTATATAAAGAAAAAAGGAAGTATTCTCCCGAAGAAATTCTTTCTCACACTTTCTTTATGCAACATACTGATTTGTTTTATGAGTTTTATAAAGAAAAATTAAATAGCTTAAATTATAAACCTAATATTATTCATAACACGCTAAAGCTCATGGAAGATAAAAAATTACTAAGTGCTATAATTACTCAAAATATAGATGGCTTCGATAAGGAAGCCGGTAGTAAAAATGTTTATGAATTGCATGGTTCAGTATCAAGAAATTATTGTCTAAAGTGTCATAAGTTTTATAGTGCAGACTATGTCTTTGATGTCAAAGGAATACCAAAATGTTCTTGTGGTGGAATTATTAAACCAGATGTAGTTTTGTATGAAGAAACACTTGATGAAAAAATACTATCAAAAGCCATTGAGGAGATAAGTAATGCAGATTTACTAATAATTGGTGGCACCTCTTTACAGGTTAATCCTGCTGCTTCTTTAATTGCTTATTTCAAAGGTAAACACTTAGTCCTTATAAATAAAGATAAAACACCTTATGACTATTTAGCTGATATAGTTATTCATGAGGATTTAGCTAAAGTTTTTGAACAAATAAAAAAAGAAGTTGTTTCCTAAAATGGAACGACTTCTTTATTAAGATTATGTTTAATAATTAAGTTTATTATAATGAAGATAATGCCTAACCCCACTAGACACCCAGCTAAAATGTATCCTTTATTTATAATACTATTTAATACCATTAATTCTTTATCAGTACTAAGAGCAAAACTAATAACTCCTGTTGCTAATCCTACAAGAGCAGCAGTGAAGAAGGAAATAAACGTGTAGTAAGCAAAGAAACTTAACTTTTGAAGGGTAAGAAGAGCGATACTTACTAATTCTATGATTAATAAAACAATAGTTAAAACTCTTACTTTAGAATTACTACAGAAAGTTATTACATCTAAGAAACCAGTTACTTGATTATCTTTATCTTCAAGTAGTTCATTAGAAACTTCAATAACAGCTTTACTAGCATTGTCAGTTAATTCTTCAATTTTATCATTGTCTAAACTAATATCATAATTTTTGTTAGTTTTTTCTAGAAATTCTTTAGTTTTTTCCTTAATCAAATCTTCATCAATACTAGTGCTATTACTAGTCTTTTTTGTAAGAATTTCTTGCCAGATGACATTTACATATTCCTTCATTTCTTCGTTTGATAAAGCTTTATCAATTTTTTCTTGTTCAATACCTAAATCTTCTGCTGCTTGATATAAATCATTACTATCCACTATAGAGTCATCAATTGTTTGATTAGCAATGAGCTTGATAGCTTCATTACCAACATAAGGAATTACAAATAGTCCTACTAAAACAATAGTAGTAGCAGTTGCTGTTATTGTTAACAAAATAGCTAAAAATTTTTTCATCTTTTCACCTCATTCATACTATAGCACATTTTAATAAAATCTTCTATAAATCGTGTTATAATTAAGTGAAAAGGGAAGTGATGTAGATGATTAAAAGATATAACCCAGATAAAGACAAAGGTCTTACTAAAGACCAAGTAAATGAAAGAATAAAAGATAACTTAGTTAACTTTAATACTAACGTAAAAACTAAGACAGCTAAAGAAATAATTTTGGAAAATACAGTGACTCTGTTTAACATAATCAATGCCATTTTAGCTGTTGCTATTATCGCCGTAGGTAGTTATAAAAACTTAGGATTTTTATTAATAATTGTTTTAAATACAGTTATTAGTACTTTTCAAGAATTACATTCCAAAAGTGTTATTGATAAACTCTCAGTAGTTTCTGCTTCGAAAATTAAAGTACTAAGAGAAGGAAAAGAAGAAGAACTAAATTTAGATGAAATAGTTTTAGATGATGTTATTTTATTAGAACTAGGTAACCAAGTAGTAACTGATGCAGTAATAATTTCTGGAATAGTAGAAGTAGATGAGTCATTTATAACAGGAGAAAGTGATACTTTAACTAAAAAAGCAGGTGATATGCTTTTATCAGGTAGTTTTATTGTCAGTGGTAATGCTAAAGCTAGAGTAGAACATATTGGTTATGATAATTACACTGCTAAAATATCAAGTGATACTAAGTATATTAAACCAATATCTTCAGAGATTATGCGTTCACTTAATAAAATAGTTAAAACCATCTCTGTCATTATCGTTCCTCTCGGTATATTACTTTTTGCAAGACAACTTTATTTAACTGGAAATACATTACAAAATGCCGTTGTTAACACGGTAGCAGCTATTATTGGAATGATACCAGAAGGACTAGTATTACTTACTTCAACAGTTTTTGCTGTTTCTGTTATTCGTTTATCGAAAGAAAAGGTATTAGTTCAAGATTTATATTGTATTGAGTCTTTAGCAAGAGTAGACGTTATTTGCCTTGATAAGACTGGTACAATAACAGAAGGAAAAATGGAAGTTGTTGATGTCATTCCGGTTGATGGAGAAACAAAAGCTTCAATAGGAGATATTCTAAGTAGTATGATGGGAGCAACTGAAGATAAGAATGCAACAGCTCTTGCATTAAGAGAAGCTTATTATCAGAAACCTAAATGGAAAGTAGAAAATGTTATTCCATTTTCATCTGCTAAAAAATATTCGGGTGTAAGTTTTGAAAATGGTACTTATTTAATCGGTGCTCCGGAATTTGTCTTAAAAGATCATGGCAAAAGTTATCAGAAGATGTTAACTGATTATATAAAAAAATATCGAGTTTTAGTTTTAGCAAAAGTTAGTAACTATGAAAAGAAAAATGAAAAAATCGAAGCCTTAGGATTTATATTACTACAAGATAAAGTTAGAAAAGAAGCTAAGAAAACCTTGGAATATTTTAAAGAACAGGGAGTTACAATTAAAATTATTTCAGGTGATAATCCACTTACAGTAGCTGCTATTGCTAAAAGGGCAGGATTAACAGAAAACTTAAAAGTTATTGATTTGTCAACACTTCATGATGAGAAAGAAATCAAAGAAGCGGCATTAAAATATGATATCTTTGGTCGAGTAAAACCAGAAGAGAAACATTTACTTATTAGAGCTTTAAAAGAAAATGGACACAATGTAGCAATGACAGGTGATGGAGTTAATGATTGTTTAGCCTTAAAAGAAGCAGATTGTTCTATTGCAATGGCTTCTGGAAGTGATGCAGCGCGAAGCGTGTCACAATTAGTTTTATTAGATTCTAATTTTGCCTCAATGCCAAGTGTTGTAGCAGAAGGCCGAAGAAGCATTAATAATCTAGAAAGATCAGCATCATTATTTCTAGTCAAAACAATTTATGCTGGAATACTTGCTTTTCTATTCCTTTTCATAGAAATGTCATACCCATTCATTCCAATTCAATTAACGTTAGCTAGTGTTGCAACAATAGGAATACCATCATTTGTTTTAGCTTTGGAACCAAATAAAGAAAGAGTAAAAGGAAATTTCTTAGCTAACGTTTTGAGAAAGTCAGCACCACCAGCATTTACCATTATTTTAAATATTTTGTTAATTTGTATGTTTGGACAAACTCTTAGTCTTAGTTATGCTAAAATTTCAACTCTTTGCTTAACTTTGACTGGCTATACTTCCTTTATTCTTTTATATAAAATTTGTCGTCCATTTAATAGAATAAGATTGTTTCTCTTTAGCTCAATGTTTTATTTATTCATCTATGCAATCTTTAACTTAACGACTTTATTTTCTATAACACATTTTAATACCTTTATGGTTTTTCTTACATTTTTATTAATGTATCTATCACATAGACTTTATAACTTGTTTGAAGTGTTAGTAGATAAACTAATTCAGAAGTTAAGTAATAAAAAAGAAGCACTAACTCTAATAGAAAAAGTATAGTGCTTTTTGGTTATAAAAAAACTCCGTTACAAGGAGTTTAAATTCTAAATGGCGGAGACAGAGGGATTTGAACCCTCGCGACAGTTACCCATCCTACTCCCTTAGCAGGGGAGCCTCTTCAGCCTCTTGAGTATGTCTCCAAATTGCTTCCGTAGTTATAATATTACCGTAAAATGAAAGTGATGTCAACACTTTTACAAAGAAAAAAGTAACTTTTATAAGTTACTTCTAAAATCTAAATGGTGACCAGTACGGAATTCGAATCCGTGAATGCTGCCGTGAAAGGGCAGTGTGTTAAGCCACTTCACCAACTGGCCAAAAAAAATGGCGCCTCAACTAGGACTTGAACCTAGGACCCCTTGATTAACAGTCAAGTGCTCTAACCAACTGAGCTATTGAGGCATTAAAATGGTGGGCCTGACAGGACTTGAACCTGTGACCTCTCGCTTATCAAGCGAGCGCTCTAACCAACTGAGCTACAAGCCCGTCTGAATAACAGAACAATTTAATATTACAACAGTTTGTTATATAAATCAAGTCTTTTTTTTAATTTTGTAATATATTTCCGACTTGCACATTTAGAATAGCAAACATATAGTGAAAAATCAAGCTTTTTTTGAAAAATATTGTGATAAATTTTATCTTTTGTTATAATCTTCTAAGAAAAGAGGTGCTCCTATGCAGAAAAAAGTTGAAAAAGAGGGATTATTACTAGAAACAATTTTAGAATTATTCAAAGAACAAAGTCATAAAAAATTAAAATCTTATCTAAAAAACAATAGTATTTTCGTAAATGGCAAGTGTATTACTGCCTATAACTACAAAGTTAGAAAAAATGACATCATCGAAATACGTAAAGATTATAAGACCCATAAAAAATGCCCATTAAAAATTTTATACGAAGATGAGTACTTTTTGGTAATTGACAAACCAGCTCACTTACTAACAATCGCTACCACCAAAGAAAAAGAACAAACCGCTTACCATATAATGCGTGAATTTATCAAAGAAAGAAACCGTAAAGACAAAATCTTTATTCTTCATCGACTAGATAAAGACACTTCAGGGATAGTAATCTTTGTCAAAGATGAAAAAATTAAAGAACTATTACAAAATGATTGGAACAATTTAATAGAAGATAGAGAGTATATGGCAATCGTTCCCAAAGGAATCAAATCATACACTAGCTATACGTGCTATTTGAAAGAAGACAGCAATTATAAAGTATATGTCACTAATGACAAAAAAGCCAAAAAAGCAATAACTTCTATAACATTATTAAAAGAAAAAGGAAATTATTCTCAAGTCAAAGTAAATATTAAGACAGGACGAAAAAATCAAATCAGAGCAGTATTGTCTCATTTAGGCTATCCTATTGTAGGTGATGTAAAATATGGAAGTCCAATTAAAGCCAAAAGACTATTATTGCACGCTTCAAAAATAGTCTTAACAAATCCAGCTAATAACAAAAAATATATCTTTGAAAGTAAACTACCAAGAGAATTTCAAAAATACGTATAAAAAAATTATCTTTCTATCATTATAAAGATAGAAAGGTGATAAAATGTCAAACTATAAAGTAGAAATTAGTGGAGTAGATACTAGAAACTTAAAAGTATTAACTAATGAAGAAATGGTCGAGTTATTCAAAAACATTAAGACAAATCCGTTTGCAAGAAATGATTTAGTAGAAGGTAATTTAAAATTGGTTCTAAGTATCTTGAAAAAGTTTAAAAATTATAATGAAAACCTAGATGATTTATTTCAAGTCGGTTGTGTTGGACTAGTCAAATCAATAGATAACTTTGACCTTTCTCAAAATGTAAAATTCTCAACTTATGCAGTCCCAATGATTATTGGAGAAATAAGACGTTATTTAAGAGATAATAACACAATAAGAGTAAGTCGTTCCATCAAAGATTTAGCCTATAAAGCATTAAAATACAAAGAAGAGTATGTCTTAACAAACGGAAGAGAACCATCTTGTGAAGAAATCAGTCAAAAACTAGACTGCACAACTTACGACGTTGTTAATGCCTTAGAAGCTTTGCGCAATCCAATTTCGATGTTTGAACCAATCTATAGCGACGGCGGAGATACAATTTATCTATATGATCAAATAGAAGATAAAAAACAAAAAGGTAGCGAGATGGAAAATCGTCTTGCCACTAGCGACGCTATTACAATGCTTTCAGAAAGATGCCAACACATTTTAGAAGAACGGTTCATTATTGGTAAAACTCAAATGGAAGTAGCAGAAGAATTAGCTATCAGTCAAGCACAAGTTTCACGATTGGAAAAAACCGCTGTAAAGCAACTAAAGAAAATACTTAAATAGAATAGTATTTCTTTTTTTTACATAAAAATTAATAGGTGGTCAGAGTGAGATTATCAGATTTGCAGAATAAAGATATCGTAAATACAATAGATGGGCGAAATGTTGGAAATATAATTGACGTAAAAATAGACCAAATAAATGGAGCTATTCTTGCTTTAGTAGTGGAACCAAATAAAAAAATGATTTCCTTTATGAACAGGGGAGTCGAGGAAGAAATATCATGGAAAAATATTGAAAGAATCGGCGAAGACGTTATTTTGGTACGTCTAGAATGATGAATCAACAACGACTTAAGTTAAAAAAAACTAATAACTGTAAACCCAAATCAAAGACGTTTTCTTTTTTGCTTGGAAGTATTTTTTTCTCGTTCGTATTAGCTCTATTCATTATCTTTAAAACTGGAAAAAATTTAGAAGAATCAATAACGGATTATGCAACTATAGAAGTCAAAAGAGTAGCAACCACCATTTTAAATGATGTCATTAGAAATTATAATTTTTCAGAGGAAAATCTATACAAAATAGTGAAAAACGACACTAAGGAGATAGAACTAATCGATTATAATTCTAAAGAGGTAAATAATATATTAAGCAAAATAAATAGAGAAATTACCAATAAACTTCTTGAACTCGAACGTGGAGAGACCAAAAATATATCTATATCTGACGGATTAAAAGGCAAGAACTATATTTATCTAAAAAATGGCGTGGTTTGTGATATACCCGTTGGTAGTTTGACAGGAAATTCTTTATTAATTAACACAACAATGGCTATTCCGATTAGATTCTCCTTTGTCGGAAGTGTTAAAAGCAATCTGGATGTCAAGGTTACTTCCTATGGACTAAATAATGCTTTAGTAGAACTATCGATAACTGCCGAGGTAACCGAACAAATTACACTTCCCCATACATCTAAAGAAGTAAAAGTTTCCTCAAGTATTCCTATTGTTACAGAACTTATTCAAGGCAAAGTGCCATATTATTATCAGGGAGGTCTAGAAAAAAATTCTAATCTGAGTTAAAATATGATGAGAAAGAGGAATATTATGATTGAATTTTTTGATAATGAATATGAAGTTATTGTTGGTGAAGAAAACTTTAATAAAGAAACAGTAGAAAATTTGCTTACTGATTATTTCGAACCATACGACTATATTTTTGGAGATTATGCTTACGATAAACTAAGACTAAAGGGATATTACGATAGTAATAGTAGAAATAAAAATGAAATTAATGATATTAAAGGATTAGATGATTATATAAAAAATTATTGTGCCTATGGTTGTCGATATTTTCTTCTAAAAAAGATAAAATGATTTGTTAGTTGACAAGAATAGAAAAAAAGCTTTCTATTTTTGTTTTTTTATGTTACTATTATTTTGTAGAATAGCGAGGGAGGAAGAATATATATGGAAAATAGTGAAAAAAAGATAATGTCAATCGTACAAGAAGATGGTTCTATTGATGAAGTAGAAGTTGTAATCGCGTTTGAATTTAAAGATACAAAAAGAGAATATGTAGTGTATACAAAAAATGAAAAGGATGCTAATGGTAATGTTACTGTCTATGTATCTCGCGTTGATCGCAGTGGAGAGACTCCACAATTATTTGGTGTAGATAATGAAGAGGAATGGAATAGAGTAAAGGACGTATTACGTAAGTTATCACAATAACAGTGGAGGCATAATTATGATTGAAGAGAAAAAGATAAATGAATTGGAAGAACTAGGAGTAAGTATTGTTGAGAATCCATCTAGTACTATTGAACGATCTAATCCAACAAAGCTTAAGTTAACTACTGTAACATTTATGGCTATAGCTAAAATACAACTTTATTTTTTAAATAAAATGTTGGAGCAGGCTCAATCAGCTAAAGAATTAGCGGTCAAAGGCCTTGAAAATGTTAGTATGCCAAAAGAAAGAAAAGAAAACTTTATTAGAGAGCTTGACAATGATATTAATATATTAGCAGGAGAAATAAAAGAGTTTAAAGAGAAATATGAAAGATTGTTTGCTCATGGTAAACGCAGCTTAAAGGTGCCAGAAAGAAATGGCGTTCGTTTATTAAAGAAAGGTAGAATTAAAAAAGAAATGACTGGTGTAGTTGACTCTCATCGTGAAATGAATAACATTTTTGCATCTACCAAAGATAAATTTGCATCTGTAGCAAAGCCTGTAGAACGTGAAGTTGAAATTAGCAATGTTGAGCAGGATAATATCAGAAAAGCAGTTTATAACGCACTTAATGGAGTAGATGAAAGTAAAATTAACAGAAATAACTACGGCGAAGCAGCAACAACAATATCAGAGAATGCAATGAGAGAATTAGGTAAAACTGATGTAAAAACTAGAGATAAAAAAGCTGAAGGGATTTTTGATAATGGTGAAAAACGTACGGCGTTGAATAAAGAAGCTTTTGAAAAAATTTTACATAACGGAAGAGTTAATTCAGAAGAAAAGATTGATTCCAATAATAATGGCAAATCAGTTTCTATAGAAGATGAGAACAATCAGAAACCAGTAGTCACACCGGCAACTTTTAGAATGGCTAGTCCAGCACCAATGTTAAGAGAAGAAAAAAGTATCTTTGATACTGATAATATTTTTTCCAAGGATATACCAGTTATTAATGCTTCTAGTTTGAATCATGCAAAGGAAGTTGACACTGAGTCAGAAAAGAATGATTATTTATCAGATGCTATGATAAGTAAGTTAACTAGTGAATTGGTAAATAAAAAAGCAAGTTCAATATTTGAGAAAAAATTAGATGAAGAAAAAGAAGAATTGGATCAAGCTGTAGAAAAAGCAGTATCACTTGCAAATACTGAAACAGAAGAAAATGATATTCCAGATCCTGAAATTTTAAAACAACAATTAGAAGAATCTATGCTAGAAAGAGAAAATAAACGAAAAGCTAAAGAGAATGCTAAGCATAAGTATGAAGAAGAGAGAAAAAATAGAGAGCAAAAAGAAGAGGAACTTTCTCAGAGTAAAAAAGAGGTTGAAGCTATTAAACAGGATATAGAGAGAAAGAGACAAGAACAGAAGGATATTGATAAACTAAGCAACGATGTAAAAAGAGCTCTAGCATTAAAAAGACAGATAGAAGAGAATAGGTTAGAAGCAGCAAAAGAAGAAGAGGAAGCCAGAAAATATCAGAAAACATTAGAAGAGGAAAGAAAAGAACAAGAACGTGTTGATAAGGAAAAACAACAAATTTCTGAAGAAAAAGCAAGATTAAAAACTGAAAATTCTAGAATTTCTTCTGATATTCAGTCAGAAAAGGAAAACTTAGAAAGTTTAAAGAGAGAGCTACAAAAACTTTCGTCCCCTTCAGTAGGACAAACTGAAGGACCACTTGAAGGACCAAAAGTAACTGTTACTCGTGCTTCAAAATAAAAATATTACTCATTTTTGTAAAAAAAAGCACTGTATAAATCGGTGCTTTTTTTGCTTTGATGATTAAGTTAATAATTTGCTTTTTTGTCTATACTTCAAAAGTTATTCATATTATGTGTATGATATGAGTAGCTCACCACATATCAGATGTGTTATAACGTTGAAACTTAAGTATGAAAAATGGCTAAGATGAAATAAAATAACTATTAAAGTAAGAAAGTAATTAATTGTGGTAATTCACACTTAAAATTGATTAATATGTCATAAAATAAAATCACTATAAACAATTTATTAAAAGGTAAAACACAGTGTAATAATGATAAGCGAATATCTTAATAAAATTGGCTAATTAAGTAATCATTAGAGTCGACTTACTAGTTGATAGTTTATAGAAGGGCTAACTGGTCTATTAGTAGATGCTTTTTCATATTATTAAATGAGGTGATGATTATTAAAAATTTTATTAGTTATTATTATCACCTTTATCCGTCAGAAATTATTAAAATTGGCTCAAATTACAGGTTCTATGTCGATGATAAAATCTATTTACTTTATTTTGTTTCAGAAATCACCAATATTATTAGAGAGGAAGTATTATTAAATAAAACTATTATCGAGTATAATTTTCCATCTGTGATTGTAATTAACATATTTAATAAAGTCTATTCTTTGATAAATGGTAAATGGTATACTTTAATCATGTATACTATGTCTAATAGAAAAATTCAAATAACCGACTTGGAAATATTTGGAAATATTTTTGTTGATTATGGCAATTATGGAACTTTAAACAGAAGCGATTGGTACACATTATGGTGTAGAAAACTAGACTATTTTGAATATCAAAAAAGCTATATTCGTAACAAATATCCACTTCTTTACTATACTATGGATTATTTTATTGGCTATGCTGAAGTTGCGATTAGTTATTTAAATGAGATTAACCGGACAATAAAAAAAACAACGTCTGATAATTTAGTTATTTGTCATAAGAGAATATGTGTAAATTCGGATTTGATTGATTTTTACAATCCATTTTCACTTGTCATAGATTATATAGCTCGAGATATAAGTGAATATTTAAAAAAACTTCTATTTTATGGTTATCATGATGAGCAAATAAAAAAATTGCTACTTGTTTGTACCAGCTCTTATCAGAAACACTTGGTTATGGCAAGGATGCTTTTTCCTAGTTTTTATTTTGATTGCTATGAAAATATTATTAATGGGGTAGTTAGTAAAAATGAGATTCTCTCAATTTTGAATAAAATAAAAGATTATGAAGATTTTTTGTTTTATCTTTATAATCTTTTAAAAGAAACTGATTTTTTAATTCGAATTGATTTTTTAGAGAGGATTAATTTTCATTGATGTTTCTTACTTCCTTTACTTCCTCTATTTCGTTCATAATCATTTGTTCAATACCATCTTTTAAGGTGATGTCTAGGTAATCGCAATCAGTACATGCACCACCCAGACTAACATAAACAATACCGTCTTTATAATTAACGAAATCTAGTGTTCCACCATCACTGATTAGGAATGGCTTCAACTCATCAATAATTTCTCTTACTCGTACCTCTATTTTTTCATCATCCATTTTGATCACCAAATACATTATACGTAAATTTTTCCTTTTCGTAAAGATGAAAGTATGGTATAATTTGTTTGTGGTGAAAGAGTGATGAGTATAAAGTACAAGGTTAATTCTGTTGTACTGGGTTATGTCACTGGTATTAAAGAATATGGAATTTTTGTTCAATTAGATAATAATACAAGCGGTTTAATTCATATTTCAGAAATTTCGGATAAGTTTATTAAAGACATTAGTGAATATGCATCTGTCGGAGAACTAATTAGAGTTAGAGTAATTGGTATTGATGCAAATAATCATTATTCTTTAGGAACTATTGGCCTTGATTATCGAATTACAAAAAAAAAGAGTAAGAAGATTGTTGAAACTCCATCTGGCTTTAATAATTTGGCTATTTTTCTTGAAAAATCATTAAAATCTAAAAAAAGTAAATAAATATTTGAAAAAGTGTTGACATTTACTTAATTAATTGGTATATTTAATTTCGTCAAGTGATTACTTGGGCGATTAGCTCAGTTGGTTAGAGCACTTGCCTTACAAGCAAGGGGTCATAGGTTCGAGTCCTATATCGCCCACCATTAAGGATGCCGAAATAGCTCAATAGGTAGAGCAACTGATTTGTAATCAGTAGGTTCCGGGTTCGATTCCTGGTTTCGGCACCATTTTATTATTTATAGTCGGAGAGGTAGCGAAGTGGCTAAACGCGACAGACTGTAAATCTGTTCCTTCGGGTTCGATGGTTCGAATCCATCTCTCTCCACCATCTTAGTTATTGCCTCGTAGCCAAGTGGTAAGGCATCAGACTTTGACTCTGACATGCGTTAGTTCGAATCTAACCGAGGCAACCATTTTTGTATTATATTTGATCCGCTAGCTCAGTCGGTAGAGCATTTGACTTTTAATCAAAGGGTCATGAGTTCGAATCTCATGCGGGTCACCATGTGCCTGAGTGGCGGAATTGGTAGACGCACAGGACTTAAAATCCTGCGAAGGTCATACTTCGTGCCGGTTCAAGTCCGGCCTTAGGCACCACTTATTATTGGAGGAATACCCAAGTCTGGTTGAAGGGACCGGTCTTGAAAACCGGGAGGTCGTGCAAGCGGCGCAGGGGTTCGAATCCCTTTTCCTCCGCCA